>JAVCCM010000024.1 GCA_030765455.1 Candidatus Electryonea clarkiae | reverse complement strand
TGCTGCCTATGGCTGCCTTCAGACCCTGCCGTTGCCAGCAACGCCCTTGCCAATCGGTTTTACTTCCCCCAGATCGGGGTGTATTAACAAAATCAGGCGTCCACTCCATGCTGGGCACACATAAAACCCGGTCTGCTGTCAGACCGGGAATAATATCAGAATTGTATTTTCAATTTTTTATTTTATAAGGAGTGCTTTGGCTATCTGATTGCCTTCATGCGTCTGCAGCCTGATAAAATATAAGCCTGTTGGATTCTGGTCAGCCGACCAGATGGAATTATAAATTCCCGATGTGGAAACTCCCTCTTCCAACAGTGAAACCCTCTGACCCAGCAAATTAAGCACCTCGAGAGTATAACGTCCCTTTGCCGGGAGTGAGTACTTAATATTCACCGTAGAATTAAATGGGTTTGGATAAACATTGATCCCAAAGGATGATGGCAGCAGCTCGCTCCCATTATCATCTTTGGAACTGTAGTCCGGGTCAATCCACATCATTTGATCAACAAGTACCAAGTGTGCCGGTTGATAATTCCCCCCCTGCTGAACTGTTACAGCTTCAAGCGGGAATCCGAGATATACAGTCTTATATGTATCCGTTTCATGTACTACACCTGCCAGATCATCAACATTAAGATAAGTATATAACCCTATCCCACCATTTACAGCAGTCATTGAACTTGGCGATTCATAATTTCCTGCACCACCATACCCGTCAAATGCAATCAGTGCATCGGGCAGAATACCTCCCTCAATGCCTTGTGCGCCATTTTTGGCTGGAGCAGGAACATTATCGTTAAGATGATCTGCGCCAAAGTAGGTGTTGAACCAATCTTCATTACCAACAAAATCACCGGCGTATTGGCTCGAAAGTATCATGTTTCCGCCAGCATCAAGGTATGATGTTATAGCGTCAGCTTCATCATCGGTTATTACTTCTTCGGCAGTATTGGATGTCCCTGTTGCCCATATTACTGTAGAGTAATTTCCAAGTAATGCGTTATCAATATCCAATGAATTTGATACGTCCGGTATAAAACCTGCGCTATTGCAGATATTCAGCCACATTGTAACATTATTTTCGCCAATGCCATAATCATTTACGAAAAGGATATCGGGAACACCAACCATAGTTATAAATTCATAAGAACGTTCAAAATCAGTCGCAGTAACATCAAGGTAAAATGTTACTTTTCGTGGACTGAAGTTCTCGGGAACAGATATTGTAAAAACATCATTCGTATTCTCACCATGACTACCTGATTCGATTGTTCCCCAGTTTCCGGTGTCATCTGAAATTGTCAACCTATGATCATCACAGCTCAATGTAGCCTGAACATTTCTGCAATCGGAATATGGCGCCACAGCTTGCAGGTCAATTAACATGTTTACCGTCTCGCCAGCATCCGCTCGTCCATTCGGGTGTGCCTGATCAACATCATCCCAGCGATGAGCTGTATATGCAATCACGGACCACGGATCCGAGAGCTGACCTGCTTTGCATGCTTGAATAACTTCCCGGTTTGCATCATTCTGAATGAATGCGATAATAGATACATTATTTTCTGATATGGGAGAACCATCGAGATTCAGGGGCCAGTCAAAATAAGACTCTATTTCAGTGGTTTCATTTGTACCAATTGAAAATGCAAGCCCGTAGGATGTAGGGGCAAGGTCAACCATATCATGCCACCATTGGCTCTGACCTGCACTCCCGGTATATCCGTTATAAGAATTTGTTACCAATGCAAGACGCAGTTTGTAGTTTCCTGAAACAGCCGTATTTCCGCTACTAACAGTAGTCGTGACAAAAATGCCATAATTGTGTGCAAATCCCTCGATACTCATCTCAACCGGACTGTCAATAACTCGCCGCTCGTTAAAAGCATTCTGGATATTTGCAGTTGTGCCGGGATGAAAACCGAGTACACCATCCGCTCTGCAATGTGGAATTCCGGAGACACCGTAATAGGTTGCGCGATCATTATGCTCTGTGGGGTTGATATCGTACCAGGGATCTGTTGACCGGTGGTAAATGATTGCAATGGCTCTGTCTCCACGCGTTGAATAAAAATTATGGAACACCTGCGCCGCAGGTGCACAATATTGTCACCATTGTGCCGTAAATTCTTCAAATAATACCGCTCTTGTAAATCCAAACAGGGAGCTGGCTAATAAAAACAGTAATGCTGCTATGATCAAAAAGCGCTTCAACATCGCTTTCTCCTTTTTAAAAGTCTATTTTTGTATAGTTAAAAAGTAATATAAGAGATGTTAATATACAAGTTCATTTTATAGCAATTCCAATCGATACAGTTCGGACGGGCTGTTCGACCTCAGGTACGTTACGTCAGGGAAGTTGTGAATATCAAGCCTGCATATAATTTAGCGTTGTAGAAATAATTCCCGGACGCAAGCCGTCCGGGCTACATTTCTCATTAAGAGTAGCTTAGAATTAGAAGCGATATCCGAGGTTTGCAATGAAGCGGTTTGTTTCAGGAATGCTTTGAGATTTTGGTTTATAAGCGTACCAGATTTCCATAGGACCGAGGAAAGTATCAAGTGCGAACCCAGCGGAATATGAATGAATCAAATCTTCTGTTTTAGGTCGCCAGCTCTCAGCATCACTGAAAGCGGCAAGATCATAGCGCCCGATAAGATATGCTTCTGCTACATACCGGCTGATCAAATCATATCTCCACTCAAAAGTACCGGTCATTCTTCTCAACGCCATAAAACGATCAGGTGGAAAAGAGGGGAAATTATTGATACCACCTAACCTGAAACGGTGGCTCGCCGGTGTAGTCAGATCGGCAACTCCACTCTTCCAGGCAATTCTTGCAACATTTCTCGGTAACACCGTTTGGACTAATTCAGCTTCAAATTCTACGGTATTGAATGCTCTATCGCTTAACAGGTAATCAATATAACTTTCATAACGAATTCCAATCCGGGTTCCTGAATTGGGAAACGGTTTTTTGTCTTCAGTATCCAGCATTGCCTCAAGCACTGTCGCATTAAGATTCATCGAGTTCCAGACTTCTGAGATGTGATGCTTAACCCATTCCGATTTTATTCCCGCACTGAGTTCACCCCAGGTATAGATATTGAATAGTGTTATTAATTCTGCATTTACATTATATACATCAGCAACTCTTTGAATATTTCCATCAGACTCAGACTGGAATATATCCTGCTCCCTTTCCTGATAGGCTCCCTTAATCCTCCAGCCAAGGTATGTACTGGCAAGGCGGTCAGCTCTCAATTTTATGTCGTATTCCTTATCCCTGATACCGTATTTGCCTCGAAGAGTAAGCTCCTCGCCTTCACGTAACAGTCCACTTTTTATAGTTAACTCAGCGAAATACCGTGCCTGCCTTTCAGAATCGAATCCCATTCCCACACCTAACATCGGGAAAGGAGCTTCCTCCAGCAGAAGTGTTAAAATCACTCCATCATCTGGATGTTGTTTGAGATATGAATACACTACAGTGTACCTGCCGGTTGCATGAAGCTGTGTAATTGTTTTCAGAAGTTCCTTATTGTTGAACGGCTGCCCCATTTTGACACGCACCTCACGCATCACCATCCCCTGTCGCAACACTGGAACACCTTCAATCCTTATTTCCCTGACCACACCTGGATCTATCGCAATAAGAAGAGTGCTGTCCTCGATGGTAACCGTATTTATTTTCGCTGCTCCATAGCCAATTTCATGCAAGTGACGAAGAAGTTTGCCCAGACCCCTATTTATTTCACGATTGCTCCATTTCCCTTGCTTTAATCCTGTAATTATTGAAATCTCTTCACGGCGCGTAACAGGAAGCGCTCCTATCACGATGTTATTTATCCAATGAGTACGATCAGGAACAGGAGATATCTCGCCAATAATCGTTCGTATTTTCGGCAATGCTATTTCAGCCGCATCTCTTCCTGCCTGGATAATTGCCTTTGTATTGTCAAAATCAGTTTGTGCTATTTCATCCAAATTTGGCGAGACAACAAGGTCAGCCATAGCCCTGGAAATCGAATCATTGGACATCGTCATCAATGTTGTAACCTGGTTTGCGATTTCCCAGGGGCTGTCGGGATCTAAGTCCGGAACTCTCGGACTGGAACAATCAAATGCGACAACTATATCTGCCCCGGCATCCTGTGCTGCTCTAACCGGGATGTTTTCAATAGCACCGCCATCTACCAGCAATTTCCCATCATACCTCAAAGGTCGAAAAACTATAGGTATTGCCATTGTTGCACGGATAGAAAGAGGAAGATCGCCATCACGCATCACTACTTTTTGAGCTGTTAAAAGATCTGTTGCAACTAATCCTACCGGAACTGTGATATCATCAAACGAGCCGAAAACCGCGCCGGAAGGCGATCTCAGGATTAATTCCAAAACCCTCAAAAATAAAGTTTCTCCTGTCACGAAAGCGTCAGGTATATAAGGACTTAAACCTTTGAAGCGTATCGTGAGCAATTCCTGGTTCGCATTCTCCTTTTGTGCCAGAAAAAGATTTCTACGCCGTGGAGAATCGGAGAAAAGATCTCCCCAGTCCACATTCTCTGTAATATTCTCCAGTTCCTCCGGACTATATCCTACTCCATATAATCCAGCAATTACTGCTCCCATAGAACTGCCAATGACAAGATCAACCGGGATATTTTCCTCTTCGAAAACTTGCAGCATCCCAATCGCCGCCAATCCGCGTGCTCCACCACCTGATAATGCCAGACCAACGCAAGGTCTTTCATATTCAAATACTGGCATAAAACCACTGGACGTATGAGCTGGTACTGGGGTTTGAGAGGATATATTTATTGCCGATGAAGGTAATTCATCCAACAATTCTATGTTGCTGACATCAGGAGAGGGGACTTTGTTCTGCAATTCTTTATCTACAAGATCCCTTGCATTGGAAGATATGCTTATATTCAAAAATAATATTGTAATAAGAATATATAATATTCTTGAAGGAAACATTAAGATTCATCCTGAAAAATCATGAAGCAAGCCAAGCATTGGTATCAACTGTTAATAATGATGTTCTATAATATCAAGGTTCTCAAACACATGAAAATCAGCAATTGAAAAACAACTCACTAACTTATTCTTTTTCAGCTGCCCAGTTTAAAACGATTTCATATGTAAATTCTATTCCATCTTTGAGTGATTCAAGCCGAATTCTTTCATCAACTCCATGTATAGTGGAACTCTCTTTCGCGGTCAACGGAAATGGCATTAAACCATATGTTAATATTCCAGCTTTACGGAGTTTTGATGCATCCGAAGTACCGGGAGAAAGATATGGTGCAATAACCGCTTCAGACCACAGTTTTTGGGCAGTTTCTGAAATACTTTCGTAAAAGGGTGTTTCAAAAGAAACTATGCTGGCGTTATTTATTGAGCCTGTCCTGTGGCGTACTGTGATTCCGTCCAAGCCAGTAACTTCATTTAATTCTCTTGTCACAACATCGAGATCTTCACCGGGGAGCAGACGCAGATTTAGATTCGCCTCAGCAAAATCCGGGATGACATTTGTTTTAATACCACCTTTAATTAAAGTAACAGAGGCGATACTCCTGATTATCGCTTCATATCTTGGATTACCCGATTTCAGTTTTTTCTGAAAGGGTTGAATAATATCCAAAAACCGTTCAGAGACAGGATTCATTCTGGTTTCAAATTGGTACTGCTGAATATTCAATAACGCTTTGTTTAACCGCTCGATGGCGTTTCTACTGCTTCGAACTGCAGAGTGTCCAGTTTCACCTATGGCTGTGATTTTTAAATTGTGCGCTGATTTTTCACCAGCCTGCAACCATACGCTCCAGACGCTATCGGCTCTTTCCCAAACCCTGCCGCCTTCGCCCAGTGCAACCTCTGCATCTATTAACTCCCGGTGATTCTCAAGAAGCCATTTCATTCCCGGTCCACCACCAGTTTCTTCTGCTGCTGCTACGAGTACGATAACATCTCTGTCAAGTATGACGTTGTTTCGTTTTAGAAGTATTAATGCGCTTATGTGACTGACAGCCAGACCTTTTGCATCAATCGCCCCTCTACCATACAACGTGCCATTTCTTACTTCGCCGGAAAAAGGAGGTACTGTCCATACACCCCAACCCGGATCAGCCGGTACAACATCGCTATGGCTGTACAGGAGGATTGGATCAGCTTTCCCAGTACCATGATATCGTGCAATTAGATTATCGCGCCCCTCTACTTTCGCAAGGCTGATGTTCTGTATTCCTTCACGATCAAGTACTTCGGAAAGGTAGTCGGCAACAAGAGATTCATTTCCAGGCGGATTGGTTGAGTCAAGCCGAATGATATCTGAGAGGATTCTTGCTGCTTCACGTCCTGCTTTATCAAAATCGGGTCTATCAACTGAAGGTTTTCCTACAGATGTTGAATAGAGTAGTAAAAGTAATAATAACTCTAAAATAAATTTCAAGAAAACATGAATTTTCAATTTGGAAGTTGGTTCTAAGATTTTATTCATCCCACGCAACTCGGAATCCAAGATCATACG
Source organism: Candidatus Electryonea clarkiae (assembly GCA_030765455.1). Classification (GTDB taxonomy): domain Bacteria; phylum Electryoneota; class Electryoneia; order Electryoneales; family Electryoneaceae; genus Electryonea; species Electryonea clarkiae. Next base: position 54,789 of record JAVCCM010000024.1, on the reverse strand, counting down.
CTTTGAATTCGGGTTCTAAGTAGTTTCGATTTGAACATCGACATTCGAGCAGGGTTTCAAGAAAGCTTCCACCACGAATAGACCTGATTAAATAGTCTATAGGAAGTTCAGGACCAGTTGGATTGTCAGTCACAACCGGTGGAGTGCTGTAATAGTAATGGTAGTACCAATCATGGCACCATTCCCATACCGAGCCTGCCATATCCTGCACACCGTACGGAGAGTCGCCTCGTGGATATGTGCCAACATTTAATGTGTTTTCATCCGGGTAACGCCCGAGATCTGCCTTCGAGCCGTCTGCATCATTTCCCCAGGGATAAATTATTCCATATATACCCCTGGCTGCTTTTTCCCATTCCGCCTCTGTTGGTAATCTTCCTCCTGCCCATACAGCGAAAGCAGCAGCATTTTCGTAGTCAACCCAGACAACCGGATGGTTTTCCATGTTCCGTATAGCAATATATCTGCTGGATTCGATTCCAATTTTCATTCTACCATCATAGTGAATTTCATTGCCATCATTAAGAAATTCTGCATATTGGCTGTTTGTTACTTCAGTTTTTGATATAAAGAACTTGTCAATTTGAATTAAGGCTGAGGGAGCTTCATCCGGGAAATTTTGGATGTCATCATACCTACGGATGAATGGACCCTCTTCGATTTCAATTTTTTCGATTTGTATTGTTCGACCTGAAGTATCAGGTGGAGTGTTGGTACTATCCGGTTCCGACAGCCCACCTCCCCCTCCATGCCCGCATCCCAATATCAGCGATAACAGAATTGCTGAAAAAAAGCTGAATCGTTGCCATTTCATAATCAAATCCCTAATTTCAGTTATGCTTCGAAACTCTCCAAAATCTAAGATATTTCATTTCCGGAACAATCAACAAGAATCCCAAAAATATCCACACGTCAAAAATTTGAAAATATGGAAAACCCCTGTAATTGTCTCAGTAACTGCACTTCTCCTGCGACTCTTCTATATGATTACAGTTTCCTCTCACCCTGCTTTTTTAAGCCCGGGAATGGATGCGGAAATATACCAAAAATGGGCGCAGAGTATTGTCTCAGGAGTTAATATTAGTGAGCCATATTTCAGAGCGCCTCTTTACCCGTGGATAATTTCAGTTACCGGCTTCCTTTTCTCTGACACGTTCTGGGCTATCAGACTGTTCCAAATCATACTTTCCTGCGGCGCAGCAGCAGTTCTTTCAATCCTTGCGAGACGGTGGTTCGGTACTATAGCTGCATGGGTTGCCGGATTTGGCTGGGCTGCATACGGTCTTTCAATATATTTCGATGGAGAAGGATTAATCGCAAGCATTTTCACATCATGTTTTATAATCATGATCTTGACTCTTGACCGACATCGACAGCGTGGATCATACCTGACGCTCGTGGTGTCTTCACTTCTATTGGGAACCCTGATAATTCTTCGAGCCAATGCTCTCGTCTGGCTGCCTGTCTTCCTTGGTGTAACAATATTTTGCCCGCAAACACAACAGAAACTGCGCACTCATCATTTCTGGAAAGCTCCAATATTAGCTTTGATAATCGTTATTACCCTTATCACTCCCGTGATCGTTCACAACGCCAGAACTGGCGGCGGGTTAACAATCAGCACCCAGGGTGGCATCAACCTTTATCTCGGCAATCATCAAGGCGCATCTGGTGCCTATGCCGTTGATCCTGATTTTGGAAAAACCTGGACTAAAGACCAGATCGAGTATCGTGCAAATAATGAATCCGGCAAGACACTTAACTGGAAAGAAATCAACAGATTCTATAGTCAAAAAGCAACAGGGTTCTGGCTTGAATATCCTTCTGACGCTTTCACTCTTTTTTTCAAAAAAATACTCCTGCTATTTAATGCTCGTGAAATTGGTAATAACAGGGTACTGATGCCTTATCTCTGGGAAGTAAATCCCATTCTTGCAATATTAGTCACGATTGCATTTCCCCTGGCGGCGGTTATTGGCTTGCCGTTTAGTTATTTGGCCTGGCGAAATACCCCGGATAGCCGACCCGCACTGCTTTTCGCGGCTACTTATGCTTGCAGCCTGCTCTTTTTCTTTATTAATGCCCGCTATCGCTTCCCTGTCACACCGGTAATCATTTTGTTGGCGGCGGGAGCTGTACAATCTTTTGTCGCCTGGTGGAAAAGAGGAAGAGAATTTCATCGAAAGGAAATAACAACTTCGATTATCAGCATCGGAATAGCTCTCATAGTAATAATACCTGCACCAGTAAAATCCGGACAAAACCAGGCAACGGATTGGTTGTTTCATAAGGCTAACGCTCTAAGACGTTTGAATCGGAATGCGGAAGCGAGAAATGAATATTATCGTTTACTGAATTTGGATTCTGAATATGAAAACGCTCATTTGAATATTGGGAGTATATGGTTTGAGGAGAGCAAGTTTGATTCCGCTATGATTCATTACCAGAAAGAGCTTATATACCATCCCGACAATCATCTTGCTTATAATAACCTGGGGGGATTGTTTGGGCTTGGCGGCGATCTTGAGAGGGCGCGTGAATATCATGAAAAAGCTCTTTCTATCGATCCCTCACATCAGGATTCAAAAGAAAACCTTGCCTATGTATTAAATCAGATTGCTATGAAAAAGATTGAAACCGGTCTGATTGATGAAGCAGTTTCACTTCTGCAGGATGCCGTAAAACTTGTCCCCAATAGTGAAAACTATAATATGAAGCTGGCTTTCATTCTTGAAAATTTAGAGATCAAAGAAGAGGAAGAATAAACCTTTTCAAATTCAGCAATATTTATCCTGAATCACCATATACACTTGGTGGATTCAGAAGTAACGAAGTATTTTTATCTGGTATAGATGACAGAAGTTTGTATCGTACTATCTCCCAGTCATCACCGGAATACGTCTCGCCCACAGATTTAATTAATTCCGGTCGCAGTTTTTCCGGTCCGTCCCAGTCAAGTGGACGCAAATGCCAGAAATCTTCAATCCCTTCATCTTCCATTGAATTTAATACTGCGAGCCAGCCACTACCGGAACCCGGCAGTAAAACTATCCGGTTCTCGAGATCAGTGCCTAAATCACCGCCAAAATACCAACCTGAAATCAACAAAGGTGCATCAGCAACTCTCTCGCGGATTAACTCTCTCATCCTGAAATTATCATTTCGAGTCTGCTGAATAACAGGTATGGAAACGAATTGATTTATTAGAGATATGAACAATAGACCCAGCAGAAATAAACGTACTGTCCCATTAGTTCTTTTGAAAACAGCAAATGAGCCGAGCATACTCAATGTAATTGCAATCAATAGAACTCTTGGACCATGATGAATGCCATCAGGAACCGGGTTCAAGAAAATAGCAATTATAGCAAATACTGCGACCACTCTGCGGATTTGTCTTTCTTTGTGATTATGCACCGGCATAATGAACCATATTGCAGCAAAAGGAGCAGTTGCCAGCCATCCGCTGGAACGAGCAAACAGTCCTGGTGGAGTCGGAACAATTAAACGATAGATTATGAAACCAAAAAGTAATATCAGTGTTGTAACAATTGAGATATTTGAGATAATCGGTTTACCGCGAAGGGAAAGAACAATCAGGATACCCAATACAATAGTTAAAGCTGCCCCATATCCAAAATCGCTCCGCCCCACTGAGATTATTACTCTTTGCATCAACCCGTTCAGGTTATTTTGGAAGAGGGCTGCATTTTCAGTCCACTGCAATGGAATCATAGTGCCATTGGTGTACAATTGAAGGAGAGCTACCAAAAAGACTCCCGGTAAGAGTCCTGCAATAAATGACACACTCCTTTTTTTCCCTATGATCATCATCGCAAGCGCCCACAATAATCCTTCAGGTCTCAACGCTATCCCTGAAGCCGCGAGTATTCCTGCAAAAAATGATCCTGCTGGAATCCGATCATTTAACCTGAGCCATAACGCTGAAACCGCAACGAAGACAAAAAGAGTATGTTCCCATATAACAAATGTGTAAAACAACATCGGAGTTGCGATTATTGCCATCGCCGGCGCTGCATAATCTATTAAACCTCTTCGAGATTCTTCCTCGAACGGTGTGTTTATTTCTTTCCAGATCCCCATCAACACCAGGCATGACAGAATTGATCCAATTACTGATAATAACCGAACTCCAGCTTCACCACTTACTTTCCATAACAGCGAGCCAGCGTAAAGATATAGAGGACTGTACACTGCAAGCCATCTATCTGCTTTATCCAAAGCGAATGGCGCTCCGTATGGCAGCCATCGAGATTCAGTATCTATCGATCCCCCGGTTTTCGGTAGTGAGTAATTATGTAGTCCATTGTTAGAGATTGAAGACATCGCCAGTGTTTTTATCCCTGCATCCACTCCCCAAATTCCACCTCTATTCTGCAGGATGAAATTGCCAAGTAAAAGTGTGGCTGCAAAAAAAAGCAAAAAAAACACCCGTCTGGAACGGGTGTTTGTATGTTTTTGAAAAATATCTTTCAGCATGCTGATAATATTATCGATTAATTTCCGGATTGAGGAGCCAGTCAATCATTATCGTCCATGCTTCAAGAGCTCCATCGTAATTCATATAATAGTATGAGAAAGTGGTTAATGCAGTTCTGTATCGTAATTCTGATAGAACAAAACTTGTGAATTCCATTTCTTCGTGAATCACTTCCACTGGTTTTAAATGCATAAAAGATATCGGATCATATTTATAATCCACTTCCAGTGTGTCAGAATCAAACCAGGGTTCTCCCTGCTCATAGCCAACCTGTATGACGTCGTTGTTGACTGTTTTTACTTCACCCCTCCAGTTGGAATTTGGATCCCTCATCCGTGTAATATTCACAACCCTTGTCACTTCTTCCGGAATCACATTCGGATTCAGAGTCTGGATGTAACATTCAGTCTGCGTGGCTGGATTATTTACAGGAATACCTCCAAGAACAACTTCATCAAGAATAACGCAGTCTTCGCTATCGACCTCGGCAGTATATGTAGAGGTATGAGAATTGAAATATTGAGTAGTTATTGCGGTAGATCCACGTTCAATCAAGTTCGCGCCGGTCATTCCTCTGTCTAAAAGAGTATCAGCATACTCGTACCAGTTTTCCGATTCTCGAGTAGTATCAAACTGCAATGCCGGATAATCCTCCAATGCCGGAATAGTGCCTACAAAATCTGCATGAGCCTTTATCTGCGTTGGAAATGACCAGTTTGAAGGATAAAACGCAATATTCTCTGCAGTAAGAAATTCCTCGAGAAGAATCCCGGTTAAATCACCATACTCAGGATGATCTTGAGCGCCGATAACAGTTTCACCCAACGTTCTACCCTGGAACCATAATCGCCCACCGACGCGGAGGTATTCAACGAGAACCTTATTTCGATATGTTGTGTACCAGGTTCCATACGAGCTGCTCAATTTAACTGCCTGGTCAACCGCGAAGATGACGAGCTTATACTGATGAATCAGTGCTTTAGGAATAACCTCTGTAGTATCAGAAGCATCTGTCATTATTACTTTTACGTTTTCCCCATCTAATACGAGGTTTGCATTATGGACAGATGCTGCTACATCCGGTATCAGTCTATCATAAAATCCTGTTCCTAAATCATTAGTTAATGAGTCGAATGCAGGGTAAGCAAGTGGACCTCTTATCGGCGCCTCAATCACCAGCAGAATATTGTGCTCAAATGTGGGTCGAATAACATTAAACTCTATTCTTGCCGGAGCTGCCGAGAGGGTCAGCGCATCATCTCTCACCCATACATACAGCGAATAGAATCCGGTTTCGAGATCGACAAGGACAATATCCTGATCGTCCTGCCATTCCCTGACAAAAATTGTGTCATTTGGCGCTTTAACTAATATGGGCTGGTATTGAAGAGGTATTTTGTATAATGCCTTATCATCCGGATCAGATGCTCGCCATGTGAATTGTAAACCACCCCACGAGCTGGTGATATCCGTTCCACAGAAGAGAGTATCCAATACATAAACATTCACATCAAGTTCACTCTCATCGGCTCCGGTCACGCCAATCAGTGGAGTATCAGGAGCCTGGTTCGTTCGAAAGAAGGTTCTGAACTTTATGCTCTCACTTGCAGCGCCTTCATTGTCATAACACCTGACATAAAAGACATGTTCTGTTCTTTCACCTGCATCGGTCAAAAGGAAAATACGCGCCTCAGTAGCTATGGTATCAACCCATGCGTCTTCCGGAATTTGACTATAATAAGCAATGGGGTCGAGAATCGCTCCAGAATCCGTGACATCAGCATATGAGTAATACTCAACAAATCCGTCAGGATCATTTCCAGTCCAATAAATAACTGGCGCAAAACTAAATACAGAACTGTCTAATGGGACAGTAACAAAACCCACTGTTGGATGTTGGTTTTCATCCAGTTCTCCTTCAATGTCGGCGCACCCCGTAAGGAATGCACAAACTAAAAACAGAATCGTAAGAACTGTTAGAAATGTATCCGAAATCCTTTTTCGCATCATGTTTTCTCCGCTTATCCGCGAATAATTTCTTCAAGCCGCTCTATTTCCTGAGCAAGCGTATAAATCGCTTCTGAATCCCATCCGCCATCATCAAGGTAGAGGTCAAGTTCGAGATGGGGATTTATAATAAGTACAGTGTCATAAGCACTACCAAATGAAGCTATCAAGTAATAACTTTTCGCTATGGTCCAATAAAGATCCTGAACATCCGATCCCATCTGGTGTGTGAATGAATAACTGGGATTAGACAATATTACGCGTTCACATCTTTCAATACATGTTTCAAATTGCCCTTTGTCATAAGCCACAAAGGCTAATCCGGCATGGAGGTCGTTGTAATCACTCGATACTGAAAGACCTTCATTCCATGCAATAATAGCATTGTCGTTGTCCCCCAGCATATACTTGGACCAACCCAGACCTGCGTATGCATCTGTATAAAATTTGTCAAGCTCAATCGCATCTTCAAAAAGTTCCAATGCTGCCGGGTAATTCAGATCCTCAAATTCATTCCAGCCATCCAGAGTTACCAGGACAGGATCTTCCTCAACTGTAATCGTCTCCACATCATCTCCCCCCCCACAACCCGAGATAAAGAGCATCAAAACAACAATGGCTACGATTAAACTTTGAAAATGCTTGAAAATATGTAAAACTCTCACAACTATCTCCCTACCTGATTAAAACAACTTTTCGGGAATTTATGACTTTATTTGTACTGTTTACCGGTGCTAACTGGAAACGGCAAATATATAATCCGCTTGCAACATCTTTGCCAAGATTATCTATTCCATGCCAGATAGCGGTATGCTTTCCAGCGGTAAACCAACCGTCAGTGAGATGGTAAACTTCCTGACCAAGAACATTAAATATTGCGATTTCTACTGCGCCTGCATCTGCCAGGTCAAAAGGAATGGTCGTACTTGGATTGAATGGATTTGGATAGTTCACTCCAAGCGATGATTTTGTTGGCAGAATGGATGAAATATTGTTATTTCTTTCATTTACCACAACGTAAGTACCTGTGCCAAATACCGAAGTATGAACTGTATGTTGTACAGGGTCGATATAACTTTCAAGACGTTCCCATTCATTGCCGGTACGTTTCCAGATGGCTAATCCCTGTTCCTGACCGGCATCAATCATATCCGAATCATAGGGAAGAATCAACTCAGCCGGTACTGACCAGTAATCCATTGTGCTCGATATCGACCATCTCGCTCCCGCGGGTGCCGCAAGCGGAACTCCATCCGGTAATGATGCGCCAATATCCTGTTCGCCCAATATTAATACCTCCGCTTCAAGAGCGTGCGGCGGCAGAATAAGCTGCGCGCCTTCCCGGTCAGCTAAAGTAGCTCCTGTAGAGGGCTTATAAACTGCAATATTCAGACTTCTCCTGAACCGGTAGTTTCCATCATTTGCACTGGCAGTTGCAACCAGGTAAGTCGATTGTTCTACAGAGTAGCTGGCTGAAAAAACTCCTGCTGATGCACTCACCTGCACCAAAGGTACATCAATAGTTTCATCATAGGTTTCAATCTCAAGCGTCGGATCACCGTTAATATTTCCAATAACGTTTACTAATATTTTTATTGTTCTTGGTCTGGCGCTGTTATTGAAAAAAGTTAATCTTACCGGCGCTGAACCATCCCAGACTCCTGCATATCTGCCACCATACAAGCCGATGTCAGCACGGGAGGTTCCTTTAGATGGTGGAAATGAAAAATCTTCATACCTGCTTGCAGGGTCCCCGGCATCCACTAAAGCCGATCCAGTCACCGGGTGAAAATCTCCATTGACCGGGTCAACGAAAATATCTTCAGGATCAGCATCAATGATATGATTCTCTGAATCGGTCATTCCTTCCACTACACTATATCGCAGAATTAAATTCCCGCCTTCTCCATGACTGATCGCATCGTCGCCGTGTCCGAGAATTATACTGTTTCTCATAATCGGGTTCGATCTGCTCTGGGCTCTAATTGCTTTCGCGGCAGAGTCCGCGTCATTCTCATAGAAAATGCTATTTATAAGCGTCGGTGAACTGTGATCCATTACAAAAAGACCACCGCCAGTATTTCCCGCTGAGTTGCCCATAATCAGAGTATTAGAAATTTCCGGATCGGAAAAAGATTTGACAAAGATTCCGCCGCCGTCTAATTCAGCGTGATTATTAATTACTTCATTATTATGAAAAACAGGCTGGCTCCCCCAGAACATCAAACCTCCGCCTACCGTCGCAGCAGTATTATTCTCGACAGTACATCTGACTATGGTTGGAGCGCCCTGGAAAATCCATATTCCGCCACCATCCTGATCGCTGCTACAATTCCTAACTGTGACGTGGTAAAAACTCGGGCTGCAATTATATACTGCAATACCACCGCCATGGAAACGGAAGTCAGGATAAGTTTCAGCACTGTCCGGTTCATCAGGATATGGAACCTGTGTACGACCATTCTCTATAATAGCCCATTCCATCCTTGAACGTGAATCTGCGGCAACATAACGAACACCACCATGATGAGGAGAATTCCCCGATGGTTGTGTATTGAATATTACCGGTGACTCTTCCTTACCCAAAACAACCAGGGTACCCTCAACATGTATAATATCATCATTCTCAAACTGTACAGTTACACCATCGAGAATTGTCAACTTTGCGTCAGAAGCGATTTTTGTCGGACCTGCACAGATATAAACCGTCTCCCCGTCCTCGCCCCACACTTCAGGAATATCGAATGTCGGATTTGGAATTTCACCGGCAAAATAGGTGCCCCCGGTCGTTCCTCTTCCTTGTACACTTATTGTTAGAGAGGGATCAGTATCAGGTCTCGTAGCGGAGGTGTATATGCTTACTGAATCATCATAAAGCTGGACTAAACTCGGATCAAATTTGATTCCTATCACTCCACTGTCTCCAGCAGCGACACTAAATGGGAAATTGGCTGATCCAGGTAAAACTGCAGAGAAATCATTGCTTGTAGTTTCGATTGAATTTACCCGCAACGGATAATTACCGGTGTTATGAAATACAATATCTATGGTACGTGATTCTTCCAGATCTACAAAAAGATAATCAAGCGTATCGGAATCCCTTAGTCGCTCCCATTCCTCGTCAACGAGGATATTAGTCCTCATTATTGGACCTTCACTGAAACCTTCAAGCTGCACAAACCTCATTGAGTGATTATTCCTGATCTGGAGACTGTCAAACAATGAGTCAACGAAGGCAATAGGCTTGCAAATAACCTCATAAATCCTGCCGCTTCCCGGATTTATTCGAGCACGTTGTTCATCATCAACTGTAAAATGATTGGTATAGGCGCTTGGCAAGCCGCCAAGTGTCAGTTCTGTGTCGCCAAGGTTTTTGATCGGAAACTCTAAAATTAACGAATCTCCTAACCTTACTGTGCCAAAATCCAGACTTGTGATATCAAGTTGCATTACCGGTCTGATCGGCGTTCCACGGAGTTTTACGTCAGTGTTTCCACCATTTGATTTAACCCGCAATATTACATCCATTGAGCGGGTCGCATAAGTAGTATCAATTGTTGTATCCTGCCCGACAATATCAGTATCGATCCTGGTGATGTATGCCAGGGCATCAGTGCTCAGTGGTAGATATACAATCTCAAAAACTTTCGAGCTGTCAGGAGCAATATCAAGCCTGGAGAAAGGTACTATTGAAAATCGATCGGAAAAATCTTCACCTGTGTCCGGAGGTACAAATTCAAGGGAATCGAAATAAACATACATCGGTCCCTTCCCAATATTTGCCATTCCAATTGGAGTTGAAGTTGAATCACCGGCACGAATTGTGGATAAAGGAAACAGGTAATTCGGTCGAGTCTGCGAAGCCGGATGAATTGGGCTGATTACAGCTTGTGACATTGTAGAAAGTGCCGTCCCGCCGTAAGCACCCATGTTTACCCTGCCGCCGTTCGGAACCGGTTCATTCTCGGTACTGAGATCGAAAACATCCCCATTGTCGATGCCTCTTGAACTATCGGACAGGGGATAAAAGACTGTATCTGCCGGGAAAAAGCCGTTAGGCCATATAAAGTTTTCAACATCCGCGGCGCCATCACTAAAAATACAATATTTGACATCCGGAGTTTGAACTCCGGCGTTATAATATGAATTATCACTATCGCCAATATTCTGCCAGAAAATTGAAGAACGTATATAAGGTTCTGCACTCGAACCAAAAAATGCTCCATTACCAAATCCGGCTGCCTGGTTTCCAACTACAGTTAGATTTCTCAATTCCAGGTTGGAACCGTCAATATGCATTCCGCCACCGGATATATCAGCAATATTATTAAAAATTAGATTGTTTTGAAAAATTGTTGATGACGACCAGATAAAGACACCACCCCCGAATTGTGCCGCATGACAATTCCGTATGATGGAATTTTCCACACGCGGTGAACTTCCGGAAATATACAGGCCACCACCGTTCGTTTCGGGCCAACTGCCCTGTGCAAAAGATTCTTCGATAATTGCATACTGAATTACCGAACCGGGATCGCTCTGATCAAACCGTATTCCACCCCAGCGGTCATCATCTGTTACATTTTCAAGTTGATGCTGTGTAAAAACAACCCAATCAACATCATCGATATCAACGACGGAGTTTTCCTCTGTATTTACCTCACCTGCTACAAGGAGAATACCATTCACTGTCAATGAATAAGGACCGTCAAATCTTACCGTTACTCCGGCTTCAATCGATAACGATTCCCCTGATTGAACTAAAATATCACCCTGAACTGTATAGGGATCTCCCTCAACAGTCCAGGTTCCTGTCACGTTGCCACCCTCAATGATTGTCTCTGCATTCAGAGTAGAGATGACAAACAATAGCATCGCACTTGCAGTCAGTGTTTTACAAATGGATTTTGATCGCACTTTATCACCTTATTCTTGAAGGAATTACTTGAAAGATCTCACTCGATATTTCGCAAAAAATATTGTTTAAGCATTACTTGATTAAGTAACCTAATGAGAATCTATGAATATTTCCAAAATAGCTGATACCTGTATAAGCATAATCAACCGTCAGACCGATTTGCCTGAATTTTAAACCACCACCAAATGAAACTCCGTCAAATGAAGGGAACCCATCATCCAAAACGGGATATTCATAATACGGGTTGTTGTTAAGTTTGTCCGCATCAAAGTCATCCCAGGTGTTCCGATCCCAGCCATTTACTTTCTTACCTATTCGCAGCATGGCGAAATCGTTGTATGAATATTCGAGACCGAAATGATACTCTTCTACATTATCATTGGGATGGGTAAACTCAAAAACTCCTAAAAGACCGTAATCTTCATTACGTATTAAATCAGCAGCGACACCAAACTTAAAGATAAGCGGTAGGGGAAAAGGAGTACTGATAAATTCCATGTCAGGACCGAAATTTGAAATCAGCATGGCAATTCGCATACTTTTCCAACCAGTCTCATAGAAAGTTCCCACATCCGCTCCCCATCCACGGGCAACTTCATCAGCCAGGTCTTCCTGAATATATTTCACTGTGCCACCCACCGAAAATTTATCAGTCAATCTCTGGGCATAACTTATGCCTCCAGAGAAATCGGTAGCAGTAAAAGTCCTGCCGGTTCCATAGGGCCTTTCAGGGGTAGTCTCTATCATATCATCTGTATAGAGAGCTGTTATTGATGCCCCTATCGCTGACCCGGATGCCGGCATTGGAACTACAATTCCGATGAAGTCGAAACTGAGACCTGCCCTGTACGCAACATGGCTTAAAATCATTTCTCTATTTTTCAGATTGATCATACCACCGGGGTTATAAAACAGTGTCGAAGCGTCATCTGAAAGCGCAAGCATCGCATCCGCCATCCCGACCGCACGTGCCGACACACCAATCTTCAGAAAATTCACCCCCGTAGTGCCGACTTTTGCTTGAGCAAAAACAAATCCCGGTATCAGCATTACTACCAGTAAACAGGCAGTGCAGCGGAAGAAAAATCTGTACCCTTTTAGCACAATGACACCTCTGTGAATTAAGAATTAAGAATTAAGAATTTCTAAATATAAAACTGCTTCCAAAAAATTAATTAATCTGTAGTTTCAATTTTCTGCTAAAATGTTTCATTATATAATCTTCAATCATCGGATAACAACAAATTTCCCTACATCTACATTACCTTTGTTCGCGTCTGTATAATCCTCAACGCTGAAAAGGTATAGTCCTGAAACAACCTGTTGCTGATTTCTGCTGTTGAGATCCCAGACCTCCGCATAATCAGAATTCCAGGTTGAGATTCGATTACCGTGAACATTATGATCGACAATCTGCACCAAGTCGCCTGATACCGTGAATATTCTGATAAGACATTTTATCGGAATATTATAAAAATAGATTCTTCTATCTGTTTGCGGGAAGAATTGCCCGGTTCCATCATTCCGGTTCTCCCAGCTAACAGAAGTGGTATCTATATCAAAAATTAATTGCATATGCTGGTTTGTATAATCCTGATCAGCACGATATGGATTTGGAACAACCATGGGTTTTTTATTCTTTGAGCCCGAAGGAGCCATGTATATCATATTAGCAGATTTTGCGGTCTCGAGGGGCTCTGTCCCTGATTGAGGATCGCCGTAATCATATGCTGTAACAGAATAATACCTCGGCGTCATTGGGTTCACTCTGCCAAGATCGTATTCATAAGTATTCTCATTAAGTTTTATAGCATCAAGACCAATATTTGAACCTACCGCTTTTCTATAACCTGTAACCCCTAACCGATCTGTATATTCAGATGGTAAATCTTCCGGATTATCAGTCACAACCGGCTTGGACATTAATGAATCACGATCACTATAGAATGCGTAATCTACATAATCGAATTCGGCAATAAATGAAAACTCGTTCTCAAGCCCGGTATTTGACACATAAATCCTGTAGCCTTCAAAGTCCTGGTAACGACTGAAGGGATCCTGATAGTCAGGATCTTCCGAGGGTAGTTTATCCCAAACAAGGATTAAACGATTTTCAGTGGTTCTATATTCAAGAATCGGCGTGGGTGGCGGAGGCGGTCCCTGGAAATCAGGAACACCATCGCCATGATCAAACAACTCATTATTGTATGTATAGTCAACCATAGCGGGTCTGTTAATATTTCCATCTTCTTCAGGCTCAAGCAACCCATTCTGTTCACCTTCATCAGGTCCTTCATAAGTAGCTGTAAACAGTGCGCCGTCAATATTTATATAACTGACCGTTTTTCCGATAGTATCGGCAAAAATTCCATCAATACCGGTATCTTCGCCAAACCACCCGTCCCCGTCTGTGTCAATCATTGGATTGTCATAAACTTTCGCCGCCCAATCTGCATTGTACTGTAGATCGCTGAAATCGAAAAGTTCGGGATCAAGATTTGTTGGTGTTGGCTGGGGGTGATTCCGGTCATGGAAATTAGAACCGCCAACATAAGCGATGGTCATAGAAAATTTTTCGCCGGGATTCAAACGATAAATCCTGTTCCCTGCATCATCTACATAATCAAAAATCCCAAGTGGTCCCCACGAAAGCAGATATCTGGTATCAAATCCATCGGCAATATTTCTGGGGTATTCCGGCGGTGTAGTATCGTCCACTCCGGGGACGCGCCACTCATGAGTCTCCGGGTCAGGCGCATCAGGGTCAAAACGTGATTTAAATTCTTGAGGGTTGCCAATTATATAGTCCCCATCATCCACCCATATCTGATCATAATCAAACTCACGATTTTTGAGGACAAAGTATTTTCTTTCATCGTCCTCAGGAGTACCCAGTGTTTCTGTCCAACTTCCCGGGCTGCCGTCATCTTTCCATGAGGGACCAAAATCCAGATCTGCATCTCCGTTTGAAATCCACCAATTAAACGAAGTTCGAAGTTTAGGATTTGGCGCGCGAACTACCCTGATTCCTGTAACATCAGGAACAGAAAAGTCAGCACCGGCTCCATTTGTCGGGGTACGGCCATCGTTATCTGCTATCCAGGCTGTATTTATCGTCAAACTAATAGACTCATTGCTTCCCGGCGGTTCATATTCAAAGGTCTTGGTAAATCCGGTAATATCATCGGTATGAGCATTAGATATCCCTACCAGTCCGCAGTCACCATCAACATATAAACCAATATACAAGTTCTTTAGAAATTTATCTGCAATATTTTCAAACTCATAATCAATAATTATAAAGTCTTGAGCATAGTTGTATGACCAGGCGTATGATTTCTGCGTGACCTTTACTCCCAGGGGAACATGAGCACCATCTCGCCCAGTTTGTAAAGTGCGCCCAACCGCGTCAACTTTACTTGTATCTGAATACGTAGAAATAAAATCCTGCTCTGATATTGCCAGGTCGCTTGTGACAAATTCTCCCAGACAGTTAATTGCATTGGCACGGTTGGACCGTTCAACTATCCCATTGCCGGGAGTGAAACCGGGAAGGAATTCCTGCCCTCTCTCGCCACCGGTCCACCCTTCTACTCCGTGCGAAACACGTGGATATTCAAATCCCTCTTCTTTTATTAAAGCACCAATCCATAAGCCTGCCTGGAAAAGATATTGTGCCCCGCTGCCACAGGGAAATTCCGCTTGCGGAGACCATTCACCGGTACATGGGTCCACCAGGAATTCTCTGCCGGAAGTTGGGCTGTCATTACCGAAATATCCAAAATTGGTAATCGTCAGACACATATTGCCAACATCATGCAACCTGTTCTCAATTTGCATTTCATCGAGATGAGTAGTGTATTCAGGTCGCACAGGTCCGGACTGCTCCTCCAGGGGCAATACATTAGTATAAGCTGATGCCGATAATGCAAAAAGCAAAATAGCCGTAACGATGAGATTACACTTGATAGTTTTTCTATGACTAATATCTGCAGTAAACTTCATGTCGAATCTTTCTTAATGAAAATTGCTGATGCATTACCACCCAATCGATCCACCGTAAGCCCCGATATCCTCACCATCGTCACCGGCGCTTTTGCAGGGGCTGTTATTTTTTAAATTGAAATTTCCGTTTGGTGCATCCACAAACAAAGGATTCCCATCAACTGGATCGGTAAGAACCAGTGACGCTGGAACTAACTTGCTGCCACTTGAGGAATGGAGGCTCAAATAGGACAAAGTGGGTAGCGATGAAACTGAAGCTTCTATACCTATTGATCCATAGGATGCAAAAATGCTGTTCTTCACATCGGGGTTACATGATCTGGTCATTCTCAAACCATGACTGTCGGGATTATAGACCGTAACATTTTGAATTGACGGACTGCATAACCTCTCAAGCACAATTCCCGAAACTGATACATCGTAGATTAAAACGTTACTGATTGATGGGGCGCTATTATCTTCTACAAGAATTCCATAACCCTGTGTTCCATGAATTACCGTTCTTGTTATGGTTGGGTTACTGTTTAAACGGCAAATGATTCCGTTTACGCCTATATTTTCTATTGTGAGATAATCAATATCAGGTGATGATCCATTATTACAGAAAATACCTGTATTATAGGATTCTCTGATGGTAATATTCTTAAGGCTGGGTGAACTTGCTTCAAGAGAGATTGCTCCTACGTACTCAGGCTTTGCAATGTTATCCACTGAAGCGTACTCAATTATTACATGCTCCATACGGCTTTCGGATGATGCTCCGTCAAAGAAAATGTTCTTCCAGTCACCTCTTTCAGGATTTTCCTGATCACTGGTAAAAACGATGGGATTTGATGATGATCCAATTGCCGTAATTTTCCCGCGAATGATGAAAGAGAAAGTCTCAACAAATCGTATCCTGACTCCAGGATCAATAATCAGCTCATCACCCTCTTCTACCACTACATCACAAGTAACAAAATATTCTGGATAATTATCCGTCGTCAGGTGGAGACGACTGCCGCTCAGAGAATTGGCGAGGTGGTTCGCATCTTGATATATCGGAAATACTCCAAGATCAGGACGTGTCCCATCAAGATCAGAACCATCATCAGGGTTGCCTTTATCAATAGCACCGCTGCATGGATGCAGTTCGAAGTCTCCTTCCTGTATATCTACAAATTGCGGATCCAAATGTACTTCAGAACTGACTTTATCTGTAATTGCGGTCGGCAGGTAATTCAATGAGGTATTATTCCATATATCATTATATTCTATCATCCCATCAAATATGAACTGTTCTCCCCCGCTTGGCATCCTTATTCCGGCATCATCATTTTCTACAATTA
Source organism: Candidatus Electryonea clarkiae (assembly GCA_030765455.1). GTDB lineage: Bacteria > Electryoneota > Electryoneia > Electryoneales > Electryoneaceae > Electryonea > Electryonea clarkiae. The sequence goes on along the minus strand of JAVCCM010000024.1, from coordinate 38,030 downwards.
TATTGTTCTTAATCTCAAGATCACCGGTAAAATACTCTTCCGGTCCAATCGTCCAGTCCGGTTCGATACGAATACCATTAAAAGCATTCAACGCTATTGTATTATAAAGTATCTTCGGGTTGGATTCGCCAACGATATGAATACCGTCATAACCTGCATTATCAATAATGCATCGCCTGATGGTGGGTGAACAGTCACGAATTGTGATTGCCCCCCTGTGAAGAATGGTATCGATCTGAGAGGCACCGCTTTCATACGACCTTGATGTGTCTTCATTAATATCATATTTGTTAGCGAATGATATCTGAACATATTCCAGAATTGAGCCTTCATCAGCGCCTACAAACCATATTCCTTTCCAATCCCCTTTTTCCCGGGGTGATCTGTCAGTGGTAAAATGAATCATGTTATCTTCACTACCACTGGCGGATAATTTGCCTTTCACCAGGAACTTGTAATTGTCCTGCACAAAGATATTAACGCCAGCATCAATGGAAATATTTTCTCCATCATCTATTATGACATCTCCTGTCATAATATATGATCCCGCAGTAATATCAGCCGTACGTAAACCCTCCAACGAAGGTCGCAAATCTTCATTTTTTGGTTTTTCTTCTTCACAACCAGAAAACAGTAGGAAAAAAATCGGCAATAATACCAGAATAAAAATGCGTTTAAGGGATTTCATGCCCCTGACTCCTAATTAGAATTCCATCCCAACTTTAAAAAATATCTGACGACCCGGACTGTAATTCCTTGGGTTAGCATCGAATTCCGACCGGTCAACAAAAGGATTATAATCTGGATTTAACGGGTGAATCGCATATATTGGACTCCCCGTTTGAGTGTAGATTGAATTCCAGTTTCTCTTATCCCAGACATTGTTTACTGTAATTCCCCAGATTGTCTTAACACCTGCTATATCAAAGTACTTTTCGAAGCGAACTGTAGTGGTTTCCGTCCAGGGCATTCTTGCTGAATTCTCCAGGATCAAATTCGGGTTGATACCAGTGCTGTATTGTGACGGCGAATAAGGACGACCTGAACCAAATTGCCATTGAACTGATAATAACCAGTAATCAAGCACTCTAAATCCGAAGAGGTAGGGATATTCCTTTTTCCCGTACATTACAGCGCCATTAAGCGTAACACGATGGGTCTCATCCCAGCCCAAGGGATGTTCATCATAATTTACAGGCACATTCAAAGAGCGGCGCTCGAATTCATCATTTGCACCTGACGCCTTGCCATAAGCGTAAGAGAAGTCATAGTTCAAATTAAATTGGTAATGGTCGGCGAAGTTTTTATCGATCTTGATTTCCATTCCCCTGGCACGACCGTAATCAAGGTTGATATACCTGTAAATGGTGATGGGACCTGTTTTTTCTGCAACAGTTGAAATCAAGTCATACATATCTCGATAATATCCAGCTATCTGGAATGAAACGGTGTTCGTGATCTGTGTATGAACACCCAATTCATAAGTTACTGTTTTTTCAAATTTCAGGTTTGGATTTCCGACAGTACCAGCATCAATATTGGTTGTTGTGGATTGATAGAAATAGCTGAAAGCCGGAGTCTGGTAAAAGTGACCATAATTAAAGTAAAGTTTTGATTGGGCTGTTATGGGATGACTGATGCCAAGACGCGGTGCAAACTGGAAATGATAACGTTCCGCTTCGATAGCGCCCGGTTCTCCCTCATCAAACCTGCGTTTTTGTTCATCAACAACTTTTTTATCATGAATAACGAAGTCACTTCTCATACCCGATTGAACAATCAATCCCTCAAATTCCATTTTATCCTGTATATACATTGCACCAGACCAGGGTCTATATGTCCAGAAGTCACGAACCGAACCGCGATCTGCCCATGGTTGGTCCGGACTTAACTCAGCCTCGCCGGTATATTCCTGATCCGGGCTTGAAATATACTGCTGACTCATTATACGATATTTTGCCTCAACACCTGCCTTCATATCATGAAATTTGTGAACCTGGCTTTGCCAGGATGCTTTGAAGGAATACTCTTCAGTTCGACGTTTCTGCCATACAGCAGCATTATCCCATCGTCCCGGATTCAGAAACAGATCCTGCCCGTTCCAAGTTCCATTACCGTTGTAATCTATATATTTTTCTTGTCCTTCGTCATATACGAAGTTCGGTGCATCAAATCTTCTTACGCTCAAATCCTGATCGTGCAGGGTTCGGTTAGTCCAGGTACTCTTATTAGGATAAAACTTCATAAAGTCATCATATACCCATTCGGCTCCATGCGTATCCAAATCCCACGTATAGCTGACAGGTCTCTGGACATCTCCACTCGGTGCAGTAAAGAGTTCATATTCATCAAAAAAACCGTTTGGAGCATCATATACACCATTAAGTGTCGCTGTCCCCAATTGTCCCTGCCGGAAAAAAGAACCTTCGGTACCGAACAACAAACCACTATTTGAAGAAGGCAAGTCCCAGAATTGCTCATCAACATCCCAGCGACCATTGTAAAGTCCTGTCACCGGGTCCGGAAGGTCGATGAAAGGTTCACCTGTATCGTAATAAAAATCACCATCCCAGAAGGGTTCATCAGTATCCTCGTCATCATTATCAACAAGATCAATTCTGTCCATATGACCATTCATGTTGATATCATCATAACCCTCACCGTCATTTTGCTTACCATCCCCATTAAAATCGGTGTAGCGCTCTCCATCATCCCAGGCGAAGTTTCCGTTTTCATCATCAAAGGGTTCCCACCTGTCGAATATCTTGTTGCCGTTTGAGTCCTGGAATCTTTCACCATCCCAACGTCCGTTCAGGTTAAGATCCTGCTCCTGTAATTGCGGCTCAGCGGGGTCCCAGACTCCATTGCTGTTTAGATCGACATACGGATCCCACGGATCCCAGACACCTGTATTATTTATTCCTGTAACCGGATCAGACCGGTCAGTCCACGGTTCAGCGTAGTCATATATACCATTGCCATTTAGATCGATCCAATCCTCTCCACGATCCCACTTTCCATTCATATTCAAGTCTTCGTAACCTTCTCCGCCACCTTCATATATGTAATTTCGATTGGAATCAAAAAAACCATCACGGAAATTGTTACCATCCTGATCGAAGCCGAGTTCATCGTAAATATCGCTATGCACTACTCCGTCGTTATCAGCATCCTGATCCCAGACGCCATTGTTATTCTGATCACTATCGTTGATCTGACCGGTATAATTCTCCTCTATCTCATCGATAAGAGTAAACTCGCCTGGATTTTTTATGCCTGGTGAGATTGAAGCGTTCAATACCTGTCTCCCGAGGGAAACATTAAAAACCGTTTTTGCGCTGACCTGGTTTGCAAAATCAACAATTGCGCTGCTTCTGCGATCCATAGCTTGAGGGCGGTATGCAAGATTGTATTTATATTGCCATGTGTATGATCCGGGAACACCTGAAAAACCTTGTGGGAACAAGTCCCAGAGACGTGACCGCTCATTCATATAAAGAGACATTTTCCTGCCCCTGCCCATGTCATACGCCATCTTCAGGCTTCCAGACCAATCATTAAACTGGCGGCGGGGCATATCCATGCCGAGTCCCACATAATTTTCCGGGTCGTATGTAACTCCCAGTGGGGTATATGTATCAGAAAGATTTGTATTAGTGGTCAGATAAAACGTCAGTGGACGCCCGCCAAGACTTTTTGTAAACGGTACGGGTCCGCCAAATGCAGCGTTCGTTCGATCCTGGTTAAATGAAGAATTATCAAGGTACCGGTCTGTAAACCATTCCACAGCACCGTTATATGAATCAATGTCCCCTTCAGGGGTGGTGATAGTAATGACTCCGGAAGTAGCCTGTCCGTATTCAGCAGACATTCCACCGGTAAGAATGGAAATTTCCTGAATATTCATAGCGGAAAGATTGAGAGGAAGTATTTCACCGGTGATAGGGTCGCGACTGTCCATGCCATCTACAACGAAGCGAGCCTCTGTTTCACGTCCACCGCGGATGTGAATCTTGCCCTCTTCATCCAGCTTAATTCCTGGCAGCGATGTAATCAAAGCCGTTACATCTTCAACGGCGCTTGAACGGATATCATCAGCGGAGATAACATGCACTGACGATACCGTTTTGATATCTACCTGTGGTTTCTTATAGACAAGAATGACTTCTTCCAGTTTCATGGTAGATTGTGTCATTTCTATTTCAATATCTGTCGTACCATCGGTCTTGACAAATACATCTTCAATAGAATATGGATGGTAGCCGATCGATGTGACTTTAATGGTGTGTCTTCCAGGTCGGACCGCAATAATGACAAAATAACCATCGAGATCAGTGGCAGCGCCTTGCGACGATCCTTCAATTACTACATTTGCATTAATAATTGGTTCATCACTGGATTTGTCAGTTACTTTACCTGCAATTTTTCCTGTGGTCGCCTGTGCAAAAACTATCCCCGGCAAAAGAAATCCAGCACACAGTACTAATACAAACAGAACAAAAATATACCTACCACGCATATGCACCTCCATCCAAATAAAAGCATATAGTCTTAGATAGAAAAGTTATGGATAGTTTAATATGAGCCGCAAGAAGGCTCGTAAATTGAAGACGAATACTTTGTCATCAATTATTCCATTACCTGTTGAAGAGTAATTTTGAACGGAATATGAATCCTTATGTCTGAAAGGATTCAAATACCTTGATATTTACAACTAATTCTTTCCGTCAGATCGCCTCTTCACTTACGATCTAACGTATCTATAAGTACTGATTTATCACATATTTTCAATTATGGCTGACGCATATTCAGAAGTTTTAAGCTTGGTTGCGCCTTCCATTTGCCGATGCAGATCGTAAGTTACTTGCTTTTGTGTAATCGTTTTCTGAATGGCATTACGAACAGTATTAGCCGCTTCATCCCATTCCATGTAATCAAACATCATGGCTCCGGAGAGCATGAGTGATGAAGGATTAATAACATCTTTATCTGCATACTTGGGAGCAGTGCCATGTGTCGCTTCGAACAATCCGATATGATCGCCGATGTTCGCTCCTGGCGCTAAACCCAATCCACCGACCATTGCTGCGCCTGCGTCTGATATATAATCTCCGTTCAAATTTGGAGTCACAACAACTGAGTATTCGCCCGGGCGAGTTTGAATCTGCTGGAACATGCTGTCGGCTATCCTGTCCTTGACAACAATTCTGCCGTTAGGATCACCAGTCGGTTTTCCACCTCTCAAATCAGCAAATGCACCGGGTTTTTCTATTGGAGTTACGCCATCTTCCGCTACCGTTTCATCCCATAGCTCGGCTTCCGTTATGATGTGATCACGATATTCTTCAATTGCGAGTTCATATCCCCAGTTTTTAAATGCACCTTCAGTATATTTCATTATATTACCCTTGTGCATGAAGGTAATACTGGGAAGATTTTTCGCTATCGCCCAATCAAAGGCTTTGCGCCCCAATTGTTTGGTTCCAGTTGGGCTCATAGGCTTAATACCAATTCCGGCATCATCACGGATTTGTGTTTTGCCATATTCTTCTTTGAGTATCTTAATTAATCTGCGAGCTGCCTCAGAATTACTTTCAAATTCCACGCCGGAGTACACATCTTCGGTATTTTCACGGAATATGATCATATCCATCTCTGCTGCTCGTTTTGATGGACTCGGCACACCTTCCATGAAACGTACAGGACGGACACAGGCATAAAGATTCAACACCTGCCTCAACGTAACGTTTAAGCTGCGAAATCCACCACCGACCGGCGTAGTCAATGGACCTTTAATAGCTATCAAATAATGTCTGATCGCATCAAATGTCTCTTCAGGCATCCATGTATCGCCACCATACGTGCTTACCGCTTTTTCACCGGCGTATGTCTCCATCCAATGAACTTTTCTCTTACCGCCATAAGCTTTTTCTACTGCGGCGTCAAATACCCTGTTACACGCTTTCCAGATATCTCGACCAATACCATCACCTTCAATAAACGGAATAATCGGATTATCCGGGATAATTCTTTCGTTGCCCTTAATAGTGATCGCCTCTCCATCGGCGGGCACAATGATTTTGTCAAAAGCTGGCATATTACCTGAACCTCCCCTAAGGTATTTCTAAATGAATCAATGTTTCTGTTGTTATGAACAGTTTATTAAAATCGCAAGTCAAAGAAAGTGAAAATCTTAACAAATTGTTTACAATTCCGTGTTGCGAATCATATAAATACGAATGATTTGTCAAAAAAACAACGGAAGAATTGGTCGGCGAGATCATAGTTCGGCTCCGACAAACTCATCCGCTTTTAGAATCCACAGAAACAAGTCAATCCGTGTATAGAATAATCTATTTCTCAGTTTCATGATGGGGATCCACGACTTATCAAACTACCCGTTATCGATATTCATTCCCGCCGTGTACTATGTTAAGGCACTTCGCGTTCAAAAGTAATATATTTATGAATCAGGCTTTTTGCAAGGCTGAGTTCTTACTGTCAAGAGTCGGAAATTCCTTAAGTTAAGTATTTAGATGCAATAAAGTTTCCATTCTTCGATCAGGCTTTGCATTGAATCAAAGTGTGTTCCCTGCCAATAAACTCGTTTACACCCATCACACCTTCTAAATTTGAACCTTTCAGCCAGATATCGTTGCCAGACACGTTCGGGTATGATATCTTCAACATCTTCACCTTGCACCACTTCAAGCCAAACATTACAGAGCATACAACGAGTGAAAGGTTTAATCATATCAATGCATTTATACCTTTTAAGGATTTCAACAACTTGTAAACGTGGAATATTATTCCTCACTACTCGACCGTATTTTAGATTTTTTCTCATTAAGAGTTTGCGACCCATTGTCAGGATCACTCTTCCCTCATTAATTGAGATAGCAACCAGGTCTGATTCGGAAATTTCCTCATTCCTGTAATAAGTATCAAATCCGAGCATGCGCAGGTAGTATGCCAATTTCCTCAAGTGAATGTCGAGAGCAAAACGAATTGGTTGTGCTGGATGAGAAAAAATCGGTGATATCTTTTCCAGGTCAAGATTGTATCCATTGGGAAATGCCGATATCCTGTCACCACTTTCCAGCACCTTTTCCCAACCTGAAACATTTCCGTTCAGAAGCAGCAAAGTGACTTCCGTATGCGGAACACCTCTCGCTTCCACCGCATCCTTGATTGAGGCGCGAGCGGTAATTTTTATCCTGAACTCATGCTGCCTGAGTTTTTCCGGCAACAAATCATTGAGTTCACCATAAAATCGGAAATAAATTTCGTACATTTCAGCGTCTATCTAAAGAATGATGCAAAATCATCCAGTAGAAATCAGGACTCAAACTTTCATGAATACTCTGGACAAACTCCATTTTCATTAAAACTCTGCACATTTGCTTCATTGCTAGAGAAATAATACATCGAATTCCATTGAGTACATACTTGAATATAATAATCTTCTGACATAAAATCATGAACTCAACAAGATGACGCACTGTGAAACCAAGTGCACCGATACATCTAATGTTTCAGTGATCCAGTAAACTACCCCGCGGCAAGCAGCGGGGCATTAAAAGGATTTTCCGGGACTTCCAACGAACCCAAGTCCCGACAATCTAATTTGAACGAAGCAAGCTTCGAGGTATTAGACCCACATTTAAAATAAAAAGAAGTATTGTGCCTTTTATCGTTTTCGGAATGCTTCATTGTTGCAACAGACATCAGTTTAGAAAGCGGCATTAATTCCGAATCCGAGAATCATTTTTTCGTTATCAAGGTCGTAGGTCCCCTCCAGACCGAGACGGACGTTAGTGCGAACGAGATATCCGATATGCCCCGTGGCACTCTGGTACTCAGCAGTTACCAGGTCAGATGTTGTCTGATTATATAATCCGGCAGCATACCATTTACTGTGATCGCCATGGGGCCAGAGTACTGCTTCAGCGATAATACCGTTAGTGACAATATCATCCGTGGGATTTCCTGCGAATTGTGGATCGCTATCGCTGCGCTGGAGCCATTGCCCACTGATATCTACAGGCCCCAGGCTGAAGCCAAGGTCAACTCCGATTACATTGACTTCGTTGGCAAATACAGTTGTGTCTCCATCTTCATTACCATAAAGACCGAAAATCCCAAGTCCGGCAATCCCGAAAATATCCTGGCTCAAATGTCCGGCAAAAACCTTGTTAGCATCGGAATCAAAGCTGTGGTCAGGATTCGCTGCACCTATACCGTTTCCATTGACAACCATCGCAGTCACACCTGTCCCGGTATTTATCGGCAGTCCCCAGGTTGCCATCAGACCACGGTCATATGACAGTTTTATATTGGAATCACCAATCTTTGCTTTGTATGGTGCGTAAGCCTCATACGTAAGCTTCAATTCACTTTTTAGCATGGGATCAGACAGTGAAAATTGACCGACGTATAGATCGAGGTCTTGTCCTATCAGGTTATTGAACATAATGAAGGCATCATCAAGCCCCTCAACAACACCTCGCTCGTCAAAGTAGAAATACATATAGTACGAAACATGGTCGCTTAACGATCCTCCAGACAAGAATTTAATCTTGTACGGCGTACGAAAATCCAAGTCTTTATTGTTGGTTTCATCCATGATAGCATAAGACTCAACCCGTAAGGCTACCGGCAGATCACGAATCAAACTTAGGTTCATGTCTCCGGTATCCACGTAATATCGAGGTGATTCCTGGTCCTCCAACATAAAACCGTTTCCAGCGAATTCATCTCCATAATCTTTCAGTCTTGGAAATGGGTTGTGACAGGTTGTACACGACATCCTGTATTTTCTGGCGAATGCCGGTATTGAGTTTGCTTGATCCGTAACCAGGATCACAAAGAATCCTGCAAGTATAGCTATAACAATAAACTTCTTCATCTCCTCCTCCTTTTCAATCCATAATTTTAAAATCTAACATCCTTGATATTAAAAGGCTTAATCTAATACCTCAATAGTAGTACTGTGAATGTTAACCACCATAGGTATGGCTTCTTCTTCTGCTCCCAGCAATTCTGCCACTGGTTTTACCAAAAGGGCATAATACATGGTGGCAGTTACTGTCATCTTGCCTGGCTCAGCATCCTGTGGAAGTTCAAAAGTGTATGTTTCCAGCTTAGTTTCGCGTGGCCCTATACGGTAGTCTGGCCCGAACGATTTGGTGTTCCATTGCATAATGGTCATTCTGCCTTGCGGATCGAGGTATGGCATCCGGAATATTCGGTCACCAACAGGCACCCCGTCACGCTGAACGCCGGCGAAACTACTTTTCCCAAGTATAGGCCCCATGTCCTGATAAGCCAGTACATCCGCTGCGATTGTCATGTCTTCGCCATCGAATCCTTTCTTGTCAACGGGTAAATGATAAACATTTCCTTTAGCATCTTTTGCTTCTACATGTACCCATACTATACGGTCTTCCACTGATCCAGTAGGAAACTTGTGTCCGGTTTTACCATTAAACAATGCGAGGGTAAATTTCACAGGTTCACCTGGTTCAGCTTCACGGATGTCCGGGTGAATCCTTAGTTCAATTGTTCCTGCTACCTTGCCGGGGTCATGTGCACCGTGGAACAGATGCTGTGCCACGTCAGGATGTTCATTTCCCATCATAGCTGACCGTCCGGGGCTGTATGTCATGTGGCAGTCCTGGCAGATTACCCCCTGTTTCGAGTAAGGACCTTCTTTCCATTCAAGATGAGTTGACTTAACCCACATACCGAAATCGTCTTTCTCGTTATGGCAAGTTCCACAAAATTCAGCGGTGTGGACAAAGTCGGTGAAAACCATCTCATGGTGAGGAGAATTTTTTGCTTCATCTGCCTTACGAGGTCCGCGCTTTTTGCTGCCTGGATCAATTTTCCAGTTGAAGTTAAAGGGAATATCTCCTTCAAATCCTGTGAGAGTATGACAAATGTCACAGGAAACGGATTCATCAGCACGGCTTTCTCCTGGGCGGGGTGGCGGGACATCACCGGAGAGGTATGCCATAGGCGTATGACAGCCATTGCATCCTTCGTGAGTGGTTTCAAAATCAGGATCTGCTTTGCCATGAGCAACTGCGAGTTTGAAGTACTCTACTTCGTCCCAATGATGTGTATAGGCCTGACTCATCATTGACTGTTCCCACTGGCGGAAAATATCCAGATGACAGGCTCGGCAAGCCCCAGGTTTTTCAAAATCTTCATACGAATATTTGTCCGTTTTACCATCAGCGGATACGTCAGCCGCTCCAACTGTCATGATAAAACCAACCAAATGAAAAGCAAAAAACAGCAATCTCAGATTTCTACTTGAGAACATAATTTCCCCTTATCTCAAAAATTACATTTTATGAATATAACCTTAAAATAGTTCAGGTTCTAACGATATATAAAAACTGAAAAAATAAAAGAGTCATTATGTAAGCTCATGTTGTTAATGTATTGCGAGTCGATTTTCATGCTGCATGATGCTCTTGGTCATTATGAATCATGGCAATACTCAATGGGTAAATCTAAATGATTAATTTTAGTACGCATTAACCACAACGAAAAGAATGTTCTGAAAAATCAATATTTTAAAATGACAAAACCCAGGCAAAATCTACCCGGGTTTTGAATATGAATATTTTTCGAAAACGTTAATTCTTCAATATGTTATTTCAGAAGCATAACCTTCTGAACTGCACTGAATCCGTCTGTTTCCATATGGATGAAGTACATGCCGGCAGCGAGACCATCAGCATCCCAGTCCATATTATATGATCCGGCTGTCATCTCACGGTCAACAATTTTCGCGACTTCCTGTCCCATCAGATTATATGCAATGAGATGGATTGTTGCGGTATGAGCAACATTAACCCTGATCGTTGTCGTGGGGTTGAACGGGTTAGGATATGCAGCTCCCAACGAGAATTTTTCAGGTGTTGCAGGATTAGATGACTGCTCAACATCATTGCCTGTATATGTCGCATTTCCAATAACCCTGAAAGCCCAGTCAGCATCTGCGTCCACCAGTTCAGTACCATCGTAATCGTAACAATGTCCCTCACCCCAGAGCCTGGGTGATATGACCACACGCGGGAACGCCTCGTCGTCAATCGTTTGTGTCAATTCAATCCAGACCCAATAATCACCGGACATATCCAGCAGACCTTCATCACCTGACACATCCATGATATGCCAATTCGTATAGACATCAGTACTTGTCACGGTAAACGTTTCGGTATAAATCTCATCTCCCGGTGCATCACCGCCATCATAAACATGCGCTATGACATCGACATCCTCAGTTAAATCACCATTCCACATAATTTTGATAGAATCCATATCGAATTCTACAAGGTCCTCGGGAATATCGAAGTGCATCATTGGACCTTCGCCAACTTCAAGACGTGAGGTATAGCGAGGTATAGTCCTGTCATCATAGCCGATTTCATAATGTCCATCCGGCTGAACATCCACAATGTACGTGTTTGAAGAATTATTGACATCATTATCATCGGGATCTGCAAGTTGACGAGCGTAAAATGTTACCTGTTCCGCATCCGTCGGTATCCAGCTGTCTGTTTCATCATTTGGATCAGGATCCATGGGAAAGACAATCGATTCACCCGGCTCAAGGTCGATATCCTGGAATCCTGCAGGATTACCGCCGCTGAATTGCCAGTACGCATTGAAAACCTGTTGGTTGTTGCCTTTGTTCGCAAAAGTAACTGTTGCAGGCACTGGATAGTTTACAGTAGCTGGAAATGGGATATAAAGAGGTTCAACTCCAATATCATATTCAAATCCAGTAGTTGAGAAAATTGTGATATCATCTATAAACAATCCTTCTCCAACACCACCGTCATCATCACCATCAGTTTTCCCGGTAATTCGGATTTGAATTGTTTCACCCGCATAATCGCTCAAATCGATCTTATCAGTCAGATTACCACCATCTAATAAGCCGCTTGTACGTTCTATCCAACCTAACTCTGAACCGTTATAACCGTAGTCATATACTATTCTCGTCCACTCCACGCCATTTGTCGAAGCATGAATCTCATAAAGGTCGTCGAGACTGCCGTCACCGTCTCCGTCATTGTCCAGCATATCACAATAAACCCAATAGCTCATATAAGTTGCAGGCCATTCATCAAGTGGAGGAATATCGATTTCGGGTGATATGATTCCACAAAGTAGATCATTCTGAACACTCATGCGCCATGCGTGGGATTCGCTGTGATATTCATCAGTCTGTAATTCCCAGGTATTACCACTACCGATTTGCTCAATTGGCGTCAAATCATCAGGTTCAGCAATGTCTTCGGCGTTGTTTTCCAAATAATCTGTGACATCATCTGAAATTAGTATGTCATCGATGAAGAAACTAAGATAACCTTCATCAGGGGTGGCTGATCCCGGATCAGCGCTGAAGGCGAAACGTACCATAAAGCTTGCTTCCCCAGCGAAATCCTCGAGACTGAATTCAACGTCCATCCATTCGTGATCCATGTTGCCGTTCCAGCCGGCGATACCAGGACCCATACCGAACTCGCTGCCGAAACTGTACAGGCTTTCCGAGCCGTATTCCGGATCAGGATCTTCAAGGACACTCCATTCATCCCCGCCATCAGTTGAATACCAGGCGTTTGCACCATCCCAACCATCATATCCGGCTGGTTCTTCACCTGTGCCTTCGCAATCAAGGTACATCATAAAGGTCAGGGCAAGATCAGCGCCAACCGCATTTGTAAGGTCGAGTTCCGGTGATTCAAGGTACTGCAGCCAGTGGTTATTGTAACCTTCGATGTCTTCATCACCGCACCACCAGGAAGTACCGTCATCGTATGCGCCAAAATCACTTGTATGCCAGGCAGTGCCAACCGCGGTTTGATCAACAGAAGTCCAGTCTTCGCCTTCCTCAAAATCAAACTCATACAATGTTAAATCTTCGTCAAGTTCACCCTGTGCGATTGGGATAATTCGCCAATCCCGGGCAGCAATATTTTGGACCATAACTCCGGCAAACATTGGTGCCGCGAGAAACAATCCCATAAGAGCAATAAGAAAAATCTTTTTCGTCATGAGTAATCTCCGTGTTTATCCCGTGCCTCAGCTCCGGCAACGGACCCTTAATATTTTAACTATTTACTTAATATCAGGTTTTTATAACGCTTCTCGCAAGACTTTCATCTCTTTAGAGGGACTTGAACAAATAGGAACTAACAGTATTCTTTATGCGAAGAAGATAAAAATGTCAAATTTGCTGAAGTTACAGAGGATATCGTTAATAGCCTCTTTCACTATCTGTTTTTTCATAATACCTTAATCGGCAGAAAAAAATCAGGATTATTACCAAACAATGCAGGAGTTAGATTTATCCTGCTTGATAATATGCGACAATATAAACCCGATCTTCATTATTTCAATATATTATAAGAACTAAAAACGAATCGGCGTTATTCATCTGTTATTAAAGAAAACAATGACTGATCCAAAAAAAATCCGCAATTTCTGTATAATAGCTCATATCGATCACGGCAAATCGACATTAGCCGACAGGATGCTAGAGGAGACAAAAACTCTCGACCCCAAACAGATGCATGCGCAGGTACTCGATTCCATGGAACTCGAGCAGGAAAGAGGTATTACAATTAAGTCGCACGCTATAACGATGGAATATACAGCCAGCGACGGTATAACATATATCCTCAATCTTGTCGATACACCGGGTCATGTGGATTTCTCCTATGAAGTCAGTCGCAGCCTAGCGGCTGCGGAAGGCGCCCTGCTGATAGTCGATGCCGCACAGGGAGTCGAAGCGCAGACTATTGCAAACCTTTACCTGGCAATTGACTCAAATCTTGAAATTCTCCCGGTAATAAATAAGATTGACCTTCCCTCAGCTCAAGTTGAGATGGCTTCTCGCCAGCTTGTGGAGTTAATCGGATGCGACATTGATGATATTCTGCTGGTTTCGGCGAAAGAGGGAATCGGAATCGGAGAGTTGCTTGAAGAGATAGTAAAACGTGTTCCACCTCCTGGTGGTGACCCCGATGCGCCGTTCAGGGCTCTTATTTTTGACTCCATGTACGACAACTACCGTGGAGCCATCACTTTTATCCGTGTGGTTGACGGTGAAATAACTCCCGGCAAGGAGGTTTTCTTTCATCAGACAAGAAAACGTTATACCGCTGAGGACATCGGAATACTGCGCCTCGATAAGATTCCCCGTAAAAAATTATCCGTGGGAGAAGTCGGTTATCTTGTTACAGGTTGTAAGGAAATACGAGATACTCGTGTAGGCGATACAGTTGTAGATTATTTACTTAGAGATAAACTGGAATCTCTACCCGGATACCGGGAACCGAAATCCATGGTATTCAGCGGGATGTTTCCAGCTGATCATGAGAACTATGAAAATTTACGCGAAGCTTTGACAAAACTGTCGTTGAATGACGCATCTCTTAGATATGATCCCGAAACATCTACGGCGCTTGGATTTGGATTTCGCTGCGGATTTTTAGGGCTGCTTCACATGGAAATTATCCAGGAGAGGCTCGAGAGAGAGTTCGACCTGAACCTAATTTCCACTGTACCGAGTGTACGTTACAAGGTTGTTGAAAATAATGGTACTGAATCTTGGCTGTCCAACCCTGTCGATTTTCCGGATCGTGGCAGGATAGATCATATTGAGGAACCGATTGTACGGGGACAGATTATCACTCCTACGGATCACATAGGCGCGGTGATGAAACTGGCTCGTGACCGACGTGGAGCTTTCATAAACCAGGAATATCTTGAAAAAACACGCGTGAACCTTACTTATGATTTTCCGTTGGCGGAAGTTGTGTTCGACTTTTATGACCGGTTGAAAAGCCAGACCAGGGGTTACGCATCCTTCGACTATGATTTCATCAACTACAAACCTGCCGAATTGATCAAGCTCGAAATAATGATAAACGGTGATCCTATCGATGCACTCTCCATGATTGTTCATGTGGATAAAGGATATGACTGGGGCCGCAAAGTTGTAGATAAATTGAAAAACCTGATTCCGAGACAACTCTTCGAGGTTGCTATCCAGGCGGCTGACGGCGGGAAGATAGTAGCACGGAGCACGGTGAAAGCATTAAGGAAAAATGTGACGGCGAAGTGTTACGGCGGAGATATCACACGTAAAAGAAAACTGTTGGAAAAGCAAAAAGAAGGCAAGAAACGAATGAAACAATTTGGATCGGTGGAAGTACCACAGGAAGCGTTTCTCGCAATATTGAAGGTGGACGATTGAGCAAGAAAAATCCAAAAAAGAATAATCCGTCGAAAGCGGATATTGTTAGCAACCCTACAGAAAATCCCGACATCATCGAAGCGGACGGTTTGTCTTTATGGAGCCGGTATCGTGCCTGGCGGAAAAGGGTACATATTGCCCAGGAAGAAAAACGCAGAAGAAGAGGCTGGCTCCTTGACTGGGTTTATACCATCGTTGAGGTAGTACTGATAGTCTTTGTCATTCGCGTAACTGCAGTTGAAGCATTCCGCATCCCCACCGGGTCGATGGAAAATACCCTGCTTGTAGGCGATTTCCTGCTGGTTAATAAATTTGTGTATGGAATAAGAACTCCAGACTGGATCGGTGTTCCTTTTACTAATATTGGATTCTCGATTCCCTACGCACGGCTCCCTGTAATTAGTGATCCCAAACCAGGCGATATCTTGGTATTTCGTTATCCTCATAATCAACGAATTAACTACATCAAACGTTGTGTGGCTGTAGGAGGTCAAACAGTAGTAATTAAAAACAAGAGGCTTTTTGTAGATGGCGAGGAAATTCCATTGCCAACTAACGGGAAACTGGCTGATCCGCGTGTAATTCCACCCCATATCCGAATGCCGCACATATCACCACCGGGAGCGGGAAACAAGGACAATTACGGTCCGGTGACAGTTCCGGAAGGTTTCTACATGATGATGGGCGATAACCGTGACAATTCGGCTGACAGCCGTTTCTGGGGATTCCTCGACGAACGCCTTGTGCTTGGAAAAGCGTTGATTATCTATTTCTCCTGGGATAAAACCACTCCACTTTACCGCTTCTGGGAGCTTGTCCGCTGGAACCGGTTTTGCAGGTTGATACGCTGATATTCTATTATTTGTCCTGAATGTTATTATTCGATCACTATAAATATTAATTAGTAGTTAACTGATTAATCAGTCTCAAGAGGTTGTCATTCTCGGTCTGATTGGATATATAGACGGGCAGCCTGCCGGATGGATTTCGATTGCACCGAGGGAAGATTTCTCAGCGCTGAAACGCTCCCGGATATTAAAAGCTGTTGATGATAACCCGGTATGGTCAATTGTTTGTTTCTTCATCGCTAAGGAATACCGAGGAACAGGAAATAGTCTCATATTATTGCAGCAGGCAGTGAATTATGCATTTGAACAAGGCGCTGAAATAGTCGAGGGTTACCCCGTAGAACCAAAGAAAAAGCCATACCCAACCGTTTTCGCATCCACCGGTTTCGCTTCAATGTTCCTGAAAGCCGGATTCGAAGAGGTAAAGCGTCGTTCCGATACCCGCCTGATTATGAGGAAAACAATTAATAATTAAGAATTAAAATTTGATTTTTTTTGTTTTCAGCTTGCACTCATTGACTCTTCTTGTAGCAGGTTTTATATTGTTAATTAAACATATAATCTAACCTTGACAAGCCAAAACCAAAAAAGATTACAGGATGCAAGGATATTTAGGATAAACAGGATTTTTTCTTTGCGACTTTGCGTCCTTGCGTGAGAAAAAAATATGAGAACTGTAGATAAAGAGCCATATATAATTTGCCTGAATTCAAAATATTCAGATGATTTTCTGCAAGAAAAAACACGAATTTCAGAACTAATATTCAAAACATCCCCCGCAATTTAATAGACTGACTTCTTACAAGGAACCGGGAAATGCTGTCAGTTTTAAAGTCTGTTTATTGCCATAAGTTTTATTCCACGATTTCCGTTATCCTGCGGAAGCGACAATTCTCTATAAATTCAAGAACAGGAAGTACCTGCATGTCTCGTTACTCAATTCTCAAACGTACAAATATGTTTATTGCCGCCGTTTTTATTCTGCTGACCTTCACGTTCTCTTACTCCCTTGCCGAATGGCCCCCGGAAGGTTTGCAGGTGACACCGACCGATGCCTTACGTTATCAACGATACAAAGTTGCTCCAGACAGCGCGGGAGGAGCATACGTTGCCTGGTTTAATACTACGGGGTATCCATCGTACTGTCTAATCCAGCGTATTGATCGGGATGGTAATTTATTATGGGATGAACCGGGCATTTCACCAACCGATACCGATTCACTTGGCGGAATAGATTTTTCGGAAATTCTTCCAGCCCCCGGTGGTGGTGTATATGTGGTCTATACCGGGTTTGTACCGGGTGAAAGCGCTAACATGTACGCACAGAATCTTTCTCGTGAAGGAGAACGGCTTTTCGGTCCACGGGGTGTGCAGCTCACCAATGATGAGTATTCCCAATACTTGTTGTCCGAACAAGATGCTAAGAATATGGTTGTACCTGACGGTGAAGGTGGATTGATAGCTGCATATTGGATAAGTAATTATCCACCAAATCAGAGAAGCATACATGCTGCCCGGGTGGATTCGTCAGGTGAGGTTCTCTGGACTGGTGGCGTAGCTCATGATTACGGCAGACAGGGCGGGGCTTCACATGCTCAAGCAGTTTCAGATAACGCCGGTGGAATTATTATAGTCTGGAGTGGAGATGAGGACGCTCCTGATGGCGAGGGAATATATGCCCAAAGGCTAAACGCCGATGGTGAAGAGATGTGGTGGTGGCCCTGGGTCAATAAGATTTTTGCTCAAAGACCACCATTTTTTGCATCTTTGGCATCCTGGGATCCAGGAGAATTCGTATTTGCAGTCGAAGTGGGGAGGACACTTGAGGTCGATCTTTGTTTCGGTCATGTGAACAGTGCCGGGGGACCTTCGTTGGGATTAAACGGACAAACAATATTCGAAGACGCTGAACACTTTGACATTGAACCAATCGCGGCAAGTGATGGTTATGTTTACATTCCTTTTGAAGAAGAAATTTATGGTGATTTATATAAGAGATTGTATAAATTAGATGAAACTGGTACACACTATTTTGGAGAAGATGGCATAGATTTTGACACCTGCACCATTTACTGGACAATAGGTTTTGAAATGATTGCTGACTCAGAACGTGTTACCCTTGTATATGCTGACTATGTGAGAATGGGTTATGATATCCCGACTGCCCAGGCTATATCATCTTCCGGAGATTTCCTCTGGGGAGATTGTCCATTTAGAATTGTTGAAGAGTCCGAAGAAATTCGAAATACTGATTTAATAGAAACTTGCGTAGTTGGTGGTGATACAATATTTGTCGCTTTCAGTGATCACCATACCGTATGGGCAATTATGCTTTACCCTGACGGAAGTTCTCCGGCATTTCCAAACGAGATAGAAGAATTTCCGAATTCTTCTTTGCCGGATGATTATTCTATTATCGGCGCTTTCCCCAATCCCTTCAACCCTGAAATTAATGTCAGATATAATATTAATCAACCCGGCTTATACCGGTTTAAAGTATTCAATCTTAACGGTCAAATGATTTACAGGAATGATATAAAATTAGAAGAAACCGGACAATATGACTGGAATTGGAACGGTTCAGGTCAGGCATCCGGTATTTACTTCATCTCTCTGAATAGGGTTGATATTGAACAGGTTAACAACAAAATAGTAAAGGTAGTGCTTCTGAAGTAATTGTATTTGGTATTCCGGTAGTTCATTTGTGAAGCGATGAGCTACCGGTAGTTTCAAAGACTATAGAGTTTAAAAAGTGTAAAGTTTAAAGGTATAGAGTCTAAAAGTATAGAGTTCAACCTTCAGGTTGTTATTATTCACACACTGAAGTGTGAACTCTAAACTTCCCACAATGAATAGTCAACTCTGAACTGCCGTCACTTATTGTTATATAATTCCGTCAAAATGTTACGATTTGGCGGAATTTCTCGTTATATTGAACCAATCTGAATTAACTGGTGATTCCGGAGGCAATCTTGAGGTTATGGTTTCGCAGACTATTCTGCGTGGCAGTAATAATATTCTATTTTTTCTTTATTCGGCGATGGATGAATACCCGAGGCGCCGAAGACAGTGAAGTTGATGAAGACCTTTCAGGTGACTGGATCCTGGGAGACAAACTTCGTGCTACTATGGCAATCAACCTGCTGCGAAGTGTTGATGAAGCCTGGCCCTGGATCGCTCAAATGGGACGGGGCGCAGGATATTATGCGTGTGACTACATCATAAATGGGAATCGAACCAGCGCAGATTATGTCTTGAAAGATCTGCCTCCTCCCACCGTTGGAGACCGCAATCGGATTCTCGGGAAAATCGAAGAGGTTGAGGAAAAAAGCTCCGTCACCTGGATTCGTGAAGGGCGGAATCATCCATTCGGGTCACTTGATCACCGGCTCACCTATCATTTAAAACCACGCGGGTTGGGCGCATGCAGACTGCTGATTAGAAGCACTCTTGATTACAGGGGACCATGCGGACCGGTACTTGCCATGATTTTCGAGCCAATTAAATTCTTATTCATCACGAAACAAATCAGCAGGATAAAACAATTAACTGAAAGTTATGAAGCCCGGAATGATGAGCAAAAAATTAACCGGTATCTCGCGGGGAACCACCAGGGAGATAAAGCTCATTTTTCCCGAAAAGGATAATTACATTGTTTTTCCAAAGCTGTAACTGTATCTCAAATTCAGCCCGGAAACATTGCCTGACAGCTCAGGTATAACTAAAGCAGGGGAGGATATTTCCATGCAAAAAGTCACTTTATTCATAATTTTATTATTTGCTGTTTTGTTTTCAGGCTGTGCCGGTGGGGGTGCTATGAAACAAACAGAACCCGGCTACCTGCCGACGCATGTCGCTGTTGGGGAAACCTATGCATACAACTTATCACAGGGGATGAAAAACGAAGACCTGGTTAAACTCTTCAGTAAATTTGTCGAGGAGGAACTGTACAATCAGGATTTACGATATATCCCGATGAAGGAACTCGATTCTACACCGGTTCCCTATGAATCAACAGTCATGCTGGATATGGAGATCAGCTTTCAAAGCGGGAGAATTGGTACAGATGTAAGAGTCAGCTATACAATTCGCCGAAGATCAGATAAACTGGTATGGAAAACAGGTACAGCGAAAGCCACAGATATGCCAAACTCTGAGTCAGCGTTATATGACCTGACAACCGGTCTCCAGTTTGCAGCGAAATCTGTAGTTCACGTTGCCAAGGAAGCACTCGCTGAAGAGCCTTCTCCTGAATGATACTTGCAGTACATTCTGAAAATTTGAAAATTAGAGTTGTGGCTCAGACTATATGGGTTTACGAGTAGTTCACTTTCGTCGAAAGTGAATTACTTTTTGCATCTCGTTATATGAGCTGAAACGACAAACACTTTTTAACATAAGATATGTGAGGATTTTGTGGAACGAACACTTTGTATCATTAAACCTGACGGACTTCAAAACGATCATGCCGGTGAAATTATAAACCGGATCGAACGTGAAGATTTTAGAATTATCGGAATGAAGAAATCCCGGTTAAGTCGGCATGCTGCAGAACATTTTTATGCTGTGCATAAAGAACGGGTATTCTTCAACGACCTCGTCAATTATATGACAAGCGGACCGGTTATATTGATAGCGCTGGAGCGAGAAAACGCCGTATCTCACTGGCGAACAGTAATTGGCGCTACTGATCCTGCAGAAGCGGATGCGGGCACAATTCGTAAGTTGCATGGGGTCAATAAGGAAAAAAACACCGTTCACGGCAGTGATTCCCCTGAGAACGGAATGATTGAAATTTCCGTTTTCTTCTCTGAACAGGAACTGATCGAGCAAAGATAACAAGCTCATATTCGGGAGTAATAATGGCTAAAGAAGAGACTCTTCGCGACCTGTTGGGTGAAACTCCTACCAAAGAAAGCGAAGAAAGTCTTGACCGTATCGCGGTTATCGGTGCAGGACAGATGGGCATGGGCATAGCACATGCCGTCTCAGCCAAGGGAATCGAGGTGCTCCTCCTCGAGCAAACTGAAACGACCCTGAAAAAACGTCAAGCCAGGCTTGAGCAGATCCTTGACGCCGAGATAGCTCGCTGGGGACTTACAGATTCCGATAAACGCGCCATTTTGAGCAGAATTTCCTGGTCAACGGATTTGAGCGAAACTGAGGGCTATAAAATCATTATCGAAGCAGTACCCGATAAAATGTCAATTGTTGGACCTCTTTTTCAGAGGCTTGATGCCCTGACCAGTCCCGATACTGTTTTTGTAACCAACACTTCTACCCTCTCAGTTACTGAGATTGCAGCATGTACTAATCGCCCCAAGAAGATAATCGGGATGCATTTTCTCCACCCTGTTCCCAAAAGACCGTTAGTGGAAATTATCCGTGGTTTGAAAACATCCGATGATACTGTCAGGATTGCCAAGTGTCTCGCAAAAGATATCGGGAAGCATGTTGTTGAAGCTTATGAATCACCCGGTTTTGTTACCACGCGAATAATCCTGCCGATGTTGAATGAGGCTATGTACGCTTTGATGGAAGGTGTTGCCACCGCTGAAGGAATTGATATCGCTCTGCGTTATGGATATGATTTTGTTTACGGACCGCTGGAAATGGCTGATCGTATGGGACTCGACCAGGTGTGGGAATGGATGGACCAGATGTTCCATGAAACCGGCGAGATGAAATTCCGCCCCTGCCCTATCCTGAGAAAATTAGTGCGAGCCGGTCATCTTGGTTTTAAAACCGGGCAAGGATTTTTCAAATATGATGATAGAGGTAGAAGAATTGATCCAGCGGAATAGGCGGTCACGTATCAGTATTGCAGCATATTGACATCGTTAATATTTTCTGACTGCCATTTACAGTAGCGCACTCCTTGTTTATAATTATTCTGCAACAATATTTGTCATGCTCTTGCGTATTAGCCGCGGGAGCATTATCTTACCAATAAGAAATTAGTATGTGTTTATATATCAAACATATACACAGTAACCACTTCTTATTCAAGAGAAATGCTTCAGCAGCGATATGGAATTCAATAGAACACAACAATTAGTACTAATTTGTGCGGCATTCCTGGTCTTAATGCTTGCATTGTTCCCGCCTTGGTGTGTTCAAATCGGTGATGATATTTCTTTCAAAGGTTTTTACCCGGTATTTGGCAGCTACGCAACATCTTTGTCCGGTGTTATGTATTTGCAGATGATCATGATCCTCCTGATCGAAATCACTATGTTCACTTACGCGTTAGTGCTTGCTACCAGTACCTCGACTTCAAAAATTATCCAGTCAAAACGAAAAGCAGATGGTCTTGCAATATCCTGTCCTTCTTGCGGTGAGATGTTTGCTGAAGATTCCAACGTATGCAGATGCGGATATGAACTTGACCTGGCAACAGCGTCAATTTCACCTCAATCCCTCTCTGAAAAACCTGTCTCCCAACCCGATGAAGTTGAAGAGACCCCAGCCTGGATCAGAAACACCGGGCAACCAAGCGCTGCACAGATGAAGAAATCATTGAAGTATTCCACTGCCGGCAAGAAACGAAGAAATGATTTAGAAGGAATAGATAAAAAGATACTGGATCGCGTAGCGGAATACCGGGTAGATGGAAATGACATTTCTGCTGAGGAGCTAATCAACAGGACATTAACGTTGCGCAAAGCTTCATTAGGAGAAAATCATCCGATAATTGCAAATTACTATTGTCATCTTGCTGATTTAGAACGTGAACGTGAGAACCTTGACAAAGCTGAGGATCTATATCAAAAATCTCTCGAAATTCTTACCCCAGAATCAGGTATTGGAAATAAAGAACTCATTCAACCACTTGAAGGATACGCTAAACTCCTGAGGCTTATTAATCGTCATGTCGCGGCTCAAGCGGTGGAGGAATTAGTTCAGGACGTCCGGTTCGCCAATATGGAAACTCTACCGGAAAAACCGGTTTCAGAATTTGGAGTCACATTACCTGTATGGTTGATGAGGACAGATACAGGATTAGAGGTTGATCTTCTGGAGCATTCCGAGATATCAAAAAATTAAAATTGCCAACCAAGGGAACCCATCGTCTTCAAGGTCAACCAATTCAGGCTTTTTAAAGTAATTATTCAAATAAGTTATGTGAAGAGACTGGCGAGCAATCCAATTTCTTCCAGACCAGCTTAATGATTATGATCCTTATCACTATTGATCGGATAAGAACCTTCTCTCTTCTTTAAACTCCCAATGTTTGATTTGCTCAACCCCAAAACGAATTTTCTGTAAATTATTGTGAATTTGTTTGCAAATACTGTACAAAATATTGATAATAGATAAATTTTCTTTTTTAAACATGGAGGGAGTAATGCACTCTTTTGATCAATCAAAGAGGCAACTCAATAGGTTTATCTGACAGAAAATCAGTATAATTTTTGTCAGAATCCAGTATGTGATCAATGATCCAATTACTAAGGAAATTTAAGATTTCCTCTGATAGATCGGGGTTTGCACAAAAGTCAAGGGAATTCATCCTTAGCTGGCTGAATATTGATGCGATTTCTGAAGATTATATATTCATACTTGAAGACCAGGATACTGGAGAAGAATTGGTTAACCTGCGTGATGATGATCAGATAACTTTCAGTACCGGCGAATTTACGGGAGATTATGAATACTTCAACTTCACAATTGTTGTCAGTTATATAGGAACCTCTGTAGAATCTGATCTGTTAGTAATTCCTGAAATATTCAGTTTAGCATCTGTGTACCCAAACCCTTTCAACCCGTCCATAACTGCTACAATCGAATTACCTGAGGCGGCAAATCTTGATGTGCGTGTGTATAACATTCTGGGTAAAGAGGTAGCTGTGCTCGCAAATAATCGCTACGAAGCAGGACACCACAAAATCAATTTCAATGCCCAAGATCTTGCCAGCGGTGTTTATTTACTCATAGCAAATGTACCGGGTAAAATGAAGGAGGTGAGGAAAATAATGCTGGTCAAATAACGATAAGTTCTGCTGGGAAAATGTAAGTGAACAAACAGTTGTGATTAGTCAAATCTTCATGTATTGCTTCAATATGAAATTATTGTGATCATTGTCACACATGAAATGCATCCAAGTATATATATGTATATATAGTGCCTATAGTGGAATTACACACTGTGAAGTAATCTAAATTAATCCTACAAAAAAAATTTGCCTGGAAAAAGGATTTAATTCTTTTTTCGAAAATTTTGTGAATTTGTTTGCATATGCTGTATATGATTTATACATTGAATAAATTATATTTTTTAGACATGGAGGTAGCAATGCACTCTTTTTATCCATCAAAGAGGCAAAGAAAAGGTGTTGATTTTTATGTAATATTGCTGATTTGCGCTATTACTCTTTGCTTTATTCATGCTAATCCGCTTCAGGCTGCCATTACCGAGACAGGGGTTCAAGCAATTCCGCCAGCATGTACGGCAGAATATACGATAGTACATGGGGATATTGCATATATGCCTTCAGACGAAGGGATGTTCACAATAGATATCTCAGATCCGACAGCTCCTGATACTATTCAATATATGGATGCCGCTGTTGCGGGATGGTCGTCTAGCCATCTCATAGATGGCTGGATGTACGTAACGTGAATGGCTGCCGGATTGCACGTGATTGCAATCACAAATCCAAGAGTCCCAGTTTATCTTTCAAGTTACGATCCTCAAGCAGGTGGAGCTTATGATGTTGAAGTTGTGGGGGATTATGCATTTACTGCCGGTCTTAACTTCGGACTAAGAGTAATAGAGCTGAATACCGCCAGAACAGTTTATACCTTAATAGCAGAAGTTGATCCGACACAAGGTCGAGTAGATGCTATTTTTGTCAGGGGAAACTACGCTTATTGCGCTTCAGGCAACGGTGGATTACGAATCTGGGATATCTCGGATGTTACCGTAGGTACTCCGGCAGACTTCGATGGCGACGCAGAAGCAGGAATATATGATCCAGGTAATGAAACTGCTGTAGAAGTGGAAGTCGCAGGCGACTATGCGTTTGTTTCTTTCGGAGATGACGGAGTCTATGTAATCGATATCAGTACTCCTACTGCACCTTCGTACAGTTACACTCTTGCATCAGGTGGAGCCGCTCTTCATGCGCAAGTCGCTGGTGATTATCTTTACGTTGCTGATGACACTGGAGGATTGCAAGTCTGGGACCTCACTCCTTTGCCAGGCAGTACACCCACTTTAACTGAAACTTATAATGCCAACACTCCCACATATAAGAATGTTTATGTCTCCGGATTCCATGCTTTTATAGCTGACGATGCCGACGGTCTCCGCGTACTAGATGTTTCAGCTTATGATTCCCCTGTCCAGAAATCTCATCCACGCTTGAATTTTGATTTTATCGGCATACCGGCAACAGTTACCAGTGGGGTTCCTGCTACGTTATTTGGTGACGATTTAAACAATACCGATCCCGGATATCCCAACTGGCGATTAAGCAGATGGGACGATGCTAATCAGAAATATGCCCGAGAAAACGAAGCTGATAGATATTACGGGGAAGTAGGAACCAACGATGATCCTCCTGATTTTGCTCCCGGACTTGGATACTGGCTCTACCAGGATGTTGTAACCAACTGTGTTCTTG
This sequence comes from Candidatus Electryonea clarkiae, assembly GCA_030765455.1. Classification (GTDB taxonomy): domain Bacteria; phylum Electryoneota; class Electryoneia; order Electryoneales; family Electryoneaceae; genus Electryonea; species Electryonea clarkiae. Next base: position 12,267 of record JAVCCM010000024.1, on the reverse strand, counting down.
ATATATCTGTAGCACAAAATACGGGAATAGTGGACCAAGCCGACACGACCGAAGTGGCACTAAGTCCTGGAAGAGTAGGTGGATCAAAAACAATGCTGGCAAACCCGTATCATTATCCCTACGACTTGAGCACCACATATTTCAGCATTGATGGCGCAGCCCCGATAACTAAAGCAGCCGCTGTCACAGGTTCATACATAAATGCAAACGTTTACACTTTCAATCCAACGACCCAGGGATATAACGATCCCATTCCCTATAATGCTTCAATAAATCCCTGGAAGGGTTTCTGGGTGATTCAGACAGATAATACTGTCAGTATTGATTTTCTGTTTGCTCCTGATGGTTTCGGTGGTTTTGCATTAGGAGAAGAAAATCCCGGCAGTCCAGAACTCGATGAAGAGGAATGGTATTTAAGATTAAGTGTTATTTCAACAGATAGTCTATACCAGGACTATGCAAATCGACTGGGAGTCTCATCGCGTTCAGAGGATGATTATGACCCCTACGACGCCTTTGAATTGACTCCTATGGGATCTCATTTCGTTCAACTGTTTTTCCCGCATCCAGAATGGGAAGATTTTCCCAATAATTATACCTGGGATCTTCGATCTGTTGATTTTGACAGTTTGAAAACCTGGGATGTATCTTTACGTACCTGGAATACACCTGAGACAGAATATATTATTACCTGGCCCAATATCGATGAGATTCCGGAAGATTATGCTTTCATACTTGTCGATCCTGAATCCGGAGAACAACTGGCTGACATGCGTGAAGTTGACCAGGTCACATTCACTACCGGTGAATTTACCGGAGATTACGAGTTTGTCGATTATCGCTTGAACGTAATTTACACAGGTACATCGGTAAGCCCGGATCAGATTTCTATACCCGAAGAATTCAGTCTGACTTCCCTATATCCAAATCCGTTCAATTCAACAATTACCGCAACAATCGGTTTGCCGGAAACGTCGGTTCTTGAAATGCGAGTCTATAATATCCTCGGAAAGGAAGTTGGTGTTCTTGCTGAGGGAAGATATTCAGCAGGTTATCACAGGCTGAATTTTAATGCTGATGATCTTGCAAGCGGTATTTACTTCATCCATGCAATAGTACCGGGAGAAATGAAACTGGTGAGGAAGATCGTGTTGTTGAGGTAGATTATAATTTGCAGATGCAATAGGGAAGCTTGGATTATTGAAGAGTTTTGATACAAATAAAGAACAGATAATAATCATGGACTGATTCTTATTTGTTAGGAGTCACAAAGATGAATCTCAGAGCTGTAAAACGTAAAAAAGCAGATTACGAGAAACCTGAAATTGTAGAAATTGATCTGCTTGACGAAAGCGCGCAAGGATGGTCTGAACCGCCTCCGCCTGAACAACCGGGCGGGGATGGTGACGATGATTCTTATGAAGATGGCATCGAAGATGCTTTGGGAATGTGAGAAAACAGAAAAAATGAAAGAAGTTACACTTAATCCGTCCGTTGTATTTCGCGACGATTTAGACGATATCGCTATACTCTATAATCCTGACAACGGCAAAGCTTTCAGCCTGAATCAAACAGGTGCCATTGTTTGGAAATTACTAAGCAATAAAAATTCGACTTACGATATTGCAGCGAATATCAAAGAAAATCACAATGACACACAAAATAAAATTGAAATTGAGACCGGTGAATTTATCGATTCACTGATTGAGAACGGATTGGCAGGATATGTCGTTTGATCAGTCCATGAATACTCCCGCTGGTTAAGTATTAACCTGCTGGTTCTGTATATCAGAACCGGCTTTTTTGTTTTCGGGAGCGCAAGCAATTTGTGAAACTTTGTATTTAACAAATGCCCTTTGCATTTATCGACTTTATTCGTACAATATTAAATAAAGTTTTGTTTAGAGGAGTACTGGATATACAAATCCAGTATTTGACAATAGAAATTAGTGCAATCTTGAACTTAAAATTGAGGTTGTATCTTTTCTTTCTCTACAGATAGGTTTTCCCTGATTTTCCAGGTGCAATTCGTTGGTATGTCTATAGTATAAAGGACTCTACGATGCGTTTATTCAATTCATTTCCGGTCGCCATGGTTGGTGTAGTCACTGTTCTGATCATTGCAACTGCTGCTCTTGCCCTTCCTCCGTCTTTCTACGAACACACCGTCGAGGGTAATTTCGACGGCGCCACCTCGATCTATGCTATCGATGTCGATGGCGACGGTGACGTTGATGTGCTTGGAGCGGCTGTGAATGCCGACGATATCACCTGGTGGGAGAATGACGGAGCTGAGAACTTCACCGAACACACCATCGAGGGTGATTTCGACGGAGCGCGTTCGGTCTATGCTGCAGATGTGGACGGCGACGGCGACATGGACGTGCTTGGCGCTGCCGAAGTTGCCGATGACATAGCCTGGTGGGAGAACGATGGAACACCAGCAGACGGCGGTTGGACAAAATATACCATCGACGGCAGTTTCGACGGAGCATACAATGTCTATGCTATAGATATGGACAGTGATGGCGACATTGACGTTCTCGGAGCTGGAATGAATGCCAACCAAATCGCCTGGTGGGAAAACGATGGAACACCTAATAATGACAACTGGGATAAATACACTATTGATGGAAATTTCAGTATGACTCGAAGTGTCTGTGCCGTGGATGTTGACAATGATGGCGATATAGACGTCTTAGGTGCTTCTTCAAATGATAGTGACATTGCCTGGTGGAAAAATGACGGAACACCTAATAACAACGATTGGGATAAATGTACGATTGATGGTAGTTTTGGCATGGCAAGATGTGTTTATGCTGCAGATGTTGACAATGACGGTTATGTTGATGTGTTAGGTGCGGCATATTCTGCTGATGACATCAGTTGGTGGAAAAATGATGGTACACCCGAGGGAGGTGATTGGACAGAATATGTTATTGAAGGCAATTTCGATGGAGCTTCCTCTGTCTATGCTACAGATATTGATGGTGATTGCGATGTAGATATTCTGGGGGCTGCATACGGCGATGACCATATTACTTGGTGGGAAAACGACGGTACTCCTTTAAATGGTGGTTGGATTAAACACACTGTTGATGACGATTTCAATGGAGCCGTTTCCGTTTTTGTTGCCGACATTGACAACGATGGCAATATGGACATTCTCGGTACCGCAGAAAATCATGATGACATCACATGGTGGGAGAACATGACCGAACCACCGCCCGTGCCGACGTTTGAGGAACACACGATAAAAGGCAATTTCGAAGGTGCCACATCTGTTTTTGCAGCAGATTTTGATGGTGATGGTGATATGGATGTATTAGGTGCAGCTTATACTGCGGATGATATTGTCTGGTTTGAGAACGATGTCGCTGGTAATTGGAATGAAAATCCTGTTAATGTTGATTTCGACGGCGCTCGTTGTGTTCATGCCGCTGATATTAACGGTGACGGCGATATGGATGTATTGGGCGCGGCGCTTGAAGATGATGACATTAAATGGTGGAAGAACGACGGAGAAGGAGGTTTCTCAAGGCACAGTATAGACGACAATTTTGATGGAGCTAACTCTGTTTATGCCGCTGATCTTGATGGCGATGGCGACTTGGATGTATTGGGTTCTGCTGAAATAGCTCACGATATTAGCTGGTGGGAGAATGACGGCACTCCAGATGTAGGGGATTGGACTGAACACGCTATTGATGCGGATTTTCTCGATGCCAAGTCGGTTTATGCCGCTGATATTGATGGCGATGGCGACATAGATGTGTTGGGTGCATCGTATGATAGCGACGATATTGCGTGGTGGGTGAACGACGGCACACCAGATGAAGGGGAATGGACAATGCATACCGTTGAGGGTAGTTTTACAGGTGCATTTTCCGTTCATGCCGCTGATGTTGACGGCGACGGTAATATGGATGTGTTGGGTGGAGCAGAAAATGATAACCTTGCTTGGTTTGAGAACGATGGCACACCATTAAACGGTGGCTGGACTGAACATACTATCGGCAATTTCGTCAATGTTAAATCTGTTTATGCCGCTGACGTAGATGGTGACGGTGATATTGATGTGCTTGGAACGGCTTATCTTGCCGACGATATTACTTGGTGGGAAAATAATGGAAGTGGAAGTTTTACTGAGCATACAATTGCTGGGAATTTTTGGAGAGCTAATTCAGTCCACGCTTGTGATGTTGATGGCGACGGTGATATAGATGTGCTTGGTACAGCTTATAACGGTAACGACATCACCTGGTGGGAGAACACTCAGCAACCGCAGCCAGAGCCGGAAACCTGGACAGAGAACACGATTGAAGGGGATTTTTTCGTTGCATCATCGGTCTTTGCCACCGATGTGGATGGCGACGGTGACACTGATGTACTCGGCACTTCCGCTAATGCCGACGACATCACCTGGTGGGAGAACGACGGCAGCGAGAACTTCACCGAACACACCATCCAAGGTGATTTTGACGGCGCTTCTTCCGTCTATGCGTCGGATGTGGATGGCGACGGCGACGTCGATGTCCTCGGCACCGCCGATGCTGCCGACGACATCACCTGGTGGGAGAACGACGGCAACGAGAACTTCACCGAACACACCATACTAGGGACCTTCGACGGCGCCAAATCAGTTTATGCCACGGATGTAGACGGCGACGGTGATGTGGATGTGCTCGGTGCCGCCGAAATTGCCGATGACATCACCTGGTTTGAGAACGACGGCAACGAGAACTTCACCGAACACACCATCCTAGGGACCTTCGACGGTGCCAAATCAGTCTATGCCACGGACGTCGATAGTGACGGCGATACTGATATCCTCGGCGCAGCCGGAGATGCCAGAGACATCACCTGGTGGGAGAACGATGGCAGCCAGACATTCACCGAACACACCATCAAGGGTGATTTCGACGGCGCCTACTCAGTTTATGCAACGGATATGGACGGCGACGGCGACGTAGACGTGCTCGGTGCTGCCTTTATTGACGACGACATCACCTGGTTTGAGAACGACGGCAGCCAGAACTTCACCGAGCGCGGCATCGCTGGAATGTTCATGAACGCATATTCAGTCTATGCTACGGATGTGGACGGCGACGACGACGTAGACGTACTTGGAGCAGCCTCAAGTGCCGACGACATCACCTGGTGGGAGAACGACGGTTCACCGAGTATAGGTGGTTGGGTTGAACACACTATCGATGCCAGCTTCGACTACGCCGTCTCGGTTTATGCGACTGATGTGGACGGCGATGGCGACGTGGATGTGCTTGGAGCTGCCGGGGAGGCTCATGACATCACCTGGTGGGCGAATGATATCAATCCAAATGTCAGTCCGGCAAGATTCAAACACGCTATTCCCCGCAATCGCTGGGAGATGGTGGGGGTGCCGTGCAATGTTTCCGACGGCAGTCCGGGGACACTGTTTCAGGCTGACTTCGATGGCAACGTTCCCAGTGGCTCCAACTGGATGATAAGCCGTTACGACGCCGTCACAACCGGATACAGACGCTATGAAGAAGCTAACAACAATGGTAGTAACGGCACTCCTGAAGGTAATCCGGCAGATTTTACACCCGGATTGGGATATTGGGTGATCCAGGATGTTGTTGACAACGCTGTTATGGACATCACTATCGCTCAAAGCACCGGGGAGGTTAACACCAGCAACCGTTTTGACGTTCAGATTACTGCTCCGATGACGATCCCCACCCGGCGAGGATTAACACAGGTCGCCAACCCGTTCAATCACACCATCGATTGGCGTGACGCAAGGATTTACAACGCCACCGATGACCAGTATCTATCCATTTTCGAAGCTGCTGCCGCCAATTGGATCAGCGGGTACGCATACGTTTACGATGGTTGGGCTGAGTCATACACTAACACTAATTTCTATGGTATTACCGCACCATACGATCTTGATACCTGGCAGGGATTCTGGATAGAGCAATTGCTCGCCAGCGATGAGCTGCATGTGCAGTTTGTGCCGCAGGGGATGCTGCATAAAGCCGCGCCCGACCACAACCCTCGACGCCCGGCATCTGAGGTTGGTGAGTGGACGCTGAACCTGGAGATCTCCACTTCGGACGAAGTGTATTCCGATCCTAACAACAGGCTGGGAGTCAACGCTTTCTCCAGTGACGGTTACGATATGATGGATGCTATAGAGTTCACACCTGCCAGTGGCAGCTTTGTGCATCTATATTTTCCGCATGAAGAGTGGTTCCCCATTGCAGACCGTTTCACTTATGACTACCGTGCCGCGGATGTCAATAATGAGAGGGTGTGGGATTTCGAGGTTCGCTCCTGGAACCTGGTAGAGAGGGAGTTGAAGTTGATCTGGAGTGATATAGCTGAAATTCCTGAAGAGGTTGATTTTGTACTTTCAGACAGCAGCGATATGGAGATTAACCTGCGCGACGAAGAGAGTTATTCTTTTTTCACCGGTGAGGAGCGAAACCAGTACTTCTATTTCCGAATCACTTCAACCGGTAATATACAAGCCTCAGAACAACCTGGAACGATTCCCACCGAATTCGGTTTGGTTGCGCTATATCCGAACCCGTTCAATAGCACGGTACGGATCAGTTATTCCCTTCTCCGGCAGGAACAGGTTTCATTAAGTGTTTATAACGTCCTGGGACGTGAGGTAGCAAAGCTGGCGGACGGCAGATTATCTGCCGGAATTTACTCGACTACCTGGAAAGCCGACGGTTTCGCCTCCGGGGTCTATTTTGTCCGGTTGGAAACAGAGAAGCAAAAATCCATCAAAAAATTCATTCTGCTACAATAAGAAAGGGGAAGCTACCATGACTGATCACAAGAAATCCCCCTTGAAAAAGCGGGACTACGAACCACCGGAACTTATAGAAATTGATCTGCTCGATGAAAGCGCGCGAGGTTGGTCTGAACCGCCTCCGCCTGAACAACCGGGCGGGGATGGTGGCGATGATTCTTTTGAAGATGGCATCGATGATGCTTTAGGAATGTGAGAAAATAAAAAAAATGAAAGAAGTTACACTAAATCCGTCCGTTGTATTTCGCGACGATTTAGACGATATCGCTATACTCTATAATCCTGACAACGGCAAAGCTTTCAGCCTGAATCAAACTGGTGCCATTGTTTGGAAAATGCTTTACGAGAGAAAAAATATAGATGAAATTGTCGGGATTGTAACAGATACATTTGAAAACACACCCGTTGAAATTGATGATAATATACAGGAATATATTACATTACTCATTGAAAGAGGACTGGCAGGATACGTTTGCTGAGAAACAATCATGACAACTACCTGCGAAAATCAAGTTACAAATCACCAAAAAACCAGTCATTCAATTGAATTGGATGCACTTTTCAGGTTAGAACTGTCTGATAGAAATGGATGGACAGTCTGCGCATCGAAAGCAGCATATACCTGGACTCATCGGTTCAGTCAAATACTTGAACTCCCGAACTGCAAAAATAATTATAGAGCACCCTATCTGGTATTTCTGAAAAACGACAAACAATGCCATGTCGATTTGAATTTTGCAGAACTTGCGTTTCCTGATAATGAAATACGTGAGCAGTCAGACTGGGAACATTATGACTACTATGGAATGCGTATTTACCATAATACTGAAACACTTGATATAATTTATGATATCGGATACGAAAGTAATACTACTGAAAATATTTATAACATGTGGGCGGCTGTGCATCCAATCTACAGACATGCTGTAAAATCAAACGGCATCCCGCTGCATGCAGCGCTTGCAGAACGAAATGGTATTGGAATTCTTTTCGCAGCTCCAGGTGGAACAGGTAAAACAACTACATTGAATCGACTTCCCGGTACATGGAATAAAATATGTGATGATGAAACGCTTGTAATACCAGGTATTGAGGATCAATATCGTATCCATCCATTTCCAACCTGGAGTTCATTTCTACAAAAAAAACCGTTGATGTCCTGGCAAGTCAATAGTAATTTTAAACTTGGGGCAATATTTTTCTTGAAACATGGAGAGCATGATTTTGTAGAACATCTTCGGCCTGTTAATGCTGCCGCCCTGATAAATCAATCAGCAAGACAAATTATGAAAAGAGGATGGTCACTTTCAGGCACAGCTGTAGAAAAAACTCTGAAACATCAAGTATTTTCAAATGCCGTGGAATTGGCAAAAAAAATCCCAACCTATATGCTTATTATATCCAAAAATGGAAATTTCTGGGAGAAGGTTGAGGATAAATTAAACGACAGGGGAAGACTATAAATTGTCCCTGATTATTAATATCAAGTCGTTGAGGAAAAATTTGAATACGTTTAATTCAAAAATTTCTGCAAATAACACCAAACAGCCAGAAACTTCTTTAAGATATTTTGGTTCAAGCATGAAACCTACGTTTAGAGATGCAGATGTCCTGAATATTTCTGTGTGTAATTGTGATAACCTGCATCTTGGTGACGTAATTGTATTTAACCACCCGGAGAGACAGATAAAGATTGCACATCGAGTGAGGAAAATTGATAAGAACAGAATTTATACAGGCGGCGATAATTCAAAATCTAAAGATGATTATATCATTACCGACAACATATTGATTGGAAAGGTTACTTCCCTAAAAAGATCCGGTAAAACAATAAAGGTTCGAGGCGGTTTAAAAGATCATTTCAAATCTGAATTATACCACAGATATTTGATATTCAAACGGAAATTAATGTTATTTATACTGGTCTATTTTAGAAATTTATATAGGGCACTTGCTGAACATGGGATTGTAAAACGACTGATTCCCTTGCATAAATTTGTGAAAATATGCGCTTTCAGGAACAATGACAGTGTCGAACATAAGATGTTGCTCGGATCGATGCAAATTGGGAAGTATGTTGAACAATACAATCGCTGGCATATCCGTCCTCCCTTCCGGCTGGTAATCGCTGAAGACATTTTACCTGTCCCTGAAACAATCTCATCACTGGAAGCGAAATCCTCATTCGTGATTTCAAAGTGAAAACATGGATTAAACACAAGCCTCTATGGCGGTTTATCTTGATCGTTTGGGAAAGCTCGCGTACTTGGTCAATATTAAATATAATCACACTGATTGTCCGCGGTTTTCTTCCTTTGCTTCAGCTATACATTTTGAAATTGGTCATTGATGTAGTATCAAAAAACATCAGCTCCTCCCCCGGACAAGACTCGGTACAAAATATTTTAGTGATCATTCTTCTTGCCGGCGGAGTTTACCTATTATCAACGTTACTTGCTGAACTCGGTATGGCGATAAATAAAGTCCAGGTAAATCTGCTAACAGACCATTTATATTCACTTATTCATGAACAATCTACGGTCCTTGATTTGGGATACTTTGAAAATCCAGATTTTTATGATATTATGCAGCGAGCACATCGCGAAGTTGCATATCGTCCGCAACAACTGGTAAATAATATTTCGTCAATAATTCAAAATGGATTATCGGTTGCGGCAATATCCATACTGCTGGTAACACTACACTGGGCAGTAGTACCTGTCTTATTTCTCGCTATCCTGCCTGGGGTTTACATCCGTATAAAGTTTGCTAGAATAATGTTCGATTGGGAGCATAAAAATACTCCCCGGAACCGTCTTGCCTCGTATTATAATTGGCTAATGACTCGTGATTTTCACGCAAAAGAAATAAAATTATTCGAATTAGGAGATTTTTTGTCCGGCAAGTACAACGAATTGCGTGATGCTCTTCGATCAGAAAGAAACGGACTTGTCAGAAAGCGCCTTTTTGCAGAATTACCATCGCAATCAATCAAAGTAGTTGCCGTTTTTGGTTCTTTTGCATACCTGGCATATCGAACCGCAATGGGATTAATGACTTTGGGAAGTTTTGTAATGTACTTGCAAGCCATCCGACGCGGGATTGACACTTTACATGGAACAATGGCTGGATTTGTACGAGTTTATGAAAATAATCTTTTTGTATCCAACCTGTTTGAATTCTTCGATCTGAGTCCGCAAATAAAGGAAGAAGCAGAGGCAGTTTCACTGCCGGGAACTGAGCAGCTCAAGATTGAATTTATCAATGTTTCTTTCTCATACCCATCGAATAGTAAAATTGTTCTAAACAATGTAAACTTTTCAATCTTTCCAGGTGAAACAATAGCATTAACCGGTTTAAACGGATCGGGGAAATCAACTATTATTAAGCTGCTATGCCGCTTATACGATCCAACCTCCGGTAATATTACGATCAACGGGATCGACATAAAACAGATCAGCCTGCACTCACTTAGAAGATTGTTCAGCGTACATTTTCAGGATTCATCAAAATACTTCCTGTCAGTGAATGACAACATAAGGATGAGTAACGTTAACTCGGCAGACTCAGGAGAAGCCGTTATAACAGCTGCGAAAACAGCTGGGGCTGATGAGTTTATCACACAACTTCCAGACAGTTATAACTGCATTCTCGGAAATTGGTTTGAAAACGGTACAGAACTGAGCGTTGGACAATGGCAAAAATTATCTTTAGCGAGAGCTTTTTATCGCGATTCACAGGTAATCATGCTCGATGAACCTACCAGCGCATTTGATGCTGAATCTGAGCATGACTTTATATTAAAACTCCCAATTTTACTTGATGATAAAACCGGTATTATAGTTACACATAGATTCGCTCTTTTTGAACAAGCGGATAGAATCATCGTTCTGGATTCGGGAGAAGTAGCACAGATTGGGACTCATCACGAGTTGATGAAGGATGAGGGGCAATACAGGCAAATGATCAAATCTATATCTAATGATAATATCGTGCAAACTGAAGAATTTTGAATGTTAGAACTCGACTACTTAAAATGGATTCTTAGCATTATAGGTTTTCAGGACTCCCCTGAAATTACAAGCAGATTCTACGAATTCACAGGAGAAGATTGGGACCAGATTCTTCGCCTTGCTTTACGCGAACATATGGCTTCATGCCTATACTACCGCCTGAAACAAAGAGGTTTGGATCAGGATTTGCCCATCTTTGCCAAGGGAAAGCTGAGAAGCGATTTCACGAAAACATTGGCTCGAAACACTATAAGATATAATGTACTCGGTTTACTGTTAGATAAATTTAACGAAGCTGATATACCGGCTATCATCCTGAAAGGTGGATATCTGGCAGAACATGTGTATGATAGCATAGGTATGCGTCCAATGTCCGATTTTGATCTTCTTATTAATCCTTCACACGCAACAAAAGCCATCCAAATCATGCAAGATTCTGGATTTTCCTCAGTAGAGTCTGACCTTTCAAATATGAATTTCAACAAGATACGGTGTATACACTTTTATACAGGTCATCCAAAGGTGAAGATTGATTTGCACTTTAATTTAAACGACTCCAAATCCTCAGTACGAATTAAGATGGACGAAATCTGGAGCAGGAGTCAGAATACTTCAATTAACGGAGTTCCAGTACTTACTCTTTCACTCGAAGATCACCTTATTTTTATGTCTTTTCATGCTGGCTATAAGCATGTGTTACGAGGATTCAGGTATTTAGTTGACCTTATTGTTCTAATGTCTTATGCAGAGAAACAGATTGACTGGAAAAAAATAGATCATACAGCTCGAAATTGGGGCTGTGAAAAAGTAATGTATCTCACTCTGGAAGTTCTTCACATACTGACAGGCATTAATAATCCAGTTGTCAGGCTCCAATCAAGGCAAGAAATTAAAACGACACAAAAAATTGCTGCTCGTTTGAGCAAACAAATTTGCTCCGATTGGTGCGATGAAATATTAGTTTTCAGTAGTTTAATATATATGTTCGCTCAACCAACTTTGAGAAAAAAAATAAAATACTTTCGTGAAGCTATTATTCAAAAACCACAAATGACTATCATAAGCACTACCAATATCCCCAATACTCAAGAGGCAAAACACCGTATTATCTCACGAATTATAGATCGTTCAAAGTTTTATTTACCTTCGCTTTGGCTTTTCGTTTTACACAGCAACAAAACTATTTTATACTATAAGCTGAAAAAATTGGGATTATACCGATAGTAATTTTGCATATCCGGCTATTCAAAAAGCATTAACGTCCGTAATTGATGTATAGATAAAACCACAATTGACCTGCAAGCTTTTATTTCTCATAAATAGGGTCTCCTGAAAAAGTATTTTTCAGGCAAATATGCGCTTTCAGACTTATTAAATCTTCTTGGTTATTTTGCATAAACCATGTTTTTCTGTTCTTGGCAGTAATACTGTAGCAAAACATAC
>JAVCCM010000129.1 GCA_030765455.1 Candidatus Electryonea clarkiae | reverse complement strand
TTGGTGCTGCCATAATAGAAGAGGAACATGACTGGGAAGAAGATAACATTACGGTGCATGCGATACGTCGTTTTGACGAGGATGATATTCACAATCCCGGATATACGCCTGATAATACAATTATATACCGCCTTTACCTTGCCAGCCAGGAGGAAGAACACATAGCCTATGGAAATTATGATGACGGCACCGGCGGTCATTATGATGAGGGTAATCGTACTCTTGTCAGCCTGAATACATACCAGGTATGGTCAGTCCCTGATCCACCGATACCAACAGAATTCGCAGTTCATCCCGGCTATCCAAATCCTTTTAATCCAAGCATAAACATTCCATTGGAGCTTCCCATCAGTGGTAAGGTCAGTTTTCAAATATACAACGTACTTGGTCAGCTTGTATCAAGTTCCCATCAATTATTCAATGCAGGTTATCATCATTACTTATTCGAAACAGAAAACGGACTTGTGAGTGGAATTTATTTTCTGCAGGTGGATTTTGAAGATAAGTCCAATATCCAAAAAATGATTCTAATTAAGTGATATAGATGATTCTATACATAAAGTCCAAACAGAATTTCAAAGTGGAAAACGGATTCAAGAACAAACTTGCAAAGAGGAGACTAACATGAGAATTCCTAAAGATGCAGCATTATCAATGATAGTCATTTTTGTCTTAACCCTATTTTTAGTCCCTGGGCTATTTGCTGATATCACCGGCAATGTGATACTCACTGATTCGCTTTGGCAGGATATTGGGATTTCCCCGTATCACACAAGTATATATCCCCTGGGGACGACCGAAATATATGTAGAGGTTCGAGACCTTGATCGAAACCTTGATCCGAACGGGCTGGATACACTTGGAGTTGTGTTTACATCCGAAAGTGAGCTGGATTTCGAATACGTAATCCTGGAAGAGGAAATACATGGAAGGAATTCCGGAATATTTCATGGATCAATCGAGGTTGATGCTCAGGCTTTCATGTTGGCTCGTGCCACCGATGCTGAAGTAGCAACAGAGATAGCCCGACTACGTCTGGAATCTCCTTATAACAATGAAATAAAAATGATGCCTGAAAAGGATTATGAAGAGTGCCTCCAGGATTTGGCTAGGTATAATCTGCTACGTAAAACCAGTCGTTATCCTGTTATTCCCAAACAGTCACGTACGCTGGAATTAGACGAGGTTGGGATTCTGGAAATATTCAGCGGTGATACCCTTGTTGCAATATATACTGATTATGCAAACAACTGGGGCAATGAAGAAGAGATCACCGATGTTGCACTATTCGGCGGTTATTCAGGAGATGTGAGTGGACAAACCTGGACAGCTGAAAACAATCCATATATAGTAACCGGAGACGCATATACCTCAACAGCAGGTTTAACAATTGAAGCGGGAGTTGTTGTTCAGTTTGCAGGATTCTTCAGGTTAACCGATCACATTGGCTTAAATGTAAACGGGGAAACGGGTGATTCCGTTTATTTTGAACCGCAAGTATGGTATGATCGGGACGGTGTTATGATGGAATATGTCATAGTGCTATCCGGAGAAGATGGAGTGATTGACAAAGCTGTTATGTTAGGAGCCTGGGTTGGTCTGGATTCCAGTGCATCAATGCTCAACAGCAGTTTGGATAGTTCAGGAGTATGGTTGACGAATTCAGCCTTCGCGTCTAATTGTATTCTTACTAACGGTATTGATGGTTTCATTCTAAGGTCAGCAGCAAATCTATATGATTGTGTATCGACTGGATGTATCCGTTCAGGTGTATGGCTAATGGGTGATTGTGTTTTATCAGGATGCAGAATTATTGATAATGATAAATGGGGAGTGATGGATTGGATAAATCTCTGGTCTTCCCGAAGAATTTCTGATTGCATCATAACTGGTAATAGACTTTGCGGTTTAGGAATATTCGAAGGTACGTACTCGGAATACGTCGTGCGAAATTGCGAAATCTATGACAATGATAGTGATTTCGATGTGTACTACCATGTTTTTACTAAAACCGATTTCCGGAGGAATGATTGGGGATTTGTGACTACAGCCGAGATGAACAGGGGTGATAATCCCAAGAATATCAGTAGAATTTATGACGAGTATGATTGGTATGGTGGGGAAATGATGACAGATGGTTTAGATGGTACAGTCAAATATGCAGGTTATGCGGGTGGTGGAGGAGAAGGTTTATCTGGAGAAGTCAAACTGACAGATGCGACATGGAAAGACATCAATAGAATGTATCCACTTGGAACAGAAGAAGTTTTTGTTGAGGTTAAGGATGAGAATAGAAATCTGGATACCGATACTGAAGATACATTAGGTGTGGTTTTCAGTTCGCAGAGCGAGGAGGATTTCGAATACGTAATCCTGACAGAAACGGACGTGAACACTTCAGTTTTTCGTGGTTCTATTACTTTGAATACAATGGAATTTCTTCTTGCCGGTTTGGGAGAAGAAGATGTTACTGCTGAGATGGATGTGCTGCGAGAAGAGAATCCCGATATCGAAGACAAATATCTATATGTAGAAGCAAAAAAGAACTTGATGGAAGCCCTTGATGAATCTTCAGAACCGCTTGGACCCGAAGCAACATTTGAACTGGATGAAGAAGGAATACTGGAGATATATGAGGGTGAGACCATTTCATGCACTTATATAGATCCGCTCGGTGATTTCGATGTAGAGAATGAAGCTATTCGGGATGCGGCATTACTGGGTGGGATTTCAGGAGATGTAAGTGGGCAGACCTGGACAGTTGAGAACAGTCCATATATCATCGTGGGAAATATTTATACAAATCCGGTTTTTGAAGAACAATGGGATGACCGTCTCACGATTGAAGCCGGGGTGCATGTTTATGTAACGTATGGAGCGTTTTATGGAACGGTTGAGATAAACGGTGAAGAAGGGGATTCGGTTTATATCGAAACCAATCCTGATCCAGATATGCCCTGGTATGGATATGATGATACATATCTAGGTCGAGTGTTTCTCTATTTCGGTGATACTAATATTGATGGGATCGAATACACTGTATTTAGCGGGGGAAACAGAATCTATGATTTAAGTGTCATGATCACAGGAATTTACTACAACACCGGAGTTCCGGAA
This sequence comes from Candidatus Electryonea clarkiae, assembly GCA_030765455.1. GTDB lineage: Bacteria > Electryoneota > Electryoneia > Electryoneales > Electryoneaceae > Electryonea > Electryonea clarkiae. Next base: position 2,608 of record JAVCCM010000129.1, on the reverse strand, counting down.
CCTGATCTAGACAGCATTATGGTAAGTCACTGTCGATTCTTCCAGGTTTACGCAGCTTCGTTTGTCGGCGGTAATGTATCTGATTGTTTAATCGACCGATGTGGTGGTGATCCAAGAATGGGATGTACTGGTATCGGAAGAGGAATTATGAGTGATTGCTCAATAACCAGGGCAATATGTCACGGTCTTGGAATAGGAGGATTAGTAGGGTGGGGTGTAGCAGAACGATGTGAGATTTCCGGTAGTGGGGGATTGGGTGTTGGTATGTCAATTGATGACCGGCATGCGTTACAAGGCGAAAGGATATATATAAACGATTGTGATATATTCAATAACGGTCAAGGTTTCTACGGCTACGACATAACCTATTCCGGACTAAAGATAACGCCCTACTCATTTGCTACCAATTGCAGGATTTACAATAACGGTTTGCATGGAATAACGGCTGGTCGGTTTAACTCAGATTTTCGAAATAATGCTCCACTTTCAATCAATCATTGTGAGATATATGACAATGAATCAGGAATCGATTTCTTCAACTTTGGTCGAGATGAAATAGATGCTAAATACAACTACTGGGGTGAATCCACAACGGAGGAAATGAACAACGGCAGGAATCCAAAGAATATCAGGGCAATCTATGATATCTATGATGAACAAAGATATGGGTTTACCAATTATGCTCATTATGTAGGCAGCGAATACGAAGGAAATACAGCATCAATCGAACTTACTGATGGTAACTGGGAAGATATCGGTTATGCTTATCCATTCGGTGCTCATGATATCTATGTTGAAGTATGTGATCCGGATAAAAATATCAATCCTGAATCGAGGGATACCCTTGGAGTGGAGTTTTCTTCGGAAAGCGAAGAAGATTTTGAATATGTGATTTTAGAGGAAACTGATACGAATACTGGATTATTCCACGGTTCCATCGAAGTTGATGCAGAAACTTTCATGTTTGCCCGTCCCACAGAAATAGAATTGGAAAAGGAATTAGTAGTTCTTCGAAATGAGTTTTATGGTGAATCGGTGAATATGTTCTCAAATGATCATGTTGCGTCAGAAAACCCATTTTTTAAGTTCGATAATCCCATTGACAAAGCCTCCTCCGTGAAAAAAGCTCAATACGCAGGTACGCCATCCATTAGCAATGTGAAATCTCAAAAGTCTGTTGGAAAGAAATCATCGGTTGAATACGAACAGGTTACTGGCGGAGATAACACTCAATTTGATCTGTTCGAAGAGATGCTCCAACAAGAGGCAAATAATAATGTCCAGCAGAGAATTATAGAATCATCACCAGACATCAAACGATTAAATGAACTTGACGAAGAAGGTATTCTGGAGGTATTTGACGGTGATGTGGTAACATGTACCTACATCGATCAGCTTAACGACTGGGACGTTGAAACGGCAATCTTAGACACTGTTGTTTTCGGGGGTGTCTCAGGAAATGTGGACGGTCAGACCTGGACAGCGGAAAACAGCCCGTATGTTATCTCAGGTGATGTATATACGGTATATGGTCCATTGACCATAGAAGCCGGCGTTCATGTGCAATTCACAGGACCGTTCGTTATTCAAACAGGCGGCGGATTAATCGTTGAAGGCGAACTGGAAGATTCTGTCTATTTCGAATCTCATGAATTGTTTCAGGATGAGTCGATGTGGAGTGTTTATGCAAATGGAGGAGCTGCTAATATTGACTACGCTGTTTTTCAAGGCGGTCAGATTGTTCGTTTTACAGCTCAAGCAAGTGTCACAAACTGTAGAGTATCAGGATTTGGATGGAGCGCCTATTTTACAAATAATTCATCAGTTTCAAATTGTGTGTTTTCCGACAGCAGAGGAGGTGTTTCACTACAGGATTCGGACATGTCCGAATGTTTGATCACTGTAACCGGCGGTCTTCAAGGTTCAGGAAACTGTACTGTTTCTGAGTGTATTGTCACATATAACGGTTCAGGAATAAGTATAATTATTGAAGATCCGAATTCACGGATTTATTTGAATAATTGCTCGATTAATAATAATGGTGGTAATGGAATTTTTCTTTTAGGCGGTGAAAGAAATTCTATTCAAGTTCCGGTTATAATACGAAATTGCGAGCTATACGACAACGGTGAATATGAAATCCGCAATTGCCATAGTATTTACCAAATGCCTAATTTTAATGAGGTTGATGCACGATATAACTGGTGGGGTGAAACCAACACTGCAGAGATGGAGAATGGTGAAAATCCTCAAAATATCAGCAGGATCTACGATTATCACGATTATGAACTTTGTGGTGAAGTTCAATACTGCAACTACCTTCTTGCACCACCAAGTAATTCCCCCGGCAATTATTTCAATCCTGTAGAAGGTGAAGAGACCTACCGTATTGTCGTAACAATGGCGATGATTGATGACGTTCCGCTTGTTGCAGGCGATGAGATCGGCATGTTTGACTACTATCCGGACGAAGATGGTGAACTTGTTTGCGTTGGTGCTGCCATAATAGAAGAGGAACATGACTGGGAAGAAGATAACATTACGGTGCATGCGATACGTCGTTTTGACGAGGATGATATTCACAATCCCGGATATACGCCTGATAATA
>JAVCCM010000007.1 GCA_030765455.1 Candidatus Electryonea clarkiae | reverse complement strand
CTTCAATATAGCACGCCAAAAGTGATAATTGGAGCTATTGCCGCAGGAATGCAAATTGTCCAAAAAATATGGACTATTCGCATTGAAAAACTGGACGAGAAAGGTACTCGTGAAATATCCGGGCTAAGCGTGATGCAGATACATGGCTGAGAAAGAAACTGTTTGAGATTGATGAAATGAAAACTGATATAGTTAGGAATAATAATGGCAATCATAATCTTGAAGAACTTAAAGCCGAATTGATTGAATGGAAGAGCGGTATTGGCAGGGCACGAAAAACTATCCTCGCCTGTAAATACGCCCTCGACGAATTCATTAAGTTTACCGGCAACATTCTTGTTACCGAAGTGAAACAGGAGATGATTGAACAATTTCTGATTGACGGAAGACGAAGTGACTTCAGTGATAGCACCGTCGATCAATGGAGGCGTAATATTCTGTCAGCATTCAACCGTGCGAAGAAAAAAGGATATATCACTACAAATCCTGCTGAGGATATAGAGAAGCTTAAGATTGCACCTGCAGAACGTGCACAACCCATAAATCAAGAACAATTGCGGAAATTGATGAAGAAAATTGCTGGAAGTCATTACGAACCCGTTGTGAAGTTCATGCTTTGGAGTGGTTGCAGAATTGATGAAAGTTGTAAGATCCAGAAACGAGACGTAGATTTAAAAAGCTGTGTAGTGTACATTAGAGCAGGCAACACTAAGAGCAAGCAGAACAGGGAGATCCCTTTTAAGAACCATTCTGGATTGAAAACACTCCTAAATGGTTTGGTGAATGAATCTACTGTTGCACCCTTATTCGAATCTGTAATTAATCCAGGAAAATCTTGGCATACTGATTCCGTTGGTAAATACCTGTCTCGTACATTTGATGCTCTGGAGATGCCCTGGGCTACTGCACATACACTCAGACATACATTTGCAATAAGTCTATTAGTAGAAGGTGCACCAGTTTGGAGCGTAAGTAGACTTCTTGGACATAGTTCAGTGACGATCACAGAGAACACATATGCGCACATTATTCCACAACATGCAGAAGAAGTGATGGGCATGCTGCCATACTGAATTTTGTGGTAAGGAATATGGTAATATACGCTGTAAGTACTGTCGCTACAAATTTGTCGTATATCTCCGGAGCAGAAGGTCGCGCGTTCGAATCGCGCCGCGGGTACATGCAAACAAAGGACTTACGGAGTTTTCGTATAGTCCTTTTCTTTTGCTAATAATTGATTCATAAAGATCTGATAATGTGATGATTACGTGAAACAGGAAGCTGCTTTGCTCAAGAGTTAATTTGACATTTTAGTCTGTTACCCAGATGTGGTTTGTTAGGAGAGAATTTACTTTGTACAGTCATCGAAGCAGATTTTTGCAGGAAATTGCTCGATATTACCTTTAATAATTCGTAATTTCATACCGGATTTCTTGTTGAACAACTACAGGGGTATAATCATGAAAAGACAAGCTTACCAATCAATGAAAACCATGTTTGACCTGAACCGACGAGATTTTGTGAAAGTCACTGGAGCTGCCGGTGCCGGGGTATTGCTTGGTACACCAAAACTCTGGGCTGAAGGTGACGAAAAGAAAGATGAATCAAAATCTCCTGAAAAACCTGCAACTAATATCGAAGATGCATTAAAACATCCGCGAACAGAATTCTCACTTCCAGGGAAATTCCCCGGCAGGGTAATCCAGGTATCCAATGAAGCGGCGTTAAAAGATGATACACCGGATACCGAAGTAGTCAATACAATGTTTGAGCAAGGCATAAAGGAATTAACCGGAGCAGACCTTGAAAAAAGTTTTCATCTCCTGTTTGATAAAGATGATATTGTAGGTATTAAGATCAACCCGGTAGGTGGAAAGCTTATCTGTACCCGCCCGGAAGTTGTTGAAAGTGTGATAGCATGGCTGGTATCAAATGGATTACCACGAGAAAACATTATTATCTGGGACAGGTTTGATTATATGATGGGTGAATCGGGTTATACCGCTGAACGTTTTCCCGGTATAGGAATCGAATCTTTGCAAACGCTTGATGAAAAAGCATTTGAGCCCGAAAGTACTGATGATAGCGGATGGTTAGATGAACACGGTAATCACCTCAGTCTTGACAAATTTGATAATGATGCGTATTACTGGGCAGATGTGGAAGCACCTCAAGACAAAAACTATCTCCATCAACACGTATATAATAACAAGTATTCTTATTTTGGCAAATTGCTTTCTAACAAGCTTACCAAGATTATAAACATCCCGGTTTTCAAGAATACCGGCAATGGCATTTCCATGGCAACAAAAAATATGGGTTATGGGGCTATTTGCAATACAGGCAGATTACATCAACCGTTGTTTTTCGATGTTTGTGTTGAAGTACTGGCGTTCCCGTTAATTCGAGACAAAATGGTTCTTAATATCACCGATGGTTTAAGGGGACAGTACGACGGCGGACCTGATCTGAATGCTGAATATGTATATGATTATAATACTCTTTTCTTTGCTACTGATCCATTTGCGTCTGACCGGGTATGTCATGAAATCTTACTCAACAAACGTAAAGAAATGGGTGTGAAAGTAAACGAGCACCCAAGATATACAAAATACTTTGAATATGCAGAGGAATTGGGTCTGGGTATCGGTCAGCTTGAAAAAATAGAGCATATTATTGTGTAGTATGCGATTCTTCTGGATTAAGAGTTTGTCATTCCCGCGAAGGCGGGAATCCAGAGAACCACGTTATACCATTGAAAACACTGGATTTCCGCCTTCGCGGGAATGACATCTTTAAAAAATACGAAATAATAATACACCTCGATTGATCCGAATTGGTGTAGTAGTTCTTAATTACTTTGGTTGATCATTATTGAAGATTATTGATTCATTATTCAGGAATTTTCTATGAGAATAATCGTTTTTATTTTTGCATCCGTTATCACCTGCACAGTATCCGTCCTGTCAACACCGTTAATCCCACCTGATAATTTTGCTGATGGATGGGCCAGGTCAGGTGCAACAAAGCGATTTTTGCAAAATGACCTGTACGGTTATATTAATGGCGGTGCAGAAATATTCCTGGAATTAGGCTTTGGGGAGCTGTTGGTTCAACATTACAGCAAGGATCAACAGGAGCTTAGCCTGGAAATATATCGCATGGACTCTGCCGAATCAGCTTTAGGGATTTATCTGCATTCCTGTTCAGATGAAAAACCGGTGCATGGCATTACCTCACGAAATACCGGTAATGTTTACCAGGTTACAGCTTTAAAGAATAATTATTATATAAGAGCTAATAACAAAGGTGGTGACAAAGCACCTATTACTGACCTAGTTAACCTGCTGAATATACCATTGTCACAGATTGAGGAGGGGACGCCTGTTGAACTGTTTAGTAACTTAAATAAAAAAAATATGGTACCTGGTTCTGAGATAATATTCAGGGGACCGTATGCTTTGCAATCCATATACACCTTTGGCGAGGGAGATATTTTTCTGCAGGAAGCAGAAATCTTTGGTGTTGGAGGAGATTTCCCTGACACTAATGGCGAGAATTATACACACCTGGTAATCCATTACCCATCACAGGAGCATTCCATCAAGGCACTGAAATATTTGGAAACCAATCTGGATAATACCATAAAAATACTCGAGCGGAAGATCGATGGATTTATCTTTTCAGATTTCCGGGGATTATATGGAAAAGTAGAACTATCTGAAACTTTACTTGAGATTCAAATAAACCTCACGAGTGTCCCATCCTTCAAAAGCATGAAATCGAGTAGGGTGAGGCGGAGTGATCTACTTCGCCTCATCCCTCTCACAGAACCGTACGTACGGTTCACGTATACGGCTCCTGTTTACTTTCCCTTGATACTTCAGACAGAACACCCTGTTTT
>JAVCCM010000105.1 GCA_030765455.1 Candidatus Electryonea clarkiae | reverse complement strand
GCTGCCTATGGCTGCCTTCAGACCCTGCCGTTGCCAGCAACGCCCTTGCCAATCGGTTTTACTTCCCCCAGATCGGGGTGTATTAACAAAATCAGGCGTCCACTCCATGCTGGGCACACATAAAAAAGCCGTTGAACGTCTTGAAAAAGCAAAACCACCTAGATAATTAATAATACCTTTAAAACTAAAATATAGCAACAAATAACTGAACCTTATATTTTAAATACATAATTGCCATAGAATTATCAGAATGTTGTCAATAAACAACATTGTTGTTATTAAAAATTTGCTACGACAAATATTTTTTTTATATATAATTTGAACATTTGTTTAGATATAACGTTTGACAAGCTGAAATAAAAATTAGTGTAGAGGAGATAAATTTATGTTATCACAGAATTTGACCGGAAATCTTATACCTGAGGCTGTTGCGGTAAGCAATGAGGATATCAGTCTGATTAACAAGCTGCCGAATCCTCCGCTGGTGACTATGAACACTGAAGATATATATGTCCGTCGCTGCAGGTTAGCTAACGATCAAATAGACAGCCGTTTCGGACGTTTTCACATCGACGATATTCCACGTCTCATCGAACTGGTACAAGGCGCGCCGGTACTGATCGGACATGATCGTCAAAGTCTTGGAGTCGCCCGCTTTTTCGGCGGTGAGGTTGAGAAAAGAGGTGATACAACCTGGGCGATTCCAAAATTCTATTTTCCGCGAGCATATTCGCAGTCCGAAGATTTAAGGATCATGTTAGACAGCGGGATCTACAACGAGGCTTCCATCGCATTCCTCTATCAGAAACCGACTTGCAATATTTGCGACGAAGATTTGCGGCAGTGCCCGCATTGGCCCGGCAAGACCTATGAGGGCAAACTCTGCTTTTACTGGTATGACGGAATCGAACGAGTCACGGAAGGATCATTAGTATATCGGGGGGCGGTACAGGGTACGGGATTTGAACTTGAATATGAAACTGAAGAAAATTCAACCGGTTCTCACGATGACGAGAAGATGAATTTTAGCGGTGAATCATCAGGTCGAATTATCCATATAAAACATAAAGGCAGGCGATATACAGCTTTGCTGAATAAAGCTCAAGTACGGTAAACGAAACACTAAGCATACCTTTGCTGAAGTAGTTTCGAGAAGTCACGCTGAAGCGCGCTCTATATTTCTTGTCATTACGCACACACCCCGGCTGAAACCGGGTGCAAAGAGGAGCAGGCTAAAGCCTGCAAAAAAATTGGTGAAGTTGGAAGTTTAGAGGAACCTGCTGAAACAAGCATTGGCATGAAACATTTTTAGAATCAGAATTTGTTTTTCACATATGTTGAACACTTCCAACTGAAATGAGTCAGACTTAAGAAAATTGAAAATCAATAATCAGGTAAAAGAAGTAAAATTAAAGGAGAACATCATGAAAATGTTGTCTTATCACAACAAGGCTGGTGCATTTTTACGATTTAGAACTATTGTAATCATTGCCTCGTTTCTAATATTAGGGTTTCTGCATGAATTGCCGGAAGCAACTTTCGCAAATCCGCCGATGCCTTATTGGGGAACAACTACCGGTTTAATGCAGGGTGAAAGAATCGCACGAGTCACAACCCTTATGAACGATATCTTGAAGGCTGAAACAGATACCACTTCCTGGCTTGCTTTTGGAACTCATCTGAACGCTTATCCCCAGGAGAAAGAGTACGCTCCAACAAGATTCACCCTCTTTTTCTATGCAGATACAACTGATGTACCTAATGCTGCCGGACCATCTGTCACCCTCAAAGCACAGATCGCGCTTGACGATACTTCAGGAAAGGTATATGAGCAGAGAGACGGTTCCCTGGACCTTGTTCCTGACACGGATCCGGTCACTACAATCGCCGGCCAGGTGTTGCCCGTCCCGGTTTATGGTGGCGGTTGGATTCGATTTATCGTGACTTCAACTGATTCTGCCAAAGTGAAACTTGATCTGTGGAGAATCAGATGATCGGGTTTACATATAGCAGAGGGCATTATCGTTTGGCAGTTATACTCTTGATATCTTTGATATTATGTTTTTGTGGAATCCTTCAAAGCCTGGAAGCAAAGGAATATGTATTTCTGTCAAAACAAAGATGGGACGAGACCTATTCCGAAATGGAATGCTGGGCAATTCCACGATTGAAACTGCCGGACGAAGATAGTGTTGCAGTAAAGACTACGAATGGGTTTTCGGATTCATTATTGGTGTTACTCGAGGCTGACACGACTGTGGAATTGTCAAGGGATATCTTGGATAAGGACCTCGCACGCCTTAGATCAAGTGAATGGTATGAACAGGAGGAGTAATGAAAGGTTTTAGATTATTAACCAGAAACCAATATTTGATCCTTGCAGTTGTCGGCATAGTTTTTACTTCAGTTTCCAGTTGCTTCGCTGCTTCTGTTTCTGTTGACTCAAAGTGGGCAAAGCCAGTTTCACGGGGCGGAATCGGGATTCATGCCATGTCAGATATCAATGCTCTTGGGCGTGATACCTCGGACGTAATTGTATGTATGACTCACGGAGTAAATGGCTGGAATTACTTTTCCCGTTCCGGAGCTGATTATTCTGCAGGACTTCGAGCCGGATCGGATATGATTAACGGCAGTCCATTTGGTGATACCCTTTTTGCGAGAGTGGTTGATGGCGTATCAGACCGTGACACACTGAATATCGCCATCGAAGATTCATTAGACTGGAAGGACATGATGATCGAATGCCTGGTCAGGATACCTGATCAAGGCGTCAGTTGGGGTTATATCCTGGGGAAATATTCAGCTGGCACCGGGTATGCACTGGGCGTAAGGAGCAATCCCACAGGCAGGGTGATGCTGTTCACTTCCAGCCAGGTCTGGGCTAGTTCAAATAACAGGTATGATGATGGAAACTGGCATCTTATCCGGTTAAGTGTCAGTAATAGCGGCGCCAATGTTCAACTACTGGTGGACTCGGATAGTCCTACAAACTCCGCAGCCACCGTCAATCCTTCTGCAGTACGGCTTGAAATCGGTGCAAGCGGTGGTGGAAGTTATTATTACGATGGTGATATCGCGTATATCGGATTTTATGAAGGTACACCCAGCGACACGGAACGGGATACTCTCTGGAATTTATTGAATAATCATATTGATGGTACTGATTCCTTTGCATCAATCCAGATCGCGCTTGACTGGTTAGATGCTGATCATGATGACGAGGGTGTTACTCACAGAATCAATGTTGCACCGGGTTTTTACCCTGAACCGCTGAAATTGCCATTGGACAGCTTGCTATTAATTGGAGCCGGGATTGATAAAACAAAAATCTATGGTTCACTGCTTCCATCCGGAACAGACCTGATAGAAATAGATCAACTAAATTCAATAACAATATCCGGTATTAGAATAGATGCTGCTAAACGGCATGGTCTGTTAGTCACCGGCGAAAATGCTGCAATCACTTTATCGAAATGCCTGGCTACCAATTGCGATTCAACCGGAATAAAGTTTGAAAACCGCAAAGCCGCAGATTCTAGTGTTGTTGAGTATTGCACTTTTGATGGTAATTCAACAGGATTATTATCCGCCTCTGCCGACTCTGGAAAATGTACAGTCCTGAATTGTATTGTCATTGGAAGCTCATCCATTGGAATCGATAACAATGGTGATGGCGGTTTGTTCAGCCACTACACACTATTCTGGGATAATTCCACGGATACTTCAGGCATTTCAGCTTTCATCTCTCCGAATTGCGGCAATCAGTTGAATCCCTACTTCGCCGGTAGAGATAACAATAATTATTATCTGCTCGCTCATTCACCCGCCGGATATGCCTCCAGCGAACGCTCGTACCTCGGAGCACTTGGGCTCTTATCAGCTCCGGGTATCCAGTGGAGTAATTCGGAATGGGGAAGAGTGCCATTTGGGAAAAGAGATCCTTTTACACGCTAATTACATGCAATGCAATCAGTCGAAATTATCTTTTACGTAATTATATAGTTTATTCTATTTCCCTGATATACTTGACAGATGTCAATGTGGCAAGGGAATGATTAGAACATTATCAGTTTCCCTGAAGGGGAAAAATATGAATAGCCACAGGTGTCAACCTGTGGAACAGAGATTGAATCGAGTAGGGTGAGGCGGAGTGATCTACTTCGCCTCATCCCTCTCACAGAACCGTACGTACGGTTCACGTATACGGCTCCTGTTTACTTTCCCTTGATACTTCAGACAGAAAACCCTGTTTT
>JAVCCM010000013.1 GCA_030765455.1 Candidatus Electryonea clarkiae | reverse complement strand
TTTTGTTTAAGCGGGGATGCTTCTTTACAATAGGACAATATTATTTCAAATAAACTATTTTTCGACTATTAGATGTTTTTCCTCTCTGAACAAGCTTAACCACGTAAACTCCAGAGCCTAAAGTATTTTCTGGATGCCAGGTAATACTTTGACTGCCTCTTGATGTATTCTGATTGAAACGGGAAATCTCTCGTCCGGTTAAATCATAAAAAACAAAGGAAATGAAACCCGTCTGATCAACCATAAAATTGATTTTCACACTGCTGTTGAACGGATTTGGGTATGCGCCAAGGATTGACAGTTCGGAAGGAATTGCATGTTGTTTTTCTCCAACCGCATTCTCAACACCCGCTACCGTGCCATCCGGGAGTAGTTTGAAAAGTAGTAATTGCGCTGTTCTTATATCTGAATTTCTCCAACGAGCGGCTATGATTACTTCATCTTCTGTTGTTAAAGTTGATTTGTGCCTCTCAATACTGGAGGCAAATACTGCAGGGGGACCGGGAAGCAAAACTGAATCCGGTTCCCACAGATTTTCTCCATCATTATCAATCAAGTATGATCTCAATCGATGTTGGGTAGGACTATTAAATCCTCCGATGCGATAGCCCCATTCATGAATTGCGAATGCACTGTCTTTTGTAACTGTGGGAATCAAAGCTGCCGAAGGATCACTTCTACACTTACCGCTGCTTGTCAGCCTGACAGCTAACGTATCGAAATAGTTATCTCCCGAAGGTCTAATACGAACCAGATGTGCCCCGCGGGAACCATCGTCAGACATTATCAAAGAGACACTCGAATCAGCCATTAAAACAGGTCTCGAGAGATATGCTGAGGATAACCCTCTGTCTGTGTTCACGCCTACTCCGTAGATACTCCATGGATAGCTCCTATCCGCATTAACCTTCTGCAGGGAACAATCTGGTCCTCTACCATTTTCTGCACCTCCACCCATTGTCGCAAGATAGAAACCACCTTCCTGATCAGGAAGAAGATATATTTTCTTGCTGAAACCTCTGTTTGATTCGATTGCAATCCTTGAACCCTCAAATGCCAATTCTCCATTCGAAAGAACATGTTTATATGCTATTCTATATGGTCCCAAATTCCTTGATGTATGAAAAAATGCTACGTACAGCCCCCCGTCTCCATCAACACACATATCCGGATAAACATTCGTGGTAATTGGAGTACCAATATTAAGATCCCCATCAATCTTTAAACTGCCGTCAGCATTCATTCCGTACACGTGTATGTCAGTGCTGAGAAACTCCTCATAGCATGCCCAGAGACCACCCTGACCATCAGAGATAGCCCTGGGGATCATCCAGTGGTACTTAAAATGAGGTATATTGCGGCTGCTGACAAGTCGTCCGGCAGGACCGAAAAGTCTTTCCCCTGCGGTTGAAAACTTCTGTGCCCTGATTAATTCAAGCGAATCGTGATGAATTGTTTCATTAACGAACACCACCATCACCCCGCCCTCATCAGTCGGCATAGCCCCCATGAAAAAACCACTCTCACCCAGAGAATCATGGATAGCGCTTAGCCCGAGACCTTCAAAATATGGATATCCGTCCGAATCGAATCGTTGTACCCGTGTGATAGCATTAGCGCCGCCATCGATTATTTCTTCCCAGGCAACCCAGACGCCACCCTCATTGTCCGGCACAATCCCATAATCCCAGACATTGTAATTAGACTGAACCAGAACTCCGTCCTCAGACCATTGAGCCTGGATTGGGATGGCGAAGATCAGGATGGTGATCACACTAAGATACAGGATTGTTTTCAGCCTTGAAGGCTGCAAAGGAATGATGCAAAACCGAGGAAAAAATCGATTAGATAAAATATTATAATATTCTCTGAATACCCTGAAACACACAATACATCCCCTGTTCTGGTATTGCCGTCATCTGTTGAGAAGAAGTGAATAATGTTTGCTATAGACAATTTAGAGCAAATATAATCATATAGCAAGAGACATTAACGATTATGTGAAATTTACTTATTTTTGGCTCTGAGAGCGATTATTTATACGAGTGGAGTGTACTTCGTCAAGGCGAATAATAACTGGGATAATACAGATGTCGTAAAGGTGGTTCTTATTCGGTAACTCCATCCAGACTACCGAAAATATTTGTTTGCTGGAGCGCAACTTATTTTGATTTTACTACTACTATAGTCATGTCATCTTGAACGGGACGCTGCTCATCTGCGAATTTCAATGTGTCATTGATGATGCCATTCAAGATATCCTTAGCCGGTTTCTCCTTATAATCCTGGATTGATTCAATAAGACGGTCCCTGCCAAATTCTGTCTCATCTTCATTCATTGCCTCAGTGATTCCATCAGAATACAGTACAATCAGATCACCATGATTCAGTTTTACCTCTGCTATATCATAGTCAACTTCAGGTTTGACGCCAAACAACAATCCCCCGGTCTTTAGCCCATGCGCCTTTCCATTATGCAGAAAAACCGGGATATCATGACCGGCATTAATAAATGAGAAGACATTTTGTGAAGCATCCAGAATGCCAAGGAAACATGTGATAAACATTTCTGGAGTGGAATTCCTGTAAATAAGATTGTTTAACCGGTAAGCAACATCTTCCAAAGAAACGTTATCATGTGTTATCAGTTGAAATGACGATTGAAGGTGACTCATCAACATTGCGGCTGGAATACCTTTTCCTGACACATCCCCTATCGCAATTCCCACTCTTCCATCGGGCATTATAAATACGTCATAATAATCGCCGCCGACATCGTGTGATGGATTACTTAAAGCTGCGAACTCATAATTATCCAGTAAAGGTAATTCGCCGGGGAGGAGATTTTCCTGGATCTGTCGAGCAATTTGAATTTCCTGTTGCAACCTCTCCTTTTCTGCTGTTTCCTTCAGCATACGCCTCAAGTCTGCAGTCATCTGGTTAAAGCTGTCGGCAAGATCACCAAGTTCATCATGATTCTTTAAAACAATTTTCTGATCCAGGTCCCCCTTGCGAAGCGATTCGGTGCCTTTTCTCAATTTTGATATTGCGGAAGTTATTGTTCTCATAATTCCCAGCCCAAGAGTGTTCGAGACGAGAACAGCCAATATGAGAAGTCCGGTTAAAATTCCAAGAATGATCAGAACAATAATGTTCAAACCTCTTGTCTCAAAAATTACTGATAACACTTGTTTTATAGAGCTTCTAACTACAATTACACCGACAGAACGGCTCTGGGTGGTTGAGTCTTTATCATCTATTCGAAGTTCACTGACTCCATGATATAGTGAACGTGACCAGACATTTTTATTATTGGTATCAAGCCGGGTTGTTGAAACATGATCCATCGCAAAATGGCTGATATCAAATATCCTATTTGAAACTCCGGGAATATCTTTGCTGGTTATTAATTCATCGGTATCTTCAATTCCGAAAAAACCGGAATTAGGCTGAAGAATTATATCTGCACCGATTATCTCACGATATTTATCTAATATTGATGGTGTTAAACGTTGGAGAACGACTAATATATCATCTTTTCTCCCGGCATACCGGACAGTAGCAGCAAAAGCTGTTTTACCGTCACCTGTAGGCAAAATACCGCTGTGAATTAAAGTTGTCTCACTCCACCCCGGCAGGGCGGGAAGCACTAACGGTATCTCCCAGGTACCGGTGAAATTCTTTTTCAATTCCCAAAATTCCTTCAGGTCTTCACCGTATTGACCGGTAGTATCATCGCTGAGAGAAAATGATAATGAACCTGGTTTATCATCTGAGTCTGTACTATCATTTTGAGATAGCTCATTATCCTCATTCGTGATATTTGAATTCGCAGAGGAGGAAATGACAGGTTTACGAGTGTATAAACCAACTGCAATGCTATCTTTTTCGACAAATATTTCCCATTTCCCCTGTAATAATATCTCTTCCATTTCTTTTAGATCAGCATTTATGAGATTACCGACAGAATTTGAACGGAGTGCTCCTATACCAACGAACCCGGAGATGGAAACCAGCGACAAGAGAAGTAATCCCGGGATGATTGTGCTGAGAATATAGGTCAGAACCAATTTTACGGTTATTGGAACTCGCCAGCCAAGTTTGCCCTGTAATCCTGTAATGACAATCCGTGAGCCAAGAAATAACCAATGGAAAGAAAGAGATAATCCGAGCATTGAAACCAGGTCGCCGCGGTTATCTCCTGATACGGGTGAATGATCGTTGATTTGAACCAGATTGGAATGAAGGAATTCTCGAATTACGATTCCAGCATTATAATACCAGGCAACAGCAAATGGAACTGTAATTAAAATACCAATAAGCCAGCGGCGTTCTTTTTTATCGAGAGTTTCAATCCATTTAGAAGGTATAACCCATATACCAACATAAACAGCAAAAAGCATGGTTATTATTGGCGGTGTATTCAGAATTGCAATAAATGTCGCAATAATCACGGCAATAATGATCCGGCGTCGGATTTTGTTTATCTCAGTTTCGCCAAGTCGAACAACAGAAAGTGCACTCCATGAAAATGCAAACAGGGGAAAGGCACGGGCGAGGTGTAACCAGAGAAGTGACGCATTTGAACCGATTTGGGAATCTACCAGCCGTTCGATTAAAAAAGCACAAATAACAGCGAATGCAAATAGCGGAACCCCAAAAATGAACCGAGAGGATTCATATCCCTTGTTTTTTGCGGGACGGACTTTTACGAGGAGCGTAATAAATAATGCGAGAAAAAAGAGATCAAAGAGGTAAGTAATTACAGATGACGGTTTCATCCCGGCAATGATTCGAGTCACTACCAGGCCTGCTGTTAAAACTGTAATAGTCGTAACAAGGAAACGACGGTTCATATTGGTTAACAATTCCTGTTTGTTATGAAGAATAACTCCCTTTCATTGAAAGGGAGCTACTTTTCTAATATTATATGGCTAATCTTACGATATTCTTAATCGCCTCACTCTTTTCTTAATTATTTCAAAACATCTATCCAAATCTTCAGATATTGTAATTTTAGGATTCTCTTCTTCTGCAATTACTAACCTGGGTTCTATTCCATTTTCCATCGCAAGATGCAGAAGATCAATCAAACCATGACATCTTTCATTACTTTTTTCAATGAGTTCACGTAAAAGAGGCTGCTTTATTCCCAGGGGACTTTGAACTGCATATTGTTTTCCGTCATAATCGAAAACCGGGTCACGGTCGGGATGATCTTCATCAGTTACAACACGTACGGCAATAGCGAAACCGTGCTTAAATGCTTCATCCATTACTTCCGCTATCAGCTTACTGGGTGTTAGAGGACGCGCGCCATCATGAATCCCAACCAGAGCATATCCCTTTTTAAGAACCGTCAATCCCTTTTTAATGGTAATAAAATGATCTTCGCTTCCGGCAATTATCGAACGCACAATATTTAAATGCCAGTAATTTGAAGTATTTACACCCAATCCTACCCATTCTTCATGCAGGAATAAAATGATTTCCCTGAATCTTTTAGAGGCTGCAAGATGATCTACAGCCTGAACGAATACAGGTTTTTCGTCAAGTTCTATGAAACAAAGTGGACGCTTTGCTCCTAATTCCTTGCCACGAACGCTTGAAATCAGGATTGCTGCTGCAGTGTAGTATTCTTCAGTTTTCAATATTTTAACTCATGGGCGCCGGTTGATTCAATCCCGGAACCCTGTTCATTAGCCGGTCAAATATTTTTGTTGGAAGAAGTCTCGATAACCAGGGTAGATACACCGAAGATGTATGAACCGGATACCGTGTCCGTGGATTCGGATTTTGACATGCATTTTGAATCGACTCAGCAACAACTTTTGAACCCCAGTAAGAACTCCGCTTAAAATATCCCTTTTCCATTATCCTTTTGTAATATCTGGCATAGGGTGAATCATTATCTCTAAACTTTGAAGTAGAAGCAGATTTTGCCACTTCGCCAAATTGAGTCGCGATAGGTCCAGGTTCAACGAGGATTACTTTGACGTTCCACGGCATCAGTTCGGCGCGCAAAGCGTCGCCGAAACCTTCGAGCGCAAACTTGGACGCTGAATATGCCCCCGAAAGCGGGAAGGCAACTCTACCAACTACAGAACTTATCATGATAATTCGTCCTGCCCGCCTCTGTCGCATCTCCGGCAACACCAGTTTTGAAAGCGCTAACGGTGCAAACACATTTACGTCGAAAAGGTCTCGAAGTTCAGATAATTCCATCTCTTCAACTGCGCCACGCATTCCATATCCGGCATTGTTGATTAGAATATCTATCGGACCGTGGTCCCTTCGGATTTTATTATAGACCTCTTTTCTCATTACCGGATCAGATACGTCCATCGGGTAGGCGTAAATTGAGTTAGAGCTTTCTTCCAGTCTTTTCAGGCTTGCTGCATTTCGTGCTGATACAGCAACTTTCCAACGGTTTTTTGCTAAAAGTATAGCCGTTGATTTCCCGATTCCGGTAGATGCCCCTGTTAACCAGATGAGTCCACGCACAAGCCTCATGACGATTCCTCTATTTCCTTATTGATCTGTTTTGTACTCTTCCTGCCCGGCAAAATTGATACTGTCTCTATGGCAAGTTCGACCCTGCCAAAAGGCGGCATGACATAAGCGCCCTGTACGAATTCCTTGACAAAAGAGAGTGCTTCCTGTGCTATTGCAACCCCTTCTGCAGATGCATGCTCTTTGCCTTTGTCCGAAGCAATTCTCATTCTTTCACGAATGGACGCTGGAATTTCCATTCCCGGCACTTCGTTATGGAAGAACTCAGCATTTCTGAAATTTGCCAGTGGAAGGATCCCCACAAAAATTGGAACATCAAGCATTCCCATAACTTCGAGCGCTGAAGCAAATATTTCCAGGTCAAATACCGGTTGAGTCATGATATACTCTGCACCTGATTCGATTTTACTATGAAGGCGTTCCACTTCAAGTGTAAGATCGATAGCGCCCGGGTTAAAGCCTACACCAAGGAAAAATGTTGTTGCGGATGGGATGGGATTAGCCGCGAGATCCATTGAGTGATTAAGATTATTTGCAATCCTGACCAATCCTATCGCATCGACGTCATATACTGCGCTTGCCATAGGATAATCGCCAAGTTTTGGTGGATCGCCGGTAACGCAGAGGATATTGCTCAAACCAAGAGCTTCAATACCCAGTAAATCAGACTGTATCCCAAGGATGTTCCTGTCCCGGCATGTATAATGGAGTATAGTGTCCATTCCGGTGTGGCTGTCGATGATATGAGCAAGCGCCATTGGGCTCATACGTGCCGACGCCCTGGGACCATCAGGAATATTTACGACGTCGATCCCTGCTTTCTTCAACAATTTCACTTGTTTAATAATACGGTTCGGTTTTGGGCTGCGTGGCGGATGAAGCTCACAGGATACCGGAAACTTGCCTTCATTGAGCAATTTCCCCAGTGGTGAACGATCTTCCATCGGCGCAAGCTGAACAGTTTCCCTATCAGTCACTGAATCGGCTGTGACAGGATCAATGGTTACAACTTTTGCGATTCGAGGTTGAAGCGCCCTTATTGCGGACGCCATCAAGCGGATATGTTTGGGAGTTGTCCCGCAGCATCCGCCAATAAAACTGACCCCATGCTGAATCATTCTCTTAGCATATTCGGCAAAATATTCAGGAGTTGAAAAATAGATGATCCTTCCCTCGACCATCTTCGGTTCGCCAGCGTTAGGGAATGCTGCTAGGGGTTTATCCGTCACCTCCCGCATCTTCCTGATGCCCTCGAGGATGGTCAGGGGTCCGGTGGAACAATTCAACCCGATAACGTCAACAGGCTCGCCATTAAGTGCCCCTGCAATCAGTTCAGGTGTTCTTCCGTAGGCTGTCAAGCCTGAATTATCCACGGTCATCATTGCTACAATCGGAAGATCAGACTGACTGCGTATTGCCTGGATAGCTATCTGGATTTCATGTAAATCAAGGAAAGATTCAAGCATAAACAGATCAACGTCACCAGCCAGCAACCCCCTCACTTGATTATTAAATGCCTCTAAAGCCTCTTTCTCTGTAATCTTGCCAACCGGGGCAATCGGTTTTCCGAAGGGTCCTATCGAACCGGCTACCAGTACCCCGGCACCCTCAGCAGCGCATCGGAACGCAATTTCAGCGCCGGTTTTGTTGATGTCGAATGTTTTATCGGCGAGTCCGTGTTTCCCCAGTTTGTAAGGGTTTGCGCCGAATGTATTAGTTTCTATTATGTTGGCACCTGCCTGTATATAATCACGGTGGATTGCTTTTATCAGGTGAGAATCAGAGAGGTTCAGATCGTCATAATTACGATTGACATAGACACCACGTTCATATAACTGGGTGCCCATAGCGCCGTCACCCAGAAAGACGCCGGTTTCAAGTTTTTTAAGAAAAGATGATGACATAAATTTTTAATTGCTTTAATATTTGTGCAATAATCTGAGTTGACAAAAAATCAAACTGTGTTCATCAGAACTAATCTGTTATTCTATTATTTATTTCCTGCATACAAATTGATTTTACGCTCTTTTCCGACGTACCGGAACCATACTTTGAGCATCAAAAGAAAATTTCCCCGGACCGTGAACTATCACCAACAGCAAGCCGCCCATTATTCCACATCTTAGAAGGAATAAAGTCAAATTTCCACTTACCCAGGGTGGGAAGGATATAAAAGCATTTAAAATATAAAGAATCAACAACACTAACGCTGCCGATTTCGTCCGGTAACCCAACACCAACCCCAGGCTTCCCAGGAGAAGTAAAGTCAATGTAATACTGAATAAAAACGGTACAGCCGGTAGCCCCGCTTCCATCATAGTTTTCATAGCATCCTCTGCACCCGAGGGAAACAGGAGTCTGCCTGCACGGAACAAAAATAATGCCCCGAGTAGCACTCTTGCTAATCCTTCAAGCCAACCTGCTGACTGTTTCATATCAAAAATTCCTCAAAATCAATGTTAATTCTTCTGCTATCCTGATTCCGGCTTATACTATTACCCAATCCACTACTACAAAATTAAAACTACTAATCATGTTCATCACAAACAAGCGATTTCAAAAGTAAATATCACTTTGTATCTGAAAATAACTTTGGATTGTGAAACAAAATCTGAGTAAAATCAGGGGATAATGATCCCAAATCTTGATAAATAAAATAGAAAACCCGCTTTAAATACAAGCGGGCAAATATAAAAATTGTTTCAGTATTTATTTGTAGAATTTAAATCCAATCCTTAAGCCCATTGTGTTGCCAGCTAAGCCATCAACATCGTCATCCGTGTTGCCATCATTGTTGTCCATCGTATAAAAGAGAGCTGGGACAAGACCCACCTTTTCATTTATTGGTATAAAATATGATGGAGCGATTGTCAACGAGGTGTTCTTGCCTGAACCGTCAGTTGTACCATTATCCCAAGAAGTTGAAGTATAGAGATAACAAACATGGAAGAAAACATAACCCGGCCCCATCATGTTACCAAGATAATATTCAACACCAGGTCCAATTCCAACTTGACCACTTTTCCAATCACCCTGACTTGAGCTGGTATAGTTAATTACACCAACTACTGCAAGATTATCCATGAAAAAATAGCCTCCAGAAGGCATAAAATTTATCACAGTGGAACCATCACCATTAGCATCTTCGTAAGCCTCACCGCTGTTCGTCTGAAAACTAAATGAGCCTCCCAGTTCCATGCCGCCTTTAACGAACATGTCTCCAGCAAATGCCGACGTAATCGCAAATGCCAAAATTACAACAAAAACAAATAACTTTTTCATCTGTCTTCCCTCTTTCATGTTGTGTTAATAAAGTGTGTTATTCACACTGCTTGAATGTTCAAGCAAATAATAAGAAGCGAATTTGAAGATTGCAAATATAAAATCGTAAAAATAAGTTTCCATCAGAAATCAAAATTAATTCAGATTTGTGATAAAATATGTTTGAGTTTATTATTCATGATGTAAGATTTGGATTTAAATTTGTCGATACAATCTCCAGATTGTTCATTCGGAAATTGAAATCGTCATTTTCTTTCGTTTCTCTATATTGAATATATGATTATTCATTAACGTTCATAGAGAGCTGTATGATACAATAATTTATTCGTGGCATCCATCAATTAGATTGTGTTTAACTTCAACCCTTTGTATTATGTAAACCAAAGGTAAGAGCATTTCTTCTATAATAAATGAATTACATTTCAGAGGTGATAAATGAATAATACTTTAGCGATTATACTTGGCGGTGGTAAAGGATCACGGTTGCATCCTTTGACAAAATTTCGCTCCAAACCGGCGGTTCCACTGGCGGGAAAATACCGGTTAATTGATATTCCGGTTTCCAACTGTATCAATTCAGATATTTCACGGATATTTGTCCTGACTCAATATAACAGTGCCAGTCTCAATAGACATATCGAGATGACCTATCGCTTTGATGCATTTCGTCGAGAAGGATTTGTATTCATCCAGGCTGCCGAGCAAACTCAGCAATCAAGTGATTGGTTCCAGGGAACTGCTGATGCAGTCAGGAAAAACCTTAGGCATTATAACAGGTTCCAATTTGACCATTACCTGATTCTCTCAGGCGATCATATCTACAGGATGGACTATCGTTTCTTACTCGAACAACATGTCGAATCATCAGCAGATATTACAGTCGCCACTATTCCAGTAGAACGGCACCGAGTGAACGAACTTGGCGTCATGGCGATAGATGAAAACAGCCGTGTTGTGGATTTTGCCGAGAAACCAACAGACCAGAAAATCATTGACAATCTTGAAATTAAAAATTCTTACTGGGAAAAGAAAGGATTGGATCAGCGTTCGGATTCGTTTTTAGCCAGTATGGGAATATACCTATTCAAACGTGAAGTTCTTGAAGAAATCCTGTCAGACACAAAAGATACCGATTTTGGCAAAGAGATATTTCCGAATTCTGTAAAGATAGGCAGGAGTGTGTTTGCTTATCCATTCGAAGGTTACTGGGAAGATATTGGTACAATTCGTTCCTTTTATGATGCCAACCTTAATCTGGTGGACTTAGTACCGAAATTCAATTTTTATAATGAACGTCATCCTATCTATACACATGCTCGATTCCTTCCGCCCAGCAAAATCGCTTCTGCCGAAACCGATCATGCGACCCTGAGTGAAGGATGTATCGTAGGTAAAGCAATAGTAACTAGAAGCATTATTGGTGTTCGCAGCGTTGTTGGCGATGGCTCCCAGATTATTGATTCAATCATGATGGGTGCGGATTATTATGAGGATACTGAGGATAAAGAAAAGAATAAACGATTGGGAATTCCAAACATTGGAATAGGGCAGAATTCTATTATCAAAGGCGCCATTATTGATAAAGATGCGAGGATTGGCGATAACGTCCGAATAATTGCAAAAGATAAAGATGATTGCGAAGGACATGGTTGGGTGCTTCGTGATGGGATCATCGTAATCGAGAAAAATACTGTTATTCATAACAATACCTCGATTACATTTGACTGATTTCGGCGATTCCCATATTTTTTGTTGTTTAGTTTGGTTTCATTCCTGCGAAGGAAGAAATCCAGTAACTATTTGATATTATTAACACAATGGATTCCTGCCTTCACAGGAGTGACACGATGAATTGGCCTTACATGTTATTATACAACAATATAGCTACCATCATAATGATCTAACTATACTGCAACAATTCAAGAAAATATATAGTTCCGAATTACCCTCTATCTCTTCGTTCTTTTGCCTTTATCCACGTTAATAAATATCCAGCCGACCATTTTCCCGGGATTTATTTCGCTATCGGGATCAAAATAGTTTTCATCGAAATCATATCGAGATGAGGTGTCCAGCTCATCGCCAACCAGCACTTTCATCCGATTGTCTTTTTGTTCGATTAATTCGTTGAACCATCCCTGCCAGCGCTTCATATTACCCGGTCTCAGATCGATCCATCCTTTTTCGCACCAACTGTCCAGCGATTCTTCTGTTATTTCAAATTCCTCGTTAACGGCATGAGTCGGGATCAATATCCTGGGACCTCTAAGGTACTTTTTCCCGTCTGATAATAATATGGGCACTCCTACCGACAATATGGCGCTGCGCAACTTTGCATCGGCTTCAATCACCGCCTGGACTTTATCTGCCATTTTCTCCGGTGAGACAATACTTGCTGGACGCATTGTGCGGAAAGCATGCCTGATCAGGTTTGCTTCATGCAGTAGTTTAGTTAACCTTGGTGGACCTAACAATTCAAAAGCAACAGATTCGTCCAGTCCTTTTTCTGCATTCATTTTCTGGCGTAATTTGTCGAGCGCAACTTGTCTCAGAACGCCTGCTCGGTATGTTGGTTCCATCACTGCAGCATCCAAAGCGCCGATAACGTCATGACCGGAATTACCGCCTGAAAGTTCCCATATTACATATTGAGCAATCTCTTCCGGCGTAACAAATTCCATCTGCCCGACTTCAGTAATAGCGGTAAACTCACCTTCAGAAAAAATACCGTTCTCGCCGGTGTCGATATAAACACTTTTCAGGGTATCTCCCTTAGCTATCCAGGCACCGCTCTCTTCACAGGTTTTTACTGTCTTCCCGATTTCCAGGGCATTGGCTGGAAGCATATCATAACGAGGGTAATTTTGCCCGCGCTTCCGGATTTCTCCCGCCACAACTCCTTTCCAGGCAATCGCAGTCGCAGGTTTGATTTCCTTGACGAAAATATCCCGGATACTGCCATCCTCTTGTTGCAAAGGAGTGCGTCCCATGAGGAAAAGTAACAGAGTCTGAGAGCCTCCAAGGGCATTTTTTGTCAAAAGAACACGGCTGGGACGGTTTTCACTATGAGTATAGGGAATGTTTAAGCCCATACCGCCTGTACCGGTAGTACCAACTTTCAGGTACCCCCGGCATCCGCCGTCGATCAAACCTTGATGTAACGTTGTGATATGCCGAACAAGCTGGGGTGCGCTGATGCTGGCGATAAGATCTTCAACCTGCTTTTCAAAACCTTCTTTTATTGTTCCGCCGCGAAGTGAATCCAAGCCGCTTAGTACTTTTTCGCTTTGTTGATAAACATCCTGGTATGCTATCCCTGTTGCAGTGTTTACGCAGTCGATTACGGCATAGGGTTTGTGATCGACTATTTGGCGATAGAGGGTTATCTTGTTACAGAGTTCCTTTGTCAAAGGATCGAAAATGTCATGAATAAAAGTAATCCTTCTTTCCGGATCTGCAAGTAAATCTCCGCGAAAATATCCCTTGAATTCCTCCCGCACAAAGATATCACCCCATTCAGGAGTAAATTTTATTTCAGGATGTTCCGCTTTAAGGATTTGGCATGCACTTTCCGCTTCCGTCTCCTTCAAGGAGGATACTATAATCTCTGATACGCCCTCTTCTGAGAGTTTCCGGCAAACCGCCATTCCGACAAGTCCGAATCCACCCAACACCAGGCACTTCTGTCTCCTTAAATCCATGTTTTCCCCTTAACCGGTAAAAAGCTGTTAAAAAAATTAAAAAATTGCCAACAGTAAAATTAATATTGTATAAACTCAATCACTTACAGTCGCGTTGAAAGGTCCTTCTTTCTCAACTTCCTTGCCTTTTTCTTCAATCGCTCCCAGGATTTCTTCAGGTTTGGGCAGAGAATGTAAATCATTAAGCCCAAAATAAGTCAGGAAAGCGTCTGTTGTCCCATATAATAATGGTCTCCTCGGTACGTCAGCCCTGCCGGTAATACGC
Source organism: Candidatus Electryonea clarkiae (assembly GCA_030765455.1). GTDB lineage: Bacteria > Electryoneota > Electryoneia > Electryoneales > Electryoneaceae > Electryonea > Electryonea clarkiae. The sequence goes on along the minus strand of JAVCCM010000013.1, from coordinate 14,620 downwards.
ACCAGGTTTCTTTCAAGAAGATTCCTTAAAACGGGAGAAGGATCTACGCCGCGTATCGCTTCGATTTCAGCCCTGGTAATTGGTTGGCGGTATGCGACAATGGATACGGTTTCAAGCGATGCTCGAGTCAATCTTGACCGAATGCTGCCACGCAATAATCTCTTTACAATCTCTGCGTAATTTGCCCTCGTCGTCAAACGCCATCCACCAGCAATATATTGAACCATTATGCCGTGCCCATTGTTCTCGTATTTTGCATCTAATTTCTCGGCGAGTTCGGAAATCTCCGCTTCCAGGATTTCTTTAGAGATTTCAGCAATGGTTTTTTCATTCAATGGCTCATCGGCTGCGAACAGCAATGCTTCCAGTATTCCCAATTTTCTTTCGATAAAATGATGATCTTTTAACTGATCGTCATTGTTAATTTCATTTTCAGGCATGTGGTCAACTCTTTAAAAACTCTCTATCGTTTTGTGGAATCTTTGTTACTGAATTTTTCGCCCTGTTGAATCCAGATAGCGCCAAATTGCCCTCTTTGACGAACCTTGATAATTCCTCTATGAATAAGGTTCAGCACCGCCAGGAATGCAACTACTGCTTCAATGCGTTCAGTAAAAGGTGCAATTAAATCACGGAATCTTATTTTTTCCTTTTCCTTTAACACTCGCAGGATCAGTCTTGACTGTTGCTCAACAGTTACTTTAAAAAGTGTCAATTGACGAGTTGACGGTTTTTCCAGACCTTGTGTCAAATCTCGGAATGCTTCTGCCAGGTGAACAAGGCTGATATCCCGCAAAATTTCTTCGGTCTTGTCAATCATTCCCGGTTCAGCCGCCTGACCACGGCGGAAATGACTCAATTGAGTTTTCTCACCTTCTGCCAGCTTCCTTGCTGAAGCTACGATTTCACGGTAGATTTCTTCAAGTTCCTCGTCGCGTTCTGCAATATCATGCTCTGATAGCTCCTCTTCCTCCTCTTCGCCGGGAAGAAGAGATTTTACCTTCATTCGTAATAATAGAGCGGCAATGAAAATCACTTCGCCAGCCAGGTCCAGATCAATTTCCTCAATCGATCTGGCATAATCAAGAAAATCCTTCGCTATCACCGAGAGTTGCAGCTCTGAAAAATCAATCTGTCTCTGGCGAACGACAAACAGCAATAGGTCAATAGGACCTTCGAAAACCGAAAGTTTTACTTCGAAATCATTCTTTTTAGATTTCTGTTTCAATTAAATTCTCGATTATTATTCATGACATTATCCAATTCCGACAGCCATCCTTACAATGTCCATCGTTTCAGCGCCAAGCTCTCTCACACGTTTCGCGCCGCTTTGAAGGATGTCTTCTATGAAATCAGGATCATTACAAAGCAGTTTTCTTTTTTCGCGGGACGGCTCGAAGAGATCATTTATTTTTTGCAGTAATTCCTTTTTTGCAGTCCCATATCCATAATTGCCGGCACGATAGTTCTCAGCCATCTCTGTTTGCTCATCCTTTGTGGAAAAAAGAGAATACAGATTATAGACTATACATTTTTCGGGATTTTTCGGCTCTTCCAGCGGTGTACTGTCAGTTTGAATCGACATAACAGCTTTTTTTAAAGCCTTACCCTCAGAGAAAATATCTATAGTGTTATTATAACTCTTCGACATTTTCTGGAATGAGCCGTCTTCGTTTTTACTCGTCCCGATTACGATTTTATATTCGTTTAACTTTGCTTCCGGTAAAGGAAACAGGTCAACATTATAAGTTTCATTAAAATATCCTGCAATATCACGGGTCATCTCGAGATGCTGCTGCTGGTCTTTACCTACCGGTACTAAATCCGCCCTGGGCAACAAAATATCCGCTGCCATTAAAACAGGATAAGTATATAACCCCACGTTAGGAGTTAAACCTCTCTGGATTTTATCTTTGTAAGAGGTAGCACGATCAAGCAATCCTTTTGTGGTGACACATCCCAGTATCCATGCCAGTTCAGTCACCTGCGGAACGTCGGTTTGACGGAAAAGAGTAGCTTTTTCGGGATCAAGTCCAAGTGCAAGCAAATCAAGAACGGCGTTTTGAGTAAGCTTCCGAAGTTTATCCTTATCCTGAACTGATGTGATGGAATGGTAATTAGCTATGAAATATAATCCATCACCCTCATCCTGCAATTCGATATACTGCTTTATCGCCCCGAAATAATTTCCAATGTGGAGCGCTCCGGATGATTGTATCCCGGATAATATTCGTTTTTTCTCAGACATTAATTCACCTGGATAATAATAATCTCTTTCAATTTGACATTTATTTATGTCTCATTGAAAATAAGCTATGGTTGCATCTCTGGCAAGCTAATCTTCCGCTCGATGTAACTGGACTTTCAAAGTGGAATAGAATTCAACTTTAGTGTATATTCTCATATTTTTACCCTCTCAAACTCCAAATAAGCTGTATAGAGATATTGATAGTATGTCACGTTTGCAATTGAAATCCAAGAAATCCCAGTGTATTATTTGTATTTCTTTGATTTGAAATAATTGTTAAAAATACTACCGTGTTTATAATAGTGTTTGTAGAGTAACTCCAAAATATAATTTGTAGAAAATAAACAAGATACTTCTGGAGAAAAAATGAGTCGTCAAAAAACGATTAACAAAATTAAACGAGCTTTTAAAGCTAAGGAAGAGTCATTATATCTTTCGCATTTGAATCTTGACTCTATCCCAAAAGAGATTGGATTACTTGACCGACTTAAATCATTGAATTTGTCAGGCAATAATCTTAATTCCCTCCCTCAAGCTATTGAAAAAATGGAATTTCTAGAAGAACTAAACTTAGGAAACAATAAATTTGATGATGTTCCTTCAGAGATCGATGAACTAATATCCCTTAAAAATCTAAATTTAGAGAAGAATTTGTTAACTGACCTTCCTTCAGAAATTGGAAAACTATTAAATCTTGAGACACTAAAGCTTAACGATAATCAGATAACAAATCTACCCAGTGAAATTGGGAATCTAATAAATCTTAAAGACCTCGATTTGATGAGTAATGAACTAAAGATTTTGCCATCAGAAATTGGGAAACTTCACAACTTGGATATGTTATCACTCGATTTTAATCAACTTTCAGATCTTCCCCAAAGCATCACCGAATTGTCAAACCTAACATATCTAGGATTATCTTATAATAGACTATCCCAGCCACCATCAGTAATTTGGGAATTAGAAACTCTTACTTTTCTAATACTTAATGGTAACCATATTGCCAATTTATCTTCTGAAATTAAAAATCTCGCAGAATTATTACATTTAGAAATTTGCGACAATACACTATCAACTTTACCTCCCGAAATAGGAAAATTGTCTAATTTAGAAGAGCTATTGCTGCATACAAATAATATTTCAGTGTTACCAAAGGAAATAGGACAGCTTTCTTCCTTGCAATGGTTAAATCTATCTGGGAATCAACTGACAGAACTCCCAAAAGAAATTTGTCAGTTGAAAGAGTTAGAAGAACTTGACATTGATGACAATCCAATAAAAAATATACCTGATGAAACTAAAAGGATGGGTATCAAAGCAATTCTCAAATATTTGAAAAACTCTTTTGAAGGTTGATTGAAGTTTATTCCTTACTTCTTTCACTTCTCACTGAAAGGTGGAGTAGGAGGAGTGTTAAAGTAAAGAAATTCGATATTCAATTTTTCTCCAGAAAAGGTTTTGAAGAAATTGCTAAATGTCTCTCCTTTAGAAAGGAGCAAACAAAGAAAAATCACGACTCTAGCAACAACAATAATGCTATTGCCAGAGCCATTAGACAGAAGAGAATGGTGGCGCCCTACACCGATAAGGCAATCTTCTCTTGCAATACACCAATAATGACGTTATAATGCTAAATAGTAAAATGATGGAAATATCTATTTTTTTACTCCTTTCAAAAGCGATTTCGGGCTTGCAGGCGGAAATCGTTTTTGTATGAATGCATGTAGGTAAATTTTGACTTCTTTGCAATTACCTCTTTTAAGCTATAGAAAAACTTGTTGATGTAGTTCGCGAAAAAAACTTCTCAAGAATTTATGTTAGCTTTAACGTTTTGTAAAAATCATATGCTAAAATTACTTATGGTGAAATCCTTACATAATTAATGTTCCTTTTTCAGCTATAAGCAAGAAATTTAGTTGTATTATCTTTAAAAGAGCTTGTTACAATTAATAACTACAAAGTCTTATTATATCTGAATATAGGCAAATATAGAGTGTAACAATTTATAAGAAACAAGCAATTAAAGCCCCTCTATCTTAATATATTATTTCGACAATGTCACCAAAAGTTTTTTCATCTCGTCAATAATAATTTCACAACCAAGTGGCAAAAAATGTCTCTTCAATGTATATTGCCAAATTCTTCACATTTCTTCAATTCCGGAAAGGTTGATTCATGGCATCGGGCAAATCGAAAGCATTAACTCCTGACGAATTAGAATTACAGTGGTTCAAGAAACATTATCGTGGTGATATGCCTCAGCTTACCTGGCGTGCTGTTATCATGGGCGGCTTTCTTGGCGCAGTTCTATCGCTTACCAACCTTTACATCGGATTAAAAACCGGGTGGGGATTTGGTGTGGCAATTACCGCATGCGTTTTATCATTCTCTGCCTGGAAAGGATTGCGCAAGGTAGGAATTGTCAAGAGCGATATGACTATTCTGGAAAACAATTGTATGCAATCAACCGCCTCATCCGCAGGTTATTCAACGGGTGGAACACTTGTTTCGGCTATCGCTGCTTATCTCCTGGTAACAGGTGAACACATTCCTTATGGTCTGCTTACAGCCTGGATTTTCTTTCTTGCGGTGCTTGGCGTAACCCTGGCGATTCCGATGAAACGTCAAATGATAAATGTAGAACGCCTCCGTTTTCCTTCAGGAATTGCCGCTGCGATGACCCTGCGCAGCCTTCATGCCGACACAAAACATTCTCCTGCTATTGAAGGTCCGGTTGCTGAAATGACCGATGAAGATTTTGACTCCGAAACATCCACAGAAGAAAAAGTCCTGGCGGAGATGGAAGACATGGAAGGAACTGTTTCGAGCGCGGAGGAGGGTGAAAAAAGCGCTCGCTCCCTGTTTATTGCAGGTGGAGTTGCGTCTGTTGTAGCCTTTTTGCGTGATGGATTTGATATGCTACACCAGGTTGGAGTCATGACAAAAGAATTTGTTTTGATTAAATACGCATACCCTCTTTTCGGTGAAAAGGCATTTCAATATACCGTTGGCGTCGAAGGTAGTCTTCTGCTGGTAGCGGGTGGCGCATTGATGGGAATTCGTGTTGCCACAAGCGTTATGCTTGGCTCGGTTCTCTGTTGGGTGGTCTTAGTTCCATACATGTACAACATCGGCGTAATAGAGGCTTTGAACTACCGCACCATGGTATCATGGTCGCTCTGGGGAGGAGCATCATGCATGGTAACAAGTGGTCTGTTAGCTTTTGCCCTTCAATGGAAATCAGTTGTCAGGGCATTAAGTGGTGTGACCACCCTGTTTTCAACCGATAAAAATAAATCTGTTTCTGAAGAAAGACTTTTATTGAATAAAATTGAGGTGCCTTCTTCATGGTTCCTTTCCGGAGCCCTGATCGGTGGAATTGGAGTAGTCGGCATAGCTTATGGCGCTTTCGGAATGCCGATCTGGATGGGATTGCTGGCAGTGATCATGTCGTTTTTCCTCGCCCTGGTAGCCTGCCGGGTTACCGGCGAAACCGATACTACCCCTGTCGGCGCAATGGGTAAAGTAACCCAGTTGATGTATGGAGCGATAACACCGAAAGCAATGCGAATCAATGCTCCACAGCAGACGATGAATGTCAACCTGATGGCAGCCTGCATCACTGCCGGGGTAGCAGACAGCGCATCAGATTTACTAATCGACCTGAAGAGCGGTTATGTTCTGGGCGCAAATCCACGGAAACAGTTTCTTGCACAATTTTCAGGAATATTTATCGGTACAGCAGTTACAGTTCCCGTATTCTATCTACTCGTTCCCGATGCTTCAGCTTTAGGCACAGACCAATGGCCCGCTCCGGCGGCGCAAGTCTGGGCGTCAGTGGCAAAACTACTCTCCCATGGACTCGGATCGCTGCATCCGACAGCGCAGGCTGCACTTATTATCGGCGGTCTCCTCGGCATCATGCTGGTAGCTCTTGGACGAATTCTTCCTCCCAAAGCAAGAATCTGGATCCCTTCACCAATGGGACTTGGTCTTGCCTTCACTTTTCATTTTTATTACGGTTTCTCGATGTTCTTGGGCGGACTGCTCGTGTGGATGTTCTCAAAGAAATATCCCAAGCTCGATGCAATCTACACCTTCCCGGTAGCTTCGGGAGTTATCGCAGGCGAAAGCCTGATGGGAATAGCGTTGATCTTGACACCGATTGTTGTGGGCATGCTTACAGGTACTGCTTGAGTAGAATGGTAGAAACTATTTCTTTTAGTTACCAGTATCTTTCACTGTGAATATTGCCCGGTTTGGAGTTTGATCCTTTAGTGAAATTCCAATTACCGAGTAAATCTGTCATCGTTTTAATCATATTTGTATTCCCACAGATATATGCGTGTGAGCGTTCTGGGTTAAGCTTCACATTGGTAATCTGTTCGATTTCATCTTTATGGAATAAACGTTGTACTCTTCCTCTACAACCCTGCCAATCTGAATCATCAGGTTCTCTTGACAGTAGAGGTATATAAGAAATGCTTATATTTTCTTGAGCCAAAGCCAGGATTTCATCGTAATAAGCGAGATGCTTGAAATTTCTTGCCCCGTGAACGAGAACGAGACGATTCCACCGTTCTTTGGATACGTATTGACTAAGCATCGAGATAAATGGCGCAATCCCGGTACCGGTACAAACCATGAAAATATTTTGATGCTCCTCGATACCATCCAGGGTAAACTTCCCCCGGGCGCGGGGCTCCATCCAAAGGCGATCTCCCTTGTTCAGGCGCCAGAGTTTAGGTGTCAGGTTGCCATGAGGAACGAGGTCTATCAGGAATTCAAGATATCCGGTTTGAGCGGGAGAGGAACATATTGAATACGCACGCTGAACCATTTGATTTCTTTTCGGAACAATGCTGGACAAACTATAATTATTACCGAGATCGTTATCAGCCACAATCCCAAGTTTTACAAATTGACCCGCTTTAAAAGGAAGTGTGTCTCCCGACTCATAAGAAATTCGTAAAATGGTTAATCTTTCGGTGAGATCCTGTCGATCAATTACGCGAGCGTTCAGTGGCTGTACTTGACTCCTGTCTCTCACGTTTGTTTGTGAATCTATTTTAAGCATCTTACCATATAAGTTTGTTATCTATGATATCCATAATAAATTTAACCGGGATAATTAGCGACTCCCGTATCGAATTTCTTCACTATCCATTTCCCACGTTCATTTTTTCCCAGGTGTCCGGCTTTTAGAACAGGTCCATGTTCGAATATCAATAGATGATTTTCTTCGAATGCTTCCTTCAGAAACTTCTCCTTGAATTCCATAGTTTTCTGAGGGAACAGATCATAGCCCATAACGAAGGGAACCTGCACATGGCTTGAGGTGGGAATCAGGTCTGCCAGGAACCAGGCAGTATTTCCTCCTGATTCAATACGTATTATGCAATGATAATCAGTATGCCCGCCTGTCCTGATCATAGTTATACCAGGCAGGACCTCAGTATCGCCATCAACCAGTTGTACCAGTCCTGCTTCCATTAGAGGATCAAGGTTATCAGGTAGATAGCTCGCTTTATCACGTGGTGTCGGGTTGTGAGCTACATCCCATTCACCTTTCTGCATAATGTACCTGGCATTGGGAAATTGTGGTGTTACTTGACCATTGTCGTCGATATAAGTACTACCCCCGGCATGGTCAAAGTGTAGATGACTAAGAATCATGTGTGTAAGATCTTCTTTCGCCACACCATATCCGGCAAGTTCTTTCATAAGGCGTCTTGGCTGCTCAACGGCGAACATTTCGCTTGATTTGTCGTTCCATTTGCCGCCCATCCCGTTATCGATAAGAACAACGTCTTTTCCGGTTTTTATCAACAGGCAATTTGCGGAGAGAAGTATCCTGTTATTTTCATCCGATTCGTCGGTTTTAGACCACAAAACCTTAGGTACAATCCCGAACATAGCTCCGCCATCAAGACGAAATTTACCGTCATCTATAATGAAAAGCTCAAAATCACCAAATTTCATGTTTATATCCTGTTATTATTAATGTTTTGGACGTCCAAATTACAACAAGTTGAGATATTCCGAAATACTACAAATTGCCCTGATTTGCTGAAAGGGAGCTATTTAGGTATCAACAATTGAAATGAAATATATCCAGGTTTTAGAACCTGTAACCAACACTGAATTTCAAAACCGTAAAAGATTCGAAAGCTCGGAAGGATTCATTCCATGCGGGATGAATAGTTTCATCCTGCTCTCCTCCCGGCTTTTGACTAATGATGCGGACATGGATAAATTCGATTTGTGACAGGATATCCCTGAAAAGCCTGAACTCAACTCCGAGTTCCAGTAACAGTCCAAGTTCCAGGTCGGTTTGGCGAGAGGTTTCGTTTGCATCATTTAGGTTTATTGATACTTCCCTTGTCAGCGCTGCTATTCCGCCTCCCAATACTGCCCCGGTCCTCACCGGGGACATAGTATAGATCAAGGTGGAGTAATAAACGCTTGCATGGCCTCTTGGGTCGCCATCTGCGTTAAAATCTTCAAGGTAAGTTTCATTCACATCCCTGATTTTTCCAGAGTAGGAATACGTACCGAACCTCAGTCTCCATATATCGCCAAAATCGGCAGCAACACCGTATGATGTGCCTTTTCCCCAGGTAATCCTGGTGTCGATAGATGAGGAATTCTGGTTCATTGGAATTCCGCCGGACAGCCATATCCTGGCAAGAGGTGGTTTGCCTAACCGTTTTGATAATTTCGGAAGAGACAATTTCAAACCCAGGGAATCGCCTTCAGCCAGGTAAACCTTGCGTTCGACAGCTTCATATCCCATGCGTTCAGCTTTAATCCTATATTTTACTCCTCCGGGTTTTTTGATTCGGACTGGAGCAAGTCCTACAGTAATACCATTTATTTTAACACTGGATTCATCAGGATTGGTATCAACAATTATCACTCCAGACCGGTTGACAATCTGGGCTGCTAACCTTTCCGCAGCCATTTTCAGAGGTTTGTCAATATGTTTGATATTTCCACTATAATCTGCGGTTTCAATTGCCTCAATGCTCTCTGATCTAACATTCACGGCTCGAAGTTCGATCATGTATTTGGTGCCAATTTGATTTATTGTTCCCCCCACTATTTTTTCCACTTCCAGCGTTTTCCCCGCTTTGACCAAACTTTCTAAATCGAAAACCCTGACGCTTTTATCAGAACCTGTTTCAACCGGAGAAGTTTTGATTCCCTTCTGATCGATCAGGAGAATGCGTTCGTTCTTTTGAAATTCAGCCCGTACAATCTGAGTCAGCGATTCAGCCGATAACTCTTCACGCCCGTGAACAAGAAAGGTGAGGACTGCTACTTTATAGGCAGGTATTACTTCATTGTCTGCATGTATTTCACCTGTGATGCATAATGAATAGGTTGATATCAATAACAAGAAAGAGAGCGATTTAGTCAACATATTCCTGAATAATCTGCTGTTGGATATTATTGCAGTATTTTGATTTTTCCGAAAAAAATATTCTATCCCCCCGGTGAATAATATTAACCTGTTGAAGAAATTCATTCCTGATCCTTTTGTGATTTGTATCTTTTCATTCTTTTATTAAGAAGTTCAACTTGGTGAAATACTCCATGAATAACCTTAACATCACGTTCTTCCAGTAATGCCCTGTCAAATACCCTTGAAAGCGCAAGCAGAAATCCATCAATATCCGGCTTTGGTTGAAAACCGGCTTCAATCAATGTTTTAGCGGCATTTTCCATCAGGAGATGCCTGCTTTTATGATCCGCCGGGACCCAGGGATATTGCGGCATTGGTCTTCTCGAAGCATTTGATATTTCATTGCAGACAAGCATAACTGATTGTGCAAGATTAAGAGAAGGATAAGCATTAGCCATGGGAATTGTCACCCACCAGTCGCCCAATAGAAGTTCAGATTGCGTCATTCCCCATTCTTCCCGACCGAAAACAACGGCAACATTTCCATGTTCCGCGACGCCAAGAAGATGAGGAACTGCTGAATCAACTGGGAATACCGGTCGCGCTCTTCTGCGCCGTCTGGCGGTAGTTACCGCTACTGCTTTCATTCCCGCAACCGCCTCGGCAAGCGTGGCATACTCTTCTACCGCTTCAAGGATATCCCCCGCCCCAACCGCAAGTGCTCTTGCCTTACCACTTCGCCAGATACTGGTCCCGACAATTATCAGCCGCTCGAGTCCCATTGTTTTCATCGCACGAGCTGCGGCACCGACATTTTCCGGTCGCGCCGGTTCGATCAATACTAATGCAACATTACGCAGGCGATTGTCTGATGCAAATTGCCACAATTCATCAGGATTCGGGGGACCGCTGTCATTGGTTTTGTGAAGCTGATTAGATTTGCCTTTGGGTCGTGATGATGATTGATGGTATCTAAAACTCCCGTTGTGCGCTATTCTTTTAAATCTCATTGTTTTAAAAATATATCCTCAAAAAGAAAAGTCTTCTATTCTTAAGCCAAATATTTCTTATCAACTATAATCGAAATTTGCGAACCTACAAGGTACTTCATAGTATAGCGATATTCTCTCAGTACTGATGATGAAAATTCCAACTCGGAGTTTGAAATTCGAATTAAACCAAATGATTATTCTTATATTACCGCATCAAGAATCACGAATATTTTAATACAATGAAGAGGTGTTGCTCCGGGTTAGTACGTAATACCACATTGTTATGATTAAGTATTTGCAGTAGAATATGTGTCAATAAAATCAGGTGAATGCTGGGCAAAAGAATTCTCTTAATAATTTTGATCTGTGTAAAAAAATATAAAAATCATGTTTATTAGTTTATAAATACTTCAAAATTGATTAAAATGCTCGGAGATACCTTTGTGATATATTCCACTTGCTTTAATCATACAAGAGGATTATGGTGTACATGTAAATGAAGTGAAGTGATTGATTATTTATTTTACAATCAGGGAGAAACATGAGAGTCGGAAAAGTTGTACTGGTAATTTTATTTGTTATTAGTATCGCATCTATTGGACTGGCGGAAGAGATGTCAGTTGGCGAGAAATGTATAAATTGCCATATGGAAAAGTCCCTGGGACTTTACAAACAATGGAAAGGTTCGAAGCACGGTCAAAATGATATCACTTGTTATGATTGCCATCAGGCTGAGAAAGGTGATCTGGATGGATATATGCATAATGACGCTTTCATATCCACGCTTGTGACACCAAAAGATTGCGGTCAATGCCATGAGCAGGAAGCCGCTCAAGTTCAGGCTTCATATCATGCTTCGGCTGGAGAAATACTGAACTCCGCAGATGCTTACCTTGCTCATGTAGCCGGTGGTGATCCTGTAGCCGTAACCGGGTGTGAGCAGTGTCATGGTTCCAAGGTGGAGATTGATCCGGAATCACCGAACATGCTTAGTAAAAAAAGTTTTCCCAATTCAGGAATCGGACGCCTGAATCCGGACGGTTCAAGAGGAACCTGTAACGCCTGTCATTCACGACACTCGTTTTCAAGAGCACAGGCACGTCAACCGGAAAATTGCGGGAAATGTCACTTGGGTCCCGACCATCCCCAAAAAGAGATTTATGAAGAATCCAAGCATGGAATCGCCTATTATGCTCACAAAGATGATATGGCGCTTGATTCCGAAAGCTGGGTAGTCGGTGTGGATTATTACGAAGCGCCTACCTGCGCCACCTGCCACATGTCGGCAACTCAAACCCAGAAATTGACTCATGACGTTGGAGACCGCCTGTCATGGACACTTCGTCCGCCCGTTTCCAAACACAAGGATAACTGGGAAGCAAAACGCGGGAACATGATTGACGTTTGTACTGCTTGCCATTCAACAACTTTTGCGGAGGGTCATTATTACCAGTTCGACGGATTGGTGAACCTATACAATGAGAAATTTGCCAGACCGGCTGGTGAGGTTATGAAAATCCTCCGGAAGAATAATTCCCTGCCAAATCCTGCCAGCTTCTCAAACAAGGTGGAATGGATCTACTGGGAAATCTGGCATCATGAGGGCAGGCGTGCTCGCCACGGTGCGGCAATGATGGGTCCGGATTATACATGGTGGCATGGTATCTATGAAGTCGCACAGCATTATTACTTCAAATTCATTCCTGAAGTGAGAAAATTGCATGATGCTGAAGCAGACGCTTTTCTCGATAAGCAGTTAACAGATGATCCCATGCATAACTGGATGAGTCGCCCGACAGCGGACCTGAAAGCTGATATCCGTTCAGGAAAAATGAAAGAAATATATTCAGAACTGTTCCAGTCAGCCATGCCGGGCACAGTACCGGAGAGTAAAGGACACTAAGATTTATTCCTAAATTTACTTAGGGGCTGACTCAGAAGTAATTTTGAACCAGCTCCTATTTTTTCTGTAAACTGAATTTATTGAAGGATTTCTCTTTTTTCTTCTTTGTCAGTCTTTATTTGGTTTTATTTCGTGAGTTGTATCTGTTTTTGTTTGATTTTCAGGTCGTTGGGAGAGAATTTTCAGCCGTTGAAGGTGCCATTTTGCCTGTATTTGACCATTTTTTCAGATTGTGGGCGATTGCTATCAGCCCAATCTCTACTTTTGTTTTGGCAAGACTTGTAGCCCGGAAGCACCGTATTCCGGGAAACTTGATAGGTTGAAAGCTCCTTGATATTAAGCATATAACCGAATCACGTTATTATAGTGAATTATTTATCACTAACTCTCTTTCGAAATCAACCATTTCCCGGAATACGGTGCTTCCGGGCTACGAAACTAAATTGTCTCAAGAAAAGGATACGATATGAGTAAATTGAAATTTGGAGTCATTGGTACTTCAAGGAAAAAGGATGAGCGACGTGTTCCAATCCATCCGGAGCATTTGCCACGCCTTCCCGAACAAGTCCGTCGCCAATTGATATTTGAGGAAGGGTATGGAGTGCCATTCGGAATCGAAGATTCGGAAATTGCTTCACAGACGGGTGGCATTGCCAAACGCAACGAACTGTTGGCTGACATTGGGATGGTTATCATTCCCAAGCCTGTGTTATCTGATTTACAGGAACTTCGTGAAGGTGGAATCGTTTGGGGTTGGCCACATTGTGTACAGCAATGGGCTCTTACTCAAACTGCGATCGATCGGAAGCAAACGCTCATAGCCTTTGAGGATATGTATGTTTGGGGTCCAAACGGACAGATTGGACGGCACACTTTCTATAAGAACAATGAAATAGCTGGTTACTGTGCGGTATTACATGCCTTACAACTCAAAGGTATCGATGGTCACTATGGAAACCAGCGTAAGACTATCATATTCAGTTTTGGTGCGGTTAGCCGTGGGGCAATCTATGCTCTCAAAGCACGCGGGTTTAGAGATATCACAATCTGTATTCAAAGACCCGATCACGAGGTGCGTGAAGAGGTTCTTGACTGTCACTATGTCCGTATTCGGGAAGGAAAAGAGGGAGAACCTCGCATGTTGTTGGTGGAGCACGATGGCTCTGAGCGACCATTAACAGATTTGATCAGCCAATCAGATATAATCATAAACGGAACTCTTCAAGAACCTGATCATCCTATCCAATTCGTGCTCGAAGAGGAAGAATCGTCTCTCAAGCAAGGTTGTCTTATCATCGATGTCAGTTGCGATGAAGGAATGGGATTCTATTTTGCTAAACCGACTTCATTTGAAAATCCAATGTTAAAAATTGGAACGATAGATTACTATGCTGTAGATCATACACCAAGTTATCTCTGGGAAAGTGCCTCGCAATCTATCTCTGCTGCACTCATTGTTCATTTACCTGATGTGGTAGCGGGTAGAGAAAGTTGGCAGCAAAACAAAACCATTAGAAGAGCTGTGAATATTGATGCTGGTGTGATTCAAAAACCAGAAATTCTGTCTTTTCAAAACCGCCAGCCCCTCTACCCTCACGCACCCATCGATACGGAAACGGTCTGACGGTTTTGAAATAAGCAATATCTGATGGTTGTGGTTGGAGGAAATCTAAAAAAGCTTAAATCAAAAAACTTTCTTCGTGTTCGAACGGGGCAATACTGGATTATCTATACCGTTCGCGATGATATTCTGCTTATCATGATCGTTAAAATTGGCGCACGTAAAGATGTATTTCGAAATTTAACTTTGAAATGGGGGACAGTTTATCTATTTAATTCTAACTGCCGCTATCAAAGAATCTCAAATCATGAAAATTGACATACTGCACTTCTATTTAAAAAATCTATCATCTCTTGCCGTAGTGCTTTAGAAATAATATCTTTTATTATCGCGAGAGGGGTTCAATACCCCGAAGCTTGCTTCGTTACGATTAGACAGTCGGAATATGGGTCCGAAGGATATTCCGGCAAGTCTGCTTTGATGCCCCGTAGCTTGCTGCGGGGTCTTT
>JAVCCM010000171.1 GCA_030765455.1 Candidatus Electryonea clarkiae | reverse complement strand
TTACGCCTGTGCGAAGCATAACACCTTAAAATCGTTCAATCTATAAATAATGGCTTCAAAGAACAATTTACGACTATAAACTACAGTGCAATGAGAAAAGGTTTGAGCAACAGCCCCTGAAAGTATGAGCTAATATCAAGAGTCCCTACGGGACAGACAATATATCTACACAAGTGCATTTATTATTGGGAAAGATATGTATTCATTGATTTCTGTACTAATAAGGCATTACATCAAAATGCTTGTCCTTTCAATCTGTTGTCTGATCACTCTCGCTGATCGTGCTGACTCAAGAGACCGGTTTGAAGAAAGCGATTGGATTTCATGGGGAGATTCCAGACGGATCAGGTTCATAGAGGTTGGCAGAAATACTGTGTTTTTTGCCTCTGACGCAGGAATCTTACGCTGGGACAGACAGGAACGCCGCTGGTTGTATCCCTGGTTTACAGTACCGGGCTACATGGACAAGGCGATATTACTGAAAAATTGCAGAAAAGTATATGAAGATCCACTTACCCAGGATATATATGTCGAAACCTCAGGTGGCTGGATTTTCAGGGATCATCTGAGAGAAAAGTGGGAGAAGATTGACAAGCTGGATGGGATTGCCTGGGAACGAATCAATGCAAAAGAGCGAAAGAAGGTTAAACCGTCGAGACATTTGATGTTGCCGCCATTTTACAGCCTGACCCCGGAAGAACAGCTTGAATATAGATACTTACGCTGGGATTTCACCAAGGGAAAGCATGATCCAACAGGTCTGTTTTTCTATAGCTGGGATGGATTTGGAGTGGGCATTGCCGATGAATATTCGCTAAACCTTGAACTGTATCCCGGTGGTCCCGGAGCGGCAAGTGCGTTTGATGTAGCAGGTGATGATATCTGGGTCACTTCTACCCTTGACAGAGAGAAAGGATGGCTCTGGCATAGAAACCGCGATAACGATTCCTGGAATTTTTATCACCCGAACCTTGAATGGGGGCTTGAGCCGGGCAAAGTAAACCGGTTGAAGATTTCAGATAACGGGATTGTCTGGCTCGCCACTTCAGAAGGAGTCATGGTTCGTAATGGAAAATCCTGGCGACATATTCGAAAAAAGGACGGTTTGCCTCGAAAAGTTATCAGGGACATTGCACCCTTCGGGAATGAAAAGGCATGGGTTGCCACAATTGCCGGGTTGGCTTTAATCGATTCCAAATCGGGAACAGTGCTTCGACCCGATGAAAAAACTGAAAATGTGCAGAGGTACAGTGATTTTCATCAGGTAACGACATTAAAAGATACACTATGGGCAGCCGGTGCCGGAATTTTGTTACGATATGATGAAATGGGTGGATGGCAAAACGTTGCAGGCGCTCCGACAATTGCCGCGGCTACGCCTCCACTGGCATTATTCGTTTCAGATCAGGCATTTGCAATCGGTGACAAAATGGGATTTGCATATCGGGACTCTACCGGGAGATGGTATGAGATATTTTCTGATCGCTGGCGTGGAGGTAAGGTCTTGTGTATAGTGTATCACGCAGGATATTTCTGGCTTGGTACTGACAGCGGATTAGTGAAATTCGATCCCAGGGAGGGTGATGTTATTCATTATACAGTAGATGACGGTCTCGCCGGAAATATCGTGCGGGAGATCGTACCCGAGGGTGATTGGCTCTGGCTTGGAACCAACCGGGCGCTTGCCAGGTTTCGATGGCATGTGAAAGGGCGATTGGATTGAAAACATTTTTCAGTAATACACCTGCTCAGATCAATGGATGTGTCATTCCCGCGAAGGCGGGAATCCAGTATGTTCGAATGCACAAAGATGCTTTCTCTCTGGATTCCCGCCATCGCGGGAATGACAAGCTCCTGAATCAGATTATTCGCAGGAATATACTAATTATTGCAGTTCTTGTTCTCTCAATTTTTTCATTGACACCGAATAAGTCATCAGGTTCTAATTCTTTTTTGCCGCCGGATTCTCTACTTTTAAGCTATGCACATTCAGGAGCGATGGCGGAATATGAATCAACCAGGGATATCGTTGGCATTATCAGAAATGGGACTCCGGCAATAAAATGGGCGGCAAATTGGGCTGATCTCCTGGATGCGGCACTCCTTCTTGCGGAAGAGACAGACCTCGGTAGTTCTCCCCAACCGATGAATTACCAGGATATCAGGGATCGTTGCCTGATTACTTTTAATGCCAGGTTAAGTGAAGCGACAGGTTCTGAGGATTCCGCAGCCGCTTTGTTTGCCATAGGAACAATGGAAGGTTTTGAAGCGACAAGATTAGAACAAAACCGTAAGCATATTCGTGCAATGAAATATGCGATTAAAAGCGCCAGGCATCTAAAACAAGCATATATTCTAGATACAAGTCTTGTTGATGCTATCCTTGGTTTTGCATTATATGATTACTGGTCGAGTAAAGCATTGCTGGCAATTACATGGACGCCACTCAAGGCTGATCTACGCCGGGAATCTATCGAAAAGATCAGGGAAGTAATGACCGATGGCAATTATGCTCGTTACCTTTCAGGTGCATATCTTTCATGGATATTGATTGGAGAAAAACGTTATCTGGAGGCTGCGGCTGTTGCTGATTCACTTCTTGAGAATGTTGGAGAAGCACGGATCTTTCTTGAACCTTCCGGCAAAGCCTATTTTATGGCAGAAGAATGGGAGGAAGCGCGGGACAGGTATGAACGTCTGGCTCTATCTATCCGGCAGGCTGTTCGTCACAACCCGGTAGCTGAAATCGGCGCGCTTCATCGACTGGGACAAATATCTTTTGAACAACAGGATTGGAAAGCTGTTATACATTACACTGAAACAGCAAATTCAATTAAATTAAATGAAAAACAGAAAAAACGCAAAAAAGACGACCTCAAGCGACTTGGAAAATTACGCAGAAAAGCAGAAAAGAACCTCCGTTAAGAAGGCGTTGCCTGACACTCCTGAAGCGTTGCTTGCTGTAATAGCCGAAATTTCCCGCGGAGAAAATCTTAAGGTTTACGCTGTGGGAGGGTATATTCGCGACCGCCTCCTGGGACGGGAATTTTCCGGGGAAATTGACCTGTCGGTAGTCGGCGACGGGATTCAATTCGCGGAAACTCTGCGGAAGAAATTAAATCTGCGAAACCGTGTACAGGTTTACCGCCGTTTCGGAACTGCGAGGATACAGACAGGTTCAATTGTACTGGAATTAGCTACCTCAAGACGTGAAAGCTATTCGGAAGATTCACGCAAACCAAACGTAGAACCTGCTCCTTTCGAAGAAGATCTCGCTCGAAGGGATTTTACGATAAATACCCTCGCTGTCGAAATCAGTGAACCGGATAAGATCATTAATCTTTTCGATGGTCTCGCCGACCTCGATAATAAAATAATTCGAACTCCTCTTGATCCGTGTAAAACATTCAGTGATGATCCTCTGCGGATGCTTCGAGCGATCCGATTTGCTGCCAAACTCGGTTTTATTATTGAAAAATTAACCTGGGAGGGGATAAAACGAGAAAAACGGCGTCTTGAAATCGTATCAAAAGAAAGAATTAACGATGAATTTTTCAAAATCCTCGCAAGTTCTCCTCCATCCAAAGGCTTGAGCCTGTTGCATGACAGCGGTGTTCTCGGCGTAATCTTTCCGGATATAGAAGCTCTTTCCGGGGTGGAACAGGTCGGACGGCACCATCACAAAGACGTTCTGCAGCATACCCTGAAGGTAGTGGACCATCTTGCAGAAAAGACTGACCGTGTGGATTTGCTGTTCGCCGCATTGTTGCATGACATAGGCAAACCAAGGACGAAATATTTTGATCCTGATTCCGGCTGGACTTTTCACGGGCATGAACACGTCGGGGAACGTATGGTGAAGAAGATGGGAAAAACATATCGTCTTCCCGAAGAACTTGTTAATAAGACAAGTAGGCTGGTTCGTCTCCACATGCGTCCCATCAATCTGAATGACGAAGATGTATCTGATTCTGCTATACGCCGCCTCGTGGTTCAGGCGGGCGATCAGATTGACGATCTTTTGATGCTGTGCCGCGCGGACATTACCTCCGCCAACAAGGTAAAAGTTAAACGCTACATTGCTGAGTTTGATCAGATGATGCAGCGAATGGAAGAAATTGATCAAAAAGACCAATTGCGGTCATTCCAGTCACCTATTCGTGGTGATGAGATTATGAAACGAACCGGGCTGCCGGAAGGGCCACGTATCGGGCTGATAAAAACGCTGATCGAAGAGAAAATCCTGGATGGCGAGATCCCGAATTCTGTTGATGGAGCGGAACAGATATTCGATGAAATTGCTGGAATTGTAAACGATATGAAAAATGCCGAGGTCTCCCGTCTGCTGCGAACCCTGATGCAAGAACGGTCAGACGGAATTCAAAGCTGAACGGAATTATGACCAATAGAGGTAAAATAGCAGTAATAATGCAACCGGCTTCATACCATTAAATAAATATCCTGTCCCCTGAATTCTCTGTCCCCTGAATTCTATATCTCCGTTTTCCTCTTGACTTTACTTATCATGGATGTCCCCGGATTTCTTAAATCCCGTGCTGTAAGGAAACCGATATTATTATGTATCGGATGATACAGACTACATGATAATGATAAGCTTGGAATAAGAATACGTTTGCTTCTTACTGAAAGTGTGTATTACTTTAAACTTTCAAGTTTTGGCTTCAGCAACTTTCGCACATGGGAATATTAGTTTCCGTGAAAATAGCTTGACCATTTATACATTATAGGCAGAATTACTATTTCGTCGGCGAACGTTCTATATTACATGAACCAGTTCAACGCGATTATTTGAAAAAGAACGAAGGTTTACGGGAAAACAGTATCAGCCATTTGTTTACTATACCTATCAACCTTTGTGGCTAAAGAGAAAAGGGAAAATTGTAGTCCATGCCTTATAATCCCCCATATGTAAAGATGACAACATCTTCAAAAGGTGACTATCTCGGTGAATTATCATCTTTATTTCGTACCGATATGATCAGGAGTCTCAGAACGGAATCTAAATTTGATCGTGATTTTTTTGCGCGAATACTTTGTGATAATTTTTCTATATCAGTATCTTCATATTCTGATCTATTTGAAAATGCATATCGTATCCTCTTTTGGTATTATCGTTCTGAATATGTATTTAAAAACGCTCTGTTTAACAAACGTGTATTGAATAGAAATACAACGATAGTAAGTAGCTTTATTACTGAATTACGGGTAGAAGAACATGCTTTAGACGTTCTATTGCCACAATCCACAGAATTATCCATTGAGATTAAATCTCCATTGGATGGAATGAACCGGATAAATGGGCAACTTGAATCATTTAAGAAAGTATTTCCAAAACTTTATGTGTTGACAGATTATAGCAAGCTGCATCTTGTAACTGCAATTACTCCTCCTGAGGTAGGAATAATAATTTTTACTAATAGATATCAATTTACTCTGTTTCGACATGCCACGATTGACTTCAAGCGCTTGGAAAAATCTGTTATGTTTGATACTTTACGTGCATCTGAATATGTAAATGTGCTACCCAAAACAGACATTTCGCAACATCCAAACACAAAGCGATATAACATAGCCAAGTCTGATTTCTGCAATTACGACAACAAGGTTGCATACGACTTTTTTCTTGCTGCTTTGATTGGTAGATCTCCTACGATTGAGACTGCAACTCTGAAGTCATTTCCACATTCCATACGTCTTGCAGTTTATAATTCACGTATTCCTGTACCGGACATAAGTCGAATTAAAGAACAATTCTTTAAGCGTTAGGAATCGCTATGTATTTTCCATATTTCCGTGGTAAGCAGTACGAATTAATTGCTTTGCGTGAGGCATCAGAATGGCTGAATGCAAAATCAGTTATTCCCATTGTTGAACCAGTGCGCAGTAACTACAATAACCTCATTAACTGTATATCAACTATACACTCCAACAAGCAAAAACTGGGTTTAGTCATAAATCCTAACCTTGGTGATTTCAGCCAAGATTCGTTCGACAAGTCTCTATTCGCAAGTCTAGAAACAGATGAGTTTCACGGTACTCTGATTCCAGTGATTTTGCTGAATAATTCTACGACCCTTGATACCATTAGTGGAATATTTGAATTATTCGATAACAATCATTTCATTATCGTGCATAATGGAATTAACGACTATGTAAGAAGCTTCTTAACTGGAAATAATGATCGAATCGATTATCACGTATTTGATGAACAATCATCTAAAAGTCGATCCTATCGTAGTCGTTTCGACATGAAAAAACGAGTTATCCTCGAAGATGCCTTTATACATGCCCAGAAAAATGCAGAATATCCTGAAGAGAATTATTTCAGTGACCTTTGTTTTTATTATAATGAGGATAATTACGTGGGATTTGGCGACTATGGAGTTGTGGGTAAGGTTTTCTCAGATACTGGTGGCCCTGCATATGCGGTTGCTATCCATTTGACTTATCAGAAAGAGAAGGATCAGCTATTTGTCAGACATTTCATTTCTGACAGCAACGATAAACCAGTGAATGTTGCCGGAAAATTCAATGAGGCTTTGCTAAAATTTGTTAGCTTCTATCAGTCACACGAAACTATATTGGATTTCTCTTCTGCGTGCAAAGAATTGCTGGATTTAAATGAGCGCCAGCATTATCCAGGGCTCGGATATCTCAAGAAGCTAACAATTCAGCACCACCTTGAACTGATTAATAAGTTGGTGCTTGAAAATGTCTAAATGTTGCAATGCTTGTTTCAATGATAATGTAATCGTGCGTCATATCGAGAATCGTGGGACGAAGACTGAATCTGCCTGCGTGTTTTGCGAAAGCACAAATACGCATAGAATCGAAACGAGCAACCTATCTAATTTGTTCGAACCTTTTATGCAGTTATTTCAAGCTGAAGAGACAGGCGACAAAATCTCGAAATTGATAGATGTCAAATGGTCCGTTTTTGCTGAAAAAGTTTCAAACAGAAAAAATGAATTATTGCTAGATATTGCTAACGGATTCCGCTCCGAACCTGCACGAAATATCGTCAATGAGCCTTCACGTTTTAGAAGTGACTTAGTTCTTGATCAATCGTCGGAATTATGGCGCCAATTCAGTGGCTCCATCGAGAGCATAAACCGCTTCTTTTACCCTGAAGAGTTGGATTTAGGGAGTAGGCTTGTCCCTTCCCTCCAATTGATAGAAAAAGAAATTAAAAAGGAGAGCATTTATTTTCGTGCAAGAATATGCACTTCAGAGGAAAGAGCTTTCCCAGCAAATAAAATGGGAGCGCCGCCAAATCATAAGTCCACTGCTGGCAGAGCCAATCCGGCTGGTATAGCTTATTTATATCTTGCTGATAAAATTAATACAGCAGTTCATGAGGTACGCCCTTCAACACTTGATTTAGTCTCTATTGCTAAATTCAAGACTGTCTCTGATTTGCGGGTTATTGATCTCAGAAAGATATCTCCTTTTCAGTTTAGTAAAGCAGAGGATTTTGAGAAACAAGTTTCTGAAATACCCTTACTAAATTCGATTGGTGAGCATTTAGCAAAACCCATACATAGTTCAACTGCAAATGTGAAATATGCCCCAACTCAATATCTAAGTGAGTTGCTCAAATTCAATGGATGGGATGGTGTTCTTTATAAGAGTGCGCTTAACCAAGAAGGCTACAATCTTGCTTTATTTAATCCTGAATCTGCAGAGTGTATTAAAGTACTTGAATTACATTCCGTAAGCAAAGTCAATGTAATATACACGCCATAAAATGTGAAAACATACTTTTGTTATTAATGAAATTGGAATGGATAATTGGTTCCCTGTTTCAAATGGAAATTCGGGGCGGTAATCGGGGGCGGAAATCCGGGGACTGGATACCAGTTTCAATGGTTTGAGTATTTGAAGTAAATCCACTGATATTTCGACAATATCGTGTCGATATTATCACCATTAGCGCCTAGTTCACCACGCATATCCAATCCCGATTGTGGCTCCTCCGGGTTAGTAATTGTAGCCGATTTGACCTGTTAATCTCAATTCTTCGTAGATAAAAAACTGCTAAACCGTCATTATTTCATCATGAAACTTGGACAACAAGTACCCCAAACCACCAGCCTCCCCTATGTTTAACGCTTGACATTAAACGTTATACGTTATACCTTCATTTATGATTCGATCTTTTAGATGCAAAGAAACGGAGAAAATATTTAGTCGATATTATTCGAAAAAATTTCCGGCTAATATTCAACGGAATGCATTACGGAAATTAAGAATTCTGAACAGAGCACAATCTTTAAAGGATTTAAAAGCTTTGCCCGGCAATAGACTTGAAATACTCAAAGGAAAAAGAAAGAGTCAATACAGCATTAGAATTAATAATCAATGGCGAATATGCTTTGTGTGGAAAGAGAACGAATCGTTCAACGTAGAGATTGTAGATTATTATTAGGATTTGAGATATGAGTGAAAAGAGAATAGATCCAGTTCATCCAGGCGAAATTCTATTGGAGGAGTTCCTGAAGCCGATGAATTTGAGCCAGAATCATATCGCATTGGATATGAGAGTACCTGCACGCCGTATTAACGAGATCGTTCTTCAGAAAAGACGGATTACCGCCGATACTGCATTACGATTGGCAAAGTATTTTGGGACATCAGCAGAGTTTTGGCTTGGTCTTCAAATGGATTACGACCTGGATATTGCAGAAGACAAGGCAGGCGAGAGGATCGAAGAAGAAGTTAGTCCTTATCGAGCTTCCGCCTGATTAGTTTGGTCCTTTCATATTACAAAGACAAGAAATAGATATACTCTCCCCTGAATTACCCTGAATTATTACTGTCCCCTGAATTTCTGAATTCTAAAAGAAAACAACAAACCGCAGAGAACACAAAGTATGCACTAAGATCACAAAGACAACCTCCGTGCTCTTTGCGAATTCTTTGAGTACTTTGTGGTATTTCTTTTTGGCGCTGTTGAACCAGAGATCGTTCAAGTATATGTTTTATATTAACGAAGTAAAAAATTTCAAGATATAGTATATCATGGATGTCCCCACAATTCGCAATGAATAAAACTGACATTTTTTAATGTAAGACTTGTTTCGCTGACAATTGGTGTCTAACTTGATAATTATAAAGTCACTCCAGTACATGCGAAGTTACGGTTAACTATGTGAGGGGATTTACAATGCGGAACTCATTTCTTCTACCAGCCATCCTTTGTTTTTCAGTGATGACAACCTCTACTCTCTATGCCCAGGAAAACGAAAATATTGAATTTGTTGGGCGGATTTTGAACAATTGGTCAGGAACACCCGACATTAAAGTGGTCGATAATTTAGCTTATGTGGCAACAGGAAATACTGGATTACAGATTGTCGATGTGTCCGACCCTGAGAATTTAGCGATAGTTGGATATAACGAGTTGAACGGAGCATGGCGAGTGGAAATCGTCGGCGACAATGCTTATGTAGTCGGCTACCAACAGTTCTCAATAATCTCAATTTCCGATCCGGAAAATCCTGAACTGGTTGGGAGTTGTGGATTGACGGAGGGAGGGGAAGATCTGGTAATCGAAGGTGACTATGCTTACTTAGCCTGCAGATCCAGTGGATTGCAAATTGTCGATATCAGTGATCCTTCAAATCTAGAAATGGTTGGGTATGAGGGACCAGATGGGCAATGGGCAAGAGATGTTGTAGTTTCGGGTGATTATGCATATTTAGCTTGTGGTGCATGGTGTGGAGATTTTGATGAAGGAGAAGGTGGACTTTGGATTGTGGACGTTTCAAATATAGAGAATCCAAGCGATATCCTTTTTATCGAAATGATGGATTGTTTTTCAGTTGCATTGATTGAAGGCTATCTGTTTGTCGATAATTATGATACACTTCTTGTGTTTTCAATTGATGATCCTGAGGATCCTCAGGAAATAGGATCTCTAGTAGTGCCTAATTCAATCTGGGGTTTTGAGCTATGCAATGAATATGTATTTATGAATACATTTAGGGACGAAGTAGTTCATATAGCGTCTGTTGCTGATCCTACCAATCCTGAGCTGGTTGGCTCTATTAATATACCTGAGTGGGAAAACAGAATATCAGTTGTGAATGAATTAGCCTTTATCGTTAGTACCCATATCTTTGATAGAGACAATAAGATGCGAATATTTGACTTGAGAGATATTGAACAACCCGAATTGGTGAACCATATTGAGCGAAATGGTTATGTCAATGATGTATTTGTTTCAGACGAAATGCTCTATGTCGCAAATGGTGACAAAGGATTTAAAACGGTCTCAATCGAAGCTCCCGAACAGCCGGTGGAAACCGGTTTTTTGGATACGAAAAGCTATTATAAATTTATAGCTGTTTCCGAGGATTATACGTACACGTTGTATAGAGAAGATATTCGGAACGGGCCGGATTCATTGAGTATTATTTCCATCGAGGATCCGGAACATCCCCAGGAAGTAAGGAGCATGGCTTGGGATTATCCTAATGGCAGGTTAGAGTTCGCTGGTGATTATGCCTATGTACCGGATTACGATCATGGTATAATAATCATTTCTATTTCAGATCCCGAAAATCCAGCAGATACAGGCCATAATCTTTACACCCCGTTGGTTTTAAACCTGGCTGTTTCGGGTGATTATCTTTATGCGATTACACAGGACAATGGATTATATTTGATTTCACTTACTAATCCTGAATTTCCGATAGTAATAGGCTATGTTGATTCTTTATTAACTGGAAGTACCGCTAAAAGTATTAAAACAAACGGTGATTTTGCATTCGTTATTTCACGAGACGAGTATTTACATATATTTGATATTTCAGAACCTGAGAATCCGGAGGAAATTTCTAATATCTTTATTGATTACGCGAAAGCAATTCAGGTATCTGGACATTATGTTTACTTGGCGCAGCATTCAAATGGTATTTCTGTTTTTTCTATTGCCGATCCGGAAAATCCTCAATTTGCGGGATACTTCAACACACCTGGAAGCACATCAAACCTCGCTGTTTACGAAGACGGATTGATCTACGCCGCAGATGGAACTAACCTGGGGATCTACCGGTTTACCGATCCCAACTTTGTAAGATCGTCACGGATCAGTATCGTTCCATCGGATTATTACCTATCAGCTCCTTTTCCCAATCCGTTCAATTCTACTGCAAGGATAAGTTATGGGTTGCCGGTGGCAGGATATATGTCACTCGAAGTGTATAACCTGGTGGGGCAGCGAGTTTATACACTGGTTGAGGGATACAAGACACCCGGCGCATATAGTTCAAATTTTTCAGCCGGTCATCTACCATCAGGTATGTATTTCGTAAGATTAAAAGCGGCTAACCTAAATGTAAATCAGAAGGTTGTGTTAGTGCGATAAATATACTTAAATAGATATACTGGTCCCCTAATTCCTCTAATTCCTTGTAAAAGTATTTGGAGATTAAAAATATGAATCGATTGATTTTGGGAGTTCTCTTTATCCATTTTTGCTTAGTTTCTACGCTTCCTGTTTTCGCGCAAGACAGCTTGAACATGCGTTTGATAGACGGCAAACAGTTGCTTGGTAGTTTTTTTGATGTTGCTGCATTTGGAGAATATACACTTGCTGCAAGTTGGGGCTCCGGATTGCTGACAATATCTGGTGTAGCTGAAGGTAATCCGGAAATTGTCGGAGTGATTGAAGAATCTAATCCTATCTTTCGAATTATTGTAAATGAACCAATGGTGTTGGTAATTGGTGTTGAGAAAGTACTTTATGATTTTTCTGACCCCCTGCATCCAGTAAGAACCGGAACTTTAGATCCTGATGTTATAGCTGGCGCTCCCATAGTCATCTGGCAGGATTCCCTTCTGATTATCAACAGTTATGATCCCGATTTAATTCAAATCTGCGACCTGGAAGATGATGGAACTGTTACTGTCCTGAGTACTATTGATCCCTCTGATTATGTTTATACGGTTTACGATTTGGAGTACTATAACAACCGGCTCTACCTTGGATACATATACAGCTTTACTCCGAATCCCTATTTTGACCTGTCTGATCCCTCAAATCCAGTATTACATAGTTTTTCCGAAGATGTGAATATTAAATTCAGGTACATTGAAATTGAAGACGATATTGCCGCTGTGTTTGGTGACTCGACCTTTGCGATTCTTGACATTTCAGATCCTCATAATGCTGTGGTATTAGACACATTGATCAAGAGTCACTTCCCTCAATTATCCTATTATCTGCATGACAGAACGATTTACGCTATCAGTTCTGAGCCTGACTCAATCTTTATCATGCAGTATGATGACAACTATCAACTCAGTATGGTCAACCGGATTCAAGCTCCGGACTACAACTTAGAGTTTCAAGCATTTCAGGGAGATTATGCTATCTGGGGCGCAGGCTCGAATGGAATTGGTTATATGAACATAAGCGATCCGGCAGCGATCGAAGGTTACAATTTCTGGGCGATGACTGACGGATTCAACGGCGGTGCGCTTATTGATAATTATTTTGTCCTCGCATCAAGACGACCAACCATCCGCAACTTTCCGATCTTGTTTAATGGCATGTTGGGAGCACAGGACTCGGTATCCCTCGATGGCTGGAAATATTGTGACATTGTCGGTGATTTCGGAGACTTATTACTCACGCACTGGTACAAAAATATCTCCGGCAATGTATCTCCCGAACATCATTACCGTCTGTTTGGCATTGACTCACAAAATTTGGGACATATTGGATTTCGAGGCATATTGCCTTCAAATAATTACGAGTACTACGACAACCCCTGGGAAGCGTCTCAAAAACCATTTACTCTTGTATCCGAAAATCTTATCTATAGTGTTACCCGTGATAGCGATGAGGTGATGTTTCATATTTATGATATCTCTGATCCCGACATACCATTCCTTGCCAACAAAACGCCAGCCAACAAACGCTTTTCTGAATCGCGAATTTGTTCAAATGACGAGTATCTCTTCTATGGCGGTTATAGTCCAAACTGGTCCAGTATTGCAACAATCGATGTATATTCTATCGCTGATCCTTTGAATCCCCAGTACCTTGGCGAGTTGGAGTTTAACGATAATTATTATTATCTGCGAGACATCAATACACTACGTGATAACTACGTATTGATCAGGGATGATGACCGTCGATATGTCTGTACTATCGATAATCCCTTACATCCTGAGGTTGTCAGCACAATTCCAAAAGGTAATCCATTTCAACATGAGTTCAGTTTTAATAACGATTATCTTGTTCTAAACGATAGTGATCAGACACTTGGAAGTATCATTGAAGTGTATGACCTTAATAATATGAATGCCCCCGAGAGAATTGGTTATCATTCGGGATACTTTTACGATTGTGAATTATCAGGTAACAAGTTGTACGCCGTTTGGTGGAATGGGTATGGAGTTTACGAACTTAGCAACATCGAAGCCCCACCGCCAACTGTATGGATTCAACCCTGGCTGGAATCCATCTGGCCAAATCCATTCTCTAAAAAAGCGACGATAAAGGTTGCTGTTCCAACTCCAACACGATTGACGATCACCCTCTATGATATTCTCGGTCGGGAAGCCGTTACAATCATTGATGGCTATTATACTAATGGATACAAATATTTCACTTTAGATAGTGACAACCTTGCAAGCGGTAATTATTTTATGATCGGCAGGGACAAGACTGAGGTGTTCACAACACAAAGAATTACGATTGTGAAATAGAAACCATTAGCGCCTGTTTCACCACGCATATCCAATTCCGATTGTGGCACCTGCGGGTTTATAATTATAGCCGATTTGACCTGATAATCCCCAATCTTCATAAATCAAAAACTGTAACCCGGCGCCTGCATTAAATGCCCAGGTACTTCTATCGCGTATCCAATAAGAATTCACGTACATTATGACATCCTCAACGTCCTGATATCTTTTGTAAACAGTTTTAACAGATACTCCAGCAACCAGGTAAGCAGAAACTCTTGCGGACAAAACCCGTGTCGTGCCGAAATTTATGATTGTCCATGAATGTTCACTGTCACGGTAAACGCTGCCATAATCTTCTTCGGCGGTTTGTTCATCGATTGCGACAGTGTTGGAGTTCACGACAGGACGGACAGGCAGGAGGCGAGCTTCGAAGCAGAATCCAAATTTATCCGGCTTAATAGTTGAATAATTCATTCCATAAGGAATTTCCGAAATAAGACCGGAAAAACTAAATGTATTCCAGGTATATTTTGCAAAACCACTTTCTTCCTGTTCTGCAGAGAACACAATTGCAGGAGACATTATGAGAATGATAGCAATAAGTATGGGCAGTATTGTACTCTTATGCCAATTCAGATCAATCGAGTTGTCATTCCCTCGAAGCTGGCTGTCCGACAATGTCATTCTCGGACTTGATCCGGGAATCCACGATATCGTAACCTGTTGTAATGCCTGGATTCCTGCCTTCGCAGGAATGACACTCTGAGCTGATTTTTGAAACTTCATCTATGATTCCAACGGTTTAATGAAAAATCAGTGTGATAACAAAAATGCATCTTTTTAGAATTAAGAAGTAATATAAATATGAATATGGGTATGAAATGAAAGTACCACAAGAAAATTTTGTGAGAGCACAATTTTTAATATCAATAGTTTTACCTGTGCAAAAACTTGAATTGGATAGATATTGTACATTATGGTTAACTATATTCACAGGTCAACAATAGAATATCAAGATATTCCATGAGATTTTAGAGAAACAATGTCTAAAAAAGAAAATGACGGGATCAGCAGGCGAAAGTTTCTTGACGGCCTGCTCGTTGTAACAGGCGCAGACGTTGTCGGGCTTGCTGGATATCCGGTTCTAAAATTTGTAATTCCTCCCGAACAGGCTGAACCGGATAACCTTTCCACAACTGCAATAGAGACCGGCGAACTTTCCCAGGGAGAATTCAAAATATTCGAATTCAACCGGAAACCGGCTATATTAATTCGCACCGGAGCGGGAAAGGACGATGCTGAATCGTACAAAGCCTTAACCGCCGTTTGTACCCATCTTCAGTGTACTGTGCAATATGAGCAAGACACCGGACAGATATGGGGTGTGCCTGCCATAATGCTTGCTTCAATTTAGCAGGTAAAGTGCTTTCAGGTCCTTCTCCAAGTCCACTAAAAGCCTTCCAGGTCGATATTCGCAGCGGCAAGGTAATAGTCTCGGTTGGGAGCGCATGATGTCAGACAAATCTACAGGCAAGAGAATGTTTGATTGGTTTGGCTCGCGGTATCCGATCAAGGAGATGATGGAGTATGCCGATCACAAGACAGTTCCTCATGATCGCCATTTTCTCTGGTATTTCTTCGGAGGAATGGGGCTTTTCTTCTTCATCGTTCAGGTTATGACCGGACTGTTTTTATTACTCTATTACCGACCGACCGCAGAAGCCGCATTTGAAAGCGTTCATTTTATAGAGAGCAAGGCATATTTCGGCTGGTTGATTCGTAATGTACATGCCTGGTCAGCGAACTTGATGATACTCTCTTTATTCGTTCATCTCTTTTCGAACTGGTTCTTAAAGGCTTACCGCAAGCCACGTGAGTTGACATGGGTAACGGGTGTCTTGCTTCTGTTCATCAGTATGGGATTCGGTTTTTCCGGATACCTGCTGCCCTGGAATAAATTATCGTTCTTTGCAACAAAGGTTGGAACCGAGATGGCTGCTTCGGTACCCTTTATAGGAGAATTTATCCTGGTTTTCCTGCGCGGCGGCGAGGACGTTACGGGTGCAACCCTTACCAGGTTTTTCGGTTTCCATGTTGCCGTACTTCCTATGATAACTGCAGTTTTACTTGTGGTTCATGTTTATTTCGTTCAAGCGCAAGGAATGAGCATGCCCATCGGAGCAAAGAAAGGGCGTGAGATAAAATTTTTCGGAATGTCTTAGTTTAAGGTAGCAACGAAAGACTCCAAGGGACATACTGAGAATTTGTTCAGTATAATAGCTTGCATTTGCCATAAGATATGCTTAAAATATTCAAGAGGAAAGAATGAGGAGATTAAAATGGCACACAGTGCAATTGATATTGCAGGATACTTCATACACTATGTTCCTAAAAAAAGAAGATTGACCCCAATTGAGATTCAAAAGCTTGTATATATTGCGCATGGTTGGAATTTAGGTGCAACTGGTGAGCCACTTGTTGTCGAATCTATAGAGGCTTGGATGTATGGTCCGGTAATTAGAAGACTATATGATGAAGTCAAACATTTTGGTAGTGGTGAGATCACAGCGTTTGCGAAACCCGCCAAAAGTATATTTAGTGATTATGATAAAACTATTATGGATTGGGTTTGGGAACAATACGGTACACTACAAGGATTTCAATTGTCAGCGTTGACACATAAGGCAGATACTCCTTGGGATGAAATATTTAATAAAAAAGGATACAATCTTGGTAATGCAACAATACCAAATGATCTAATACAAAGTTATTATAAAAACATGATGGGTAATTCCCAGTAATGCCCGGAAAAGTCCCTATGAACCTACCTGCCACTTCGCAAGAAGTGCAGAATGTCCCTCAGGAAGCAAGTTCAATCAACAATGCTGAAAGAGTAACCCTTGAAAACGAGAGGTTGCAAGCTGAAATAACAGATTTGAAACTCTTAACCGATCTGAGGAAAGACTATGCTTCCAAAGTGTTTACTTTCTTGGTCTGGTGGACAATTGGAGTTGCAGGCATTATTGCTTTATCGGGATTCAAGATAGATGATTTCGTATTACCAGAATCAGCACTTACTGCACTAATAGGAAGCACAACTATCAGTGCAATTGGCTTGGTAGGTTTTATCGTTCAAGGATTATTTAAGACAAAATAATAGATTATTCCTCGTCTTCTTCCTTTAAACGTGAAAATAGATTTATTGTATGACCCATCTTAGGATGAGCACGCTCTACCCATCTTTTGAATGTTGGTAGATTGGGGGTTCCTCGTGCCCCATAAACGAGAGACCATATATGTCTATCGCACAATTGTCTGCCTTCAGTTGTAAGCCATTGGTGAAGCCTGTTTGTATTGCGTCTTTTTGTTTCAGGATCAGTTGATTTATTCTTTAGTATTTTATAGATACCACCAGGCATGGGGATTCTATCGTAAACTAAATCTATGGTAACTTTTGCAAAAAAACGTGGTCGGCGACTTGAATCACGAGGAGCTTTATATCCGTATTTATCAAATAATTCCATATAAAATTCATCAGGAAACAATTTGCTCCAAGGTTGGAGTTCTGGAGCAATTAATGTATTCAACATTTTTTCGAGAGCAGTTCGCTCTCTATAATATTGCCAACCAGTTGCCTCGTCAATTAAAGCAATGATTCCTACCTTAGCGACACTTCTTATAAGTATATCAGCCCTTTCAATTATGTGTTGTTGATGTTTTGTCAGTTTTGACCTTGGAACTATATCTCTTACTGTAAGGATAGCGTCAAATAGATCAACTAAATTTGTTGCCTCAAATGCTATAACTGAAAATCCATCATCAGTAGAGATTTTTAATGAGTCTATGTGGTCCACCCCCAAACGCTGTTCTAATATAGGTTTGAAGGCTGAATAGGTAAATAATCTTCTAATTCTTGAACCAGCCACTTGACCGCTTTTTGATTTACTATCTGGATCAGTAAGACCTAACAGATTAGACACTCCTCTACCTGAAAGGAATCGCACTTCATCTGGTGTCATATAGCAGGGGACAACATAGTCCCCAATTTGAATTTCCCCTCTCCAAAGTCTATCAATATGCTTGTTCTCCATATTACACCCCCAATCCTTTCTGAATTGTCAAATCGAACAAGTTTTCATCTTTCCTGTTGTTGTATCTGAAACAAAATTCATCTAAATACTTTGGCAGGTATCTTACTGAAACCTTGTGAAATTGTCCAATTATACCACGTTTCAAGATCGCCCAAAATGATTCAATAGTATTGGTATGAATATCTCCATCAACGTACCATATATCATGGTTGATAGTTTTATGAGGCATGAATTTATGAATACCCATATAACCTCTGTATTCATCAGTGATAAGAGTTGATTTTTTGAAGTTAACATTTTGCCTTACCAAAGATGAAAGCCTTTTTGCCGTTAAATCACCTTTCATAGCAACCTTTGCTTTAACCTTATCGCCTCGTTCAACCATGCCTACTACTGGAGTCTTTTTGGTTCCTCTACCTCGTTTATGATGAGTATCATTAGGATTGCCTTTACGAGGCTTACCACCTACAAGGTTTCATCCATTTCGACCATGCCAGTCAATAGCTCTCTTTGCCAGCGTTCATTCATTGCGTCTCTAATCTTCATTGATATTCTCCAAGCTGTATTTTTATTGATCTGAAGATCACGAGCTAATTGACGAGCAGAGATGCCCTTTTTGGCATTAAGGATTAACGAAACAGCAAGAAACCATTTCTGGAGAGGTAGGTGTGTATGATGAAATATTGTTTTAACTGTGACGCTAAATGAAGCATTACAGGTATTACAATGACGCCTTAATTCTTTTGGAAGTGCTGTTGACTTTGGGGATTTACAATAAGGACATAATGGCTTATCTTTCCATCTTACGGATTCAAGGTAAGCTATACAAGATTCTTGGGTTGGAAATGTTTCAAATACTGATATGATGTTCATGTTGCTACCTCTTGCTAATACGATTTAGAGGTAATATACGGCGCCAATATCTGTTTGTCAATACCTTTGTGCTACCTTAAACTAAGACGTTCCGAAATTTTTCCCTGATTTTATTTACAGGGAGATTGCAGTGTGGTCATCCTGCCTCGTTCTGCTCGGATTTCTTGCTGTATATTTTCCGTTTGATTCTGTCTTCATTCCTTTGGAACTCCAGGAAAAAGCATCACCTTTCGATCCAACACCGATGGGCATTAAGCCTGAATGGTACTTCATGTTCATGTTCCAGGCATTGAAATACATTCCGGGAACTATACTTGGAATGAACGGAAAAGTAATCGCAATTCTGTTTTTTGGTTTCGGCGCTCTTTTGCTGCTTACCGTGCCATTCTGGGATAGATGGTCAAACAGAGAACAAAACCATTGGCTGCCGCCAACAGTGGGATATGTCGTTTTGGCATTTATTGTAATCTTCACATTTTTGGGATACTTGTTTCCAGGGCATTAAGTCGTGAGACTTCAGGAAAAAATCATGAAACTACAATTTGATAAATCATTTTTATTCACTGTTACACCATATTTCTTTTTAATTCCTTTCATCTTGTTGGGAAGTTCTGCTTTTGTAGAATCTAATGCATGTATTCAGTGTCATCTTGAAATCACTCCTGAACTGGTTGAATTGTTTGCCCAGGATGCACATTTAGACGAGCAATCATGTGCAGGCTGTCACGGTGGAAACCCGAATGCAGATCCCCGGAGGATATGGATGTGGCGCATGAGGTCGATGGTTTCACACCACCTCCCTGGGACGTGAAAAAATCAGTCGAACGCTGCGGAAAGTGTCATAAATCCCAAGCCCGGACATACAGGACCGGACCTCATGGCAATGCATTATTTGTCAAAGGAAATGATTCCGCTCCGGGGTGCATCGGATGCCATACTCCTCATCCGGTTCATCGCAAGAATAGTAAAGAAAGCCCGGTTCGAGCAACCATGGTTTCCCACACCTGCGGGAAATGCCATGCTGACAAAGAGATGATGGATAAATTCAACATCTCATCAGAGATAGTAAATCAATACAGGACCAGCGTTCATGGACGGGCTTTGCTGGACGAGCATAACGCTGAAGCTCCATCATGTATAGGATGTCATGGTAACCACGGCTCCTATAATGAGAACCTGGTCGCATTTGAACAGGCATGTGCGAGATGCCATAGCTTTAAGGCCCAGGCATTCCGTACCTCAAAACACCAGAGAGTATGGGATTTAACCGATGCCCCCGTATGTATCACTTGCCATGGAGAACATGATATTGAAAAGACTTCTCTTGATATGGTCGGAACCAAAGTTGGTACTGTTTGCAATAAATGTCATAATGCCGGAGATGCATCTGATAAAACGCGTGAGCTGCTCAAAAGTCTTGAGGATGAATATGTCAGGGGTCAAGCAATCCTCATAAAGGCGCAAAGAGCGCATAAAAATGTAGAGACCGAGCTGGCAACATTGGAGAAAGTTCGAGATCAATTGTTCAAAGCAAGGAAAGCGATCCACTATTTCAACATAGATAAACTCAAGCGGGAAGTTGACAAAGGGCTCAATTTAAGCAGGAAAATTTCGACTTCCATAGATGACCTACTGACTGAAAGCAGTTGCATAACCTGCCATTCTGAATTGGATGAAAAATTGGGACATTCATTTAATGATGACGTCCATTCCGATTCCGAGATATCATGTCATGGCTGCCATGGCGGAAACCCCCTGCTGGAAGATGGAGATATGGCGATGAGCAGGCGGGAAGGATTTGTGGGTGTCCCAAATCGTCCGGCAGATGTTTTGCAATTCTGCGCAAAATGCCATTCGAATCCTGATTATATGCAAAAATTTATACCTGGGATTGCAACCGATCAAGTCCGGCAGTTTAATATGAGCGGTCACGGATTAGCATTAAAAAGAAATCCAAATGATGATAAAGTTGCGAACTGCGTGAATTGTCACGGTGTCCATAATATCCGTGCGATTGATGATCCCCTTTCACCCGTATATGCGAGCAACGTACCAGAAACATGCAATGAGTGCCACGGTGATCCTGAAAGAATGAATCCCTATGGTATTATCACTGATCCGTACAAAGAGTACAGCAACAGTGTTCATGGGCAAGCGCTTCTTGAAAGAGGCGATATTTCCGCGCCAGCCTGTAATGATTGTCATGGCAATCATGGCGCGCTTCCTCCCGGCATAAGTTCTGTTTCGCATGTCTGTGGTCAATGTCATGCATTGAACGAAAACCTTTTCAAAGAATCCATACATCGCGGTATTTGGGAGCTTCGTGGGATGCAGCCTTGCGGTAGTTGCCATGGAAGCCATGATATTCATCATCCAACTGATGAAATGCTCTCAGCCCAGGAAGGTAGTTTCTGTGCTGAATGTCATGAGGAGGGTGGAGCGCCAGATCAAATCCGGAAGATGCTTGATTCATTGGGTATATATGCCTTAGAAGCACATGATGAATTGCAGCGTGCAGAATCATACCTTGTCGATGTCGATAAAGGGTATTTTAAGCTGGATAAAGTACATACCGAAATGACCCAAATGCGTGTTCTGTTGCATAGATTCGATCTCGATACAATGCGTGCCGAGAAGCCTCTTTCAATCGGCTTGGCATAAAACATATCAATCTTCATAGACTGGATGTCGAAAAATAATCGACCTCCATCAAAAGTTCTCGGTCCGAAATTATTCCAGTTCTCATTTCCTTGGATACGTCTGCGGCCATACATCATCTCGTACCTGCCAACCTGCAGGTCAAAAGGCATTCTGGCAGGATTATTGACGAAAATATATCCTTCCTGCAAATCAATAAAGCTGGTAGATTTGCTATTGGAGCCGGTAGTCCCGAGAAATCGTGAATCCTTAAATTTCATCCTCACATTTACCGATTTAGATGCCTGGACACGGAATCCAACCTGGCTTCTCAATAAGGAATTTTCATTCAACCCGGTATTATTATCAAAATCCTTTCCATCAACCTCCATCCGATAACGCATGTTTCCATCAATGGTCACATGTTCGCTGATTGGCAACGAAGCGTATGCAATATTATGACAGGCTAATATCACAAAAAACAGTGTAAAAAAAATATTATTCTATGCATTCAAGAATCTCCGCGACAATTTTGAATTTGTATGTTCAATGATGATGTAGTTTGGTAAAAATTATCAAGGGAATCAACATCTCTTGATAAGTTTTAGATCATTTGTTTTGGGTGGGTGGACTGACTCTTAGAGTCAGGTTTCAAGCCTTTGATGAAAAATCCCAAATATCCCAAATACAAGATATTAGGATCGACAAATAGTGCGCATGTTGTGTTAAATGTAGAAAATAGTAATTATGAAGTTCC
Organism: Candidatus Electryonea clarkiae; assembly: GCA_030765455.1. Taxonomy (GTDB): domain Bacteria; phylum Electryoneota; class Electryoneia; order Electryoneales; family Electryoneaceae; genus Electryonea; species Electryonea clarkiae. The sequence goes on along the minus strand of JAVCCM010000171.1, from coordinate 2,196 downwards.
ATATAATGATGTGGGAGTTGTTTATCCCTAAAAAGAGAATCAAGGATTACTACAAGTTGATGATAATAAAATACTCAACGTTCGAAGCGATAGGACACATATAGGTCAATACGGATATCCGGGAGAATGGGGCTCAGTAATCCATCCACATTACAGCTACGACTTGGGAAGAAAATCGTGGGATAAAACAATTTCATACAAATCCAGCAGAAATGGTAGAATATTATGCGCCTGGCGATTACCTGAGCTACTTCCCGGGTTACAAATGTATTATGGAGATGAGAAGAATGCTGATGGACATATCGTATATCACTACGATAGATGGGGTGTCTATTCAGTGATTGCCTCTTTAGTGAAATTCGGAGTAAATTGGAGTGAAGAATATCCTAGATATAATATATCCATAAATGACATCTCACTTAAAACCGGTGGTCCATTTTATACACCCTATAGAACCAGAGCTGCTACCGACCATGATTCTCACCAAAGCGGATTAGAGGTTGATATAAGGTTGCCTCAAATTAGTGAAGACACGCCACGCTATCCTACCGGAATGACGATTGACGATCCAAATTATTGTGATGAAAAAACAACCTATATGCTAATGCATATAGGTTTAGCCTCTAAAATTACAGGGACCGGCGGTAATGAGGTTGATCGCACTCCCTGGATGTTTTCGAAAAAGTCAGATAGAGAATTGCCAGAGGATGATAGCTGGGGGGAAATACCGGTAGAGAGTGAGTTTGGGGTGAAAAGAATCCTTTTTGCTGACGAAATTACAATGGCTCTTGCAGAAGTTATGATTCTGGCTTCAGATGTTGATTATGAATATGGAATGATCTGGTTCAAATATGACCGTGATCACGATGACCATATTCACTTTGAGTACTGGGACCCTGACCCGTACAGTGATGACGATAATTATTTTGATAATAAATTTGACGAAAATCACTTCAACGGGATAAGAAGTGACCTTTAAGAAGGAGTTTATCGTGTTTAAGTTGTATAAATTTATGCTGTTTTTGATAGTTTTCTCGTTTATGTTTGCTATAAATTGCGTGGCGCAGGATAGCAAATACATTGATTATGGCACAGATGTCCGTCACCTGAAGCTGATAAATTTCACTACCGGGCAATCGAGTGATTTGAATTATAAGGACTTAATTATAGACTTCATTGAACAACCTTCTCCTTATGCTTTTGCAATTCGAATACCGAAATCAAAAGTGTTTTTCGTTGATGAAATTGGTGATTCGCTGCGGAGTTATAACTATACCATAATCAATGATTCCGGTGACGATCTATATACAATTAAGCAAGTAACACCGAAGCAGGTACTGATTCACCCTGATGGACATATTGTTTACTATCTGAAGGGCGGCAGGGTCGGGCATGGCACATATATCGTGGCATCACTTCACAGGGTTGATTTAGATACTCAAACTGAAACTCAATATGTCTTTCCCACTGAAGTGCCAATCAACATAGAGCCTGCTCCGGTGATGAGTATAGCGACAAATCCAACTGAAAAGCTGTACATGTGGATGGGAAACAGGACTGTCAGTTTTGACGCTTACGATATTACACAAGGATATACTGATGAACAGGGAGGTTGGCTATATAACCGCAACGGGTCAAAAAGTATAAAGGGGATAAATTTCTTATATGACTTTGATAGTGATGATTATGTATATAATTCGAATGGTGTACCATTACATGCCATTAATATTGAAGAAAATATAACAGGTGGTGAGGGAAGTTATAAAATCAGATGGATAGAAAACCATGAGGTATTCAGGGTATTTTCTCCTAGTCAAGACGCATATTTTTACTATATGAATGATCAAACGATCATTCCAGAGCGTTTGAATGGTTGGGGCATTATCGAATACGACGCTGTAACGAACATGTTTCTTGGCCAACAACATGATCGTGGTTGGTTAAATTACAGATATACTGTAATTCCTGCAGAGCAAGTTTTACCTTGAGAAGTATTATGAATGTTTATTTTCAAACTACACATTTGGTAAAAGAGTATATCATGTGACGGGGCAAAATTTGGATTATTATCTGTTCAACGTCAACTATAATTTCCCTCCAACGACAATTAGAGTTCCCGTTTTTGTTTTGTTTGTTTAAGGCAGTTCTCCCCATGGGGAGAACTGAACATTTGTTAAGTGGTGTTTGCCTGTTTCT
>JAVCCM010000096.1 GCA_030765455.1 Candidatus Electryonea clarkiae | reverse complement strand
TTCCGTTTTCAAAATGGGAACAGATATTTAAAGATCCCATGACCACCGCAGCAGCCATCGACCGCTTAGTCCATCACAGCGTGATCCTGGAACTGAATGTGAATAGCTACCGGTTAGAAAAATCGAAGGGGAAGAAACAGGCAAACACCACTTAACAAATGTTCAGTTCTCCCCATGGGGAGAACTGCCTTAACAAACAAAACAAAAACGGGAACTCTAATTGTCGTTGGAGGGAAATTATAGTTGACGTTAGACAGACAGGGTCATCCTAATTGAAGCGTTTTTATTGGTATTTACTTCAGAACCGGACATGTGTCCTCTGTTTTCAGGAAAGAATTGTTTTACATTGTGGAATAATTTTTCAACAAGCCTTTTCTGGTGTTATCCGGACTGTAGTCGAGAATAAAGATAATCCTGGGAAAAGAATAAACAGGTATAAAGTATTCTCAATCCCAATTATGTTTTGAAAAGTGCTTAAGAATATAAAGACCAATATGCACAACATATAATATGGCCTTAACCTTATTTCAATGAAAAAATAAACTGCCCTTAATACATAATAATAAAACATAAAGAATGGTATTGAACCAAGCAATCCGAAATAGGCTAGACGATCAATAAAGTATGAGTGTCCTCCAGCATTCACTTTGCTAAAAGAGCCATACATTGGACTTTTAAAAAATGTATTAAACGACTTAGTAGTCAATTTTGTCCTTCCGCTTGCTTGGCCAACAGGTGAACCTTCCGCAATTGAATCGACTATATCAATGAATTTACTATACGAATGGGAGATTATAGGTATATTGATAGCCGTATTAATAGCTCCAATAGTCAGATTTCTGCCTTGAGGTGAAAGAAACATAAAAGAGAGGACAAGGAATAAAATAATGTTTCGTGTTCTATCATTGCTAATAAAAATGCTCATTATTATGGAAAATGATGATAATAACAAAGCAATGGTAAAGGCGGATTTTAATATCATTAAATAAAACACAACAATTACCATTAGAGATGTTGATATAGGGATTAGCATTTTGTTTCTATATCTTATATATGATTTCGTATTTCCGATTAGAACGGGAAACAGGAAAGGAAGTGCATGTATACTACCAAACGTGATTATTCCCAGCCTATTGTAGTAAAACCTCACGTCTGTGTCAGAAACAACCATCATACGTACCATTTTAGGAGCGTTCTCTAAGATGCCTAGCGTTAACAATATCGTAATTAAGATGATAAGCGTTCCCACAAAAGCAACAGCCTTAAATACATAAATATCATGATTATAAATAATAACGTTAAAGATGCACAAAGATAGGAAAAGATGCAAAACCTCGAATAGTACCCAACCAAAAGTCGCACGAGGGTGTCCAAGTAAAGTAAAAATGCAGAGAATTCCTAAATATATCAATAACATGAACGTCTGCTTATTAATAAACGCCTTGGGGTAAAATGTTACGGACACGCTGATTAATAAGAATATGGGAATCGCATAATCATGGGGCAAAAAGCGCTGGGTTATCGGAAATGTTTTGAGGATCAAAAAAAGAAATACTGCGAATCGAAATATATTTATTCTACTTAGCATGTGTGACTCGAATGTGTGATAAATACGCGTCCCAATTACCAATATCTATTAATGACTTCTCACTTACAGGAAAGACACCTACGCGCCGGTTTTGTCGATGAATATTTTCGATCAAGGTGGTAATGTGGTAAAACTGATTATCTGGAATTTCATTAAGGAGATGCTGTTCTAAAATGTAGAATCCAGTATTTATTTTGAAAACAATATCCGGTTTTTCTTCAATATTTTGTAACAATCCATTTTCACGCGTAGTCAGTGTGCCGTATGGTATAAAGTAGTTCTTCAGCGCTGCGACAATTGTTATTTCATTTTCATTTTCGAGATGATAATTCAAGATCTCGCTATAATCCTGATCAATAATGATATCGCAGTTAGAAACGAAGAATGTGGAATTGATTTTATTTTTTAACAAATGTAAGCTGCCTGCCGTTCCTAATGGTTTATCCTCCTGGAAATATTCGATATGATATTTCTGATTCTTTAGCGAGTCCAAATAGTAGCGGATAAGATCAGCTTTATAATTTACAGAAAGAAAAAAGTCATTGCAGTCATAATCTACAAATCGATCCATGATCACTTCTATAATAGTTTTCTTGCAAATTGGGATTAGAGGTTTAGGTAAAACATTTGTTAATGGTTTTAACCGAGCGCCCAGACCACCTGCCATAATGATAACGGGAAGGTTTAACTTTACTTTCCCTTTCGGCGAAAGTTCTTCTTCGAACAAATCTTCCCAAAATATTACATCAGCTAATTCTCCCGTAAGAGAAACAACAGGCATGAACTCAATTCTTCGCTCTTTCATGCGTTGTTTCACGGTTTCCAGATCGTCCTGTGTTGTTGTAAAAGTTACTTCATAACGAAGTATCTGATCTATTGACATATTAAGATCAATTCCCTTGATAATGGATCTTTGAATGTCGCCAATACTAATGAGGCTCGCAAATTGATTCATATCCATTACGATCATCAGCTTCCGCTCAGCAAGATCCATCTTCTTAAGAACAAAAAGAATTGAATCCTCTTTATTGACGATTAAGTCAGAGTATCTCTGTCTCATTTTTCAAACTTCCTTGCAGATGTGACTAAAATAGTGAGAAACCTCGGAACCGAAGTGATCGACCATTTCCATTAAGGTTACTGTGTCGTCTAAGAACATAGTTCGCTATATGTTGTTCATGTAATTTTCGTACAACAAGTGGGCTGGCACAGGTTCATTATGGTGATAGTGTGCCAATACAGCTTTGTATTTATCTGTAATATTCAATGCAAGCTTCCGATTATCAAACCATTCTTCAATGAAAGCTTTGGCTTTTCGACTCAAATCTACCCCCAACTGCGGTTCATCCAACAGACGGATCATGTTTTGGGCTAACGATGCGATATCCCCGCGATCACACAAGAGGACGCGCGTTTCTCCTGTATTGAGTCTCGGAATATCCCCCACACGATAACTCACTACAGGCAATCCAAGATAGATAGCCTCAAATATGGTACCTGGAATAGTGTCAATTAAAGTGGGCAACACATAGTATTTCGATTTTGCCGCTTCTTTGAGCATATCTTCTTGCAAAACATAACCACCTGAAAATATTACGTTTTGGTCTATCCCCAATTCACGCGCTTTATCTTTCAACTCATTGAGGTACGATTCACCAACAGGTCCCATCATCCGCATGGTAACATCGGGTTTGTACTTTTTTACCAAAACCAAAGCCCGCAAGGCATCTTCAGGTCCTTTTAGGGGAGTTATTCGACAAAAATAGGTAAAATCATATTCTTTTATGATGGCTTGTGCATCATTCAGTCTAAGAACTTTAAGCGGGTACCGATTCCAAAAGAAAATAGGGTTAGGAGAATCTCTCCTGATTAGTTCCGGCATATATGGAGCACTAATTCCAAAATACTTATTTTCACTGTATATCTTTCTTTCAATGTTGCTTCGAAGTATGTCTTTCCCATGAATTTTAAATCTATCATCAATGGAATACATACCCTGTATCGAGATCAATACCGGAATATTTTTAATCCCCAGCACGGTTGAAGAATAATAGGCGTTTTCTGCCCCAATAAGATTAATAATATCAGGGTTTATTCTTTTAACGAGATAGCTAACAAGCAGGCGATTGAAAAAATACTTTGTCCACTCATCCAAAAGAAAGACACGAGGCCAATGCCGGTTCAGGATCGGCATATCAGTTTTGAAAAAATGGTAATGAATTCCTTCGCTGTCGAAGGAGTGCACAATCGTGTTTAATCCTTCATGGGGAGCTACAATATGGACTTCAATATCGGTGAACTGTTTGAACTCTTGGATCATATTGGTTATCCATGGAGCGAAGTCTTCCAACAGTTTCCCTTTCTTTCCCAAAGGTAACCGCTCACGCACTTCGGTATTGGAAAAGTGGCAGATCCATATAACTTTTAGTTTTTTGATGTTAGCCACCCTCTAAGAGACCGATATATCTTCCCACAAACCCGTCGTGCTTTTTTGTATCTGGAAACGGCAAAATACCTCTTAAGTTCACGTTTGATTCTTTTATCTTCATAAACCTCAGGTGGAAACCTACTGGGTACAAAGGCGGGATCAAACTTTTGATTAATATAATCATCGGTAACATGACCATGCAGACCTGAACCATCATGTCCGATATTTGTTACTAAAGTTTTAGTTGGAAGAACACAATATTGATTATTCCTGAACAAAAGATAACCTATACGTGCATCTCCAATCATATTACCTGATTCCATATCTCGTCTCAAAACTTCGTAACCAAATGTCATCGTTTTTTTGAACCGCTTCAGAGCAGACTTATCATTCATTTGGAAAGTATCGCTATATATATCTACGTATTTACTTTTCCAAAGAGCATATCCCCATGCAGAAAATGAACGGGAGAAATAAATATCATATGGATAATTATCAGAAATATTGATTCGAAAGTGGTAACCGCAAATTGTATAAATTGAGTCATTAGTCTCATACTTCGTTAACATTTCGTTCATATAGGTCAAGAATTGCGGTGAGACTAAATTATCATCCTCCATAAATATCGACCTATCATACCTGCTGAAAACTACATCACGCGCATCCCTTATAGATTTTATCCCGCCAAGGTTATTCTTATTTGCCAACAAATTAACACTATTAAACCCCGTAATAGAATTAATATATTCTCGGACTTCATCTACTAAGGGAATGTCTTCATTCTTGCATGGAGCATCAGAAACTATATACAGATCCGAATCTTTACTGATCTTATTTAATTTCAAAGAATTAACACATCTCTTCAAATGTCCTAATCGAGTATAAACAGAAATCAGAATTGGTGCAAATTTATTATTCATTGTTTAGCTCATGCTGTATATTCAAATTAGATCAGTAAAATCAACAAACTCAAATAGGTACCAAGAAAACTGGACTCCTTACTGCCAAATAATCTCAAAAAATGCTCCATAATAGACCACGAAAGGTTTCACGCCGTAGACTATTGCGGTTTACAGCTTTCACTTTTTACCAATACTTTCCGTTATTTTTAACAAAGCTTTTTTCGTGTCATCGTAAAGCTGCCAATTGATGTTCTTGTACAATTTTTTGTTTTGACACTATTATCTTATATATGATCGACTTTCTCAATAATTTTAACGCTCAGTTCTTTCTCAAGTATATTGACATTATAATATTCTAAATTTAGCTTTCTCATAAGACCAATATTCTTATCATGATTCTCCAGTGAAATCACAGGAACGTTAAGCCCAATAGGAACTATCTGACCATGCCCGCGCATCGCAAGAACAAACTCTGCGTTTTTGTAATAATCAAGTATATTTATAGAGCGATCAAAGGCGAAACTTCCAAAATCCCAGACATAAGCACTTTCAGTATTGTGTTTCACTTCTTTGCATATTTTACAATTCTTTTGTGCACAGATAAATGTTCTTCTTTATAAGGTGCATCAATAGCCACGAAAAGATGTGAATCTTCAGACAATTTGTTCTTTTTTAACGATTCAATACAGTTTCTGAAGTGTACTTCACGATCATATACTTATACCATAATTGGTGCTGAATTCATTTAAATTATCCTATTTTTATGTATCTAGCGTTAGCTTTGTTCAATACCTATTATTTTATTTATTTTAAATAAAATAATAGGTAAGGCTATTCACCTGATGTTTCTAATCATTTTCTGTACTGGAATATTATTCATGAATACACTATCAAGTCAAGTCCCAAATGTTGTGTACTTTGATTAGGATTTTACATTGAACCCAATTTAGATATAGTGCAAATTTATCATTCATTTTTTATCCAATTTGATCCAGCAAAAGCAATCGAGCCAGAATGATAGAGATTGCGAATTGGATGCCTTGCTGTCCGTCTCGCTCGAAGAAGCTCCAGAACAGACCACGCAGAGTCTTGCTTTTTAAGCCGTCGGACATATTCAATCATTCACTTTCAATCTTTATACCTTAAAATACGTGCTGGATTTCCTGCAACGATAACATTCTCCGGCACATCCCTAACGACTACTGAGCCGATTCCGATAACACTATAGTCTCCTATGTGTATTTTCTCTTTGATAGTGGCATTACTCCCGATATGAACAGCTTTTCCAACATGAACATTAGCACCCACAACAGCGTTTGTCGCCAAATGTGCGAATCTATCTAAGAAACTGTCATGGCCAACAAATGAATTTGGTAGAAGCATGCAGTTGTCGGATATTGTTGTATCAGTGCTAAGTTGTGATAAAGGTGCGAATAAAACACCGTTTCCAACAGAGCAAAATCCATGAGGAATAATTGAAGTAGAATCAATGATGCTAATGAACTTCTCAGATTGTATTTTCAATGATATTACCTTTTCATAAGCATCCTTTTCACTAAGCAACCCTACATAGGCAATAAAAAAACTCACGTTATCATCGTTTAGATATTCAGATATGCATTCTGATTTACCTAATACCTTAAACTTTAGATATTTACCGACAAACTGCCCGACTTCAATGTAATCGTTAAGAAAACCCAGTACTTCTATATCTGATTGCTTTGCGATTATTGATGCAGCGATCATACCAATACCGCTTCCACCTAGTATTACTACTTTCTTTTTCATTGACGATTCCTTTTTAAGGATTTCGCAGAGATTAAATTGACTCTTTTAATTACTTCTTTAGCCGTGGCCACCATTGGAGGACCTATGAATTTACTGTTAAGCACAGCGACTCCTTTACCTTCTTTTTCTGCTTTTTCAGCAAGGAGAATCATTTCATTCGCATCCTTTATCTCCTTTTCATCAGGTGAAAAATATTGATGAACTAACGGTAGCTCTTTGGGATTAAGAACAAGCATTCCCTCGAATCCAAGTAGTCGGGCAAGCTTTAGATTCTTTTCCAAATCATCTAAATCATGCACATTGATATGTACCGTATCGACTGGTACAACATTATTAGCTTTAGCTGCCATGGCAATAATTGCTCTTGGGCTGAAAATGCTATGTCCTTCCACATCGTGAATTCCACCGAGATCCGTAATAAAATCCTCACAACCAAATGCTATAGCAATTACTCTTTTGGAGGCCTGACAAATCTCTTGTGCATTCAGTACAGCAGCTGCAGTTTCAATAAGAGGGATTAATTTGAATGTACCAATTGGGAAACCTTTTTCGCATTCAATTGTTTCCAACAATTTATCAATGAAGTAAATATCTTCACCTCTTTGTGACTTTGGATACATAAAACCATCCACACCTGCAATAGTTAGATTATATATATCCTTAAGAAGATGTCCACTCACTCGATCATTTACTCGAGGAAACACCAGATGATTTTTAAAAGCCCGGTTTTCAACCCATCTTTTAATAGTTTCACGTGCCAGTTTCTTGTTTTCGGTAGTCGGAACGGAATCTTCGATATCCAACAGTAATACATCAGCGTCGCTATTGGCAGCACTCTTAAGCAACCTTTCGTTATGACCTGGAACAAACATCAAACTTCGAAGAATATAATTAATCATTTTGGCTCCTTTTGGGAATCAGGACTTTCCGGCGAAACTTTAAAACATCCACTGAATCCTGATTAAATGCGGTTGTCTCTACTATAATAACTCCTCTATCAGATTTCGATTTTGATTCAACTTTATCTAAAATGATAGATCGAGCATATATCGTATCATTAATAAAAACGGGTGCTATGTGGTTGATCTCTTCATAGCAAAGATTAGCAATCGCTTTCCCGCTAATATCCGGTACTGTGATACCAACAGTAATACTAAAAACCAAAGTGCCAACAACAACAATTCTATTGAAATCTGTTTTACTGCAAAAATCAATGTTGGTGTGAAGTGGATGGTGATTCATCGTAATCAATGAAAAGAAATTGTTATCGCACTCAAAGATTGTTTTTGATAGGCTGTGATATATTGTTTCACCTATAACGAAATCCTCGAAATAATTTCCAAGAACACTTGATTGCATATCAAATCCCACTACTTGATTTAATGATAATTTCACAAATCCTTTCAATACTATCAATCGCAAGGTCATAATACGTTGGCAGACACAAAATCCTATCCGCCACTCCGTTTGCCACGGTCAGTGAATCGCGCGTTTGAACATTCTTATAACAGGCAAAATCGGTCACCAGTGGGTAAAAGTACTTCCTTGCAAATACGTTGTATTCTCTCAGTTTTTCGTAGAGCATATCTCTGCTCATTCCGAACTCTTTCTCGTTCACCTCGATAGGCATATATGCATAATTATATCGTATGTTAGCTGTTAGTTCCGGGGGAAAATGAATTCCCGGTACTTCTGCAAGTCGCTCCCTGTACATTGCCTCAATTACTCTACCTTTCTCGATTAGATCATCCAAATGTTTGAGAACCAAAATACCCATTAATGCCTGCATTTCATTCATTTTGGCATTAGTGCCAGGCATCACAACTTCGACTTCGTTCTTGAAACCGAAGTTTTTCAGATAGTCAAAAGTCGATTTCAAGCCGTCATCTTGAAATATCAGCATCCCTCCTTCCAACGAATGATACAACTTGGTGGCGTGGAAACTGAACATACTCATATCGCCGAAGTGAGAAATCTGCTTGCCGTCGACAGTTACTCCGAATGCGTGAGCGGCATCGTAAATTAGCTTCAGATTGTGACGCCTAGCGATGTCTGCCAATTCGTCGAGTTTGCAAGGGTATCCGAAAACATGAACCGCAAGAATCGCTGTTGTCCAAGGCGTGATTGCAGCTTCAACCTTATCTGGATCAAGCGTGTAATAATCCGGTTCTATATCAACAAAAACAGGTCTAATTTTGTTCCAGTACAGAGCGTGAGTCGTCGCCACAAACGTGAACGGAGTCGTAATAACTTCACCCGTAATCCCTAACCCTTGTAAACCAATTTGCAGAGCCAGCGTCCCGTTTGTGAAAAGACATACGTTATCCGTATCACATTGTTGTGACAGTTGGCGACTGAAGCGCTGTAGAACTGGACCTTCATTTGTCAGCCATTGGTTATCCCAAATTTCTTGTAATCCGGCACTGAACTCTTCAATTGGTGGAAGAAATGGCCGTGTTACGAAAATCGGTTTCTTAAATGGTTTAATCATAATTCCAAAATATTTAGTGTACACCAGAAGGAATGCCACGCTCCCTTGAGCAGTAGCAAATTGCGATTCTTGGTTAACCAACTTTTAGCGAGTAAGAAAAACTTTACTTCTTAAAAACACCAATTCGATAATACTTGAATTTAAAGAATAAAAGTATTATTGACAGGAACGCCGCAATAACATAAGAAAGTACCTGCCCCCAAGCAGCTCCGTAAAAACCAAAATGCGAAATCATAAACTTAAACATAACGGTGAACAATGCCGCTTTGAATATACCAATTACCAATGCTGATTTATTATATCCATATCCTACAACAACAACTCCAATGGAGTAAGCAATGGAAACAGTAATATTTTTTAATGCTAATATTTGGGCAAAACTGGAAGCGTCGGTATAACGGCCGTAGGTTAAAAGACCAATAATCAGAGGTGCAAAAACAATAAATATTATATTGGGGATTGCATTAAGCGATACAATACCCGCAATAATTTTCGCCAGTTTCCGCTTGTTATCTTCAGCGATTGCTTTATAAATGTCCGGCTCAAAAGTTTGTGCAATTGCCGAATAGAAAAGCATAAAGTATCCCCCCATCTGCAGCCCAACAGAGTAAAAACCGAGTGTGTAGGTATCGTTCAATCTCTCAAGCATCGCTCTGTCAATACCGGTAGAAAAGTACGTCAATATTCCTAAAAGTGACAGGGGCCATCCAAAATGAAAGGCATCTTTGATGACGGTAAAATCAAATTGAAATTTCCCAAATAACTGTTTGAAGCAATATGCACCCGTTATAACAGATGCTATTAAACCAGACAACAACGCCCCGGTCGCGCCAAATTTGTAAATAATGACCAGAAGGATTGCCAATATAACGGAGAACAGACCATTAAAAATTGTAAGTTTACTAAACTTACCAGCCTCGCGTGTTAGGCGACATTTCACCAAATAAAGCGTCATAAAACTGGTAAAATAGATCGGTGCATAAGTAAGTAAAGCGTAGGGGAAAAAGGCTAAGGAGACCTCGCTCCATCTGGAATAAAAATAAAACACAGCATATAGAACTACTAAAGCAACAAATCCATAAACCAAAAGTGCAATCAGAATAGTATCACTTACAATTTGTCTTCTCTTTTCGGGTATCTTATAATAATTTGCTAAAAAATAGGTAATGACACTAAAATTTAGAATTTGCTGAAAAATGATAATAAATGAGCTAAAATATCCCATCACGGCATAATCTTCTGGCGATAAATTTCTTGCCATAAAGGGATTTGTTACTACTTTAACAGCAGTCATAATCACGGTTGGAAGCAGATACAGGGATGCACTTTGATAATAGACTTTATATCGTTCAAGGAGGCCCTTTAATTTAATAATTAACCCATTCATTCGTGCACTGACTCTTTTCCCATAGCAAAATCTACTAAAGAAACGATTTCAAGCATTGTCATATATTTTGTCCACTCTCGTACGTTAGCATGAATCCTTATGAGCTTGGAGATCCGAAGGAACAGAAACGTAAGTTGGTGAGTCCTCAATAATCCGATGGATTTGCATCGCCTAGAACGAATATCATTTGATCCGCTTCGCAGGAATTCCGGCGTAAACACCCGCTTCAATTATATCACGTGTAACAACCGCTCCTGCTCCAATAATAACGTTATCGGCGATGGCTTTATATTCAATTACAACCGAACCCACACCGATCAGAACATTTTCACCCACCGTCACCCCACCCGAAATCGTCACACCTGGAGCAATGTGGGTAAAATCCCCGATATTGCAATCGTGATCGATTGAACAATTTGTGTTTAAAATGACCGATTTGCCAATTGTTGTTCCACAGTTCACAACAACCCCACTCATTGCAACCGTTGCTTCGCCCATCGAAACATCCGAATCAATGATTGCATTCAGTGATAAAACCGGAGATAATTCAAATCCAAGAGAACGTATTAATTCAAAAACCTGCTTTCTTTTCTGTGCATCAGATGTTTTAATCATCCCAAGTCCTATTGTAGCAGAAGTAGATGGATTATCAATTATGACCTGGCGTAATACGTCATCATTACCTATGTATTGTATATTTAAAATATCACCATTATTATAAAGATCTGTGTATCCAATAATCCGATAATTACGGTTTTTCAGTAATATCGAAATTATAACTTTTGCATGCCCACCACCGCCAATTATTACAATATCATGCATTTGCTAATACTCCAATTACTGTATTTACCTCTTCTTTTGTGATATTAACACTGTTAGGTATATTCAAGGTTTGGTTTAAGAGTATATCAGCTTTTTCTATTTTATAAGTCATACAATCTTCATAAGGTTTTTGTGAATGATTTAAATACCAGACTGGACGAGACTCTATCTTATTATCTGCAAGGTATTTCATCATTTGTTCGCGATCTTTACTGTATATTTCCTTGTCAACCTGCATTGCTACCATCCAGCAATTATTATCAGCATAATCAGGCACATCGGCAATTCTTAGTCCAGGTATCTCATCAATCCTTTCTCTATATATTTGATAGTTATTTCTCTTTTTTTCAAGAAATCCAGGTAGTTGTTCCAACTGCGCAACACCCATCGCTGCTTGTATGTTTGTCATCCTGAAATTGTAGCCAACATCATTATGGATATAGCGTATCGGATCATCTTTTGCTTGAGTTGTAAGATATTTTGCTCGTTCCGCCAACGATTTGTCATCTGTAAGGATCATACCACCGCCTCCGGTGGTTATCATCTTGTTTCCATTGAATGATAAGCATCCTAATTCACCTATCGTGCCACAGTGCTTCCCAGTCAATTGCCCATAATTGTACCTTGTCCCAAGGCTTTCGGTTGCATCTTCAACAATTTTAATGTTCCTCTCACGGCAGATATCCAAAAGCGGTTCAAGATTCACCGCATTCCCAAAAACATTCACGGGAATAATTGCGTTGATATGTCTGAGCGTATGTTTGTTTAGGGTATATCCATTCTCAAATTTCGTTTCATTCTTTATAAAATCAATCGTTTTCTCTATGTCAATATTGTAATAATCATCTGCATCCATAAACAAAGGTTCTGCACCGAGATACCGAACCACATTTATAGGAGCAATGAATGTGATCGTTGGTACAATGACTTCACAATTCCGTTTTACACCTACTAACCTTAAAGAGACTTGCAGCGCAGAGGTTCCATTAGCACAAGCAATCGCGTATTTGGACTCCGTATAATCTGTGATCTTCTCTTCAAACAAGTCTACATACTTGCCTGCGGAAGATACCCATTCCGTGTCTAAACACTCCTTAATGTATCTCCATTCATTGCCACTGATAGATGGTACTGAAAGAGGAATCATCAGATGTTATAATACCTCGTGTTTTTGTGATTCACTTTTTTCCTCAGAAAACTGTCTTAATAATCAGGTTTTTGAGCCTCAAGAACTAATGATCCTAATTGTCTGATGTCTTCCTCTTTAATTAATCTTGCATCTTGCCCACCTGTACCGTAATCCACCTTTTTAATATTAATGAAACCCGCATTCTTGAGGACCAGTGATAATAGTTCTTCATCCCAAGCTGATCTATGCCCCCAGTTTTGAGTATAACTCATAATCGCCTCGCAACCGGTGAATTTTGACAACTTATTTCTACCATAATAAGACTCAACAGAAAATTTCAGATCAGGCACGATAATTCTTAACCATTTATTTGGTTTTAAGACCCTATAAATTTCTCTTATCAAATTAATGGCTTCATGGGGTAGCAAATGTTCAATCGTATGACTGAAATATACTCCATCAATAGAATCATCAGGACAATTTAGCGGATAACGCAAATCAGTTTCCACCTCTGGTAATCGCTTTGTCTTGTCTTTTCGACTAAAAAGAATCTTTAAAGGATTAAAATGTCTAGGACAACTAAAAAAATCAGCATGTATCCAGTCATCTTTATAATTATCGCCAACGCCAAGATCAAGTAATAAAGGCTCTTTTGTTAGAGGTATTTTGCTTCTATTCCTGCAAAATTTACGACCAATCCAACTTGAGATTTCGAATAATATCCTACTCTTAAGAGAATTATAGTGACTCATCTGAGAAATCATTTCATCATTTATCATAATTTATCCTAATAGTAAATAAAATTTAAATTATTCACTTTACAATCCAAGTTTATTACAAAATGTAACTTATACATTGTAGATATCTGCCTTATACATTCTCAAGTTCTCGGGTTTAGTGAACCATTCGATAGTTTCGCGAAGACCTGATTCAATGGAGTAAGCCGGCTCGAAACCGGTAAGGTTTTTCATCTTGGCGTTAGCTCCCCATAAGCGGAAAACTTCTGAATTTTCAGGTCGGATACGCTGGCTATCTTCAACAAAGTTAACATCTGCCTTCATTATCTTGGCGATGAGTTGCAAGATGTCGCGCACTGAAATCTCGTAGTTACTGGCAATATTGACCTCCTCCCCAATGGCTGCATCGCACTTGGAGAGCTCAATAAATCCACAGCAAATGTCCTTCACGAAGTTAAAGTCACGTGTGGGGCTTAAATCCCCTAACTTAATATCCTTCATCCCGTCTGCAATCTGTATTATGATGGTTGGAATTATCGCCCGCGCAGACTGGCGAGGTCCGTATGTATTAAAAGGACGAACTATTACTACGGGAAGTTCGAAGGCATTGTAGAAGCTCATTGCCATTGCGTCAGCGCTGATCTTGGATGCCGAATATGGTGATTGTGCCTGCTTGGGGTGCTTTTCATCTATGGGAACATATTGTGCTGTTCCGTACACTTCTGAAGTGGAGGTAACCATCACACGTCTAACTCCATTCTCCTTGGCAGCTTGGCAGATATTCAAGATTCCCTTAACATTTGTATCGACATAACTGTCGGGAGCTACATATGAGTATGGTATAGCAATGAGAGCCGCTAAATGGAAGATGATCTCCACATCGCCCGTGATATGTTTACAGAAATGCGGATCTCGCACATCTCCGGACACAATCTCCAACTGGGGATGTGCAATGCCGTCAAGCCATCCCCAACTGTTGAAAGAGTTATAGTAGCACAATGCTTTTACCTGATAGCCCTGTGTGAGCAACATTTCAGTGAGGTGTGAGCCGATAAAACCATCCGCACCAGTAACTAATACTTTTGTCATTATTATGGTACTCGAGTTACTTGAAAAATAATGTTTAGATCTGTGTAGTTATATTTGATCCACGATCGAAAGTATCGAGAAATACTGTTTTAAGCTGCTCCACCATTCATTTGCAAGCGCAAAAGGGAATTCCAAGCTCTCTTTCAGATCCAATAACTTTTGGATTGTTCTTTGGTTTTTTCAAAATTAAGGCTACTCAATTATGTATGACGACAAGTCGGGAAATCAAGCTCATCTGATATTGATGACTTATTGTTCGTATTGGAACCAATCTATGCCTTGTTTCTTGACTAATTCGATAATGCTCATCAATTCACTATGTGCAGTCGCACCAGCATCAGGACGGTTTCCATCGGATATTTTCCTTGTTGCAGCCAAAGGTCGATTATTGCGTTCGGCGCGGTTGTTGTCCTTGTCTATGCTGAGACGAGCAATCAATAATCAGCAATTCATATCCGTGATATGGATGCCGTTTCGCCAACCGTTAAAAATCATCATCTTTATAAGTTTTCATTGCTATTTTTCGCACACTGGTTCAATTAATTGAACCATTTCCGGAAATCCAAACGCTTAAGGCTGTTTCTTAGTTTAGCCAATTGTTCTAATATAGTCAATAGCCTTTTCTGATTTCTCTTGAACCTGCGGAACTCATCACAGAAGAGGACCCCAATTTTAGGACAGTGTGTTAGTTGATGGATCTGCTCTATTTTTCATTCATCAGGAAGGAGAAGAAGATGTCAAGATCACGCAGGAAGTTGTCGCCAGAGTTCAAGGCGAATGTAGCGATGGCCGCGTTGAAGGGTGATCGTACCTTATCCGAGTTGGCGAGCCATTTTGAAATTCATCCCAATCAAATCACTCAATGGAAGAAAAAGCTTGTAGAGAACGCCACCGGTGTTTTCTCTGGTGCTATTCGGGTAAGTTCAATTGAGAATGAAGCCGAAGTTAAGGAACTTCACGCCAAGATCGGTCAGTTGACGATGGAACGTGTTTTATAGAAACGGTCAGGTATCTGGACCAGTTTCTCAGAAAATGCTGATCGAGTGCCAGGATCTTTAACCAGACGCCCGTCAATGTCAAATGCTTGGTATCAGTCGTTCTACTACTTATTTCAAAGCTGAGCCTGTATCTGAAAAGATCTGGCATTGATGTGTCGTTTGGACGAATTACACCTGAAGCATCCTTTCGCCGGGACACGCATGTTACGTGATATGCTTCGACAGGAAGGGAACCGTATCAACCGTAAGAAAGTAAAGGTTTGATGCGTTTGATGGGAATATTCGCCGTGTATCCGAAGCGACGGAATACCAGTCTTCCCTTCAGGGATCACAAGGTTTACCCTTACCTTCTTCGTGATCTGACAATCGATCATCCGAACCAGGTCTGGTGTGCGGACATAACCTACATCCCCCTGGCGAAAGGGTTCGGCTACCTTGTGGCGATCATGGATTGGTTCAGCCGTAAAGTGCTGTCCTGGCGCCTATCGAACACACTGGATCACCTGTTCTGCGTGGATGCGTTGAACGAAGCATTGGTGAAGTATGGTAAACCGGAAATCTTCAATACCGATCAGGGCGCGCAGTTCACCAGCGAGGCATTTACGGGAGTATTGAAACAACATGATATCAAGATCAGCATGGATGGGAAAGGGCGTTGGATTGACAACCAGTTTATCGAGCGGTTATGGCGGTCTCTCAAGTACGAAGATGTCTATCTGAATCTTTACGAAACAATGCGCGAAGCAGAGCAAGGTATCAGAAAATACCTTATATTCTACAACAATGAACGTCCGCATCAGGGACTGACCGGTTTAACACCAAACAAAACATTTTATTTAAATTTAAAGAAAAAAACAAAAGCAGCATGAAAGAGTGGAATCCATCACCTAAAAGCTCAAACTAAC
>JAVCCM010000183.1 GCA_030765455.1 Candidatus Electryonea clarkiae | reverse complement strand
TTTCCCATCCTGAAGTGCAAAGGTTTTGGACTGTTTTAATCAGTATCCTTGCACAAAAGATAGGAAAAACAACGCTCAATCTCTCCCCTTATAAGGGTAATTGATTTATTCAGGAGACCCTATTTAAGTCCAAGAGCTTTTTCAAGGCTGTCATAGTAAGCATCTGATATATCATCAAGCATTACCTTGAAAACGTTTCGAAAACCGATTCCAATTCCTCCGGTTGTTCCGATCCACTCAGCCGGGACGTCATTTTTCTCTGCAAGCTCCTCAAATTCATCCAGCTTTTCCGGATCGACGGCTGCAATAATTCGGCTGGGTCCCTCTCCGAACAGATTCAACGGTGTGGGTTCTTCCAATTCCAATAAAGCGCCGCGTGGGTTTTCTTTGTCCGCGACAGCCATTTCTGCAAGAGCGACCACCAGTCCACCTTCCGCCAGGTCATGAGCAGCCTTGACGAATCCATTTTCTATCCCGGTAATGATAGTTGCCTGAAGTCTTTTTTCCAGCTCCAGGTCTAATTCAGGCAGTTCGCCTCGTGGGTCGCCTTGATTCATGATCTGCCATTCACTTCCCGCCCAGCTCACTTGATCTGAACCGACAAGATAGATAGCCAGGCCATCATCAGGAAATGCCATACCGACAGTCTTTTCAGCATCCTCTGCAAGCCCCACCATTCCTATAACGGGACTGGCATAAACCGCTCCCTTGGGGTTCTCATTGTAAAATGATACATTTCCACCAGTTACCGGGGTATCAAGGGCTCTGCAAGCCTCTCCCATGCCCGCAATAACCTCAGCAAAACTCCAGAAAACCTCTGGTTTATAAGGGTTGCCGAAATTAAGGCAATTCGTCACTCCGATGGGTATCGCGCCGGTGCATGCAACATTCCGGGCAGCTTCCGCAACTGCCATAGCAGCGCCTTTTTGGGGATCGAGATAGACATACCTGGCATTGCAGTCCGTTGTCACAGAGAGAGCTTTTCGAGTGCCGGGCACACGAAGAACCGCAGCGTCGCCGTATCCGGGAAGTACACGTGTATTAGTTCTTACCATGTGGTCATACTGACGATACACCCATTTCTTTGATGCAATATTCGGGCGTGAAAGCAGATCAATTGTCGTTTTCTCAAAATCTTCCGGCTCCTTGATTGAATTGATTTCAGTAGCTTTATCAAGATATGCCGGTCGGCTTCTCTCCCTTTCATAGACTGGTGCCCCTCCACCGAGGGCGAGGGATACAGCAGGGATATCCGCCAGGAAAATTCCATCCTGAATAATTTTGAGACGACCATCATCACGTACTTCGCCCACTTCAACAGCTTCGAGACCCCACTTCTTGAAGATGGCAAATACCTCATCTTCCCTGCCTCGTTTTGCCACGAGCAGCATACGTTCCTGTGATTCACTCAACATGGTTTCGTACGGTGACATTTTTTCTTCACGGCGCGGGACCTGGTCAAGATCAAGGATCATACCGACACCTGTCTTTGCCGCCATTTCACAGGATGAACATGTCAACCCTGCAGCGCCCATATCCTGGATACCGATGAATGCATCAGTTTCCGCCAGTTCCAAAGTCGCTTCAAGTAAAAGCTTCTCGGTAAAAGGATCGCCTACCTGCACATTACTTTTTCTCTGCTCTGATTTTTCGGAAAGCTCTTCGGATGCGAAGGTAGCGCCGTGTATTCCGTCCCGTCCGGTCCGAGCGCCGACATAGATGACCGGGTTACCGCTTCCTGTGGCGACAGCACTCATCACTTTGTCATGTTCAACAAGTCCGACCGCCATTGCATTGACAAGGGGATTGCCGGTATAGGCTTCTTCAAAAACAACCTCACCGGCGACTGTAGGAACACCGAAACAGTTACCGTAATCAGCTATTCCCCGCACAACACCATCAACCAGGTAACGCACCCTGTCATCATCAGGCAAACCGAACCGGAGGCTGTTCAACGCCGCTATGGGTCGGGCGCCCATGGTGAAAATATCACGGAGGATTCCGCCAATACCTGTAGCGGCTCCCTGGTAAGGTTCAACTGCAGAAGGATGGTTATGGCTTTCTATCTTGAAGGCAACCGCCAGGCCATCGCCGATATCAACCAATCCGGCATTTTCTTCACCGGCGTCAACAAGCAGCCTGCCACCACTTCTTGGAAGTGTTTTAAGCTGTGCTATTGAATTCTTATAGCTGGCATGTTCAGACCACATAACCGAATAAATTCCAAGTTCAGTATATGTGGGGGTACGACCCAGCAGTTCAATGATCTGCTCGTATTCATCTGTTGATAATTGATGTGCTTCCGCCAAATCCATGTTTACTTCCGGATCGCCGGGAAATGAAGTTGGAATCTTCTCTGTCAAATCGATGTTTATTTTCAATGCTAAATCCTCTAAGGTGCTTGAATAGATTTCTGGAATAACAAACCCGGGATCGGAATATCAAATAATTTTATAATCCCTGAGGTGGGTATATAAATCAACAACTAATATCTGAATAACTGCGTAAACCGGCACAGCCACAAACATTCCTAATGCTCCAGCCAACCTCCCACCGATCAATACAGCCATTAATACCGCCGCAGGGTGAACATTGACCGAGCGTGATATCAGTATCGGTTTAAGTAAAATATTGTCAACCATTTGTACACCGACAAGAATAATGGCTGCGTAGAGTAATCCCGCCGGGATAGGTGAATATGTTAATAGTACGACGAGGAGTACCGGGAACCAGGCAAGAAGGGGTCCGAAGAATGGGATCATGTTTAGCAGACCACAGACAATCCCAAGAACCAGAGCGAATTTCAATCCCATTACTTCAAAAGCGATCCACGAAATGATGCCTATGATAAGTGATTCAAGAAGAATGCTGCGGATATAATTGCCAAGTTTTTGGTCAACTTTATAGCTGAGTGACATAGTCATTTCAAAATACCTGTTGGGAACACTCTCAATCCATCTTTTGTTCCATTCGTCCCCGTCACGCAAAATAAAGAAAGTAATAAACGGAATAACAATTGAAAGAGCTATAGCATTCGCTGCGCCAGCCAATAACCCTCCCAATGTTGAAAGAAATCCTGTAGCTTTCGATTGGAAATTGGCAACGACTGAATTAAGAGATTCAACATCAAGTCCAAGCATAGTCGAAGCGCCAGGCATTTTAGACTCCGCCCAATAGGATAGTTTATCGGCGACCGTTTCCACATCGAGTACTCCCAGGTTTGACCGTAACGAGCCTACCTCCTCAATAAGGACTGGAATGAAATAACGAAGCAGCAAAACAATCAAGCCGCCGAGAACTATAAAACTGCCGAGAATTGTATAAATCCTGGAGATACCTCTGCCCTCCATGGATGTCATAAATGGTCTGATTACATAAGCCAATACTAATGAAATGATCAATACAACCACAAGATCGCTGATCAGAGGATATATATTGGCTAACAGTATGAGAAAAGCCAGGGTTAAAGCTGCAATTATCGCTCTTCTCCAGGCCGGTTTAACTAAAGGTTCAGAGCTTTGCATCAGCTATCCTCGCTGGCGATAATCTTGCGGGTTTCTTCCAGGAGGTCGTTAGATTCCCGCAGTCGTTTTGCTACTATACCCGCAAGCCTTTCAAGTAGTGTTACCCCTAACTTTGGTCGATGCCGAATTAGCTGTTGTAATTGAGGTCGAAAAATACCAATGAGACGAGTTTCACCTTTGGCGACTGCCGTTGCACTGCGTGGCGCATCATCCACAAGCGACAATTCACCGAAGAAGTCGCCTGAATCAAGCCTGGCAAAGACAACTTCTGTGCCCACCTGTTCGCCAAGGATTCTTACTTCTCCCTCAATAATAACATACATGCCAAGTCCGGGAGTTCCTGTTTCGAAGATTATTTCTCCATCTTTGAATTGACGGAGATGGAACAGGTTGGACAATTCATGCCAGTTATGCCTTGAAAGTCCACGAAACAAGGGAATTGAGGATACAATTCGGCGAATAGCTTTGCGTTTACCGTACTGATCATCACTGATACGTATCCATTCCGGATTAATAGTCAATTCAGTTTCGTTATCTATTGACTCTTTTAAATCTTGCTCTGACATCATATCCCTTCAATAATTTTTAAAATGCGTAACAGCTAACCTTACTCAACAGGGAGTAAAGTCAATCTGCCCATATCATTCCCAAACGACAAGCTTCAGATCGAGAAGATTATTTTGATCTTCATTAAATGGCAATACACGAATTGCAAACCCATGATTTCCTGAGTGATTACAAGGTACATCACCGTGAAAATGAGAGATACCATCTTCATCAGTTTCAGAGAAATTTAAAACGAATCCTTCACCTTCAGTAAGCTGGCGGTCACCGTAAAGTTTGCCGATATAGGCTTCCACCCTAATGTCGGATGGTTCAAGCGATCCAAGTTTTACCTTTGCCCTGATTGTCATATCATTGCCGACATAAAGTTCTAACAGTGTGTCAGCGTGTACATCAATTATTTCTATCTGATGCCAGGATTCGAGGATTTTTTGTTTCCATTCAACAAGATTTCGCGTACGGTTGAACTTGTCGGAATGCAGTTTTTCTGTCCTCTCGTAACAAGGAATATATGCCTTCGTGGCATATTCATCAACCATTCTCGAACTCATATATTTGGGGCACACAATTTCCATCATCTCCAACATCATTCTTGCCCAGTCTCTTGCAACTTTTGCCCTGTCACGTTTATAGAAAAGTGGCACGATATCCTGTTCGAGTAGATGATAAAGTGCTTCAGACTCGACCAAGTCCCAATAGTCGGGATCTTCATAATCCTCTCCAGCGCCAATTGCCCAACCGATTCCGGGTTGATAGATGTCAGCCCACCAGCCGTCAAGAGTGCTGCAGTTAAGTGCGCCGTTCATCGCAGCTTTCATACCGCTTGTCCCTGAAGCTTCAAGGGGACGTCTGGGGGTATTTAACCAGACATCACAACCCTGCACAAGGTGACGAGCTACATAAATGTCATAATCCTCAAGAAAAACGACTCTATTCCTAACGTTATCATCCGCAGCGAAGTGTACAATATCTCGAATGACCTTTTTCCCTGGGTCGTCCTGGGGATGTGCTTTCCCGGCAAATATCAACTGTACCGGCATTTCAGGATTATTCAGGATTTTGGCTAATCGTTCAGTATCCCGGAATAACAGGTTCCCTCGTTTATATGTCGCAAACCGCCGGGCAAAACCAATCGTAAGAGTTTCCATATCAAGCACTTCTCGTGCGCGCTCAACCATAGATGAAGACTCGCCGCGGTTAATCATTTGATTCCTGAGACGGCGGCGCGCGAAAGTTATTAATCTTGCTCTCATTCTTTCCCTGATCCGCCAGAGTTCCTCACTCGAGATATCCCTGATACGTTTCCAGATTTCAGAATCGCGAGGATTTTCCATCCACTTGGGACCCAGGTACCTGTCAAGAATATGGCTGATCTCCCTTGCAATCCAGCTCCCGGCATGAACGCCGTTTTTCACATCAATGATTGGCGCTTCATCATCAAGAAAATCAGACCACAAATGATGCCACATTTTACGGCTTACCTGGGCATGTAGATAGCTGACTCCATTTACTACTGAGGACAGGTTGATCGCCATGATTGCCATATTAAAATCAGCTTTGGCATCGCTGTCAGCTCCGCCAAGAGCGAAAAACTTTTTCTTGTCAAGCCCAAGCGTAGGCCAATAATCCTTGAAATATCTTTCCATAAGTGATGGACTAAACCGGTCTATTCCAGCCGGGACAGGCGTATGGGTTGTAAAAACATGCGAAGCCCTGGCAGCTTCGGAAGCTTCATCAAAGCTGAGATCCTCATCAGCCATCAAGCGCCTAATCCTGTCAAGTGCGAGAAATGCGCTATGACCTTCATTCATGTGGAAAACAGTTGCTTTTATGTCGAGAACTTCGAGTGCTTTAATTCCGCCTATACCAAGCACTATTTCCTGACGGATACGGGTTTCCGTATCTCCACCATACAAATTTTCCGTTATTCTTCGATCTTCCGGAGAATTTTCCACTACGTTTGTATCAAGTAAATACAGGTTGATCCTGCCTACAACTGCCTGCCAGATATGAACCTTAACATCATTGGGACCAACTCGTACAGTAAACTCTATTGGTTTCTCATCGTCACTACGCAGGAGCTTGATAGGAGTATGGAAAAGGTTTGTCTCGGGATATGTTTCCTGCTGCCAGCCGTCAGCATTGAGATATTGTTTGAAATATCCCTTCTGGTACATCAATCCAATCGCAACGATTGGAATCCCAAGATCACTTGCAGCTTTCAGGTGATCGCCGGAAAGGACTCCCAGGCCGCCTGAATAGACCGGAATACATTCATGAATTCCGAACTCAGCGGAAAAGTATGCTATTCGGAGGTCTCCATGATTCTGATACACGGAATTATACCAGGTTCTCTCGTTGCGATAGACCTCAAAATCCAACCAGACTCGCTCAAGGTGACTAAGAAATCCTTCGTCTTCGGATACTTCGGTGAGCCGCTGCTGAGACAATTGTGACAGCATCTTAACAGGATTTTGACCCACATCCCGCCATAACTGTTGATCGATTCTTCTGAAAAGATCGATGGCTTCATGATTCCATGTCCAGCGAAGATCATATATAATATCGCGAATCCGATCCAATTTTGGCGGCAGTTTTGGAACGACATGAAAGGTATGAACTCTGTCTATCGGCATAAGTGTTCTCCAGAGTTATTGAAGAAAATATTCGTTGTAAAATCTTAAGGAGAAAAATAGCTCAAACCAATTGGTTCAAGCTATATTGTTCATTTATTTTTCAACAGTGAGAGACAGAAAAAGAGCTTATTCCCACAATTTTTCAAACATCTGAAAATAATACTTCCGCTATTCTTTCCAACGCCCAGTCTATTTCTTCTTTTGAAATAATGAGTGGAGGCGCAAAGCGTATGACGCTATCATGTGTCTCTTTCGCAAGAATACCCTTGTCCATCAACTTCTCACAGAATGGACGGGCGCTACCGCTCTCCTTTTTCACTTCGACACCGATCAATAAACCACGAGATCGTACTTCCTCGACATGCGGGCTGTTCATTTTCCTGATTTCATCAGCAAAATAGTCTCCCAGTTCGGCTGCTCTCTCAGGAAGTTTTTCTTCGACCAGTACGTTCAATGCTGCAATAGCTACCGCCGCTCCCAGGGGATTGCCACCATAAGTGCTGCCATGAATACCCGGTGTAAATACATCCATGACGTCGTCATCAGCCGTAACTATACTGACAGGCATGAAACCGCCGCTTATGGCTTTTGCTAACATGAATACATCCGGTACTACATCTTCATGTTCGCAAGCAAACATTTTTCCTGTACGTCCTAATCCGGTCTGGATTTCATCTGCCATGAAAAGAATTTTGTTTTCAGAGCAATAATTACTGACCTGTTTCAGATATCCTTCCGGCGGGATGATGATACCACCCTCAGCCTGGATCGGTTCAATTATTATTGCAGCCGTGTTTTCGGTCACAGCGTCTTTGAAACTGTCAAAATTTCCGAATTCAACTATTTTGAAGCCGGGAGTAAATGGACCGAAATTTTTGCGATAGTCCTCATCAGAAGAGAAACTGATCACCATATTGGTGCGACCGTGGAAATTTCCTGCAAATGCAATAATTTCCGCCTGGCCCTCTGGGATGCCTTTTTTCTCATAGCCCCATTTTCGCGCCATTTTGATCGCTGTCTCCACTGCTTCGGCGCCGGTATTCATGGGTAAGCAACGGGAGTGACCTGTCAATTCACAAACCAGTTTAAGGAAATCTCCTAACCTGGTATTGTAAAACGCACGGCTGGTTAGTGTTACACCGGTTTTGATCTGTTCCAGGGCAGCCTCTACGATTTTCGGATGATTATAACCCTGGTTCAGTGCGCTGTAACTGGCAAGGCAATCCATGTACTTGTTGCCTTCCGGATCCCAGACCCAGACACCCTCACCGCGTGCTATCACAATCGGTAGGGGATGATAATTATGCGCTCCGCAGTTATTTTCTTTTTCGATGCAGTCTTTGGATGTTACCTTACTCATTTCTATCTCCTGTACAAGTATGTTATAGATACAATCAGACGTAAAGAAGCCTCAACGTTTTATTGCTGAGGTTCACACTCTTGCTAATATAATTCATGGCGAATATGTGAAACAGATGCTTTCACATTAATGGCACTAAGAGCAACAATGATTTGAGTAAATTATTTCAACAATGTGAATTTCCGTATCTTTCGAATTCCATCATGCTGTAAAAGCATATAATAATTACCACTTGCCATGTTGTGGTGATTTTGATGTTCAGATAAAGAAAATCTGTTTATACCTGGTTGAGACCAAAATTCACTTCTTGATATTTGCTGACCAAGGACATTCATGATTGAAATTGATACTACTCCTTCTGCCGGTATGTTATATGAGATCGTTAATGATGAATTGAATGGATTCGGATAGGCAGACATAATGGTGAAGTCATCAGGTTTTTTTGATAATTCATTCCATTGAACCGATTGTCCACCGGTTGCTTCAGAACAGTCGAAAATTCTCAGTGTAGCTTTTTCATCCATGTAGAAGGCATAATCACCGATTGCTTTGATACTGGTATAATTCGAATATTCACCAGTATAATAATAACCGACAATTCCTGTATCGGTTGGATCGCTGATATCAATTACAAGTATTTTGCCATCCACACCAGTGGAGAAAAGAAAATTGCCTGAAACAACAAGATTGTATTGAATTGACTCAACTTGAATTTCTCCGACTACTTCTAATTCTCCATCAAAATGCATGATCACGATATATGTATATATGCCGGTAGTGTCCCAATTTGCAGCATATACGTAGTCACCTGAGACAGCCAGACCAATGCCTCGACCGATTTCGTCAAGAGTCTCAGTAACAACTGGTGATGAAGGATCACTAACGTCGATAACCGTAAATGGTGTTCGGCTACTGTTTACGAAAGCATACTCACCAGAAACTCTTACTCTTTGATTTCTAGTACCATGTTCGATCTCACCTACAAGCTCAGGATTCCCTGGATTGCTTATGTCAATGATTTTTAATCTACGAAAACTCAGATTATATAGATAATTCCCATTTACATCGATATCGTCGGCATAGGTAACAGAATCATAAGTTGTAATTCGCTCTGGATTTTCCGGATCGGAAACATCTGTTACAACCAATCCCGCGTAATGAGAGCTGTAAAGATAGCCATTATAGTATTTTAACTTTTCATGACTTCCTTCTTCTGCAAAGATGCTCACTTCCTGCGGATTTCTACAATCTGACAAGTCGATTACCCTTATACCGTCTTCATCGGAGACAAATGCATGGGTCTCTGAAATGTCCATATCCCAGGGATTTGCCGCTGTGTGATAACCTCCTGCAATCTGTATGTCTGATGGGTCGTTTACGTTGAATACAGTTACTCCATAATCAGCAATTGTATAAACATAGTCTCCTGCTGCATCGATATCTCCCAAGGGTTCAGTTTCTATCGTTCCGAGAAGCTCAGGTGACGTTGGATTGGTAACATCATAGATTTTTAAAAAACTTGAACTGGCTAAATACATTCTGTCTCCAGAAACTGCCATATTAACAGCTTCGACGAGAGAATCAGCATCTTCGACGAAGAAGGGATTGGATGGTTCTGAAACATCGATTATCCTCAGGTAACGTGAAATGTAGTCCTCGAGGTATATGTATCCGTTTACATAAGCAATTTTTAAGGCGTGGTGTGGTGTCTCCAAGAAGCCAACTTCATCGGGATCAGTCGGATCTGTGACATCGACAATGTAAAGTCCACCTGCATCGTCAAGATCGAAACGAGCATTTGTCATATAGGCATAATTATCATACACAATAACATAAAAAAATTCATAAAGAGGATCGAAATAGCTTACTTCCTCTGGACTTGTAGGATCTGAAATGTCGATTATCCGAACGCCAGGACCATCGTCAGCGAGATATGCGTAATCGCCTGAAATAAAAACGTTGACTGCAGACCCTGGGCTGTCGTAGATCCCAATTATCTCAGGGTTTTCCGGATCACCTACATCAATAATAAATAATCCTTCAAAACCTCCTGCGGCATAAACATAATCGCCTTCTACACAAAGACCTCTCATATTGACACCTTCCGCACAATATCCAACCTCATAAGGATTTTGCGGATCACTAATATCGAGGATTCTCAAGCCTGTAGATAAGGTTGATATGAAAGCATTGTCACCTGAGACAACAATCGAATGTATATATGGTCCCCAATTATAGTATAATCTGCCTATTTGTGTGACGTTCAGGCTGTCCTGTGCGAAGGACATATTTGTGAGGAAAAATATAATGGGGAACAGCGTCCATCTCATCGTTACCACCTCCAATCGTTAATGAAGCATGGAAGAAAAGAAAAGCTGCGGGGCAGACGGGACTCGAACCCGCGACCCTCGGCGTGACAGGCCGATACTCTAACCAAAACTGAGCTACTGCCCCATATATAAAAAAAGCGAGCGACATAAATTACAGAACCGCCCACAAGAATTCCAAAGTTATTCACTGTTTAGCAAAAGGTCAAGATTGTTTTCCTTGGAGCACTCCTCGTCCTCGTAATATATAATCCCGGAATATCTATTTCTATATATTTTGATAACAATTAGTTGAAAAAATTGTATAGTAGTGTACCATGTTAATCTCGTGCTGTAATTCTTGTGAAACGAGGGGCTGTCATTCTCGGGCTTGACCCGGGAATCCATGCTCGAATTCAATGCAAATGGTGGATTCCCGGGTCAAGCCCGAGAATGACAGATCACCCCAAAGTATGTGAACTGATCCACTAACACTTCCGAAACATTAATGAGGGATTGTCTTTTGATAGTTCTTTTCAAGTGAATTATGTTATCGAGTATTATTTATTCTTGACCTTCCAACTTACAACCAACTCTATGGCTTCTTTAATACTATTTACCACATATTTTGTAAAAGGCTTAGCTGTTTTTTCTGCTTCTTTGCCATAGCCGGTACGAACAAGTATGCTGACAGCCCCGGCACGTTTACCCGCTTCAATATCCGAGATTTTATCACCTATTATCACCGCCTCTTCCAAAGCAACTTCAAATTCTCTTGAAGCTTCCTCCAGCATTCCGGTGTTGGGTTTACGGTACTCTGAATGATCATCAGGGTGATCGGGACAATAATAAAATGCATCGATCCTTGCCTGATGAGTTGACAATATCTTTTGAAGACGGTTATTTACACTATGCATCGCTTCCAAAGTAAAATAACCTTTTCCGATTCCTGACTGATTCGTAACTACAGCCACGGGAATGTTCATTTCATTCAGTTTCCTGATTCCCTCAGCGGCTCCTGCAAAAAGTTCGACCTGATCTGGGTCGGACAGGTAATGCTTATCTACTATAATTGTGCCATCACGGTCAAGTAATACCAGACCGGGAAATTTATTTTTTGCATTTCGATCCAAATCATCTCCTGTTTCTAACAATTTGATTCTGATCTCGATATTGTAGTTACTCTTACCGTCTGAGTTCAAGTTTTGTCTGTTAATTTTTCTAAATGTTTTTCTTCTAATAGTCTCTCGTCTGGACAGTATTTCCAATTTTTGGAGTGCTGAAGCCATGTTTCAGCTTTCAATATGCAAAGCCGCGCTTCGCATTCACGAAAGTGTGACTTTCGTAATAAAAGCGCAAGCATAGCTTGCGCACTCCATATTTTATCAATCATTTAATGTAAACTGATCCACTATGAGGAAAAGAATCGAGTAGGGTGAGGCGGAGTGATCTACTTCGCCTCATCCCTCTCACAGAACCGTACGTACGGTTCACGTATACGGCTCCTGTTTACTTTCCCTTGATACTTCAGACAGGACACCCTGTTTTCAC
>JAVCCM010000049.1 GCA_030765455.1 Candidatus Electryonea clarkiae | reverse complement strand
TGAAAATCAAAGAACGACAATATTTTAGCCATTGTTATCTCCGTATATATGCTGTACTTGTGTGTAGTAATATACGAATGTTCAGCACTCTTGTCAATGACTGGCTGAGCTAATGACATAACCGGATTAAATAGATATATTGTCCCCTTAATTACCAAGGGCGCACAGTTCACCAGTGAAGCGTTTACGGAAGTATTGAAGCAGAACGATATCAGGATCAGTATGGATGGCAAAGGTCGCTGGATGGATAATCGTTTTATCGAAAGGCTCTGGCGTTCATTGAAGTACGAAGATGTTTATCTTAATCTCTACGGAACCATGCGTGAAGCTGAGCATGGGATCGGAAAATATCTTACATTTTACAACGAAGAACGTCCCCATCAGGGACTCAATGGCGTCACGCCAAACATGGCTTATCACGCCAAAACGAAAGAAAAAGCAGCATGAAAAGAGTGGAATCTATCACCTAAAACTTGGACTAAGCTGTCCAACTAATGGGGTGAACTTCATTCAGACTAATTTGAAAGGAGTAACTGTTATGTTATATTCAATATGTGGCATACTGGGTTTGCGATGGCAGCGGCAGTTATCCCTGTCCCAGTTGCTAGTAATATTTTCATTCTATTTCAGTGGCAATATTAACATTGACGACCTGTTGATAACTGTAGTCATTAGAATATCTACTTTTACTTCACAACTTAAAGGATTTTGAACATGGACTCGCTAAACAAAGACATTTTGGGTTCTTTTATTGCCCATCAAGCATCTCATGCTTTCCAGGGAGCAAGTGTGTTACGCGGTTATTCCATCATTGATCTCGCATACGACCAAGAGTATTTGCAGGGCTTGCATCCCATGGTTCGCAATCTCTGCACAGCTTATAACATACTGAGAGGTGAACAAGAGATAGATAGATTTGTGGAAATATGCAAGACGCTAGTTATAGACGAAGACTATTACAATAAACACAACAACAATAATACTATTATTGGCAATAAACAAAAGGACACCATAGCTTCTAATATGGTTTCGATAATTTCATACATGCTGAAGGATCAGTATATAAGCAATGTAATTCAATTCGCTATTAACGAAAACCACATGCAGGCTGTTTATCTAGTATTTTCTAATATGTCAAGGAGTATATTATTTGCTAGCGGCAATAATTCACTTTTAAGTGCCTCAAGAATACGATCACTAAGTGATAAACTAAAGAATGACATTATGTCGCTATTGTCTCATAAATAATAGCATTACGTTTCGTTTTTATAACATTATTGCAATATTATACGGTATAAAAGCAGCTTAAGGTCTTATTGTCAAGATTGTAAGACTTAAGGAAAGGAAAAAGGGCGATGGACGTTAATGGCGAAAAGGGGATGATTGATTTTTCGGTAGATTACATTGGAGGCATGACCAGCCAGTGGGGAGATATGTATCTTAGGGGTGCACTTGATCAACTAGAAAAGCTTGATATGATAGATACGGAATTTAACGATAGCGACAGCGTAATCATCCCTGGGGTTAAAATTGTAGAATTCAAATTAGGGACGATGAAACTTGAAATGCTAAAATATTACTGCGCTAAGAAAGAGTACTACGATCTACTAATAGAAATATTGAAAAATAGAGGATATAAGCATAATATGATGCATAACGACGAAATAGTTGCTGTCAAATGTGATAAAGAACATGACAAAATTATTAAAAGTGTTGTAGAGGGTAGCATGTATGATGGTAACCATCCAGCTTTTCTGCTGACCCTAATGTCAACCTTTAAAAGGATGCGCGAAGCCGATCAACTTGAAATTCTAGTGAAATTATTTATAAACTATTTTATTGGATCAAATGTAACTAGATCAATTATATTCAATTACGAAAGAAATAATCATCATTTTAGGGCCATACAAAACAATAATAATCTATTTGTATTGGATAGTGTTATAGATATGTATTGTGCCAAAATATCAGGAAATATGGTTTTCGAATCGAAAAATCCAGGTGGGGTTATTAAGGTAGCGAGTGTTTATATAGATGATAATGTTGTTATGGAATCTTTGAGCGATCTATTGAGTAGCAAATAGGCTGACCGTCTCCCCATTCACTGGATCATCTGCTTTTAACCTGTCCATAACCCAATATGAATTCGGGGGACATCCATGATAAGTAAAGTCAATGGGAAAACGGAGATTTCCCTCTCCCTCGAGACATTCTTTGCCTGAAGTTTATTTACCAACCTTTAAAACCACACATTATTTTCTTCAAGACCTTTTTAAATCTATTGATTTGCTCTCAGGAAGAGCCTTTCAGCCAGACATCCATTTGCTGTCTCTTTAATTCCGGAGTTCTCGCTTTAGTGAGTGACAAAAACAACCTGAAGGTTGAACTCTATACTTTTTGAATTCTATAGTTATTACGTAGTTTAGAGTTCACACTTCAGTGTGTAATCAAAGCTATCTGAAGGTAGATCACCTAAAAGAAGAATCATATCCCCACCACCAGCACCGGTAGGTTTGGCAAAACCGCCTTTTGAATTTGCCCAGT
Source organism: Candidatus Electryonea clarkiae (assembly GCA_030765455.1). GTDB lineage: Bacteria > Electryoneota > Electryoneia > Electryoneales > Electryoneaceae > Electryonea > Electryonea clarkiae. The sequence goes on along the minus strand of JAVCCM010000049.1, from coordinate 50,391 downwards.
CAAATACTTCAATATGTATTGGCAGCATGTATTCAAACCCGGCTTTTTCTGCGATCTGATGTAATACAACTATGTAATCTTCCAGATTCTTAATAAGTGATTTTAGACTTGTTTTTGAAAATCCGTCAGCGATGGTATGACTTTTTTGCATCAGATCAGCGAAGAGGAATTTATCTTCGATAGGCGCTTTTGCGAACCACTTCTCGAATTTTGTCACCATGACGCGGGTATTGGCGGGCTTTCCGGTCCATGCAAGAGATATCTTTCCTTCTAACTTGCTTTTTTTCAGATTCAGTGTTTCTACCTCAAAACCATTTGCTGTTTTACGAAATTTGATTGGTCGTCGGTAAGCACATGCTGCTACATCCGCACCGCTGCCTTTTCCGCCCTGCGCTTTATGATGTACTTCTATCGCTGTCTTCGCTATGCACTCATAATGATCATCCCAGGATTTTCCGGCTCTTTCATATCTCAAGGCAATAACGCCTACAGCTTCAGCCGCAGATGAACCTAATCCGAGTTTTACCGTTTTTCCGTCACTATCAGTATGAAAGAATTCACTGTTATCAAGGAGTACGCCTGACAGGGGATATTTCGATTCGTATTCTTCAAGCTCTGGAATTAAGTAGGACAACGCTGATTTTACCACGGGAGAATAATCAGTATCCGATGGTTCATAATTCTCTGATACAATCATATATTTGGGAACAGGCAACAGGATCGCTGTACCGCCATATAGTACAGCGTACTCGCCTGAAATCATCACTTTACCCGGGACTTTTACAGAAATTACTCCCATTTTATAACTCGCGAGCCCCCCGCCGGTTTACAGATGACTGCTTTTTCAACACCTTCTATTTTTTTAGCTTTTTTTGCGACCTTATTCAAATCATCTAATCGAGCAAGTAAAGCGACGTGCGCACCGGCATCAATGGTCGCATATACTTCCAAACCATTTTCACGCCATTGTTTAGCTGACCGTATTATATCCACCGTGACACCATTCCAATACACCAGGGCAGGTCGTGTTGCAATCATACAGGCGTGCATAGCCAGGGCATTTGCTTCAGTAATTTCTCCCACCTTGGTGAAATCATCCTTTTTAATGACGGCAAGGATGTTTTGATAGTCCTTATGTGCCTGGGCTATCCAGGATTTATAATAGGGAGAAGTTTTTCGGCTGAGTTCCATTCCAATAGAAGAACCGGTTTCTTTTTCAGCGTTATTAACCACAACGATTACCATCCCCCATGAAATTTTCTCAGGAGGTAATAATCGTCTCGCTGAAGGATTTGCGCTTACTGGGAATGCAGCCAAAGCACCGGGAATCGATCTCGCTGCTGATCCGCTGCCACGTCTCGCTAAGACCGATAATTCAGATCTATTCAGTTTCTTATTTGAAAACTTGCCAAGCGCGGTAGCCAATGCAGCAAATCCGGAAGAACTGGAAGCCAGACCTGCGCCTGTAGGAAAATTGTTGCTGGAATGCACAGAAAAGGTACCATCCAGCAATGATTCGCTGCGCCAAAAATTCAGGTATTTTAAGAGTCTATCTTTAGTCGTTTTTTCAACCGGAGAATCATTGAGAAAAAATTCATCAACACCTTTTTCTTCACGTGTAACTATTGTTTCGGTGTACAATTTATCGAGTGCAAGCGAGATTGAAGGAGTTGCCGGGAGGTTGCCGAGAGCGGTTTGTTTCCCCCAATATTTGATCAGAGCAATATTAGCGTGTGCGCAGGCGACAACGCGATGGATCACAAAGATGCTCCCAGTGTGAATGGAAATACCATCGCAAATTCATTCGAAAGCTCTTTTACCAGGTCGTCATGCATATCCGGATCTACCAGGGCGATAATCGCACCTCCACCGCCGCTGCCGGTTAGTTTTGCTCCGTAAACACCAAGATCAAGAAGTTTTTCTACCGAATTATCCAGGGCTGGAGTAGAAACTCCAAGCCTTGCAAGCAATTCATGGTTACGGAACATCAGTTTCCCGACTTCCTCAACATCGCCGGTTCCTAATGCAATCCCTGCGTCAACGGTGAGGGTTCCAATCTCATCGAGAATATTGTCAACGCGTTTCCTGTTGAGATCACGACTGCGCCGTACTTGCTTCACAAGTTCAATCGTACGGGCGCCAGGTTCAACCATACAGATAATACCAGCAAAATCCTCACGCAAACGGATGGGAAGAATCTCGCGCGGCGGACCTTTCCTGAACCAGATTACTCCATCTGAAAGAACAGTGGCAGCATCCATCCCGCTCGGATGTCCGTGGAATATTGATTCAAGCTGTTGGACTTCATTAAATAGAGAACCACTCCAGGAATGAGGGATATCCTCGCCTTTGTATAGATGGAGAGCTTTGCATAATGCAGCTGAAAATGCGGCGGATGATCCCAGTCCCATTCCCGGTACAAGGTCAGACTCGATCTGTATTGCAATAGATTCATGTTCCAATTTATTTAAAGATAAAGCGACATCCACTGCACGAGAAAACAAACGGATATCCTGGTCTGACTTGGGAACATCAAACGGCTGTTTGAAATGAGGATTCAAAAAGCGAGGACCATGCAAGTCCCTGCTTATCTGGATATTAAGATTTATGTCGATTGCCGCAGTTATTCCCGGCAGATTATATACTGTAGCATGTTCGCCGAATAAAACTACTTTTCCGGGAGAAGAAGTCTCGACAAGCAATTCCTTGCGGTGGTGTAATTTTTTACGCAGTTCTCGTTTTTTGAGTATCTCTTTGTAGATACTTTCAGCTTCTTCAACCTGAACCCTACTGCGGCTGATCATCTCCTGCGCAACTTCCTCGACGTCATTAGCGGAAGCGCCAACGCTGAGGGCAATACTTCGAGCATGAAGAGCCATGTGTCCTTTTTGGATTCCTACAGTGCTTAAAGCCAGGCATGCTGCGAAGTTCTGACCAAGTCCAACTGATGCAAGCAGGCTGGCAAGTTCTTTAGAATTCTGTACACCGCTGATCTGACGGAGTATCTTGAATCCGGGATGCGAGTTTACTGCTCCACCTACCCACCCTACCTGGAGAGGAAGTTTTATTTCACCTTTAAGCGAATCACCTTCGATAGAGAACCTGGTAAGGCTGCGATATTGTCCGTCACGGGCAGCATAAGCATGACCGCCGGCTTCAATAGCCCTCCAATCCTGCCCTAACGCAAGCGCCGCTGCACCAATACCGTTAAAAATGCCTTTATTGTGAGTAGTGGCACGATAGGGATCAACCCACGCCATTCTATCTGCTTCTAACAGGCGACCGGCGACCTCTTCCCCACTCATGGAATCTGTTGCTAAATATTTATAAGGAAGCGAGAACTCTGCTTTTGCTATTCTATGATCTGCAAGATTTGAAAGTATACGTAGATTTACTCGTCCACCCGTTATTTTTTCGATAACCGGACCTGCAGCTTCGCAAGCGGAATTGACTGAATTGGCACCCATCGCCTCCTGAACGTTGTACAACAAGTGTACGATGAGCATTGCTTGATGATTATTCTCAGCTTCAAAAATCCGTGTCTCAATATCAAAAGCACCACCGCCCCTCTGTACCATCAGGGGACAGGAAAGGTTAGCCTGTTCAATAATTTCTTCTTTGCGCTCATTCAATATTTGTGCTGCTCTAACCGGATCGTCTAAATCAAGCACTTGAATTTGCCCGATCATGACCGGTTCATCGACTTCAGTATGGAATCCGCCGCCCTTACGAATCATTAACGCTGCTTTTGAGGCTGCTGCAATAATTGAGGCTTCCTCGATCACCATGGGGACGAGATAATCATGACCGTTAACCAGGAAGTTCAAACCGAGTCCCAACGGCATGCCTAAAACACCAAATGCGTTCTCGACCATGTTTACAGCATGTTCTACACGAAGTGTCCTGCCATCTCGCAATTGTGTAACCTGCTCATCTGTCAGGTTAAAGCTACGCGCAAGATATACCAGTCTCCTCTCAACCGGAAGACGGTAAAAACCAGGAATCCTGGAAGAAACTTCCTGATCTTTAGATAAGCCCTTATGAGCTTTTATTTGTGACTTCTCGTTCAAACCTTTACCCTATCATATATTTCATATGAATTTAGCCATTCAAGTAGTTTTCCTGTGTACATGCGTGGAACTCTATGAAGCTCCTCATTGTTCCGTGCTCCAGACAGAAACATTGCAGAACGGTATTCAGCGATAACTTCTTCAAACCATGAGGTAATCCGCTCGGCACCTTTTTCCAAAAACGCAAGCAAAACCGGACGCGCAAATCCAGCTACATTTGCACCTGCCGCAATACTCCGTGCGGCATCCAGACCGTTACGCAAACCTCCCGAAGATATGATACAAACACTCTCTTTACAAATAGAACGTGCCGCCAAGGTACAAAAAGCTGTGGGAATTCCCCAATCAGCGAAGGTCATTCCGAGTTTTTCATGCAGTTTGTCTGTAGTTCGGTATGCCTCTACACGTGTCCATGACGTTCCCCCCGATCCGGACACATCAATATATGGCACTCCAATAGACTTCAATTTTACTATTGTTTCCGGAGATATTCCCGCACCGGTTTCTTTTACAAGGACTTGCCCATTCATTCTGTCAATAAGCCGTGCAATAGCATCAAGCAGACCGCTGTAATCCTGCTGTCCTTTCTCGCCGTGGACAATTTCCTGCGCAGGATTAAGATGAACACACATACCGTCAGCTTCGATTTGTTTTGTCACCTCAGCAATCTGATCCGGACTATATTCCTTCAATTGGACAGCTCCGATATTGCCAAGAAGGACTCCGTCGGGGATATAATTGCGTACCTGGAAATCACTGCTAAGTTCAGGATGCTCAAGCATTACACGCTGGCTGCCCAAAGCGACCGCTATTCCAAGCCTCGCACCAGCCTCCGCAATTGCCCGATTCAGGTTTTCTGCGTAATCCGCCCCGCCAGTCATGCTGGTGATCATAAAAGGATGCTTCAGGGTTTTCCCGAAAAACTCTGTAGTTGTATCTATATCATCAAGATCGATTTCCGGCAACGCCTGGTGTACTAAGTGGATTTCATCCAGAAGTGTGCCTTCCCGATGCTCCACCTCACCCTCAGCAACAATTCGCAAATGATCAGCCTTACGTCGTACTATATCCAAATCCCGCATCGAAATCCTTGTGAAATGTCAAAATATTGATGTTATTCTCTTGTCTCGGGAAATATATTTCATAAGTGACTAATATAAAACAGGAAAAGTAAATCAGGATAGGCTAAAAGAGAGTTATTTCCATAGTTTCACTCGACAAAAAACCGTCATTGCGAAGAATGAAGCAATCCCCCGGTAGCCAAATCCAAAAGATTACAGGATACAAGGATATTTAGGATACACAGGATTTTTTCTTTGCGACTTTGCGGTTTTGCGCGAAATACACGGTAAAGCATACAAGTATTTCCTGTTAAATAATGCAATAATTATTATACATATCCCAGAAACGATGGTCAGGAGGTAACAAACGTAACGCTTCACCTTTCGGCGTTAATCCTCCAAGACAATGCCCGTTCCCTGCCAAGGTTTTACCGACTATTAGAACTCTGGAATTTAGCAATATCAATCCCCTGAATTTTCTAATAATCTATCAAACATTCCGGTATATTGCAAATATTGGATTGCCGCAAACAAGAAAAAGTTTAGAGTTCACGCTTCAGCGTGCACAAGCTGAAGCGTGGACTCTAAACATAACCATTTGAAAGCAAATCAGTATTTCATGATACACAAGATTGCCGTTGATAATTATAATGTTTCCTCTTATATTTTTTGAAAAGTAGCAACTTAAAAACTGGTGAAAGTTAACGAGCACCCCAAATCTAAAATGGAATATCTTTTATTCTCAAGAATCAAGAATAAGGATCATCAGTATCATTTCTATGAGAATGCAGAAAATCAAATATAGGTGACTTCATGGCTTTGATATCTTGTCCAGAATGTGCTGGTGTAGTTAGCGATAAAGCACCAAATTGTCCTCACTGTGGATTTATTATTGAGCAGCAAATCAGCGCTGAAGAAGAAGTTGAAATAATTAGAGCTGAAGAAAAAGCTGAAAAGGATAGAAAAAAAGAGGAAGCCATAAAGAAAGCGGAAAGAAAAACAACCTTGTTTGGTCTGATATTATTAATTATATCAATCAGTGTTATAATCATTTCAATGTTTGCAGCAACTCGTTAATTTTATGTTTTTATTAAGCAAGAACGAGGGAAATTGTCATGGCTCTGTTTAAGTGTACTGAATGTAGTGGGCAAGTCAGTGATAAAGCAAAAAGTTGTCCCCACTGTGGAGCACCGACAAAAACTAAATGTTCTGAATGTGGAACTTACGAAAGCACAGACAAGAAATACTGTTCAGTCTGCGGTGCACCTTTTGATGAAATACCTGATTCCCTAGAGGCAAAGCTGTCAATGGGTAATTCTATCAAAGACGATGTATCATATCCGAAAATTGGAAACGTTAATGATCACAATCATGTGAAAAAAAAGAGCAGAAAAAGCATTGTTTTTCTTATCACAATCGCTTCAATCTTTTCTCTAATTTTCGTTTGCATTTTTGAAACTGCGGACGCAAGAAAATTGAGACATGCCCTTAAGGGAACACATTGGTTTCTTACTTACCCTGGCTCAGACACTTACGCATACTTGTTGGAGTTCGATGAAGGTGGCGACCTCTCGATTTATCAAGGTGGATATAAATTAGCAGAATGTTATAGAATTGGTCATCTCAATAAATTTAACACAAAGAATAGGACATTTGTTTTACATACCCTATATGGCGATATTGGCAAGAGAAATGATGTATATCTAAATGTATCTTATTTATTGGGTTATTCATTATCAAATGATAAAATTACAAAAATATGGATTAAGAAATCTTTAGATTGAAAATGGATTCTATATTTAATGATAAAGGAAAAATCGTCATCTTTGGGATATTGAATCGTTATTGTAAATAACTGTTTAGCTTTACAGTTCACCGCAAGTATATAGTTGATAAGAGTATATTTAATGATGAAATTGCAATCCCTGCATGTTATTATTCCGGGGTAAATTGACATAATTTCCTGACAAGAGGAGTCTTACGTTTACTGAGGAGTAACAAAATGGCTGATTACAAATTCGATGGAAAAGAACTTAGAAACAAGCGTAACTTAAAGGTTGGAGTTCTCGACGGTAAGCACATCAAAGATGCAAAGGGAAAAAGGATTGGGGTCATTGACGGGAAGTATTTAAAGGATGCCCGTGGAAGACGAGTAGGCGAATTCGACGGTAAAATCGTAAAGGACTCAAAAGGTTCCAGGATCGCAACGATCAATGATGTGAAGAAAGCAATTAACGGTATAGGTGGAGCGTCGCTGGTTGCAATGTGGTTATTCTTTGTACATTAAAAGACAGAGTGATACTCCTATCTCGTGATCCTTTTGGTAATTATTACGCTATATCATTATTGACTTAAGGTAATAATGAGCTACGTCAAATGCTTCAATCCATCCGAAAAATAATATCGTTAGTTTAACATTATAAAGTCTTTAGTAACGAAGGAGTAATACAAATGAGTGTCCTAATAGAAGAACAAAAGGACCAGATTATTACTTTTCTTAATGAAGGAAAGAATAGTGAAGAGATATCCGAACTAGCCAATGTATCCCCTAGAACAGTGCGAGCAATAAAGGCTCATTTGACACGGGGTACTTACGCCGAAATATCAGAAACTATTGATGCTATCGATGCATATGAGACAACATTCAGACTTGAACGCGATCTCCAAACAGCTCTCAGATCTAACATAGGGCATCTTGAGCAAGGATTGAAGATAATAGACGATGGAAAGGAACGAAAGATAAATGCTGGTAGAATCGACATTACTGCTGAAGACAAAGAAGGTGCTATTGTTGTCATAGAGCTCAAAGCAGGTACTGCATCTCCTGATGCTATAGCTCAAATCTTAGCTTATATGGGCTCACTTGGCGAAACGGAAGAAAAGCCTCTTCGTGGTATATTGGTCGCAGGTGATTTCCATCCACGTATAATTTTCGCAGCACGAGCAATACCAAATCTATCCCTAATGAAGTATTCCTTCAAATTATCATTTGAACATATTCAGTAGTGTAGCTTGGGATCACCGTATCCCCAAAATAAACAATATCTTTTACTTTGTTTTGTCAGGTCTTGAACGTAGTGGAGATCTGATAGAAACCCAAATTTACGCATTCGGCGAATCAGCCCTTTGCGTGATACCGGATTCAATTGGTATCCTTGGCTAATTCACGATTAGCTTCAACTTTTATCCCTCCCATTTCGGGAATTGCCATGCGTTCCCTGATGCTGATAAATAACCAGTCCTCAAGTGTTTCGCGCAGGTTTTTCCGGCATTCTTCGAGGGTGTCTCCGTCCGCCCATAAGCCTTTTAGAGGCTCGATGGCAGCAAAAAAATTTCCGTCTTCCATTAGTTCATAATGCGCTTCTTGCATTGCGGCTTGTATGTATTCGGTAAGCATTTGCACCTCGATTATCTATTTTGATCTTTACTGTCTTACAAATGTTAATACTTAGAATATAATATCCTTCTATTAGAGGTTGCTACTATCTGGACAGGATTGATATGATTTTGAACACTAATATTGATTCACTTTCGGCGAAAGTGAACTACTTCATTCTTCATCCAAATCGAATATCTTTATATCTTCAGCTTCAATCTTTACGACTTTGTCATCACGCATAGTATATATCGGATTGCCGGTCTGTTTGTGAAAAATCAAGGCTTTTCTTACAGCTCTTGCGAGTGCGTTGGATACGATTTTTGTATCTAACATTGCTTTTTCTACAGGGTTTATTTCATCTTCATTCGCCATATCTTTCCAATAATTGTATCGTCTGTCCCGAAGGGACTATTGAATTTAGCCCATACTTTTAAGTATGGGTTCAGGTAAATCAGAAGATCAAGTCCTGTAAGGACGACTGATGCAGCAAAGCATTTATGTAATCGAATCAGCCGTCCGGCAGATGCCGGACTGTACATTGGGTTATTTCATAGTCCCACGCTTAAAAGCGTGGGCTAATATCATATCATCCTTACAGGATTTAAGAAATTTGACAAATCGTTTGATTGTATTAAGGACTGCTTCTCTATAACAAGCTTTATTAATATACACATAAAAAAGGCGCAAGCATGGCTTGCGCACTCTAAAAATAAATCATATAAAGGCTTTACTCTACTTCTTCAATTCCTCGATCAAAGCAGGCAGTACTTCCATCGCATCACCTACGATTCCGTAATCGGCGGCTTTGAAGATTGGAGCGTCGGCATCTTTGTTGATGGCGACTACTACCTTGCTGGTTTTCATTCCTGCCATATGCTGTACCGCACCTGAAATTCCAACTGCAAAGTATAGTGTCGGACCCACGGTTTTTCCTGTCTGCCCGATCTGTTCGCTGTGGGGACGCCAGTCAGAATCTACGACTGCACGACTCGCTCCAACAGCAGCTCCGAGAACGTCTGCAAGATCTTCGACCAGTTTGAAGTTATCCGATTCTCTTAAACCTCGACCACCGGCTACAATACGGTCAGCTTCGGTTACGTCCAGTTTCCCGCCTTCGCTCGCAACGACCTCAATCACTTTTGACATTAATGAGAATTCCGGTGACAGATCGACTCTTTCGCATGCACCATCACCCTCTTCAACATCGAAAATATTCGGACGGGTCGAAATGACTACCGGGAATGCAACACTCTTTATGTCTAAAATTACTTTTCCTGCATAAACCGGGCGGCTCATTACTATATTGCCATCGTCCTCGACATTTATAGCTATAACATCGGGAATCAACATTACCTGCATTTTTGCTGCAATCCTTGGCGCAAGGTCACGTCCCAAAGAGGTGGTGCCCATCATGATTACATTGGCTCCAAAATCCTCGGCAGCATTTTTTACGGCAGCGAGATATCCCTCAGCCTGGTAGTTGGAAAGTTCTGCATTAACTACAACAAATATCTTATCGGGACCAATTTTCTTGACTTCTTCCAGCCCTGCGTCAAGATTTGTTCCCACCAGCAGTGCAGCGGTGGTAGTACCACGTTTTGCCGCGATTCTTTTACCTTCGCTTAATGCCTCGATACCGGCTTTCTTAACTACACCGTCACGGGTTTCAACATAAACTAATACACTCATCATATCCCCCTTTCTATTCGATTACTTTTGCTTCTTCACGTAGCAATCTCACTAATTCGGGGACTGCTTCCGCGCCCTCGCCAACTACTTTGCCCGCTGCTCGCTCTGGTGGATAATTCAGACCTGCCATTTCGATACGGGATTCTGTATGAGTGACTACGACTTCCTCGATCTGTTTCTTCTTCGCCATCATAATGCCTTTCAATGACGCATATCGAGGCTCGTTTAATCCCTTTTGAGCGGTGATAACACAGGGCATTGACGCTTCGATAATTTCACGTCCACCTTCGATATCGCGTTCGGCACGTACATTGCCTTCGCCTACTTCCAGTTTTGAAACCTCGGTAATCACAGGTATATCAAGCAGTGTTCCAACCATAGTCCCGATTGCGGCGCAATCGTCGTCATTTGCTTTAAACCCGGTGAAAATCAAGTCGTAGCCATTATCCTTTAATGCTTCCGCCAGGGCATTAGCTGTCCCCAGCAAGTCCTGTTCGCCTTCACGTTTTACCCGAACTGCATTATGAACACCCATCGCCAGGGCTTTGCGTAATCCGTCAACAGCCTGCTCGTCGCCATAACTGATAACAGTCACTTCGCCGCCTTTGTCACCGGCGGTCTTCAATGCCTCTTCAATGGCATACTCATCGTAAGGTCCCATTACCCAGCTTATATCACGGGTCTCAATCCAGCTCTTATCAGCATTCAGCTTGATCTGAGCCTCGCTGTCGGGAACCAGTTTTACCAATACAGCAATCTTCATCCCTGTCTCCTCGTTCTAATTCTATATTTCACTATCTTTTTGTACTGTTATTATCCCCGGGGGGAAAAAGAAAATAACAAAATTCAGCACTGTTTTGGCAAGTGAAATTCTCAGGAAGGAGACAACAGCGGTATGTATGAAGAGGCGAATAAAAAAAATAACGAAAAACAATAATCATCAAGATATGGATTTCTTTATTTCACCAAATAGCAATTGATGGGATCTACTCCTCGATACAAATTTGACAGTGTACTACTACTCTTTCATCGAAGGACGGAACTCATACAAACCCATCGCCCGCATAGCTACCAAGGTAGGCATAATGTGATCTAACCACTTTGTGCCTAATGTAAGCCGGTGTATTTCATGCAACATTTGAACAGGTATTCCAACCCTTTGAGCGAGAACCCACCTCTGAACGCCCTCTCCTTCGGGCAGAATAATATACCTGATTTCTTTTTCTACAAGCAGTTCGGTTATCCGGTGCTGTTTAAGAGCTTCGAGACCTTCAGGATCGGTCAGGCCGGCTACATCAACAATACGGTGACCACCAATCCATGCCATCAGTCCGACATCGAAGACCGCGATAGTCTCTCCTGCCGGAACCTGGTCACGAACTGTTTTCGCCATCGAATAATGGATGCGGTCAAGGTGATTTACAGTATCAACATGCCATTTGGCCCATTTCCAAAGTTGAGGCAGGTTGGCAAGAATGATGAATGCCAGGACATAGGTGGATACCTGGATCATTCTCGAATCTCGCAAGTACTGCCTTGCAGTTAACCATCCCTGCATAACCAGGAGTGGTCCAAGCGCCCAGAGTGGAGCGAAATACCTGCCGAAATGCCCTGGAACAGGTAATAATACCAGGTAAAACATCAGGTGAAAAAAGAGGAAAATACTGATAGTGCGCCATAAAATGAATTTTCTGAATGTCATTATCACGGCGAATCCCGCCAGGACATAAACTAAAATACTCCATATAATTCCAAGTCCATGACCGGGACCGACATAATCGGTAATCCTTACGTTGAGAAGTCCCAGGCATCGTATCGCACCTGCGAAGTTCCGGCTGAGGTTAGCCCCAAATGACGGATCAAGCCCGATCAACCAGCGCCTCGCCGCAAGAGTTTGCGGCGCTCCTTCGCCAAGCCAGGTCAGCAAGGTATATGACAAGACTCCTGCAACAATCGCCGATACAAACGGCAGAATTGTAAGTCGTTTACTTCTACCGTTTTCCAATGGATCACTTTGTCCTGAAAACATGGAGGATACGAATATTGCAAGAGCGATAAACACTGATTCAGGACGAAGCAGGACGGCGATTGCACTGAAGAGAGTAGTGGCGATGATTCGTTTGCGAATGAAGCTATCGAGGGTCAGTAGTACAAATGCGAGATAAAACGTTGATTCCATCCCGGAAAGCGCTGTGGTAATTAATTGACCGGAGATAGCTACAGTGATTGATGCTATGATACTTAACCATGTGGGAAGAAGAGCAGATGAGATTCGTGCAGCCGCCCAGACTGCAACTCCAAGGCCCGAAAGTGAAAGGAACCAGGCGAACTTGTCGGTTGCAAAACCAAGCACTGTCCCCAATGCCAGGATGAACGTCCAGAGAAGCGAACTGCTCCCCCCCCCACCTTCACCGGGATTTATTCCAATCTTCCCGAACTCAGCAAAGTTGGCTGCAAGCCTGACATGAATATACCCGTCATCCAGGTTCAGAAGAAACGGCAAGCCCGCTACTCGTGCCAGGTAATGATAAACAAGAGCAGCAATAACAGCTAATGCTGCCACGGCAAAAGGCATTAGCCGGTCAAACTTTGCATTTATGGTACTACTGATATTAATTATCCCTCCCGGATGTCGATTGTTCAAAGCCCCGTTATGTTAATCTAACAGCTAACGGAAAAACAAGGTTTCAAAGGATTTTATTTACTAAATCATCAAGAGCATTCCCCGCGAGATTTCAAGCGCATATTAGAAAATTCAAAACAGAATTCAATGCAGTTTATTTCCAACCTTCAGTAAAGTATATTCTAAAAAAATAAATGGAGACGAAGATGAAATTATTCAGATACTTTCTTGTGATTCTGCTTCTTGCAGGATGCCATGCCGGGCAAGAAGAAGAGAAACCAAAACAGCTTTATAAAATCTGGAATTACAATGGGTATAATTTTGTTACTTATGACAATTACGAATATTTTTGGAAAGCAGACATCTATAAAAATGATGGAACTATAATGACAAACGCCTTATTCAGATTTACAGAAATAGGTTCAAATGCCAGTCATAATATAAAGCCTGATAATAGTATTAAGGTTGAGAGTCATGGCTATAGCACCATGGTCAAGAACATAGAAAAAATTTATAACATTAAATCATTCAGTTACCTCACAGAGTCAGAGAAAAGTCTTCTTGATAGTGAACCTGCAAACATCAAGGAAAATTATAGATTAAAACAAAGATTGAAATATAAGAGAGGCTATGAGATAAAACTGCAAATGAAGAATGGAGATATTGTGGAAAAATTCGAAATATTTGACATGTCAATTGTATATGAAAAAGGAGGCATGCTGGTGCTGCAATACTTTCAGCCAGACACGGAGATGGATGCTATTTCTATTGATTATATAGAATTAAAATTGCTATGATGGATCCTTAGTCAACAATCCAATGTCACAATGCGATAACGCTGCATTGCTTACGCAGTTCTTTCCGATAAAATGAGGAGAGTATGAGAAGGAATTACAAAGGTATTTCTATAAATACTTCAAAAAACACACATGAAACAGTACTCAACCTGATTAGTAAGACCAAAGATTCTAAAATCGTCGATATTCCATGTGGATCAGGAGCTTTCATCTCCAGGCTAATAGATAACGGATACAAAAATGTCTCAGCAGTTGATATTGAAAATGTTATGGAAATCGACCATAAAGATTTTGTAGTTGGGGATATGAATGATATTCTTCCAATAGAAGATGACTCCATTGATGTACTGGTTTGTATCGATGGGATAGAACATATTAATAAACAATTTGATTTCGTTAAAGAAGTAAATAGAATTTTAAAGGTGGATGGCGAGTTTATTATTTCGACCCCCAATATCAGTTCTTTACGGTCAAGATGGAGATGGTTTATATCCGGACATCACCATAAATGTAATTCACCGTTAGATGAAAACAATCCTAATCCCTTGCATCATATTGGAATGATTTCGTTTCCGGAAATCAGGTATATGTTGCATACGAATGGATTACAAATTCAAAAAGTAACCACAAATAGAATAAAATTTGTAAGTTGGATATATACTCTATTCATACCTCTGTCCTATTTAATAACCTCCAGTATTTACAATAGGTCAGGCAGAAAAGAAGGAACATCTAAAATAAACAAAGAAATAAAAGAAATAATGTTTTCAAAAGCAGTATTGTTTGGAGAAACTCTCATTGTAAAAGGAATAAAAACTACTGCAAACAATACGTAATTAAAAATTTCACCGTTGGGCAATCCGCCATAGGTCTGACAGGCCCAACGGTGGCATGAGTTCTACACAGAGAATATGTGAAATTTAATCACACAAACTCCGGTTCTGGTAACTCCCTCGCGCTCTGAATCAAAATCAACGCCTGGAAGATTTCACCAGCCATCAGAACAAGCCCTCCAATCGGGGCGAGAAAGAAAGTCAATATTAAGCTGCTACCAATTATCTGTGTATAAGCGAGGGGTTTCAAGTATCCAAACAGGGTATCGTTAAGCCGCAGTATCCTTATTCCAAAAACAATTCCTACTATCGCCATAGGAAAAGCTACCGAACAAAGCGTAATCAAAGCGGGAATGATTAGTGCTAACGCTTCTTTCTTTTCCATGTGACCATCCATTGCAGCCATTGGTAAGCTGCGCAGGTAGATCGATACAAATGTTAAAAGAACCTGAGCGATGATAAGCAGTGTGATAAGCGTATCAACAGCATGGAAATCAAACCGTCTGTTCAGGAGACGCCTGAACCATATAACAGCGTAAACTGAAAAACTGGTTTGGATTATTGTAGTAATTGCCAGAACTGGCACCAAAATCATGTTTGAATACCCGATAAGAGTCTGTACAACACCCAAACCCGAACCCAGGATCATCAAACCAACAGAAGCAACGGTTAACCATCCCGCTAATTCATATCTCTCTTCAGACATAATAAAAATCTCCCAAAATAAAAAAGTCCAATCCTGTCTCCAAATAATCTCCAGGTTTTAGGATAATTGAAACCAGGAATCACACATAATCCGGAGCATATTCCAGTATATCACCAGGCTCACAATCCAGCTCCCGGCAAATCGCTTCAAGAGTATTGAATCGAATTCCTTTTACCCTGCCGGTCTTCAGGAGAGAAAGATTCGTCACCGATATACCGATTCTTTCCGACAAATCGTTGAGTCTCATCTTTCGCTTTGCCAGCATGATATCTAATGTTACAATAATAGCCATGACATAAGATATGAAATAGTTTTATGATTGTCAAGGATTTTTTTATGTTATACGTAAAAGAATTATCGTAAGAGATGCAATGTTGTTTTACATATATTCTTCGACTTTGGGAGGGAACAGATTCGTCTCATTATGACGGACATGAATTATGCACTTGTTTTTCAGCTTGCAGCCCCGGTTTCAGCGAGTACAACGCCAATCTATTCAGAATTCCAATGCACCAATCTCTCGAAGCGCCAGATACGCCGCACCTGCTACACCGGAAGAATCACCCAGCTTTGCTTTTAAAATAGGGATTTTATCACGTGGGGGGCCAAAGATCGACCTTTCCAGGTATTGAGGAACTTTTTCATACCAGAGCGGGATGTTGGACACACCTCCTCCGAGTATTATTGCCTGCAGGTCGAGAGCATTGATAATGTTAGCAAATAGTTCTCCCATTATCATGCAACTTTCTTCAAATATTTTCATTGCTGGTTGGTCACATACCTGGTATAGCTTGTATATTTCCGCTGCTTCAAGATCTTTTCCGCCTAATTCCCGATACCGCTTGCGTATGCTTGATCCGGATAGATATGCTTCAGCGCAACCATGTCGTCCACATTCACACAGCCGGCCGTTAAGGTCGATACTTGTATGACCGATCTCACCGGCACCGCCTCTGGCGCCCCTGTAAAGTTTATCATTCAGTATTAGACCGTAACCCATTCCGGTGCCGATAATGACAGCCATGATATGACTATATTTCCCCAAGCAGACAGCATAATATTCCGCTAATGCCAGGCAGTTAGCATCATTCTCGATAACCAGGGGGACATCAAGCCTGCTTCTAAGTAGTCCTATGAATCCGGGAGTTTCATAGATTGGAGTATGTGGTGATCCATATAGTTTGTCTTCAGAAGGTATATAAGTTCCAGGAGTTCCCATTCCTATAGCAGAGAATTCCTGTCCTGATGCGGCAGTTTCGATAACCTTTGTAATATTATCTATAACCTGGTCGAGTCCCAGGGAGGGTTCGGAGGGCGCACGATTACGTGTATGGATATTACGATCAGAATCCATCAGGCAGGCTTCAACTTTTGTTCCGCCGAGATCGACGCCTATTACGTAGTTGGGCATATGCTTGGAGTCTTCTTGAACAAGAAAGGTATAAAATAGTAATCAATTAGAGGTGTCACAAGCCTTACTTCAAGATTGAATAACTAATTCTGAATTTAAAAAGTCTTTCGCAATAACTTAGCAGCTTGAGTCCAATCACTCCCCCGGCTTTTTCCCGGTTCTGATCATGCGTTGGAGAACCTGGTAGATGTCGTCACTATCTTTACCTTTTCGAATCCCAATCATGATTACCTGGACAATAATTTTATCTTCGATGACATTGTAAATAATTCGATATCTTTGTCGTGCCGCCCGAATCGAACGATAACCGGACAAAGAACCACGAAGAGGTTTTCCTGACATAAGAGGATTTTCTGCCAGCGACTCAATAACATCAGCGATCTGTTCGAGTGTAATTCGATTCCGGATCTTCTTTAACGCTTTTTGCGCCTGTACGGTTAGGACGATCTTGTATGCCACCCTCAGAGTCCCAGGTCACGTTTTACATCTTCCCAGTCAACGAGTCGTCCTTCACCCATGTCCTTCTCCGCCTCTCGAAGATTCTCCATAAAATCAGGATCAGAAAGTATCTCAAGAGTCTCCATCATCGACTCGTACGCCTCCCAATCCAGTATCGCCACCGTGGGTCTATTCCGGTCGGTAATTCGCACAACTCCCTTTTTGGCGCTACGAACCAAATCGGCAAACTGCGCCCTTGCATCAGTGATCGAGTATGTAAACAAGACATTTTCCTGTACAGATATCAGTATATCTAAATGTACAGTATCTTGTTTCAATTTGCAAGTTTGTACATGCCTTTAAAAAGCAGGAAAGCACAAAGAAAAACTTTGGCTCTTCATGCCTTGATTATACTTTTAAATTCATAATTCATAATTCATAATTTCTAATTTCTAATTGAATATTGATATTCCTGAAAGAGAGAATAGATCAAAAATTGAAGAGGACTGCTTGACTTAGTGATGTTGAATTACCTGATTTAAACATCTCTATTCTTGGATCTTAAAAATAAATTTAAAATTGATTTAGCCCTCAAATAGATTTGTCTATATTTTCATGGAAAGTATATTAATTACCAATAATATCTGTTAACTTGCATAGAGAATAATTCGAATAAAAAGCTTACTCGGCATATAGAGATTTTTCTGACATTTACCTTAAGGTAAATATGAAGTTGACTTTGAGCTGTGATTTTCTTATTTTATTGAAGGAGATATGATGGTTCGGATCGTACTCTCGACCGAACTTGCGAAGTGGCGGTCTTTATTAAATGGGAAGAAAGCTCCTAAATCCAAGAGAGAGCAAAGCTTTGTGCGAGTTTCCAAAGCTTTGTTAGAACGGAAAAATTCAGGAGAGCTTCGATCGCTGGGGGCTCCATATTTTGAACCGCTTCAAGATGATCTCAACGGGTTTTTTTCAGCATATCTTCGGGAGGGTGGTAAAAATTTGATCAGGTTAATAATGACTATACAAGAATTTGATCATGAAACAGGTAAAGAGATCGAACCATCATTGCCGGATAATGAACCACTGGTATTTGTAATTTATCAGATGATAGATGAGAAACATTACAAAGAGTTAAAAAAGAGACTGAAAGATGGCTGGAAACCGGAAGAATAATCTTCGCAATGTACGCAAGCTGATGCGAAAATCAACAGGAGTGGAGAACTTCAATCCTGCAATAGCCCTACCTCCCGCTGATTTCATCTATGATTTTCTGGATGAGAAGGGATGGAATCAGTCAACACTCGCGGAAGTAACGAGCATAAGCGAGAAACATATCTCTCAATTATTGAATAATAAGGCTGCAATTACTGATGAAACGGCACGGAAACTGTCATTAGCATTAGGCGCTGATCCATTGTTTTGGATGAAGTTACAGTTTGACTTTGAACGTGACCGAGCTGAAGGAAAATCGTTATACGAAGAGATTGAACTGAAACGCACACTTCATGAACGGATACCATCACTCACTCAAGCGATCAAACTGAAAATGGTGAATGGCGCACAAACCGCAGAGAATCTCCTTGAGGAGGTGTTGTCGCTTACTACTGCCAAAACTATCAATGATCTATTAGAGCCCGAACTGCATAATCTCAGAACGGCAGCTTTGCGTACTCATCGTCAACCACAGGATCGCCTGGCTTTGGCAATTTGGGCGAACTCTGCTCGTAGGATTGCAAACGATTCAATCAGCAATCTCCCCGAATACCAGCCGGAATTCCTTGATGATTTTTATGAAGAAGTTCCGGGATTGACACTTGATCCCGATACAGGACCACTTCGTGCAGTGAGACTTCTTCGCAACCTTGGTGTCACAGTAATGTATCACCCACCATTAAAGGGAACTACCGTGGATGGCGCAGCTTTCTGGGCGGATAAATCCCATCCGGTAATAGCCTTGACAGCCCGCAAAAAAACGCTTGATGAATTCTGGTTCGTTTTGCTGCACGAACTGGGTCATATCGTTTCGGAGGGATATTTTAGAGATGTTGATTTAGTGGAAGAACCTCAAGCATCTGATGATCCAAAGGAACAAGCGGCAAACAATTTCGCGGCAGACGTTCTGATCCCCCCTGATAAATGGGAAATCATCCGCTTACGCGCAGAGGAACAGAAAAAACGTAATCGTACTCCCAGTGGAGAGGAATTTCTTCAATTTGCCGAATCGGTTGGAGTGCATCCCCACATTGTTACTGGTCGTCTTCATTTTAATAATTTGTTGCCAAAAACACATTTCAGAAAAAAACCATACTCAGGCAGAATAAATAAACGAAATGTCATACAAGCCCTGTTTCAAGTATGATAGTATGAAAAGTGTACTGCCAGTGTCATTCCTGCATGTAGTAAGCAGGAATCCATTAGAGTAGCCCTGATGCTTGAATCCAGGAGATATTATTAAATTTGGCAACCTTAGATTAATTGAGGAATATGCACTGGAATCAAGATTCCAGGCTACGTGACTAATCCAGCGTAGAAAAACGACAAGATCGTTGCTATTGCAGGATTCTTGTAGTACTTGGGGGGTTGATTCTCCATGCTTAAAACCTCGCTTGTTATGAAACGGATAATCCCGCTTCTTCGAATATTTTATCGTACCACAACCTGTTTCCCGGAAATTGAGTCTTGGGAAAGGAAGTATCTGAATCAAGCAGGTTTATATGTCAGCACTATACCGAAGTTGATATTACTGAATTTGAAATAATCATCTCTTTCCAAGTATGATAATGTGTAGTTTGAATAATTGTCGGTGTTCAAACCTAAATTTCTGATGACTTTTACGTACTTTAACTGTAAACCCACTGACATTTGAGGCTGCGATGGCAATGTGTATCGAGCGCCTAAACCGAATCTGAATGCAGGCAATGTGAGATACCATACACTATCATCGTTTTCACCTCCCCATGAATCAGAATTGACTTTTGTTGAACGTCCGGCTAAGAATAGCCCTGCACCAATAAAAGCGAATGGGTCCATTTTAAACGACTTATCAGCGAGAAAATGCTTTATGTTAATCCCCAGGTTAGTAAATACATGTAAAGTTCTGATTCTTTCTTCTGTGCTCACATTATAGGTGTCTCCATATCCCCAGTCATTATCTTCAGTATTATTCCATTTACTTTTGAAGGAAGAGGTACCAAAAGAGGTATATCTATAGAATTTTGAGATGGGATCGATTTTTTGATAATCCAGTGTATACCCTCTGAATTTGTCGTATTTATTATCCCGTTCTGTGATAGAACCTGACAAAAATGAATAAGAAACTTCATGAGTGTTTGGAGTTTTTACCTTTGGTTTTCCAACCTTAAGTCCTCCTACCGGCGGAATAGCAAACGAAACCAGTGCGAATTGAAAAATCAAGATTGTAATAATAAATAACCTCATAATTCTCTCCTTATTCTACGTTGTTAGGTAACACTCAAAACAATCTCGTCATTGCGAGGAACGAAGCAATCCCCATAATCCACGTAACTGCTTTATTAACAGAACATCACTATGTTCTCAGATTATTGTTTTGAATCGTTCAAACGTAAACTATCTTTCAATAATTACTGATGAAAAAAAACCGTCTTATTCACAACTATTATATGTATTTAATAGCTTTAGCGTAAACAATAGTGGTTTCTGACCTGTAGATTCCAAGAAAATTAAAGTGTTTAACATCACTGAATATTTCTATAAGCCCATCAGCCTGAGCCATAAGCAGTGCATTATTATATGCCAGGAGGAATCCCCTGTCATTGGTAATAGGAATAAACCCGAACAGGACCGCAACTGTTGCTTCGCCTTGGACGTCTCCGATTACTTCAAATTTTTCAGGTGTCGCGATGTATTCTTCGTTAATCATGGATGTTTGAGGGAGCGTTACTGAACAACCAATAATAAATGCGAATGCAACCATCGAAAGGATTACAATCAATAATGATTTCATAATGTTCTCCTTTATGATAAAGGAAGTTGGATATTTACTATTGAGCATTATATTCTTCGCTCGTTATTTCTACTGTTTCTTGTCCTAAGGTTCTAAAAAAACGTTCATTTGCTTTGATTGCAAAATCAAAATGCTCTTTTTCGGTTGGATTTCCAGCATTATCAACTTTAGTTGTGATATCAAAAAATGAAACTTTACCACCGGTAGCTTTTTCTGGTGGAACTGAAAACACTAAAATTCCTGAAGCCGAAAAATGCGGGAATATTTCCATTCCAAAATCATTAATGATTTTCAATTTATTGGATAGATACACTTTATTTAATGCTGTTACCCAACTGCTAGCTATAGCATCATCTACTGGAGATCCCTTTGTTCTATAATGAAGAACTACTGGATGATCTTCAGCACTTTGCATTAACAATGGTTTATTTAGAGCAGGGACAGGGCCATCCATTGATTGATTTTCAACATACACAACTCTTGCATCCCCCATTCTCAGAATATGGTCAGTGTTGTTTTCTATTGTAACGTCAAATGCTAATTTGCCTAAAAAAGGAGAAACATAAACATCTTTTGATTTCAATTCAGAAACTTCAGTTGTTAAAAAACCTGCGCTTAAAACTCTTTGCGTATAAAGACGATTGTTTTTGATCGCATCCTGATCTATGTATTTCATTTTAATTGAAACACCTTGTTTTGTTTGAGTTGTTTTATCAGGTGGATCAACTGAATAATCTACGATTCTTTGAAACTTTGCTACTGGTGCACAACTAACTATTAGAGTTGTTGTGAACAAGAATAATCCAAGATTAAAAAAACGCATTTTTGGTTCTACTTACTTGTTGGTGATGCTTTTTGAGTGACTTTGTAAAAAATGAAATCCCTGCCAATTGCATATATAATCCTTTCTTATTCACGCCCCATGCGTGAACTTGGTGTAATATAGCGCTATGAAACGAAAAATGAAAGAAATGCAAGAGAATATAAAAAACTCGGAGACGAGAAAAATATGGACGCTTTTGCGGTTCAGTTGCGTGATTTTGTGCTGGTTGTCAGCGAGTGTAGCCCGGAATCACCGTATTCCGGGGAGATGTTGATCCACTATGATTGATTTAGGTATTATGTCATGCTGCTGCTGATTCAAAATAATATTGCTCCTCTTTTTCCCGGAATACGGTGATTCCGGGCTACATTTCTGATTATTAGGTGATTACAAATTCATACATATTTATATGAGAGGTAGTAGTGAGACTGACACATGACGAAATTCAGCTTTTGTCAAATTTTAATGTAATCCCAGAAGGAATTGTTATGGAATCGAGTTTCTCATATAAATAGAGTGGTACACTGGATAATCAGCGGAATAAAGCGCGTAGAAGAGTACGCAGAGCCGGTTCTCTGCCCAAGACTTGATTTCGTACATAGCAGCCCGGATTCTTGAATCCGGGGTAGTGAGACTGACACATGACGAAATTCAGCTTTTGTCAAATTTTAATGTAATCCCAGAAGGAATTGTTATGGAATCGAGTTTCTCATATAAATAGGTGGTACACTGGATAATCAGCGGAATCCCGGATTCAAGAATCCGGGCTACGTCACTACGGACTCTTCTGGATTCCTGCTATCTGCATGCAGGAATGACATTTTGCCGATCATTTTTACCGGGTTCGGAGAACCCGACCTGCATTAAAAATCATTTTCCCATCAAATACCGGTCGAACCATGCGTGATCCCATTTGACTTTTGCGAGACGGTGGGTGTATTTGGTCAGGTTGTGGCCGGCGCCGGGGTAGATTACCAGTTCGCAGTCCATATCCAGGTACTGACGCAGTATCCGGTGCATGACACACTTCAAAATGCAAAATACTTGACACACTTGAGAATATAAGGTAGTTTATAGTGAATAGCGACTTAAGGAAAATAGATGATAGACAGAAAATATACAGTTCTCTTTAAACCGGATGAGGATGGCGGTTATATCATAACTGTGCCTGCATTGCCTGGATTGGTCAGTTTTGGAGAAACCCTCCGTGAAGCCAAGGTGATGGCAAAGGAAGCAATTACAGGGCATTTAGAGGCATTACAGAAAAACGGGCTCCCTTTCCCAGTGGAAGATGAAGAAACCGGAAAAATTACCTTTGCCGACCAAGTAGCGGTTTCTATTCAAAATGTCGCCTAAGCTTCCGAATATCAGACCAGACAAACTTATCCGCGCGCTCAAAAAAGCCGGATTTTTTATTGACCATCAAAAAGGCAGCCATATCTATTTTCTTCATGCGAACGGAAAGCGCACTACCGTCCCTTACCATAAAAAAGACATCGGCAAAGGGCTGCTTCATGAGATTCTTAAACAAGCTGGATTAACTGTTCAGGATCTCATTGACCTGCTGTAAACTACTAAAATACTGAAAAACATTCTAGATTCCTGCTAACTACATGCAGAAATGACATCTGGACGAACGTTTTGCCGGGTTCGGAGAACCCGACCTACATTAATAATCATTCCCCCATCAAATACCTGTCAAACCATGCATGATCCCATTTTGTTTTCGCGAGACGGTGGGTGTATTTGGTCAGGTTGTGTCCGGCGCTGGGGTAGATAACCAGCTCACAGGGTACATCCAGGTATTGACGCAGCATCCGGTGCAAACCTTTGCTGTGACTGACAGGGACACGGGGGTCGTTTTCGCCGACATGAATCAGGACTGCGGTCTTTATACCCGGTTTCAGGTCGAACAGCGGGGAAGCGTCCTGGTACTCTTTGGGCTGTTCCCACGGCAGACCTTCCATGTAGTTGAGCACATGCCCCGGAGTATCTTCTTCGAGGAGTTGAACCGTCATGTCCAGCACTCCGGCTCCGCTGCTCGCCGCCTTGAAACGGTTGTTCGAGATCAGGCAATTTGTCAGGAACCCGCCGTTACTCCAGCCGGCTACTCCCATACGTTCCGGATCAACAATTCCCTTCTCGATCAATGCGTCCACACCGGTCATAATATCTGTCACATCACGGTCGTTCTCATGCCCGATCAGGTCGGTGAGGAACTTGTCGCCGTACCCGGTCGATCCGCGGTAGTTCGGCGCTAACATCGCATAACCTTTCGCGGCGAAACTCGTCCTGCCGTAAATCCAAAGCAGGAAACAGTAGGGTTCTGATGCGGTTGGTCCGCCGTGCAATGTCACCAATAACGGGAGCTTTGATTTGCCGTCATAATCCGGTGGCAGCTCGAGGATACCCTCTACCGTGTCGCCCTCAGCGCCTACCCATTTGAAGATGGAGATTTGCGGAAGTTTCCAGGTATCAACCTGCGGATTCAGGCGGGTTAAACGATCCGTTTTCCCCTTCTTCGTCCAGAGAACAAGATCATGGTAATAGGTCAGTTCGCTCTGCATTGCGACCAGATCACCCTTCCCACCCACAAATGTGAATCCATCAATAACTACATCGCCCGGGGTCAGGACTTCATTAGTACCGTCATGAACATGAATCGTATATACTCTTTTACGAGCCTTCATTTCACCAACAAATGCGACAGCATCTCTGCCCGGAATCCAGCGCAATCCTCCCGCCGTGGATACACCATCGGGACGAGGAAGCCGCTGTATCATTGCGTTCTCGTTGCCCTTCGACAGGTTAGCGACCAGTATCTCAGCCGGAAAACCATCGAAATCAACCGAAAACGCTACTTTTTTACTATCTGTTGACCATGCCAGCCCGCCTAACCAACCGTAAGGGGACGGCGCTTCGGCACGCCAGAGTTTATCGGGAAGAATCGTCAATGTTCCTGAGGCAATGTCGAAAATACGGACGTCCGACCAGCCTTCATTGCTGATCAATTTGTCGTCCGGTGTAGTGACCATCGCGATTTGTTTCTGATCAGGCGAGACGACAAAAGAACCTATGTAACGTTCCGGTGCTGACAATTTTTCCACTCGCCAGGTTGTCAGGTCCAGTTTCCACAATTCGCTGACCTGGTTGATTCCATGCCCGAATTTCAGGTCGTTCTTGTATTCCGAGCGAAGCTCTTTCCAGTCGCCGGTTATGTGTTCCTTATCGCGGGTGTAATATATCGATGATTCATCATCAGCAAGTTGAAAGCCGGAAATCCCATCGGGAATACGGGTTACAGGGGTCAGCTCTTTGCCGTCCACCTGGATACGCCATACCTGCGTTTTGCCGTCATAGGGTGGTTCGGTCGCCCCCTCCCGCTTGTAATGCCCGGTGAAATAGAGACGTTTACTGTCCGGACTCCACTGCGGATTTGTTTCATTACCCGGATCGAATGTCAGGCGCAGGATATCTTTTGTTTTATTTTCCAAAACCCAGAGATCACGCGACCGACGGTCATTTTCCTTGTCCCAACGGTAATCGACATAAGCGGTATATTTCCCGTCAGGTGACGCTTCGCAATCCGAAAGAAAAGCCTGTGTGAAGTAATCTTCCGGGACAATGTCGTGTGTACGTTCAACAGCCTGGCTGAATGCTATCGATGCCAACAGCAGGCTTAAAATTATGATAATATGCGACTTTCTCATCTTGTTTTCTCCGGGTTATGCTTGTGTACAAAAAGGGCTATTTATGACCAGCCAAATTACGACCAATGGATTCAAATTGCAAACGAGGTGAGATTGTGAAGGAAACGAGTAATTATGAAATTATGCAGTTATTGAGCCTGGAGTAATTTCTGCAAAACAGGCTCTCGGAGGCAATTGTCTGCGAATTAGTGTCTTTTATCATAAATATTAGTTAAAAGTTGATTTCGGCTTGGAATTTTGGTATGGAGTTGCTATATTATATTAAGGGTGCGGAATCGAGTGATTCCCGCGATACGGTTTTAACTGATGAAGGGACTGGAAGCAGATGAATGGTAAAGTGAAATGGTTTGACTCGAAAAAGGGGTTCGGGTTCATCGAAGTAGAAGGTGGATCGGACGTTTTCTGTCATTACAGCGAAATCCAGGGTAGTGGCTACAAACATCTCGATGAGGGTGATGCTGTAGAATTTGAGGTGGAAGATGGTCCGAAAGGGTTGACAGCAAAAGGTGTAAAACGAGTAGAATGACCTGGCGTTTATGATAAGTGTTGATTAAAAATTAACATATTCGCTTCCTTTATTTTTGCCGCGGCATATTCTGTCGCGGTTTTATTTGGTGTGAGAATATCGCCAGGAGCAAAGGACTCAAATAATATACGACTCGTAATTAGTAGATATTACTTTCTAATCTCCAATTCTTAATTCTTAATTCATAATTCATAATTGCTTATATATCCTGTGAATGATGGTTAGAAAAATCGATTCGCCGGACCGTAAGCCAGATCAAGCCCCTTCTCTACATCTACCATTGGTGTGTTCAAGACGTTGCGAGCCAGTGATATATCAAACGATGTGTCGGCAGGCATTATGCCGTCAGGGTCATGCTGTTTTGCGCTTACCTCGAGGATTCCGGAGCTGTCCCTGCCTTGATGACGGAGCAACTTCCTGCCGAAACTCACTCTCGTCTCAGGTTCAGATCCGCCGAGATGCATCGTTCCGATGAAAGGGTGTTCTATCAGTTCAATCAACGCATTGCAAAGGGTGACTACATCTAATGGACTTCGGATTTGGTCGTTAAAAAGCGTGACCGGATCGCCGATGAATTCTTTTTCAAGTATCCAGTTACTGAAGGATGATCCCCTGAACCTGGGCGGCCCGAAACAGTTATTTATTCTCGCGACAACTGCATTGGTCACTGTCGCCAGCAAAGTTTTCTCGGCTGATTTTTTTGTTTCACCATAAACATTAACCGGGAAAGCTGGATCGGTCTCACGGTACATACCCTTTAGTCCATCAAAAACCTGGTCGGATGAAATGAAAATAAAACGTGCGTTGATCTCTTCCGCAAGTTTCGCCAGGTGACGTGTGGCAGCATGGTTAATACGCCAGGCAAGTAACGACTGTTTCTGGCAGACTGAAACCCTTGATACGGCAGCGAGATGAACAATACACTCCGGCGCCATACCGCTTATAATCCTTGTGACATGATCGTGTGATTTCAAGTCTGCAAATAGCTGACGTTCAGGTCGAAGCGGTAATTTCCCGCTATTACCGAAGATTCCCCAGACATTGTCATGACGCTGGGCAAGTTCAGCCCAGAGATGACCACCTATGAAACCTGAGATACCTGTAATTAACACTGAACGCATAATTGTTTCCCGGATACCGGTAATTTGATTCGTGATTCACACATAGTATAAATGAATTCCGACAGATCTCTGTACCATCAGAAAAACTAAGACTCAAAGTAGAAAAAATCAATTAAGAATTAAGAATTATGAATTATTACAACCTCTAATTTTGATCTGATTATTATTATTTGCGTTCTTTGCCCCTTTGTGTCTTTGCGTGAAACAGTCGTGTATTCACCGATCTCAGCATTGGAGAAAGAGCCTGTTAATACGATGATTATTGAGTGATTTTTTTGTACATTCGCAAAAGATATATATCACAAACCTGAAACCGTACCGGGAGTCATACATTGGAAAACATGATCTACCTTGACAACGCAGCCACAGCCTGGCCCAAACCAGACATAGTATATAGTTTTATGAACGAGTTTTATCGCAATAACGGCGTCAATCCGGGGCGAAGCGGGTTTGATATGGCGATTGAAGCCGGTAACCTGGTGGAAAATACAAGGAAGAGGTTAAACGATTTTTTCAATGGCGATTCACCCGAACGCACGGTCTTCTGCTATAATGCGACTGATGGTTTGAATTTAATAATAAACGGTCTCGTGGGTGAAGGCGATCATGTAATCAGTACCAACCTGGAACACAATTCGGTTATCCGTCCTTTGAATCACCTGATACGTGAAGTGGGATTAGACGTCACCTGGCTTCCCTTTAATGAGCTTGGTTTTATCAACCCTGAAGATGTCGCCGAAGCAATGCAGGAGAACACCAAACTTGTAATCATAAATCACGGATCAAATGTTATCGGCACTGTACAGGACCTGGCTGCAATCGGTAAGGTAGTCAAAGATACAGATGCTGTATTTGCCGCGGATTGTTCCCAGACTGCCGGAGTTTATCCCATTGATATGCAGGCGATGAACCTTGATGTCCTTTGTTTCACAGGTCATAAAGCTATGATGGGACCAACCGGAATTGGCTGTGTCCTGGTGCGCGATCATGTTGAGATCGCTCAGACCCGGGCTGGCGGGACAGGAGTACGTTCCGCATATCCATATCACCTTGAAAATTATCCCTGGCGCCTTGAAACCGGGACTCTCAATATTGTAGGCATCGCCGGACTCTGGGCGGGACAGGACTGGATGGATGAACGGGGACTGGACAATATCCGTAACCATGAGTTGAACCTGATGAATAAGTTTGTTCAAAACATCAGGGATATCGAAGGTGTTATACTTTATTTCTGTGATAATCTTGAAAACCACCTTTCCACAGTTTCGGTCAACGTCCGGGGAATGGAAGCCATGAACACCGGGACCTTGTTAGACGTCGATCACAACATCGCTACCCGCACCGGTCTGCATTGCGCCCCCAAAGTCCATGAGCAGATGGGCACTATCGAAGAACACGGCACAGTAAGATTCTCAATAGGCGCCTTCAATACAGAAGCCCATATCGACAAAGCCATAGCCGCATTAGAAGACATATCGTCTTTTGTCCTGAAAAAAAAGTAGCCCGGATGGCTTGCATCCGGGAATGAAAAATGTATCCCACCACATCAGATCAATCGAGGTGTCATTCCCGCATGTAGTTAGCGGGAACCCATGCTTCCCTATTAGATATTGCTGTATTATTCATTTATACATATCTTTCCAGTAGGATATGGATTGATTTTTCAGTAAATATTAACAGCTATCTTAAATCCAGGGAGATCAGTGATGAACCAGAATTTAGAAGCTATAATAGATGAGCATTCCAAGATCATGGCTGATCAGATGCTTGAGGCTGTTAAGTGGTCTAAGTCAGAAGAAGATATTCGCATAGCATGCACTAAGCTGATTGATGAATTTATTCAAAAGGCTGGTTTGCAAATAAGGGGAAGGCATGAATATGGACTTGCTGGAGGGCGGGTAGATTCAAAATATGGCGGCGTGGTTATTGAATACAAAGACCCTAAAGGTGCGGGAAAAATAATAGAGGATAAAGACGCACCAGGTGTTAAGGCGGTTGTTAAGCAGATTAAAAAGCGTTTCAAAGATTTAAATGAGCAGGAAAATGTTGAATATGAAAAGATTTTTGGAGTCGGCTGTGATGGTGATACATTTGTTTTCATCCGTCAGAAAGGCGGCAAGCTTGATGTCGAAGACCCACTTCCAGTAACAAAATATACTGTACAACGCCTTCTTCGCGCGCTCGTTTCCCTTGGTGCAAGAGGTCTATCCTTCACCCCTGAAAACTTGACAGACCATTTTGGTGCAGATAGTGAATCTGCTCAGGAAGGTATCCGGCTTATCCATGATGTGATTAAAGATACTGAAAATCCTAAGGCACAAACATTCTTCCGTCAGTGGCAGATTCTTTTCGGAGAGGTCTGCGGTTACGACATCCATGGCCAGAGCGCCAAGATCAATAAATTGGCAAAACATTATGTAATTATAGATCCCAATCCGGCCGAACTCCTTTTCGCCGTCCATACCTACTACGCAATCTTCATGAAGATGCTTGCCGCCGAGATCGTATCTTCCTTCTCGCCACTCGGGACCTCAACGCTCAAAAAACTCGTCTCTGCGCCTACATCAGCAAAATTGCGGGACGAACTGCTCAATCTTGAACAGGGCGGTATCTGGTCACAATTAGGCATTCGCAACTTCCTCGAAGGTGATATCTTCTCCTGGTATATTGATGCCTGGAACGACGGTTGTGCAGACGCAGTCCGCTCGATGACTCAGTCATTAGACCAGTTCGATCCGACCACGCTCAGCGTTGATCCCTCTGAATCGCGCGACCTGCTCAAGAAACTCTATCAGCAACTCTTCCCCAAGTCTGTTCGCCACGACCTTGGTGAATACTACACCCCCGATTGGCTTGCCGAACTCGTTCTCAACGAATTAGGTTATGACGGCAATCCGGACAAACGCCTGCTCGATCCTGCCTGCGGCTCCGGAACTTTTCTTGTCATGGCGCTCAACCGCGTTAAGACTTGGTATGACGAGCACCGCCATGAGTGCGGATTCGGCGAGGACGAATTGATTAGCAAAATCCTGCAAAACATAATCGGATTTGACCTCAACCCACTAGCGGTCATGGCCGCTCGTACCAACTACCTGATGGCTATTCGTGATTTGTTACGACATTCCGACGACATCGAACTACCCGTTTATCTCTGTGACTCGATCATGACTCCGTCGGAATACGGTGACCTATTTACTGGCGGCTTGGACAACGTACGACAATTAAAGACAAGTGCTGGAGAGTTCAATATACCATTGGAAGTCGCAGAGAACCGCGACCATATCGGCAGATATGCGAACACGCTCGAGATCTGTATCCGCAACCGCTATTCGCCGGAAGAATTCCTCGAACGATGCGAGGTCGAGGCTATCCCCGTAACCGAAGCCGAAGTACACAAGGAACTTTATCGCCATCTCCAGAAACTCGATGCTGACAACCAGAACGGAATCTGGGCGCGTATAATCAAAAACGCCTTCGCACCGCTCTTCATCGGCAAAGTGGACTATGTGGCCGGAAATCCGCCGTGGGTAAGATGGGGTTATCTTCCCCGGGATTATCGAGAACAGTCAGTGTATCTCTGGAAGATGTATGGGCTGTTTAGCCTCAAGGGTTTCGAGGCGAGACTGGGATCTGGTGAAAAGGATTTAGCACAGCTTTTTACGTATGTTTGTATGGATCAGTATCTAAGCTTAGGAGGAAAGTTAGGCTTTCTGATTACAAGAACAGTATTCAAGGCCAAAGGGCAAGCGCAGGGTTTTCGGAATTTTCGGTTAGGTCCAGACGGGAGTCCATTCAAAGTGATTAAAGTTCTTGATTTAACATCATTACAACCGTTTGAAGGTGCATCGAACTCAACGTGTTTATTTACAGCAGAAAAGGGAAAGAAAACAACATATCCTGTCGATTACAACATTTGGAAGATAAAGAAGATAAATATGAAGCGTTCTCCTTTCTATGATGCTACTTTGCAGGATATTGGAAGTCGCGTATCTGTTACGCATACTGATGCGGTGCCATTAGATAAGCCAAACGACCAATGGCGAACAATTGGGACATCTCAAAACTCTGCATTCGAGAAGATCATTGGAGCTTCTCAGTATAAGGCATTCGTTGGTGCACGCATTGAGCCGTATGGTGTCTATCTTGTAAACATCTTAGAGACTACTGGCTCAGGCCAATGTCTTGTGGAGAACTCACCCACTGCCGGTAAGCGAAAGACTAAATCACTTAGGATGGTAATTGAACCAGACTTTATCTATCCCATTGCCAGAGGTAAAAATATTCAACGATGGTTTTCCACGCCCTCATCAGGATGTCTCATTGTCCAAGACCCAAAGACGCGTCGCGGATACGAAGAATCTTTCATGAAAAGAAGATATCCCAAGACTTATGAGTATCTCCTTGAATTCAGAGATATCCTTGAGAGCCGCGCAGCATACAAAAAATATCACCAAGAGAGTGGTCATGTATTTTACTCAATGTTTAATATAAGCAGTGACACTTTTGCGCCATTCAAGGCTGTTTGGCGAAGAATGGGAAATGAGTTGAAGTGTACAATACTATCAGATGCATATCTGACCGGAATGGGGCAAAAGATGGTCATTCCCACTGATACAACGACTTTCGTTCCATTCGATGACGTTGAGGAAGCCCTCTACTTTGTTTCTCTCATGAATTCCACACCGGCGCGTGCCGTGATCTACAGCTATTCCCCAGCAGGTCGAGGTCTTGGGACACCAAGCATCCTCAAAAACCTTGGTATTCGGCTTTTCAGTCGCGAATTGAAGTTGCATAGGAATCTTGCGAAGTTAGGGAAGTCCTTAATGAGATTACACGAGAAAGGAAAACCGAATTTCTCTAAGATAAGTGAGGCAGAGTTACAGATTGATGACTTATCTGGCAGTTACTGGAATCTGACAGCAAGCGAATTGGTAACACTTTCAGACTACGCGGCATCAGCAGAAGATAAAGTATAAGCTATGAAAGTACTAATGGACACAAACGTGTATTCAGACAGAGAATGCCTTAAACGTTCTGCTAGGTTGAAGAGCCTATGTATGTCGTGTGTTGTTCTCCAGGAATTGTTGGTGCGAATACCCAGGAGTGAGTACAAAGAGAAATGTGATGAGTTTAATAACAAGTTCGAATCTGGGCTAGCGCATGTACCAGATTCAAAGGACTGGATATTAGTAGGAAGATGCCTGAATCAGCTACTACAGGATACCAGAAGAGGCAAGCTGAGCAAGGATGGAGTGAATTTGCTTGTGAGAGACGCGCTAATAGCACGTGGTGCCATAGTTCTTGGGGCAACATTAGTGACATTCAATATGAGAGATTTTGAGAAAATTAAACGAGTATTTAGAACTCTAAAACTTCAATCTCCTGATGAGTTTTTTGAGTTAAGAGGAAGATAGATCCTCATTTTAAAATACGATTTGGAGGAGAGAAGGTCGTGTGGTAGATACTAGTTCTTTAGTAGTGAGTATAAACTCCCTTCACGCCGACAACGGCGTGGGTGTTGTTCAGCAGGTTCGGGGCGAGCAAGCTAAGGTGGAATTTCGTCCAACGGTTTTCTCGAAGCCGCCCTATCTTACCGAATCGCGTATCCTCAGCGTTAATGAACTGCGCACGGTTAAGTCACCACTGGTTCGTCTTCGCGACTGTGTGTTCGATGAGCCGTGGCGCTTTGAGCTGTTAACACGGGCGGCGCAATTACTGGTCTGTAATCGCGACGGGCAATTGAGCGACGCACGGACGGACTTGCTACCGCATCAGATCAGCATTGCGCATCGTGTGGTCTCCAGCCCGCAACGACGTTTCCTGATCGCCGATGAAGTTGGGTTGGGAAAAACAATTGAAACGGGGATGATCCTCTATGCGTTGCGGCAACAGGGGCTGGCACGGCGGGTGTTAATTATCCCACCCGCAGGTTTGACTCTTCAATGGCAGGAGGAGTTGGAGGATAAGTTTGGGCTAAAATATTATGTCTATCGTGAAGATGTGGACGGGCTTGCAGCTTTTGATCAGGATAATCTAATAGCTTCAATAGATACATTGAAGTTGGACAAACCGTTAAAGGGCGGAAGACGCGATGGGCATAAAACACTTCTACTTGGAGCGCAAAACTGGGATGTGATAATATTTGATGAAGCTCATAAACTCTCCGCAAAAACCTGGTCAGCACAAAAAATTGATAAAACCTTAAACTACAAGTTAGCTGAAGAATTGCAAGATCGTTGCAGATCATTGATATTATTGACCGGAACTCCCCACCAGGGTGATGAATCAAAATTCCAGAACCTGATTTCACTTCTTCATGATAATATATCTTTTGATGAACTTGGCGAGAGGGATAGTGAATTTGGACCCGTTCCCTATACGGAGCTTGTACTTCGAAACCGTAAAAGCAAAGTCACCGATGCTGATGGAAATCCAATCTTTAAAGGAATGGAAATACACCCTGTACGAGTAAATCCATTATCGAGTGGAGAAAAACTGTTTCATAAGAAGTTAGAAAATTATCTCCGTGACGGTTATGGTTTTGCCGATCAAGATCCAGGAGACAGGCAGCATAAAGCAATCGGGTTTGTGATGACAACATTCCAAAAACTTGCTGCGAGCAGCACCCGCTCTATAAAAAAAGCTCTTGAAAAACGACTTAATACTCTGAATAAAGATATGGAAAATAGACAAAATGAAAGAGAAGAGGAATTTGATGCCCGTCATCAGGGTGAATATGAAGAAAGACAGGCAGCAAATATCAAAGAAGCATTTATCGAAACTGAAGTTGAAATGATAAAAGAACTTTTAGACATGAAAGTTCCGGAAGATGCGAAGCAAGAAGAACTATTAGAGATCATAAGATCGGTGAGCAAAGATGAAACAAATCAGAGAGTTTTGATTTTTACTGAATATCTTGCGACGCAAGTGTTTATAATTGAAATGCTTGAAGCTGAATATGGAGATGGATGTACAACAATTATAAAAGGTGGAATGTCATTATGGGATAAGAAAAAAAGTATGTCGGAATTCAGGGATAATTTCAGGGTAAGATTCATGGTTTCTACAGAAGCCGGTGGTGAAGGTATTAACCTTCAGTTCGCTCATATTATGATAAATTATGATCTTCCATGGAATCCCTTTCGACTTGCACAAAGATATGGTCGTTTATATCGCTATGGACAAGATAAAGTCGTGCAGGTTTTCAATTTTCAAAATGCTGGGACAATAGAAGATCGTGTCAGGGCAAACCTGGAAAAGAAAACGAGATCAGCAGCTTCGCGGCTGTCAAAGGTGACTAATGAAAGTGTCGTGGAGATCGAGGAAGGTTTGCTTGGTTTGTTTGATGAATATCTTGATTATGAAAAAATTTACCGTGAGGGTCTCGCCAAAGGAGATATTAAACCGTCTTTAGAAGAAATTGATCAGGGAATTAAGAAAGCGGAACAAGCGTATAAAATCGCTTACGATAGCCTTTTCAGTAAAGATATTGCGCCTTTTAATCCGGATCGCTTTAAAGATGACATTCAAAGTCCAATGACACTTGTGGATGTTGAGAATTTCATTGTGAGTTTTCTTAGGAACAATGGTCGCAAAGTGTTAAAACAGGATGATGAAACAATCGAATTTATTGTTCCGGAATGCTTAAAAGACGTTAAAGGATTAGAAAAACGCTATTCTCGGGTGACTTTTAATAGAACTAAAGCAATTCGGCATTCGGAATACGAATTTATGGCACTCGGACACCCATTCACTAATGCAGTAATCCAATATTGCGGCTCCGTTGATTTCAATGGATTCAGTGCTTATAAGAAATTAAAAAATCTTGAATTAAGTGGTGTTTCTGGAGTGCTGTTCAATTTCACTATAAAGATTACTAAGAAATCAGTAAGTGGCGAAACTGTATTCTTCGAAGTGGATTCCATTTTCGTTAAAAAAAATGGCGTGATTAATGAAATTGCAAAAGATGCTGCAATAAATTCGGAATCCGATGTTGCTGGTGATTCAGAATCTGTTTTGAGTTTAAACTTAGACGCAAATTCTCTCTATGATATTGCTTTCCAGAAAGTACTCGAGAATTATGCAGAATATCAAGTTTGGGAAGAAGATATCCAAAGTTTGTGTAATGCAGTGATAGAGTTTGAATGATCGTTACTAATCCTTTTCAGGAGCATAACCCGGAGAAAACAAAGCGTGACCGATTGTACGACAATAGGATGGCTCCTCCCAAATAATGGGATCGCAATGACGGCATAAAAAAAACGGCATTTCTGCCGTCTGATTTTTGCCTTTCCCGGAATACGGTGATTCCGGGTTATATCTATTCTCTTCTTGGAATACGGTGATTCCTGGGCGTCATCCTTTCCCGGATGCAAGCCATCCGGGCTACATTTTTATTCCAGCCTGAACCGTATTACTTGCTGCATTTTTACTTTTACCGGTTTGTCTCGCTGGTAGCCGGGGCTGAACTTCATGGCTTTTATGGCGTGACTGCCTTTATAATTTTATAGCATTCAGGCATACACCAACTTACGCCCTTTGGGCTTAGGTACCTTGCGACCCATTTCACGCGCGGTGTCGAGCCAGAGCTGCATTGCCTCTCCCGCTTCCTTCAGCGCCTCTTCACGGGTATCCCCATGCGCCATGCAGCCGGGAAGTTCCGGGACTTCGGCGATATAAATCTGGTCCTCATCACTCCAATATATTATTACTTCGTATTTATCCATTACTGATCTCCTTCCAATCCGTATTTCAGAATAATTTCCCGTATCTGCTTCACCTGGTGATAATTTCCAGAGCCATAGTTTATTATAATCTTATTCACATGCGGTGATCATGTCAAGTAGTAATTGGTTTAATCGGGTAATTGGTCTAATTGGGAATCGGGGGACAGTAAAATTATTTCAATCTTCATTCAGGCAATTCATCGGATTCCATCTCTAAACCCACCTCATTTGCTACTTGTATCCATCAGTTGTAACTTACTTGATTGTAGAAATCCATTATTAGAAATAATCCCGGAGGAAACAGGATGACCAGACCAGCGGACAAATCCGAAATTGTCCTCTACAAAACATCTGACGGCAAGATAAAAATAGACACGGTTTTCCATGACGAAACCATCTGGCTTACCCAGGCAAAAATGGCAGAGCTTTTTGGTGTAAAACGCCCCGCCATCACTAAACATCTGAAGAACATCTTTGAAAGTGGAGAGCTTGACGAGCGCGTGGTAAGTTCCATTTTGGAACATACCACTCAGCATGGAGCTATTGAGGGTAAAACTCAGAAAAAACAGGTTAAATACTATAATCTCGACACCATTATTGCAGTCGGTTACCGGGTTAACTCCAAAAGAGCAACCCAATTTAGAATCTGGGCGACCAATATCCTAAAAGAATACATCATCAAAGGTTTTGCCATGGATGATGACCGCCTGAAGCAGGTGAAAAAGTGGGATTATTTTGATGAGTGGTTAGAACGCATCCGGGATATCCGGGCGTCAGAGAAGCGGTTCTATCAAAAGATTCGGGATATTTACGCTACTGCCGTAGATTATGATAAAACTTCACAGCAGGCTCAGATTTTCTTCAAAAAAGTGCAGAATAAAATGCTCTGGGCTGTTACCGGAAAAACCGCCGCTGAACTTATTGAAAACCGCGGCAATACGGATAAACCCAATATGGGGCTGACATCATGGCGCGGTTCAATTGTACGTAAACAGGATGTTGCAATTGCCAAAAATTACATGAATACTGAAGAAATTAAAGACCTGAATGAAATTGTAACCATGTATCTGGATTATGCCGAAAGACAGGCACGGCAGAGAAAAACCGTTACAATGGCACAGTGGGCTGAAAAACTTGATACTTTTTTAGAATTCAACGAACAGAAACTTTTAACCCATTCCGGAAAGGTTAAAGCTGAAGTTGCAAAAATAATTGCCGAAGACCGCTATGATGAGTTTAATAAGAAAAGAAGAAATGCGGAGGTTATAGCAGCAGACGAAGAAGATATAAAACAACTTGAAACTATAGAAAGGAAATTGCTTGATAAAAGGGATACAAATAAATAGACGTTAGATGGTGAACAAGAGTGAATTAGAAAATCGTCCCCTCATTTCCACGTGAATTATTGGCGATATGCCCCTGTTGGTTTATCCAACAGGGTTTAATTGTATTTGAAGATTTTACATGTTTGGCAATCAGGATTCGCGTAT
Organism: Candidatus Electryonea clarkiae; assembly: GCA_030765455.1. GTDB lineage: Bacteria > Electryoneota > Electryoneia > Electryoneales > Electryoneaceae > Electryonea > Electryonea clarkiae. The sequence goes on along the minus strand of JAVCCM010000049.1, from coordinate 12,997 downwards.
AAATTAAGTTATTTCAGGCATATACAACAAAACACCGTTGGACAAGCCAACGGTGGCATATAAAGTTACATCCTCGCCCGGATGCAAGCCATCCGGGCTACATTTTTATTCCAGCCTGAACCGGATTACTTGCTGCATTTTTACTTTTACCGGTTTGTCTCGCTGGTAGCCGGGGCTGAACTTCATGGCTTTTATGGCTTTTACTCCTGCGGGGCCGAAACCGAGACCTGCGGGACGCTCCTGTGAAATCTCTACGTCTTGAGGCAGACCCTTCTCATTTACCACGAATATGATAATTACATCGCCTGTTATCTCTGCTTTTAACGCCATCTCCGGGTATAGATTGTTCTTGGCCAGATAATCGTAGAGCGCCTGTGATCCACCTGACATCATCGGGGGATCTTCAACGGCAAAAAAGTCAACGATTACATCTTCCGCGGATGGTGGCGGAGGCGGAGCTTCCATTGACCAGTCAATCTCATCAAGATCATCGAAGGTCAGGTCATCTTCCATGTCAACATCAGGGTCTTCGATAGGAATGGATGGACGTGCAGGTGGTGGCGGACGTTTTATCTGCTGAGTTATCGGGATTTCCTCAGTTTCAAGGACAACTTCTTCCGCACCCCTGACAAATACTTTTGTTTCCATCCGCTTGGAAAAAAGGAAAACCATCGTGATAAGGAATAACGCGCCGAGAAATCCTATTTCCACCATTTTAGGGTACAGCATGCGGACTTCAGCTTCTGGTTTTTTATAGGAAAGCATGTATAATTCCCTTATTTAAACCGGGTTGCATAATTAACTCGAAGTGTATATGCATCGCGCAATTTTTCCTGGAGATCGTTTACCATTCCCATTTCCACGTCTTTATCAATCTTCAGACTGATAATCAAACGTCGATTCTGGGAAAATTTATCCGCCATTATAGGTGAAACATCGTCCATCGATACAATTTTATCATCTACCGAAATACGTCCCTGCTTATCGACCCAGAGGTATGCGACATTTCTTTTAGTTTCCAGTTTTTCAGTGGTTCTCGCGGCAGGAATTGCGATAGGCAGACCGCGAAATTCCTTGAAAACCGTGACCACCATGAAGAAAATCAGGAGCATAAAGATAATATCCGGCAGTGACGCTGTCGGTATTGCTGCACTTGCTCGCGTTTTCGTATGAAACTGCATAGATATCTCTTGGTTACTTGTCTGGTTCGGCGATAGATATTTTTGTCGCGCCCGCTCTTTTAACCTCGTCAAGCACAGAAATATAAGCGTTATAGGGCGTAGTTCGCTCTGTCTTAATCGACACGATCAATTTAGGCTTCCCGTCAGCATCCAGTCCCCTTGATTCCAGCTTTCTTCCGATAACGTCGTAAACCTGGTGAATCTCCATCGGATCTTCATCTACAAGTATCTGTCCGGTCGCATTGATCAGAATATTGGAGATATTCTCAGGATTCACCTTGAATTGACCGCCACGGTCGGGAAGAATCATAGGAATACCTTTATCCATGTCGATAGTCGTAGTGACAAGGAAAAAGATCAGGAGCATGAAAACGATATCCGGTAATGATGCAGTCGGAATCTCGTTGGCCGCTTTTCTGCGTCTTAATTGCATACCTGACTCCGAAGGAGTTTATTCTGCTGCTTTGCTGTTCTTCTCATCGTATTCGACAAGGGTATCAATGAATTGTACAGAGCTTTCCTGCATATCACCGACAATTTTATCAATCATGGAGATAAACAGATTGTTGAAAACCTGGATGATCATAGCTACAATCAACCCGAACACAGTTGTCAATAACGCTTCAGAGATACCACCGGCAACAATAGACGGAGAGATATCATTCGCGGCAGCAATAGCTTTGAACGCACCAATCATCCCCCAGACTGTACCGGTAAAACCAAGCATCGGTGCAACAGCTATAACTGTTGAGAGCCATACGAGATTCTTCTCCAGGAAAGACAACTCGATCTGTCCGGCACTCATGATAGCTTTCTCTACCTGGTCGATACCACGGTTCCAGCGCATCATTCCAGCGTTGAATACCGAGGCAACGGGTCCTCGAGTAGATGAACAGAGTTCCATGGCAGCCTCATGACCACCTTCATTTAAAGCCTTGTTAACGCCAATGACAAATTTCTTCGTGTTGACTGAAGAAAGCGTCAGACTAACAAAACGCTCGATGACGAATGCCAGACCAATTATAAAGACCCCCAGAATCGGATACATAAAGGGTCCGCCATCAAGAAAATATTGAACCATCCTCCAGACCTCCTGTCACGGAAAATGAAATTTGAAGGTTGCCCTCGAGCAACCAATTTTAGACTATTTGCATGATAAATAAGCGGTAAAAAGTGATTTAAAAAGCACCACAATTATCACAATCTTCTATTGTACCAAAATACTCCTTTGGAGTCAACCGTTTGATTCGAGTATGGGTTTTCTTGCCAACTCGTCCGCTTCATTCATATGCTCGAGCGCGGCATTGACCTGTTTATCCTCAGTAACCAGTATCTGCCACAAATATTGACGCCCATTGTAGAGGCGTTGTGCTACCTCAGCTTTAATCTGTGATATCATAAATGAACGGTCACTCTGCCAACCCTGTTTATCGAATTCAATTCCCTGTTCCGATGCGTAATCTATGAAATCCTTTTCCTGAGCTCGAGTTAAAGTCCACTCATCACGAAAAGTACTGAATGGCATCTCAACTGCATTAAGCTTGTCAGCAAATTCCCGGGTCCAGTTGATAAATACCCTGTCTCTAAACAATTTTGAGCTGTATTTACTTAGCTTTCCAGGATCAATAATAATATCCGGAGTAATGCCGCTCTCGCCGTAAACTATTCTGCCGGTTCTTGTTTTATATGGAATCCTGGTGCTTCCCTCATGATCACTTTTAATGTCTGTTCCTGAAGTATCGTCAGCTTCTTCAGTATCCGCAGGGTCTTCAAGCGACATCATCAGGTATTCCCCTAAACCTTCATCCCACGGTCTTTGTACGCATCTTCCTGAAGGTGTGTACCATCTGGCGGTGGTAAGCCTGACGACACTGCCATCATTAAGTTGAAACGGTGATTGTACCAATCCTTTGCCGAAAGTAGGCTGACCGATAATCAAACCACGGTCGAGATCCTGAATCGCTCCTGCTACAATTTCACTGGCAGAAGCGCTGCCCCGATTTACAAGAATTATTAATGGTAGATATGGGATAGTGGCACGCTGAGATGAATACATCTTTTCGCTGCTTATTGAAATCCGGCCATCAGTAGAAACTATAAGCTGACCACCTTCTATGAAGCGATCTGCAACTTCATCAGCCTGTGAAAGATAACCACCCGAATTTCCCCGCAGATCTAAAATCAACTGCTTCATTCCTTGAGAACGAAGCGAATCGAGCGCCATATCAAGCTCGCTTGCTGTAACGGCTGTAAATTGATTCACCAGGATATACCCGGTTATACCATCTCGCAATATAAAAGCCGATTCGACCGAATGGATGGGAATTTTCCCCCTGGTCAGAATTAGTTCGAATGATTCCTCGCCATTACGAGCTACTTTTACACGTACGGCACTACCTCTCGGACCTCGAAGACGCTTGAATACAAGATCATTTGTAATCCCGATAGTGTTGATGCCGTCAATCTCGATAATACGGTCTCCGGCTCTTAAACCCATGCGGTCTGCAGGAGTGCCCGGAATTGGGCTCACGACCAGGATAGCGTTATCTCGAATCTCAAATTGTATACCAATACCATAGAATTCACCGGCGAAAACTTCCGCAATCTGATTTTGCTCCAGCGAGGGGATATAAACGGAATGTGGGTCGAGACGGCGCAACATTCCTTCAATAGATCCCTCAACCAACGTGTCCGGATTTACAGGATCAATATACGAACCTGTTACCAGTTGAAGGACATCAACGAATTTTTCTATCGGCCCTGAACGATCCAGCTCAAAAAAACTTAAATTATTACTCGCAAATATTCCAAGCCAGAAAGAGCATGAAACAACCACTGCAAGTACAAATGCTCGTTGTAAGTTGATCTTTTTTTTATTACTCAATATGTATCCTTATTATCCACTAAATACTAACTGGTGAATTCTGCGATCATTTGTTCGTTCAGGGTGAAAAGTGGTCAGCCATATGTTTTTCCAGCGCACAAAAACCGGGTCGCCTTTATATTCCGCTAACACTTCTATGTCTTTTCCCAAGCGTGTGATTTTTGGAGCCCGGATAAATACCGCGTCAAACGGGCTATCAAATCCTTTGATATCTATCTGGGTGTTAAAAGAATCTACCTGGCGGCCGTAAGCATTTCTCTCGAGGTCAACATCAATTAAACCGAGAGATTTTACTTTATGATGCTCCCCCTTCCCCAACCAGATAGCCCCGGCGCAGGTTCCAAACAGGGTTTTGCCAGATGCGGCAAAAGCATAGAAAAGTTTATCCAGACCATATCTTCTTCCCAGAAGATCGAACGTGCTTGATTCGCCACCCGGAATTATCATCCCATCCGGAATTTTTTTCAGGGCTATATCAGGATCTACCAGGTTTCCTTTCCTGGCGTCTTTTGCAGATGATGGGTTCGCGAATCCGGCATCTTCGGCACGCCTGATTTCAACCACCTCTACACCGATATCAGAGAGAGCCTTCGAATGGGTGGCATAATCTCCCTGGATAGCAAGTATTCCAACAAGCACTACCACCCCCGCGTTGCGAGTCGTTCCTCATCAGGCATACTGCGAACGTCAAGACCATGCATGACAGCACCCTGATCACGTTGTGCAGCAAGCACTTCATCCGGACTGTCGGCATGAGTAACCGCGCGCACGATTGCCGCTGCAAGTTTCCCCTGAACCTTATATAATTCCTTACGTTCTTTCTCAATATTGACGTCAAACATATCTGTCCCGGCTTTAAAGATACCCGAACCGACAAAAACGCTTTCGGCACCAAGTTGCACCATCATTGCAGCATCAGCCGGTGTAGCCACCCCGCCTGCGGCGAAATTCGGTACCGGCAATTTGCCATTTTCATGAACGTATCTTACCAGGGTATAAGGAGCCTGAAGGTTTTTGGATTCTGCCATCAGTTCAGATGAATCCATATGGTGAATCCGACGCATATCACCCATTACCTGGCGCATATGCCTGACCGCTTCCACCACATTTCCGGTACCGGCTTCCCCCTTGGTACGCATCATCGCAGCGCCCTCACCAATCCGGCGTAACGCTTCTCCGAGGTTTCTGCAACCGCAGACAAATGGAACCTTGAACAGGTGTTTATCAATATGGTTTTCCTCATCTGCAGGGGTTAATACCTCCGATTCATCAATATAATCAACGCCAAGCTGTTCAAGAATCTGGGCTTCTACAAAGTGACCAATACGTGCTTTCGCCATCACCGGTATTTGAACCACTTTCATAATTTCTTCAAGCACGTTAATGCGGGACATCCGGGCTACACCACCCTCTTTCCTGATATCCGCTGGCACTCTTTCGAGTGCCATGACAGCTGCTGCTCCAGCATCCTCAGCAATTTTAGCCTGATCAGCATTTGTGACGTCCATAATCACTCCACCACGGAGCATATCGGCAAGACCCACTTTTAAATCAATTGTTCCAATCGTTGTCTGGTTATCCATATTTCACCTCTATAAGCAAAAATCAAAATCTCAATAAAAAGATGTAAACTCGTTGTAAAAATACCAAGTGGGGAAATTTTCACGTAAAATTTCCCATTCCTGAAGATAAGAATGATAAATACATTCTTCAATGGAGTGATGAAAGCTACGAGACTCGGCACAGTACAATGGGTGATTGTGTTGGAATAATAATATACTGGTTTATAACGGAAGTTTTATCAGCAATTTGATGTTTTAAAGATTGGAAATTTAAAGCTTGAAATTATTCTTCCCATTCAAAATTACAAAATACTATACACTTGCAATCAATATTTGCGAACATGAGTAACCCTGTAATATTTGTAATCTGAATACGTCATAGTTCATTCTTTGTTGCATGTTTGAAATGAAAAACATGCTTTATACTTTTTTCTATATTACCTTGTTCAATCAGAATTATTTCGTTGCCAGCTTCAACAAATCCTTCCTCTACTACCCTGCAATAGAAACCCGGTTTTTCTTCCTTAATAAACACTTCAACAAAATCATCGGTTTCCATCCGCATATTCAATTTGAAGCAGGGACTTCTCGGCTTGGTCACTTGTATCTTAGCCTCTCCAATCCGGTATATATCACCTATAAATACATTTTCTTCAGTCATACCGGTAACAGTAAAATTTTCACCAAACAGTCCTGGTGGAAGTGAATCCTTATTCAGCTTTTTCCTCCAGAATTTGTAATGTTCCAGGGAATAGAAATAAACTGCCTGATCAAAACCGCCATGGTTTTTCAGGTCCGCCTGACCATCACCTTCCAGATTCAATTTACCCAATAGAACAGGACCATCAACCGGATCTTTAAATATTCCGGTTTTATAAGTTCTGTCTTTATACAAAACATTACGAGGCATTGAGACGTTGATCGAAATGAGTTTCATAGATAATCCTGAAATGTACGTGGAGCTAATCATAAATAAGGCTAAATAATCCTTCGAAAATTCTAATTCAGTACTCTGACAATACACGTAGATTGCCGACCTTCATCATCCATGCAAAGCAATTCATGTTTTCCTGGTTCCGGCTTGTAAAAATACTGTTTATCGGGAGTCCCTTCATGAATCAATTCACCATCGACGAACCAGTATAATGTTTGAACATCTGCACTGACGGCAGCTTCAAGCAGGATACGTTGATCTTCAAGGGGTACATTTCTGCGAAGCACATATTTACAATTCTCAGGCGGAGACTTGATATCAGGAGCATCGGCAAGCAGAATACTCGAACATTCAGCAAAATGTGGAGGCGGAGGAGTAGTTTCCCTGCCATTTTGGAGCAGCCATGTTGCCACAGATGGCTGCCATTTAGTGAATATCATTTCTTTGTGTGATCGTCCTACACGGCAATGGGGACAAAGTCGTGCGCCTGTTTTTTCATCCAGGGTAAAGGTTACATGCAGATCGCAAATTTTAGCCGGTGATTTATTATAAATATAGAGTTCACGTTTTGAAGCTTCACAAGATTTTCCAGGTATCTTTCCGGATAATGCGCAAACCTGTCTTTCCTTTACATCAACCGGCTTTCTGAACCAGATTCCGCCATCAGGTTCAAGCGCTGTCATTAAGTCAAATAGCAGTGGAGCGGCAGCATCAGCACCTACAAGGACCGGATTTCCCACTCCTGAAAAATTACCAATCCATACACCAACCGTATATCGTGGCGTATATCCAATACTCCAGGCGTCACGATGCCCATATGAAGTGCCGGTTTTCCAGGCAATCTTTGGCAGGTTTATTGTCGCTTCCCAGGTTGATGGAAAATCCGGACGTTTCACCTGTGATAACATCTCCGATAAGATATATACAGCTTCCTTAGAGATCAGGTTGTCACCCGGAAGTATTTTCTGCTCATCCAGGATTCTACATACCCTGAAAACACCATTATTGGCGAGTCCGGCATAAATGGTAGTCAAGTCAAACAGCTTGATTCCAACTCCCCCAAGGATAAGTGAAAGACCGTAATAGTCAGCGTCGTTTTTCAGACTACTGATTCCACCTCCTCTTAGAAAATCTATCAAGTTGGAGAGTCCCATCTGCCTGGTCAGGTTTACGGCAGGAACATTCATGGAATGTGTTAACGCTTGTTCAACGGTAACGATTCCGTTGAACTCCTCATTGTAGTTTACAGGCGAATATCCACTGTAATTGACAGGTAAATCTTCCAGGAGGGTTGAAGGCGATATTTTCCCCTGGTCAATAGCCAGACCATATATAAAAGGTTTCAGGGTTGATCCCGGTGAACGTAACGCTAAAGCACCATTTACCTGCCCGCTGTTTAACTGATTATCATAGTCTGCTGAACCAATCAATGTCAGGAGTGAAGTAGTTTTATTGTCAATTATTACAACTGCGCCATTGGTAACTCCCCTGTGTTTGATTGTTTCCATGTGACGTTTCAGTAGTTTGTCGCTCATTCGCTGAATGTCAAGATTGATCGTAGTTTTAATAGTACCTCCAACATCACTATAATTGGCGGCAAGATCATCACAGAAATGAGGTGCATAACGTGGTGGGGATATTCTTGAAACAGGAATTGATTCATTAAGTGACAAACGATAACGTTGCTCATCAATCTTACCATACTTAAACATCCGTTCAAGCACAACGTCACGTCTTGACCGGGCAGCATCCGGATGACGGTCAGGGCGAAGCTTTGTTGGAGAGGTAGGTATTGCAGCCAGTAACGCTGCTTCACCGGGACCAACCTGGTAAACAGGTTTCCCGAAATACATATACGCTGCAGCAGACGCCCCGACGATATTACCACCATAAGGTGCAAGATTCATATAGAAGGACAAAATCTCTGATTTACTGTAATTCAGTTCCAGTTGCATTGCTCTGAAGGCTTCAATGATCTTGCTACTCATAGTTCTTTCACGAGTCTGCATCATTCTCGCAACCTGCTGTGTGATAGTTGAACCACCGCTCAGGATTTCGCCGGCTCGCAGGTTCAACCAGGCTGCTCTTGCAATTGCTACAGGATTAATCCCAGGATGGTAGTAAAACCATTTGTCTTCATAAGCAAGAGTAGCAGATGTCAGGTACGGTGATACTTCTGCAAGGGTTACCGGGAAATGGTATGAATCATGATCGGAGAGATAAACCCGGAGTATTTTACCCTCGTGATCAAGAATTCTTAATGAAGCTGAAGGATGAAGCTTTCCTTTAGGAATAGGAAACAGGGCATTCAGAACCAGAAAAGATGTCAGGGGGACAATTATCAATATGATTGACCACTTGAAAACAGGACGGTCTTGCCGGTGATTGTTGATAATCACCGGGAGTGTCCTGAAAAAGGTCAAAATATTCTGAATTCCGCTATGCATACATTTACCATATCAGTAGGGGCAGGATTTATCCGCCCATTGTTACCCTACAATGTTGTGTTCTAATATATTTGTATGTTATCTCAACAAAACTTGTATGATCTCCACAAAACGGGCGGATAAATCCTGCCCCTACGTTTAACCATTTACCGTTTAACAGTTATATATCCACTTGAACCGGATCCGCGAATTGCCGGATCATACATGGATTCAGCCGTAACAGGCGGCAAAACAAATGTACCGGCTGTGACAGCTCGCAAAACGTAATGGTATGTGAATTCCTTGTTTTGCACGAGGTAAGTGTAAACAAGTAACCGGTCATCACGGATATCCATGGAGGAGATATTCAGATCGCTCTTTGGCAGATTTTCTGCATGTTCACGTGATTCCAAACGGGGATTTTCGATTTCAAATCCAGAGGGAAGCAGATCATTGATAATTACGTTTTGCACATATTTTTCTGCTTTAACTTTGATCTGGGCAAAAACCAATTCACCTTGAGGAGCATCTTCCAGGGAAATTACCGCCCCCTCAGAAGTGAGGTATCGTCTGCTGATTTCGATTCCATCTTTTACTTCATGGAACTGGAATTTTCTTGGCAGCCCCCGTGCCTCCCAGAAATAATAACATCGCCCCTCACCGGTAAGTTGAATTTCTACACTTTTATTCCCCATTGTGCTGTCAATGAATGTGAAAGGTTCAGTGGTGATTTTTCCTGCCGGCTTTCCATCTATAAGAAGGTTTCCTTCGTAATTGGGGTCACCGTCGTTGTTTACAAGTTTACCAAATGCCAGGAAGAACCATGCTGCCTCCTGGGTATTCATCCTGTAATGATCATTGTAACGTTTGTTCAAGGATTTGGTCAGCAATGGAATCAGGAAATGATCCGGTGCGACATCCTGCAACATATACAGACACATGGCATCAGAACGCATGCTGCTATTGAAAGTACGTCCGGTGCTCCGCGCAATCTCTTTGTCCGGTGGTGGTGAGTTGGGTACAAGCGATAAAGCTGTTTTCATATCACCTGCATGACCAAAAGCTCCTGCAAGCAATATTTTGGTGTCAAAATCAAGGGTATTTTTATTAGTTTCCAATAACCTGTGCATTGCGCCAAGATCAGGACTGCCCATTTTAGCAAGGAGGAAAAGCGCGTACGCTTTGATCCGTAATTTTTTCTTGTCATCCCATTTCAACCAGTAATATTCAGAATAAACATCACCAGGCTTGTATTTATTTCCGCTTCTTTTCTCTGCTTTTACAACATATTTCAAATATTTTTCACCCTTCGCGATGACAGATTTAGGCACAGAGTAATCAAGTTGACTGGCTTCAACGAGGAAGTGAAGGGCATATACGGTTGCCCAGGGATTTACTCTGCCGCCATTAGGCCAGAAACGGAAATAGCCATTATTTGACTGCATGGAAGCAATCCTGGTGATTGCTCCCTCGATATAGTATTCAGGTGCATTTTCTTCGAATCTGTCTGGTTCGGCTATCCTGGCAAGATCTTTGAAGTATAGTAATGGAAATGCTTTTGAAGTAGTTTGTTCCAGGCAGCCATAGGGATACCGTAGTAAATATTGTAATGATCTGGCAAATTCGATCTGCGGCAGTGACATACAGTGTAAACTGTAGTATGCAGTGTTCGGGATCCAGTCTCCTTCAAATTTGATTGTCTTTTGGGATCCTGCTTTTATTGAGCCGTGACCGGTTTCAGAGAGTGGAGGCGTTGGAGGACGTACCGGAATATGGGTGACATTTGTTACTTCCTTTCCACCTCCCGAGGCACTCAGTGTAAATGTTGCCAGTTTGTTCGCAACTTCAGCACTCAGCTCAAAACTGATTTCTTTCTCTTCATCATTCTTAAGGTGAAGGGTATAACGGTTATCACCATTAATCTTCACCGGACCATCTATATCAAGTTTGACGGTAAAATCGCCATCTTTTCCGGTTGAATTGAAAATGCTGACCGGGACTGTCAGTTTGTCATTTCCTGAGATGAATCTCGGGAAATAAGGCGTTAAAACAATAGGCGCTTTAACAATAACATCCTTGTCCGTCGCTCCGAATTTATCACCTGAAACAGCAACTGCCATGATCCTTAACTGACCATTGAATTCCGGGATGTCGAACTGATGTATTACTCTGCCGTTATGCACCGGTAAAATCCCCGACCAGAGTGCTACCGGCTTCACCCGTGCCATTGACATGGTATTCAGATGACTTCTGCGTCGCATGGATCGATCCCCTGAAGGGGAAGAGTGAATTTCCGCTGGTTCTATTTCCGGCATCAGGAGATTGAAAATATCATATGTATCAACTTCCAACCTCCGTTTTCCATAGAAAAAACCGTATGGTTCAGGAGTTGAAAAATCTGTTAATTGAAGAATGCCTTCATCAATAGCTGCAATGGTCACTTTGGCATTCCTGGCTTCGCCGGGAAGAGTCAAGGTTATTTGCAGAGGTTTACCGGGAAGGGTTTTGGCAGGTGCATCAATAGCAATATTGATGCGTTTCATACTCATATCAAGCTTAATCGGTGCAATTCCGAAGGCACGCATAGGTGAATGTTTATCTCCGTCATGAGGAGTACGCACCAGGGTGGCTGTGATATAAGCGTTGGGACCAAAACTCTCAATCACAGGCAGGCTGATTTCAGCCGTGTTATTATTCATGCGTTGCAGCTTGCTATAAAGTACTTTATCCCTTTCCACAGTCAGAAGCAATTGACCTGATATTGGCGCCTTTACCAGTACCCTGGCGTTTTCACCCGGTGTGTAATTGTTTTGATCTAATTCCAGTTCAATTCGGTCAGGATGCTCCATTGACCACGGTGCATAGCCCCATCCGCTGGCATGAAAGTTGAGACCGGTTTGGGTACCGCTTGCTTCATGTTCAATCTGAATTTCATATTCTCCATATTCCGGAATTTTCAGCGAGAATTCACCTTTCTTTGCATCGTCCAGATGTATTGTCTGTATTACCGTAGGATATTTCTCTGATACGTATCGATACCTGCCGCGCTCATCAATCTCAACGATTGACTGGTACCTGATTTGATTCAGGCGTACAATCAATCCCTTAGTTTTTAGAGGTTGACCATCAGCGGTTAACACTACCCATTTGAATAATTCATCCTGGTTGGTTGTAGCGTAAGTTTCATTTACTCGTTTGACGCCGATGTAAAAAGGATAAGGATGAACTATTGCCCAGGTACGATTATTAACAGCTCTACCACCATTTTCATACACGGTTGCTTCAATTACTGCCCTGGTAGTGGATGGAGGACGCATTCCTTCAGGAAGATAATATTTTAGTTCCGCCTGACCATTTTCATCCAGATTTCCGCCACCGAGTTCCTTCTCAATGTCACTAATTTTTCCGTATGGGTTCGCGAAAGTATATCCAGGGTATTTAGCCGGCTTGAAAGGATAAGATTCAAACCAGGATTTTACCTGGTATTTCCTGTTTTTCGCAGGTGGACCAAAGAGCATATTGCCTTGTACGTTTATTGTGATGGTCTCACCTGATTGATATGATTGCTTGTCTGTTGTAACAGTGGCTTTGATACGATCAGGCATGAATTCTTCAACACTGAAAGTATAAGTGTTGATTGGATTCTTGCCTTCGGCATAGAGTTTGACATTATAACGTCCCGTACGAGAATAAGAGGGGATATCAATCTCAAACTCGCACATTCCCTGGTCATTCAAACGTCCACGCTTTTCTGCAAATAGTCGTTCGCCTGGGTTTTTAACTTCAACACGTACAGGATAATCATTCGGTGTTGACAACTTTTTCCCACGGACGATGGTTGTTATATATGCCGTTTCTCCAGGACGGTAAACTCCCCGGTCGCTATCGAGTAGGGTGAGGCGGAGTGATCTACTTCGCCTCATCCCTCTCACAGAACCGTACGTACGGTTCACGTATACGGCTCCTGTTTACTTTCCCTTGATATTTCAGACAGAACACCCTGTTTTCAC
>JAVCCM010000082.1 GCA_030765455.1 Candidatus Electryonea clarkiae | reverse complement strand
CGAAGCCGCACTTTGACTACCCCTGTACCAATAACTACTGGGGAGGCCCGTCAATTGATCCATATAAACTGTTTTACAGTTACAATCCTGCTGATACTATCATGTACGTTTACTATCCCCCTGCTGGCTCCCAGTATCCACGTTCAGCGCAGAAAAGGACATTATCTACATACGACGATTCTCTTTCGGCGGCATTCGCTCATGAATCACTGCGGGAATGGTCTGATGCAAGTCGTATTTTCTACTGGATTGCAGTTAACGATTCCTCAGATTTCAATCGCAGTACGGCGATACTTCACTGGTTGCATGATGATAATGCCGACTCATCGGAATGGGCGGAGCGTCACGGCTTACTGGAAGAAATAGAGGACGATCTCGATGAGGACAGCGAACTGTTTGAACCAATCGGTGACGCGACAGCCAGATGTCTTGTGGGAGCCCGACGCTGGAGTGATGCTATCAGTATATACACTGACCGGATGGAAAACGCCCTTGACTTGAATGATTCCCTGATAGCAGAGATACATATCGGGGCAATTTACGTCAATTGGGCTGGAGCGTTGAACAGCCCTGAACGTCCCGGCGGTAGAAGAAAAGCTGCACCCGGCAACCCTCTCGAACCTGAGACGTCTTTCGATCCGACAGAATGGGAAACACTTGAATACCAGTTGAGCAAAACATCCACAGTACCCGGCAGCCAGGACTGGAAACCTGTCAGCCGCGCCGCATACGAAAAACGGGTACGTGAGATCCTCGCGATATTGGATAAACAGGCACATACTGATGAAGCCCTGGCGTTATTACCGACAAAGTATGAGCTGTCAGCGCCATATCCGAATCCATTCAATCCTTCGGTAGTAGTTCCATTTGCCCTGCCGGAGAACACGAAACTTCGTCTGGTTATTTTTGACATTTTAGGCAGAGAGGTAGTGGAATTAGCAGACCGTAATATTCAAGCCGGTTATCATCGAGTAGTATGGGACGGCAAGAACAGCGCCGGAATACCTGTAGCGTCAGGTGTGTACATAGTCCGGTTAGAGTCTGATAAGTTTACCGCGGTCAAGAAAGCAGTTATGATTAAATAAGGACATCTGTCAGTTAGGACATAAAAAATGCCGCGCAGTGCTTGGACGCGGCATTTTGATGGAGGTACTGAATTTTGATTCAGTTCCGTAGGGACGGCTGAGTCAGAGCGTGAAAAAATGCCTAACATCAGTCGTCCCTACGGGACATACTATACAATTAACAAATATTATTATTTTCAAAGATTATCAGCATTATTATTGAAATTAATCTGCATGATGCAGCCCGGATTCTTGAACCTTAAAATCTATACACGATCATTCCAAATAATTCAGCCTTCAGCTTGCGAAACTCCTTTCACTCACAAAGCCCCTCTTAGTGTCCTTAGCGAATTCTTTGAGTACTTTGCGTTTTTTCTTTTTAATCAGTGCGGAATTTACGATTATAATTCTTAAATCACTCAACCGGTGATTCAATCCTGGCAACTGCTGGTTGAGGACCGGATATGCCTTCCTGGTTATCAACGATGTCGGGTTGTTCGAGGCGTTGTTTCCAGAGGAAAAATCTATCGCTCAGGAATGGGTTTAGCTCGTCAGGTTTCAACTTTCTTACAGGTGAGCCTTTTACTCTCATCGGGTTCACATGTTTTCCGTCACGGATTGTTTCATAATGGAGGTGCGGACCTGTTGCGTATCCAGTCATGCCTACATAACCAATGATTTGTCCCTGCTTGACAAAGCCGCCCTGCCGAACTCCCTTGGCAATAGCCCTGAAATGTCCGTACCGAGTCACAAAACCTGTTTTCCCGTGACGAATTTCCACCCAGTTACCAAGTGATGGGCTGCCTCGCACTGCACGGGTCACTGTACCTGATCCACTGGCGACCACCGGTGTGCCGGTTTTTGCACCAAAATCTATACCGCGATGCATTTTTATATTGCCACTGATCGGATGTTTGCGTAATCCGTATGTACTGGTTACCCGGGCAGCAGAAAATGGTGCCCTCAGGAGGTCGCGGCGCAGCGAAATACCTTCCTCGTTAAAATAATCACCTCCGAATTCAGAAGTGGTATCCGGTCGCCATATTCCGGTCAATGTTCCGAATTGATTAACATATTGAGCGGCAAGGATGCGTCCATAACCTATTACTTCTCCATCACAACGCAATTCTTCAACGATTAAGCGGTATTCATCACCTTCCTGTGTTTCGGATGAGAAGTAAAGGACAAATTGGAAAACTTCGATGTATTTAACAGCAAGCTCGGCGTTCCCGCCGTTTCTGAGGAATGAATTATAAAAGTTGGATACAATCACACCTTCGCGTCTGACCAAATGTCTTTCAATGTTGAGTGTATCGGTTGTGACTGAAAAATTGTCTGAATCGACTCGTTCAACGCGGTATGAATATTGTGATCTTGGGGGTGTGAGAACCATTCTGACCAGTCCGGAATCAGAAGAAAGAACCTGGACAGTGGAACCGACCTTGATATTACGTACATTAAGAACACCATCAAGCAAGTTGGCAGATGTGAAAGCATGTTGTGGGCTGACACCCATTTTTTTCAGCTTATTTACAAACTGATCGCCCCACTTTAGTGTGCTTTCATTAGAAAAAATTGTTGTTTCCGACATCTTTCCAGTGGTTATGTCGGAATTATCCAATGAAGATTGATCAGTGTCCTTAACCGAATCAGTCCTGGTGTCGTTTTTTGAACATGATGATAGTGTTGCAAGGATGGTCAGCAACACTATAAATGGAATTAACCTTTGTTCTAACTTTTGACAAATCAAAATGGATTCAAACTTATCGTTATTTTTATGACTGTATAATCTGTCCCGAAGGGACTATTGATTTTAGCCCATACTTTCAGGTATGGGTTCTGGTAAACCAAAAGGTTTAGTCCTGTAAGGACGACTGATTATATATGGCTTATCTGAGATGAAATCAGCCGTCCCTACGGGACTATATGTTGGGTTCAGCCCCAATCCCCACGCTTGAAAGCGTGGGCTAAATTCATTCCATCCTTACAGGATTCAATGCTATCCTTGCAGGATTAAATACTATCCTTAGAGTATTAAATGCTATCCTTACAGAATTAAACTATACACTTACTATTCTCTAATTCCTGACATAGGGATATTAATAATCAGGCAGCAATTGGATATTAGAGCTATCGAATTATTATCAAACGCAAAACATTGCAAACCTATGCCCCGTAAAAGCAGCATTCTCAAAAAGATATGCAAGGTACATGATAACCTCGCTCGAGAACTCAAAGTCCCTGAAGCTGAGACTTTATAACTTCGTCTCTTTGTATAGCTGTAATATATCCCAAATCGATAAGGATATTTCCAAGAACACCCTTTGACTGGGTCTGGTACTTAATTGCCTCCGCAAGCTTTGGTCCTGACACTGTACCCAATTCAAGTGCGCATGCTCCGAACCGTTTGCCTTCGCCTTTTGGTGAAGTCTGGTATTCCACCACGACATCTACCGCTTTGCGGTCAATGATTCGCAGGTGCACCATAATCTCACCAAGTTTTGCGCGACCTTTTTTTTGAAGTTGGATCGCTTCCAGGAGTTGTTCTTCAGTGACATAATCCATGTCAACGACGATATCGCCGAACCTTGCCGGCATTCCGACCTCCAGTGTTTTTTCGCCTGCACCAGAAGGACAGGCAGGTTAATACTAAATGTGAAGCCTATGGAGCCGGTAATTCAATTTTGGATGGCACCACCCAGGCATCGCGAAATCCTAACTTGGCAGCTTTTTCGACTGCTGCATCCGCCTCAGAGCGGATACGGTAATTTCCCACACGAACCCTGTAGTTCGGGCTTTGAAATATAATATATACTTTATCGAAACTCTTCTCAGCTTCAGCCTTGATATCCATTGCACGAGACTCATCAAGTACATTAATCAGTTGGACTCGAAAGCCGCGACCCTCTTTGATTACGTTGGCTTGGGATTCAACTCCTGCCTCTGTTGTGTCATTTTCTATTTCGTTACCCGGTTCATCTTGCTCAGTAAACACCTTATAATCAGCTTTTTGGATTTCAGGTTGATATACCGGAATCCAATCATCCTCGCCAATGGAATATAAATCAAAATATTCTTGTTTGATGGGGGCTTCGAGGAGATCTGACTTCTTCTTTTTCTTTTTTCTCGATTTTTTTTCTTTTTTCTTACCGCTTTTTTCTGATTTACTAATCGATGATTTATCTAATATTTTCCGTTCACTCGAGGGAGAATCATAACGATTAGATGTAATAGAATCACTGGCATTAGATACAATCCCAATACAAAGTATTATAATTACTATAGTAATATACTTATACATTTCCGTAATTCCGTTTTGGTTGAATGATAAAATAATTTACCGGGTTACTAATCACTCTGCCTGCCTAATAATACAAAAGGTTTGCACTGAGTATTACCGTTTTTTTCAACACGGAGAATATACAACCCTGATGCGGCTCTTCGCCCGCTTTGAGAGACACCGTTCCATAAAATCTGTGAATACCTGGCTCCAAGCGTGTTTACTTCTTTGCTGTAAACTTTTCTACCCAGCACATTATAAATATCAAATGAAAATTTCAATGGATCTTCAATGAATACTTCGAAAGAGACTGATTCAATTGATGGATTTGGATAGATGGAAATAATTTCAAAGGGAGCATCGTTGTCAGGTGATACACTTATAGTTGCATCTCTGACACTTGTATCCAAAGCCAGTGCTCCGGCAAAACCACGATCTCCGGAGAGAGTTCCATCATCCCTATCAGAATAATATTGCACAACATTTCCGTTACGAACTGAAATCACACCGGCGACCGAATCTTCCGGTGAAACAGTGAATCCTGGATTACCTTGAATTGGTCCGGGTAACACGGCACCATAAAATCCCCAGGTTCCAAGGTCTTCGCTTACAGATACCGACCAGCTCGGCAGCCTGGTAACCTCCAGGGTGTGATACAGGCTGGCGTCCAGGAAGCCGAAGCCATCAATAGCTCTTTCCCCGGTATAATAGCACCACGCCATATACTTTGCCGCCACTTCATAATTCTCAGCACCATTCATTGATATTGCTTGGAAAATATGGTCAAAAAGATCGCCTCCTCCGTCGCCAAATTCTTCCCAAATCATATTAATTATATCATTTCCGTACCCCTGGGATACAAGGTGAATGAAAACGCTTGCGGCATACTCCTGGATACCGTTTGTACGTATCAATGATGATTCAGGGTTTTCAAAGAGCACATCAGTATATGCTATATAATCGTTTACATTTTCATAAGCAATGTCTTCCATCCATGTGCTGAACCACTCATATAGCCCAAGTTGGAAAGGATCGAGACGATAACCGAATTGAATCAAATGAAAGAATTCATGTGCAAGCGTAACTTTTAGCGCATCAATACCATGTGTCGAAAAAACTGATTCAGCAAAATCATTTTCACATCTTATATAACCTGGAACGCCTGTTCCTGAACTCGAAAGGGGATGGCTCGACCCGTAATAATAAGATAGATTTTCTATATAAACATGGATTCTGCCATCTTCTTCAAAAGCCGGCGGATTAAAACCAAGGCTGTCAACTTCCAGTCTCCAGATATCATCTAAATAGATCAGTGCGCTGTCCACGAATTCAGATGTTGTCGAATCCGCACCACTTAGAGTGTAATGTACCTCAAACCGGCCGGATGCAGAAATGCTGCTCAGCGGTAAAGCAGGTCGCAAGGAAGCAATTGGGGAATCAAGATTATGAACGAGATTATAAGAATGTATGGTTCCGCATTTCACCGCCTGACCTGACACTGCATCAGCATAGAAAAGCACGATGACCAGTGAAACAATTATATTGAGTGTTTTAATAGGAATTTGCAAATATGATCCAGATTTTTCAGAATTATGGTTATCCATTGACGTATTAAAGTAATCATTCCTGTGGATCCAATATAGGTTATTTTTCGAAGTCTATAAGTTATTGGGTAACGTTTCCTGCTCCGGGTGGACGAAGCATGACCAGGATGACTGCAAGGATCATCAGTGGTGCACCTATTAATAATCCTGCAGAAGGTCTCTCGGCAAGCAGAAAAAATGCCAGCAGAGAAGCTCCTACCGGTTCACCCACTATACTGATATTTACAGAAAACGCCGGCAGGTAGCGAAGAGCCCAGTTGAAAAGGCTGTGACCAATAACAGTTGGAATCAATGCAAGCGAAATCAAACTTATCCAGGTTTTTGCCGGGAATGGAAACAACTCGACTTTTGCCACGAGGCAGACAATCAACATTCCGATAGCTGCCACCCAATAAACAGGCGGCAAATAACGATTGAGCCTGACTCCACCACCTTGAGACATCCTGTCTGGGCGAGCTACCCGAGCTATAAACAGGTATCCGGCAGAACCGATAGCACCAATAAACGCGAGGAAACTGCCAAATAAGTGATTTGATTCGAACTGAAAATCTCCTCCACAAATTAATAAAGCTCCCATAACCGTTATCAACATTGCGCCAATATTCCAGCGATTCAAATGTTCTTGCAGCAGCCAGTGAGCGGCAATTGCAATAAAGATAGGCTGCAATAATATCAGGAAAACTGCGGTTGCAACAGTAGTATAGCTGAGTGAGGTTATCCAGGTTGCAAAATGAAAGCAAAGAAATAATCCCGCAAGCAACATTAGGAGATATTGTCTCTTGGTCGTTTTGGGTAAATCAGGTGGATTGCCAATCCAATAAAAAGGAGTCATCACAATCGCTGCGATAAAGACTCGCCAGAAAGCGATGGCGAGAGGATGAGCAGGTTCTGCCCATCGGATCAGTATTGCTGCCCAGGCATAAGCCATTACGGCAAAAAAAACACCTGCAACGGCATAAGATTTTTGTTCTCTACGCATACGTCCAATATAAGATAATATTTCTTAACTCGTGGTTAGCTAATGTTATACCTTGGCATGAAAGACACCAAACTATGCAGCAACAAAATAAATTGAGCCGAAGCACAACGTTACTTCGGCACGGGTTTTGCTGAATATAAGATGCAATGGTTTGCTAACTTTTCTTTCCTCCGGTTTTTGCTGCTGTGGAACTTTTCTTTTTGCGTGGACCACGTTTACGATCTTTCTTCGTTCTGCTCGCTTCAATCATTTTTGCGTTCATTTCTTCGGGATCGAACATATAAACCATTGATTCGCCTTTACCGCTTGAAAAGAAAGCGATGTCCAACCGTTTGATCATTTTTCTAACCTGAACCAGGTCAAGTCCCATCTCTTCAGCATATTTTCTGTCGCTAATATGTACCATCGAGTATTCTCCTTAATATTACAAGATTGTTTGTTGTGTTTATGCAATATAAACGTGTAATGCTATTATGTCAATAATTATTCAAAACTGAAACATTTTAATCTTTTACCGTGAATAAAGCTTGTGTATCAAATTCAATACAGATTGATTATCTTATTTTAAATTGAATATCCAACCTTGGATTGTATAGAACATTCATCTATAAATCAATTTATAAGAGATTATTATGTGGACGAATTATTTATTATAGTATTTCATTGCAATTAAAATCGATGAAATCGCAGGAAATGGCAATCTGCATTGATATTATGCTCTGATTTTTCCTGAAAAACACTGGAGCGCTTTATGTCGGGGGAGGGAATGAGTTCTGTACATCGTTGGTATTGTAAAGCGTAGAGTTATAATTGTGTCCTCTGATTAAAGAAATGTACGTCAACTTACTATAGAAGTATCTTTAAAGCAGCAATAAACAAATTTACTTGATTGATATACAGAAATATATTAATCTTCAGGATTAGCGTTATCTCTTTTGTCTGGAATGAAAGAAATTTGTAAAGCAACGTGGAGGAAAACAATTATGTCAGTTATTTTTAACCTGCTTATACTTGAAAATGAAGATAAGATTTGCAAAGGACTGGAAGAAGCTCTGACAAAAGGAGATATCCTGCTTAATCCTTCAATAGCAAGAGATGAGAAAGAATTAGAAGATCTATTGAAAACAAACCCACCGAATGAAATCGTCGCTGAAGCATCTTTTTCAGGGTTCCAGCTTGAAACTGCAATTAATATGCGGAACCAAATCACACCCGCTGTATCATTCATTGTCGTAGCAATGGATGAAGCTGAAACAACAGGCGAAATGTTCCTCAACCAGGGAGTGAGTGAATATGTTGTATTCGATACATTCGATAATTTAGCAAGAGCTGTCGCAGCCAATATGCTTCGCTCTCAAAAGTTTCCAGCAAAGCAAGCCAAAAAAGAAATCCCGGCGCCTGATAAGGAAGCTGAAAAAATATCAGAAGCTGTAGAAACTAAAGAAGAAGTCGCTCCAACAATTGAAATTGAAAAAGAAATTACGCCACCGATCGAAGCTAAAGAAGAGATCGCTGACTCAGCTGAGACCACAATAGAATTTGAAGAGATTTTTGATAACCAGGGAGACACAATGCGGGTTGATGCCCAGGAATCTTTGCAGTCTGAGACGAGAAGATTTGAGGAGTTATTATCGAATCATGTTGATGGCATTCTAATCCTGAACAAAGAAAATAATATTGTTTTTTCTAACCCTTCTGCTGAGGCAGTTTTTCGTTCGGGTGCAGGGAATATGGCTGGTAAACCATTGCATGATTTTCTCGATGCTGATAATTGTTCAATAATTTGCCAATATCTGGCATCATGGCAGCAGGGAGAACATAAGTCCTTTCAGTTAGAAATCGCGTTGGATGATAATACTTCCCTGCCATTCAAATTTTCAATTTCACCAAGGGTTTCTGAAATTGGTGACATTATCGAAACACTTGTTACATTTCATCCGGTTGAAATACCTGTCGCTTCAGCTACTGAATTGAACGCAGTAACTGACTCACAAATGCCATCGACAATGAATATGCCGCAAGAAATAATGAAAGCTATTAATAAATCGCTTAAAATGGCTGTGATCAATTTTTCATCAACAAGAAAAGAGACCAATATAATCCTCGAATCCGAAACTGAAGACCCGGATGATCTCGTAGAAAGCCTCGAGGATGCTGCACAGGCAATGAGAAAATCTCAGCGAGCTATCAAAAAAGTAGTGAGGCTGATGGCTGAACTGGAGAAGCTGAACGATAATGCAGCAGGGTAAAACAAAAAATATTTGACTAATATTTGATCATGAGCGTTTTGTGTCTCCGGCTGAACTTCGGCGTCGGTCGCTGATATTTTAACCGGGAATTTCAATCAGTCACATTTGATTCAATTTATACCCTCTCTGATAAACTGTTTCTATGCGTTTCCCGAGGTCGGGCAATTTTGTCCTGATTCGATGGATGTGCATATCAACTGTACGTGTAGTGACATCAGTCTCTTCGCCCCAGATCTCATCCATTATTTGGTATCGGAGTACGACCCTTCCTTCACCCCTGACTAACAACGTCAAAATCATGAATTCAATCCTGGTAAGGTTTATCTCTTTCCCGTTCCAATCAGCCTGTCCAGACAAACAATCCAGCACAAGACCACCGGACTTCAGCAGGTTGGGAACATGCTTTTCAGGGCAGGTACGAAGCAATATTGCCCTGGTTCTGCAGGATACGCGAAGGGAAAAAGGGATTGTCAGGAAATCATCACACCCCTCATTAAATGCTCTTACTTTTACTTCTTCTCTATCTTGAACAGAAATTGCTATCACAGGGATAGATTGTGCTTTCTGTCGAAGTTTTCTTAAAACTTGCCACCCGTTGATTCCGGGGATCATCAGGTTAAGTACCATCAGATCGAGATGATTATTCAAGGCAAATTCCAATCCGCTTCGTCCATCCCGGAATAGTATAACCCGGTATCCCTCGCTCTCAAAACCATTCTGAAGCGTTCTGCCAATAACAGGATCAAATTCGATAATCAGGATCGAAGTTTTCATCTATCAAACCGGCAATTCAATCCGAAAGACACTTCCACCATCAGGATTTGGCTGCATATAAATGCGTCCCCTGTTTGCCCTGACTGCTTTCTTTGCCTGGTAAAGTCCAAGACCCGCTCCTGCTGCAAAACGGTGAGTGTCATCCGGAATAATAAAGAATGGTTTGAACAATCTTCGTCTGAACTGCACAGGAATACCAATCCCGTAATCAATGACTTTGATTACTATCCTGTGATTCTGCTGATTACCTTTTACAACAATTCTTTTTGCCTCATCCTCCAACGAATATTTTAGTGCATTATCAATGAGATTATCAAGCGCCATTGCAATACTGTCAACATTCCACTTTCCATGCCATCCGGATTCAGCCAAATCTACTATGTAATTTAATCCCTTTGCTTCGATACTCATCCGCCATCTTTCAGCAGTTTTTCGAAGTTCAGTGCAGAGGTCTGTTTCTTCACGTAGAGTGGTTACCAATTTTTTCTTCATCGCTGCGATTGTTGTTTTTGCAGCTCGCTGTAAATTGTCGGATTCTGCTTGAAGTTGTTCTAATATTTCCTCTTCCTGTTGCGGTGAATCATAACGTTTGTCCTTTATCGATTCTACCAGTACTCCGATCCGGAAAACGGGCATTTTTAAAATATAACGGTAATGTGCCAGCAGAGACCGCTGATGTCTAAAAGCCCGGAAATATACAACTACCATTAAAGTTAATACGACAATAATGACCATCAATCCGATCAGGTTAATTGTAAAAAACTTTTGCACTGCTGTGACTGACTCTAATACTGTATTATACCATCGCCGTTCACCAAAAATTACCGACACCCTGACATGAGGCGCGGGAATAGTGGAAAACTCATGTAACATATCCCTGCAATAGGGATCGGCGGAGTCGAATCCCGGACTGTCACCCCACCAGTAAACAGTATCTTTACCCGCAATAGCACCAAAACCAAAATCATATTTCTCCTTATTATGAGGTTTTGAATAAAGTGAAAACATTGTCGATTCAGTACGTAAGCTATCAATCAATGACGGTAACCTCTCAATGAACCATGACGGATCGAAGACTAAACCCACTGCCGTATCACCGATTGCTTTGCCGTCTCTAACAGGGAACAGCAGTAAACCTCCTAATGAATCATTGATATAATTTAAACGCGCATGTCCGCCGAAATACAGGTTTGAAAGTTCATTGTTCTTCCACTGCTCAACAACAGATTGAAAGGATTTTTCCAACTCTTCATCAGTTACCTTGTCTCTGTTGATTTGTTTGATTATGCCGGATTTATCAAATAGAAATGAAGAAAGAACTTCTGGCTTTTCGTTAAGCGAGACTGCGAATTCATGAGAATTCGGCTGAAACTGTTCACCATCGATATGCTCAGAAATGAATCCTGCCAGTGGTTGGTAAAGTCCACGGTATCCTGATATAAGATTTGAACGGAAAAACAATCCCTGGTTGATCATATCCATTCGAACAAGACTGGGGGTGCCTTCAACAATGAAGGTATTGATCTCTTCAATCTTGTTCTTTGCACCGAGGGGAAAAAGGATTACCCATAGTATCACCACAATCCCAACTATGAGAGAAATAACACCCCAATCTGAAAACCTCCATCTCATTTCAACCTCCTGTGTAAAGAGTATCCAACCAGCCAGTCAAATTCACGGGAAATAGTGAACTACCCCGCAGCAAGCTACGGGGCATCAAACAGGTAATACCGGGACTTCCTTCAGACCCAAGTCCCGAATGTCAAATTTTAACGAAGCAAGCTTCGAGGTATTAAACCCTCTTTTTGAAATAAACTAAATGCAATTGCTTATAATCAAAATAAACCATCAGGATTGTTGAATTGTCACAAAGTTGTAACATCTGCTCTAATTGAAAATATCACACTAAGAGAGGTTAGGCTTATCGATCATAGATTATGCGATCAGCCTTTTTGGAATATTGTATTTTCGTACTGATTTGTAGAGCCGAGAGTAGATACCACACTATCAGATTCTCCAGATTCGTTTAACCGCTTTAACCCTTGAAGCTTATTTGTATGCAGTATAAAGTTTTGTTTAATAATCTTGCTACCGCCGAGATTGTTAAATAGTTAAATGCATATTAAATGAACTTGACTTGCCTTATTGTTTCCGAAAGGTTTAGATTAAGTAAACAGATAAGCCGTACCGCCGAAAACGCTTCAGATCACAACACTGTTCAAGGAGAATGATCATGCGTAATACAATTCTTTTATTTACAGCCATTTGTTTTACTGTATTGGCGACTTCAAATCTTATGTCCCAGGAACATGAAAACGTCGAAATGGTAGGAAGGATATATAATGGATGGAATCAGGTGGAGGATGTAGTTGTGGTTCGTAACCTGGCTTTCGTAGCTGCCGGGATTTCCGGATTGCAGATTCTTGACGTTTCTGATCCTGCAAATCCAGAATTAATTGGTTTTTGGGAAGATAACCCTGGGTTTTCCATGGGAATCGCATTATCCGATAATTACGCTTATTTGTCGGACGCGGGGGGTGGACTGAGCATTGTATCAGTAGCAAATCCCGAAAATCCTGAGGAAGTAAGTTTTGTGGAAACATCAGGAATGAGTAGGAGTGTCACAGTTTCAGGCGATTATGCTTACATTGCGGATGATCGAAATGGAATGCGAGTAATTTCCATTCTCGATCCCGAATCTCCTGAGGAAGTAGGATTTTATGATACAGAAGGTTGGGCTCGAAGAGTCGAGGTGTCAGGGGATTATGCATATGTAGCTGATGATACCTGCGGTTTACGTGTTCTTTCTATTGTTGATCCTGAAAATCCTGAAGAAGTGGGATATTGTAATTCATTCGAATATGCCGAAAGCGTAACCATTCGAGGAGAATACGCTTATATAACCGGTGGTGGACCGGGCGGGTTATATATTATCTCCATTACCGATCCCGAAGAACCGGAATTAGTCGGATACCTTGAAACACAAAGTAATGCAAGGAATGTCGTGCTATCTGGCGATTATGCTTTTATTGCGAACGGATTTAGGGGATTAACCATAGTTTCAATCTCTGATCCGGAGAATCCGGAAGAAGCCGGAAATATTGATACAGATGAATATATCGAAAGTGTCTCCGTTTCCGGAGATTATGCATATATTGTAGATAAATGGGATGGCGGATTTTATTCGATCGCAATTGCCGATCCCTATAATCCGTATCAGGCTGGATCATATGAAGCGCCGATGTGGATAAGATGTATTGCCCTTTCAGGTGATTACGCATACGTTGGAACGGATGATCTACGCATAGTTTCCATAACTGATCCATCGCAACCCGAAGAGGTGGGAGATTACAATCACGAAAGAGTAGATGATATAAAGATCTATGGAGACTATGCATTCATTCCGGAAGAGGAAGATGGTCTCTATATACTTTCAATATCTAATCCACTAATACCAGAAGAAATAGGACATTACGATTCACCAGGCTCAGCTAACGGAGTTGCTGTTTCCGGCGACTATGCCTTCATAGCTGAATCCCGTATCAGGAATGATAATTACGAACATGTAGGCGGTGGTTTACGAATAATATCCATTTCTGATCCTGAGAATCCTGAAGAAGCTGGGTACTTCGATACTCCTGAAAAAGCTATTGATGTAGCGCTTTCAGGTGATTACGCTTATGTAATTGATACTGATTTTCGTTACACATTTTACGTCATTTCGGTTTCTGACCCTGAGAGCCCGGAAGAAGTAGGATTCTGTGAATTACGAAACAGACCTGGGAAAATTGAAGTTTCGGGTGATTATGCTTACATAGCTGATGATTCAAGAGGATTACGTGTTATTTCTATATCCGATCCGGAAAATCCTGAAGAGGTGGCATCTTATGATGAAGGCGATGGACGGGTAACAGATGTCGCTATTTTAGGTGAATTGGCGTATGTAGTTGATAGGAGAAACGGTTTAATAGTCATTTCTATTGCTGATCCTGAAAATCCGGAACGTGTAGGATATTATAAAACGCCAGGCTGGGAACAGAGTGTTGTAGTCTCGGAAGATGGCTTGATCTATGTGGCAGATGGAACAAACGTGGGGATTTACCGCTTTACCGATCCTGCCAAGGTGGGCGATAAATCAAATCGATTCATTCCAGCACAATTCAGCTTGGCGACACCATACCCCAATCCTTTCAACTCAACAACAATAATCAGCTATGGATTGCCATGTCCCGGTAATGTATCACTACAAGTGTATAACACATTAGGGCAGCAGGTAAGCACACTGTTTCAAGGTTATAAGCAACCCGGTATCCATACGACCAATATGGCAGCCAACAATCTACCGTCGGGATTATACTTCCTGCACCTGAAAACATCTAGCCAGGTGTTTACGCAGAAAATTATGCTGATCAAATAAAATAGTGTGGTTATCCAGTTAACTCAGCATAAGTAATATTGTTGGTTTAAAGACAAGGGTTAAGGAGTTTATCAAAAATATTATCCAATTTCCATCTCCGATTGAACCTGAATTCAAATTCGTTGAGATATCTTTTCAGGTGTTTCGGAGCTGGGTATCTATTAAATGTTCCACGAAGCCAGGCTTTTGTATTGGTTATAACTATATGCACATTTGGTAGCAGTTCCCTGGCTCTTTCAGGACTATACAATTTTTTCTGATCAAGATTATACTCATCTTTCAGATGTTTGTACGATGGGAAACCATCGGTAATTACGCTTGATCTTTTCGTAACATGTTCTTTCACAAAGGCACCAAGTTCATCTTTACTTGCATGTTGAATATGTTGAAAATAGCTGCGTCCCATCTTTTTCCCAAGCTTTTCAACAGCAACAGCGACCAATTGTTTATTATCGGCACCTCTTCCCGTTGGTCCGGATCGTGAACCGTCTATGTAGGTTTCATCGACTTCAACCTCGCCTGAAAGTAGGAATAGGCCTGAAGAAGTCATGCAACTTCGTATTTTATGCAAAAGGGTCCATGCTGTTTGATAACTTCTGATGTCAAGTTTACGTTGCAGTTCCAAGGCTGAAATTCCCTTCTTGTTTGTTGCAACCAGGTAAACTGCCCAGAACAACAGATGCAATGGTTGACGCATCCTGTGAAAACATGTGCCGGCAGTAACGGATGTCTGATGCTTACAAGACTTGCATTGAAAGAGCTTACGTGCCTTGATTATGTATGCCCCTGAATGATTACATTTAGGACACTTAAAGCCATCTGGCCAACGCACAGCGACGAGATGGTCAAAACATTGATCTTCAGTAGCAAAGTGCTTCTGAAATTCGAAAACTGAAAGAACTTTTGTCATTTGAACCTCCATGTATAACTGACATTGTGTTCAGTATATGTGCGGGTGTTCAGTGATAAATGCAACTATTTTGCTGAATTAAACGGTAACGGATTTTACGATAATGAAATCTGGGATCAGAATTGGTGGGGCGGAGAAACTGACCCGGAAGAAATTGTAAATTATCTTCCTTCTCCTTTGATTGACATTGAACCAATAGATGAACAGCAGGAGGATTGTGGAGAAGGTATTGTGCAGAACATGATGGAAGGAGAAGACGATGAAACCCCTGCTGATATATATAACAATGGAATCAATTTAGAACATACCGGCAATTACAGTAGAGCCCTTAGCACCTACTAAAATATGGTAGATGATTTTCCTGAATCTATCTATACAGATTTGGCATTAAGAAGAATGATTGTCTGCCAAACCATCGCTGATGTAACTTCTTATGATGATCTCATGGATTATTACGAATCAATTTCAGATTCTACAGATATTCATGCGTTGGCTCGTACTACAAACAATGCCACTGCCTGGTGCTTAGCAGAAATGGAAGAATTTGATGATGCTGAAGATGAATTAAACGGTTTGATAAGATTGAGCCGAACACGTGAAGATTCAGTTAGTTATACTCTCACTATGCTATTTGTTCGACTGAAGGAGCTTTATAGCAGAGACAGGTTAAACAAATTGGCTTCTGGTTCAAATAGTATAGCAGGGATGACCGAAGAGCAAATTCTAAAAGATATTGATGAATTACTTACATCAGGTAAATTTCCAGATCAATCAGAAAGAATTATATTTCCAAAAGAGTTTGCATTCGGACCCTTATATCCCAATCCATTCAATTCAATTATTGGTATCGCTTTCGCCATTCCTGAGCAGGCTGATATCAGGATTACGGTCTATAACCTCCTTGGCAAGAAAGTTAAAGATTTGATAAACAGGCAAATGACCCCTGGGAACCATAAAGTTTTCTGGGATGGGAAAGGCATTTCAGATCAAGAAGTTTCTTCAGGCATTTATTTTGTTAATATGGAAACCTCTGGATTTAATCAAACAAAAAAGATTGTTCTTCTGAAATAAAGACATCTTTCCGGTAGGCATAAAAAAATGCCGCGCAGTGCTTGGACGCGGCATTTTGATGGAGGTACTGAATTATGATTCAGTTCCGTAGGATTGCCAAGGTATTGTCGTCAATAATGACTTTATGTTTGTAATTTTTAACTTTAAGTATCTCCAAGTCTTTTCCAAACGGAAGGCTGTAAGCTACGACCGAACGAACCGGAACACCGTTCAACTTTCCCGGTTGGAATTCCCATTTGTCAATTGCATTTATAGCATTCGGGACTGCTATCTGGCTGGTTTTATATAGCACTCCGGCGCTTTCTACTGATCCATTTTCATCAATAGTGATTTCAAGTGTTATGTACCCTTCGATCTCACGATTTGGTGTATAAAAAACCCTCTCAGGGCGTACCGTGGAAACGGGTTGTGGGATAGTAAATTCGGCTTGCAGTTCCTCAACCGGAACAACGTTTCTATCTTCAGCAAAAACACAAGCAGCAAGTAATAAAACCGCAATTATTGCGTATAGTGATGTTTTTCGCAGATTCATTTCTGCCTCCAGGGACTTCCGGCTACAACAGGTTATAAAGCAAGCGCTATGCCTGTAGTAGGACAATTACACATGTTATTATTAATACATATCATATGATGATTAGCCTCTTTTTATACCTGTTCTTTTGTAATGTTTAATTAGTGAAACGAAACGAATAGTCCTGATAGAGAGTAGCAGACTGATACAAGAGAAATGATTCTCAATGTAGGATAAATATATATTTCTTGACGAATTCCAAAAGCGATCATATATTGCCATAGATTTCCTTAAATATAGCGGGAGGCAAAAATTCCTCGTAAAGAATGGTATGAAGACTGGTTTGATAATACTTACCTTGCACTTTATCAACATCGTGACATTGATGAAGCGCGTAGTTTTATTTACTGGCTGTCAAAGAAATATGCCAACTGTGCATCACAGGGTGTGATTGATATAGCCTGTGGAGCCGGACGTCATGCCTGGGTGATGGCGTCAGAATTTGATTGGGAGGTTACGGGGATAGACTTATCAGAAACTTTACTCAATCGCGCGTCAAAGGGATTTCAGGATAACAATATCAATGATCCTGCAATTGGACTAAATGATTCTACTCCAGTTAAGATAAGAGATATCAATAATTCACCGGGTTTTATAAGGGCGGATATGCGCCAACTTCCCGTGGAAAGCAATCTTTTCGGGATGGCAACTAACTTGTTTACCAGTTTCGGTTATTTTGATTCAGATGACGATAATTTATGCGTACTAAAGGAGATGGCTCGAGTACTGATTCCCGGAGGAATGCTGATATTTGATCACATGAATCTGGCCTGGACTTTGGATAACCTGGTTGAAGAAGACACTATTTACAGCGAAGGAATCCAGGTCAGCCAGCATAGATATTTCGATAAGATCAGCAGACGTCTCAAGAAGGATATTTCAATAAAACCTGTCAAAGGAGAAACACGGAAAGTGCAGGAATCGGTTCGTATTTACAAGTTCGAGGAGATGGAACAACTTTTGACTTCAGCCGGTTTCAAAACAGAATTGGTCGTTGGCGACTATACCGGTGCTAACTATAATCCAAAAACATCAAAACGTATGATAATCTGTGCGAAGGTTGAACATTGAAAATAATTCCATTTCACCAAATCCCCGGTATGCCACCACTTGTTGTTGATATGCTCGATGGCAATGCCGGGATAGAGCCCGGATTTTCCCTGACTGTCGATGCTGCAACATGGAGAGAAAGGTCGGCAAAGGAAGCATCACTTGGGAGAACCTCAAAGCTGACAGAACATATCCTGTCGAGGGCGAAGGGTCTTGACTTGCATGAATCTGCCCGCAGGAATATCGAAGCTCTTTCAGAACCGGGTACTCTGACAGTCGTTACCGGTCAACAAGTAGGTCTTGCCGGTGGCCCACTTTTAACTCTGTATAAAGCGCTTACTACAATTTACCTGGCACGAAGCCTCCAGAAGGAAAGTGGAGTTCGGACTGTTCCTGTTTTCTGGATGGCAACATCAGATCATAACCTGCCCGAAGCAGCACAACTCCGGTGGATCGATAAGAACAATAAACTCTCAGGAATTTCACGCCCTTCTGATGATAACAGGTCGCCGGTGGGAAATATAATGCTCGGTGATCAAGCGACAGAACTTATAGAAAAACTTGAAATTGAACTGCCGGACAGCGAATTCAAACCGGAATTCATGGAGATGCTTCGCGCATCTTATCGACCGGATGAGACTTTTGGACGAGCTTTCCACCATCTTGGCAACTTGATTCTTGGACCGCTTGGTATGGTCATGCTCGATCCGGAAGATCCTGATTTGAAAAAATCTTGTCAGCCTTTCTGGGAAAGGGCAGTAGGTGATATAGAAGGACGGATGGACCGGTTACTGCAACGAAGCACTGAAATCCAAAGTGCCGGCTATGAAGTCCAGGCTCCGGTTTCTTCAGGGCGCCCGGCGTTATTTGTTCTTGAAAGTGGTATCCGCCGAAAAGTAGTGCTTGAAGGCAGAGCTAAACGCGCCCAGAGTGACCTGATCATTTCAGTGTCTGACCTGATGGAAATTGCAAAGAATGAACCCGAACGTTTTTCTGTGGGTGTGACCCTAAGACCATTGTACCAGGGATACCTTCTGCCTGTTGGTGCATATGTAGCAGGACCACATGAAGTGGCATATTGGGCACAATTGTCTGATGTATTTGAACCTTTGCAAATCCCCAAACCTGCCTTGATACATAGAGCAACAATGACTCTACTCGAGAAGAAAACCAAGCGGCGTCTTTCCAAATTGAATATTTTGCCTGAAGCGTTTTTTAGTAATCTAAATGAGTTGACCGATACAATTCTTATTGAACATAGTGATAATAGAAATGCAGAGCTTTTCCTTGAATTACGAAGACAAGCCGGAACTTGCAGCGAAAAGCTTTTTGAAAGAGCCAGTGGACCTTATGCCGGACTGGATACTATAATTGATAATGCATTCAAGAAAATTAATTACCAGTTAGACAAACTCGAGAACACTTTTAATCAACGACTTAGACAGCAGCATTCACAAATTATGGATACGGTAGAAGTTGTCAGTCACCATCTTCGTCCAGCAGGACAATTACAGGAGAGAGTCATTAATCCGTTCTACTATTATTCACGCTATGGGAGTAGGATACTCGAGATACTTCTCAAAAAGGTAAGGCATTATAGTGAAGGACATATAATTATTGATCTTGAGGAGGAATTAGAATGAGTTTGGATGTTCTCGCTTTTGGTCCTCATCCTGATGATGTTGAAATACACTGTGGCGGTACTATCTCGAAACTGGTGCGGCTTGGATATTCGGTGGGTATTATCGATATGACAGCCGGTGAACTTGGTACAAGAGGCAGTGAGGAAGAACGCGCCGAAGAAGCTGCAAATGCTGGTAAAATCCTTGGAATTAACTTTCGCGAAAACCTGCATCTTCCCGATGGCGGACTGAACAGCAGAGATTACATTCAACGTGACACAGTTGTTGAATGTATTCGTAAACATAAACCAGATATGTTAATTGGACCCGTTGCCAAAGATCGTCATCCGGATCACAGACAAGGGATGTATCTTGTTGAGGAAGGATGTTTCCTTGCAAATGTAGGGAAATGGTCACCATCAGGCTCAGACAAACCAAGCGATTTGCCGAGGCATAAGGTTAAGGCATTGCTAAGGTATCCCATTTGGTGGCATCCCCAGGCTGACCTGATAGTCGATGTATCAGATGATTGGGAAACAAGAATGAAAGCTGTCAGAGCCTATCGTACCCAATTTTACACAGAAGGAGTAGAGGGACCGAAAACTTTCCTTTCTACACCTCAGTTCGTTGAATGGGTTGAGGGGCGTGGCTCGCAGTTCGGAGCGCAAATTGGGGTGAATAAAGGAGAACCATTTCTTCTGAGAAATCCAGTGCCGGTTGATGATCCAATAGAGTTATTGGTGAATGGGGCAGGAATGGCTAATCCATGAATGATGAAGCGCGAAAAAGCCTGTCAATCGGAATAGTCTGCTATCCAACCCATGGCGGAAGTGGAGTAGTAGCATGTGAACTTGCTCATGGTCTGGCTGCAAAGGGGCATACTGTTCATGTTGTGAGTTATGCAGTGCCGGCGCGTCTCGACACGCTTCGCAGAGGAATCCACTTCCATTCAGTAAGAGTTCCCGACTATCCGCTGTTTGAATACCCGCCTTACAGCCTTGCTCTGGCAGCCAGGCTGGCAGAGGTAATTGATGAATTCAACCTTGATATTCTACATGTTCATTATGCAATCCCGCATGCTATATCAGGATGGCTGGCAAAAAAAATGACTGGTCGTAATAACCTGCCATTGATCACTACATTACATGGAACAGATATAACAATCGTTGGCAACGATCCTTCTTATCTGACTGTCACACAATACTCATTAAAAAAATCGAATGCTGTTACCGTTGTCAGTAAATGGCTTGGAGAACAGGTTCATATGCATTTAGACTGTCAATGTGAGACTGTAGTTGTTCCAAATTTTGTTGATACGGAAATTTATAAACCAGATAAGAAATGGCATCTCAAAGACAGACTTTGTAATACAAAACCGATAATAATGCATATGTCGAATTTCCGTCCGGTGAAAAGAATAAACGATGTAGTGGATACATTTCTAAGGGTACGCAAAGAAGTTCCGGCAAAATTGATTATGATAGGTGACGGTCCCGAAAGAGCGTCTGCTGAAAGAAAATTGAAAGAAAGCCCATTTGCGTCCGATGTGCAGTTTCTTGGAGT
This sequence comes from Candidatus Electryonea clarkiae, assembly GCA_030765455.1. Lineage (GTDB taxonomy): Bacteria > Electryoneota > Electryoneia > Electryoneales > Electryoneaceae > Electryonea > Electryonea clarkiae. Next base: position 7,183 of record JAVCCM010000082.1, on the reverse strand, counting down.
TCATAATTCAGCAGAAGAGATATTAGCTTGTGCTGATATATTCCTGCTTCCATCAGTTGCTGAGAGCTTTGGACTGGCTGCATTGGAAGCAATGGCATGCGGTGTCCCAGTGGTCGGGGCAAATGTGGGCGGACTTCCAGAAGTGGTTGAAGATGGGGTGTCGGGATTTTTACTACCCGCTGAAGACGTCCTCGGAATGGCAAAGGCATGTCTTTCATTGCTAACCGATAGTGCCCTCCTGAAAAAGATGAAGAAAGTAGCAAGAAAAAGCGCGGAAAAGGATTTTCAACAGTCTGTTGTTATTGATAGATATGAGAAGATGTATAGAGAAACAATTGAAAATATCTCCTCATCAGGAGCGTAAAGAGATATTGATGATTTTCTTTACAGTGCCGTTAGATTCACAACATAACATTTAGAAATAGCTTTGGAGTATTACATGAATCCCCAAATATTTCGTCAGTATGATATCCGTGGTATAATCGGTGATGATTTAACCAGGGAAGTTGCCCGTGAGATCGGTAGATCTTTTGCGTCATGGGTACGGGAAAAAGGTGGAAAATCAATTGTCGTGGGACGAGATGGACGTACCAGCGGACCAATGCTGCGTGATGGTTTTGCTGAAGGCGCAATGTCAGCAGGAATCGATGTTGTGGATATCGGTATGGTCCCCACACCGGCTCTCTATTTTGCACAATATCATCTTGACGTGGATGGAGCCGTACAGATAACAGGCAGCCATAATCCGCCTGAATTCAATGGTTTCAAGATGCTTATCATGAAAGAGACCTTGTATGGAGATACAATCCAGGAGGTTCTGAGGCGTATCGAGGCAGGAAAGTTTGCAAGTGGAAGCGGATCATTGACTGAAGAGGATGTCATTCCTGCCTACATCGATCATATTGCCGACAATATCAATCTTGCTCGCCCGGTTAGAATTGCCCTCGATAGTGGTAACGGCGTTGGAGGATTGGCTGCACCACAACTTTTCCAAAAGCTCGGTTGTGATATACTGGAATTATTCAGTGATGTTGACGGTAACTTCCCGAACCATCATCCCGATCCCACTGTTGAAGAGAACCTGGTGGACGTCCGAAAAGCAGTACAGGATAACAACCTTGAATTCGGTGTGGCATACGATGGCGATGCCGACCGAATTGGAGTGATAGACGACAAGGGACAGATATTATGGGGCGACCGGTTACTTGCTCTTTATGCTCGTTATGTGCTGAAAGAATTTCCCGGCGCTGAAATCATCGGTGAAGTGAAATGTTCCAAAGCTCTCTATGATGACATAGCGAAACATGGCGGAAAGCCGGTCATGTGGCGCACCGGGCATTCATTCCTGAAAGCTAAGCTGCGCGAATCAGGAGCGAAACTTGCCGGCGAGATGAGTGGACATATGTTCTTCAATGACAGGTATTTCGGTTTTGATGACGCCATTTATGCTTCTGCCCGCCTGGCAGAGATTGTGGCTAAGGAGGGTAAACCTCTCTCAGAACTCCTCGCCGATCTACCCAATTACCCGGCTACTCCGGAGATGCGTGTAGATTGTGCTGATGATATTAAGTTTGATGTGGTCACAAAAGTCGCTGAATATTTTAAAGCCCGGTATGATGTTGTCGATATTGACGGTGTCAGGATTAATTTTGAGCATGGCTGGGGTTTATGCAGACCCAGCAATACTCAACCTGTTCTGGTACTGAGATTCGAAGCGGATACCGAGGAGCGAATGAAAGAATATCAAAAAGAGGTCGAAGAAGTTGTAGCCGAAGTAAGAAAATCCTTTGAATAACCCCGACGATATTTTCAGAATAATCATCGTCTTGTTGGATAATCACAGCTTTTTTGCTTAATTTGACTGTCGATATAGATATATAAACTTTGACAGGGGCTACTTATAACTTTAGATGAAGCGCGAATATGGTGTAAACGTCTTGCTACACAGCATTATGAAAACTTTTCTGTCGCGTCATGGCTTCTGCCGTCCTGGCTACGCGAAGAATATTTTGCTCTTTATGCGTTTGCGCGCTGTGCTGATGATCTTGCGGATGAGCAAGTTGGGAACTCGCCGGTCACTGCAGAATCGAGTGAAAGCAGGCTTCGCAGTTTAGAAAATTGGGAGGCGATGCTTAACGAGATTTATGATGGTATAGAACCAATACATCCTGTTTTTATCGCGCTTGAGCCTGTGATTCACTCAAAACGTCTTGAAAAAGAATTGTTTGTGAAATTACTCGATGCCTTTCGGCGAGATCAGGTGCAAAAGCGGTATGATACGTGGGATGATCTAAGAGGCTATACTTCAGGTTCCGCCGACCCAATCGGCAGGTTAGTGCTGAGGCTTCATGGATACCGTGATCATTCTTTTGACCAATTGTCGGATTCAATTTGTACCGGACTCCAATTAGTCAATTTTCTTCAGGATATCAAGAGTGATTATCTGAAACGGGATAGAATCTATCTGCCGTTGGAGGATATCGAGAAATACGGAGTATCAGAAAAGATGATTTCACGTGTACCTTCACCCCTGGCATTACAGAAGCTAGTGGCATTCGAATCTGAAAGGGCGGAAAGACTCTTAAGTTTAGGTAAAACACTAATAGATAAGGTGAAACCATTGTTAGAACGCCAGTTAATTCTATTTCATGGCGGCGGTCGCCTGGCACTGGATTCGATACGAAGGGCTCAGTATGATACGAACAGCAGGCAGAGAAATGTGAAGATACTGTCAAAGTTCGCATTATTCATGAGAGCATTCCAGGGAAAATCTATATGATTCATACACGTAACGCATACAAGTATTGCAGGGAAGTTGTCAAACGGTCGGCAGGGAATTTTTTCTATGCTTTCCAACTATTACCAAGAACAAAACGGTACGCAATTTATGCTGTTTACACCTTTTGCAGAGCAGCGGATGATGCAGTTGATGAGCTTCCCGATATATCGTTGCGGCGAGCCGCCCTGGATTTAGTTAAATCAGCCTTAGAAAGAGTGTACAGTGGCAACCCCCGTGGTGAAATGGAGATTGCCCTGGCAGATACAATAGGTAAATACAGGCTTACAAAACAGTACTTCGATGATCTTCTCATTGGAATGGAAGGAGATATTAAACCTGTAGCGATGAATAATTTCTCAGAGCTTGAGGAATACTGTTATCGCGCTGCCGGAACTGTTGGTTTATTGTGCCTTGAAGTTTTTGGTGTTGCCGGTGAAAAATCAAAAAAATATGCTATCGCATTGGGACAGGCGCTTCAGCTTACAAATGTAATTCGTGACATGCGCGCTGATGCATTGAATGGCAGGATTTACATTCCAAAAGATCTGCTTGCTCAATATGGTGTAACTGTTGAGGAGATCGCGGAAGGTAGAACCGGACGCAGACCTGAAAGGCTCATCCGTGCCTTGATAAGCCTGGCAAAATCTGCTTATGAAGAAGCAGAGCGTCACCGGCCTAGGAGCGCCGCTGCAAGGTTGATGACTTCTGAAGCAATGAGAAGAGTGTATCGCGCTTTGCTTGCAAAGATTGAGGAAAATCCACAGCAGGTTTTAGTCAGAAGAGTATCACTTCCTCCCTGGAGAAAAGCCGGTGAAGTTCTCGCGGCAGTCACAATACGATAGGATCGCGTAGCATTTTCAAATAACCTGGAAATTCATGCTTAAGACCGAACAACATATTATTGAAAAAAATTATGTTTCTAAAGCGCTTGACAAAACCATCATGTTCTAACTGTGGTTCGAGAAGAATCCGCCGCATGGAAAGAGAGGGATGGTGGCAAACAAAATTCTTAAAAATGCTTGGACTTTACCCTTTTCATTGCGGAAAATGCAAGCAGAATTTTTATCTGGCAATTCGACATTTTGAGTCGGATAGATCGCCCCAAATAAATAATTAACTTTTTTAGTTAACAAGTCATTCAATATTTTGCATCGGGATGATCTACATTGTTCTAAACAGACTATACAAAAACCTCTAAACCATGAATACACATCAAGAAGACGATCTACGAAAAAAACTCGAAAGGCTTGAATTTGCCTTAAGCAGCACCTCTTTGGGTTTATGGGACTGGAACATTGAAACCGATGAAATCCATTATGACAGCTATTGGGCGGATATGCTTGGCTATTCTCTCGATGAACTTAAACCTGATATAAAGACCTGGGAAGGTCTTGTTCATCCAGATGATATAGAAATTGCACAAAAAGCCCTCCAGGATCATATCGAAGAGAAAACACCTTTCTACGAAACTGAATTACGAATGAAGACCAAATCCGGTAATTGGTTATGGATTTCTGACCGGGGAAAGGTTGTCGAATGGAATGCTGAAGGAAAGCCAACACGCCTGACTGGAACCCACCGTGATATTCATGCAAGTAAAGAAGCCGAAAACGCACTGAAAGAGAGTGAAAAAAGATTACATCAAATAATTGATCTTGTTCCACATTGCATATTCGCACGAGACAATAAAGGTCGTTTTATTCTTGCTAATAAGGCATATGCTGATGCCTTTGGTACAACATTTAGCAACCTTATTGGGCATACACTTTCAGATTTTCACCTTGAGAATACTGAATTTGAAAGACTGCACAATGAGGATATGGAGATTATAGAGAAGGGCACGGCAAAATTTTTTGGAATCGAAACCATTACTTTGCATGACGGAAGAAAACGACTGTTTCAAACTACCAAGATCCCATATTTAGTATCAGGATCCAGGGAACCGGCAGTATTAGGGGTATCAACCGATATTACAGAAAAAGTCAATGCGGAAGCAGCATTGCAAAATTCTGAAGAGCTAAATCGCGGGATTGTTGAAAATGTACCATTAGGTTTGATGTATTTAGATATAAACGGAATTATTATTTTCAATAATAAGATCATTAATGATATAATCAGTGTCAATGGAGAATCCCAGCAGGCTATTATAGGGAAATCTGTTTTTGAGCTGGATGTTCTTCAGGAGTCGGGATTCAATACAATTGTTGACAGGTTATTTGCAGGAGAATTAATAAGTGAAACGGAGATTTCACTACAAGCAGGTAATAATGAGCGCATTGAAATTCGTATTTATGGTGCGCCAAGGCACGATATAGATGGTAATATTGATGGAGCGATCATAATATGTATGGATATTACCGAATTTAAAGAACTTGAAAAACAATTTATTCAATCTCAAAAAATGGAGGCGGTTGGAAGGCTCGTCAGTGGTATCTCGCATGATTTTAATAACTTTCTTACCGCGATATCAGGACAGGCTGAACTTGCGGCTTTGGCAGTAAAAGAGACGGAGCCTGCATATTTACGTTTGCAAGAGATTATCAAAACCTCTGTAAAAGCATCTACTCTGATCCGGCAATTATTGGATTTAAGCAAAGGCGAAACACTTGCTCCGATAATTATTAACCTGAACCTGACAATAAGGGAAATGAAGTATATTCTTGATCGTTCCCTGGGTGAGTTTACCAGGCTTGAGCTGGATCTTGATCAGAATTTATTATTGATCAAGGCTGATTCTGCTCACATTGATCAGATAATTCTTAACCTGGTGGTCAATTCCCGTGATTCAATGCCTGATGGCGGTTTATTACATATTAAGACTGAAAACATCGTGTTTGAAGAGCAAGTCAGCATGTATCATTCTGACCTTCAACCCGGATCTTATGTTGCATTAAGTATTACAGATACCGGTCACGGGATGAGTCCTGAGGTTCAGGGAAGGATATTCGATCCTTTTTACACGACCAAACCATCCGGCAAAGGATCCGGTCTCGGACTCTCAACAGTATATGGTATTACAAAACAAAATGGTGGTCACATACTTGTCAGCAGCGAAGAGAGGAAAGGAACAACTGTTCAGATTTTTTTTCCAAGTGTAGAAGAATCTTATTCGGATCAAATTGAAGAGTCGGATGGTGACATAAAAACCATTGGAGCTGAAACAATCCTGGTAGCTGAAGATGATGATGAAGTCAGGGAAATTATTGTGGACAGTCTGAAAGAATTCGGGTATAATGTTTTGGAGGCTGTCAATGGCAAAGTGGCGTTCGATCTATGCGAAAGCCTTGATTTTAAAATCGATATTCTCCTTCTGGACGTTGTTATGCCAGAGTTGAGTGGCCCTGAAATGGTCGAACACTTGCTTGAGAGAAAAATTAACCTGAAAAGATTATTTATGTCAGGTTATCCCCTTGAAACAATGGTTAGCCGAAAAAGTTTATCTAAAGACGATCCTTATATTCAAAAACCATTCAGTCCAAGCGACCTTGCACAAAGAATCAGAGAGATATTAGATGAGTAGATATTATTCATGACTCACAGAGATTTGTAGTCATGAATTTGAAGTAGACCCGGGTCTCCGAACCGGGCAAGCTTTTTCTGGATTATTTACCCAATTCAAAGCATGTTTTATCCTTTTCTTCACCATTCACAATTATTGAAATCTTATGTTTTCCAGGATAGTGTTTTCGTGTTGTCATGTTTTTGAAGGATTGTTTTCTGCGGAAAGAGTGTTCTCCCGGTTTATAACTGTTCTCGGTAATTTGAAACACTTTCTTCGATAATTTCACGTTTGCTTTCATGTAGTAAATGCAGTACTCGAGCCGGACTTTCTTCAACTCTTTTTGATTTATGATTAAGTCGAAAGAGAAATTCAAATCGTCGCCGATATTAATCCTATACTTGCTGAGTTTGAGATTTTCGACATTCATATCTGTGGGATCACCAAACCCGAATAACAACAATGTTTCTTTATTTCCGGCTTTCAGCAGACTGCGGCAGGCGTGCTTGATCAATTTGTCGATGTTTGCAGCCTTTCCCATCCAACGATTGCAGATAGCAAGTACAATCTCCGGGTTATCTTTTGAAATATCATTCAGGTTGTTTGCCACACTTCGACGTACAGTTTCAGATTCATCGTTCTTTAACTTTTCAAGTATGGGCAGGATCAGGGTGGGATCTTTCTTAAATGCAGGCAGCGCCATAGCCCACGGAAGCCGTGGACGGCAACCCTCACTGGCGAGACGTCTGACTTTCGGATCCTCATGATCAGCCAGGGAGTGTTCAACGTCAACTATAATTTCCCTCCAACGACAATTAGAGTTCCCGTTTTTGTTTTGTTTGTTTAAGGCAGTTCTCCCCATGGGGAGAACTGAACATTTGTTAAGTGGTGTTTGCCTGTTTCTT
>JAVCCM010000166.1 GCA_030765455.1 Candidatus Electryonea clarkiae | reverse complement strand
TATCTTGATGAATTCGAATTCCGTTTCAACAGACGCTGGAACCTATTCAATATTTTCGATAAACTCTTGACACGTTGTATTCAAAGATCGACTATTACTTTAGCTGAGCTAATGACATAACCGGAATGTATTAATACGTTTCCATCACTTTGTTCAGGTCTTTATACAGGTCTCTCAGGTCATCTGCACGGAAATCAATAGAGATTTTCCCGTCTGAGTTTTTCAGGTTAATCCTGTGTCCACCCTGTTGTGTTGCCTTGAATACGATTGAATCGAATAACCGCATGTAATAGCAGGTCATGCTCGACCTGAATTTCAATGAAGGATCAATTTCAAGACGGAATAACCTTTTCTTAGTCAAGATATAATAATCGTTCGCCTTTGAAGGTGGTTCCTGTGGGATATGGTAGATGTGGAGGACTTCTTCACCAATCTCAAAAGTGCTGTTCATTACTTCGAAAAAGTCCAGATAATTTTCTCCCAATGTCTCTTGCAGGGTATCAAAATCTGATATCGATGGCATGATACTTCCCCTTTCGGTTAAGAATGAATTCGCGTGTGTGTCCCTGTATGACTTGTCCGCCTTCTGGCAGATTTTCATACAGGATTTTCCTTATATAATTAATGCTGACAACTGATCTTGTTCTGTTACAAGGTTGTTAGAGGTGTATAATATTATGAATCGTGCGCGTGGATAGAAAGAATATAGCACAAACAATGCTTGCGAGCAAACATGACCACCCGCCGCTATGAATCAAATGTCATTTTTCTAAAACGATTACGCCACAGCCTGTTGTGTGTACAGGTGCTTTTGAAAACCTATAAACAATTCTCGGATATCCGCTACTTTACCCAGCTCTGTGACTGCGTCAGCCGTGGCGTGGTATTTCAATTCGAGTAAATGGGGTAGTTTATCCTGATCGAGTTCACCAACTCCTTGTTGGATATAGTGCCCCAGGACAAAGTCGAGGAACTCTTGTTGCTTGTCCTCATAGAGGGACAGGATGAGGCTTCTGTGAGTATTGACTCGCTCTTCACAACTGATTGGAGCCTGGGCAAAGGCGATGTATGCTAAAACATCGTAAAGGTCACTTTTCTCAGCATTGATCATACGGCTGACTTCTGAGAGTTGTTCATCACCGTAACCCTTTTCTGCGAGTCCGTCAAGGAGTGCTTTGCGTGTATCGGGAAGGCTCCATAGTTTTCGGAGTTCGTCTTCGTTTTTGAAAAGGTCAGGCAATACGCCAAACAACCGTTCGATAAACTCAGCCGCTGACATTGGTTTTCCGTCTGGGCTCCAGAATGATGTAGCCATCATGTGTTCGATTGCCCGTTCTTTGCCATCTGCCAGTTTGATCTTAATCCTTGTCCGCTTCTTACATATGCAAGGAGTTTCACCACATTCAGGGCAAGGCTCAGGTGGTTCTTTCTCGCATATACAAAAGATCTCGCCACATACGGGACAAGGTTCCGGGGGTTCCGCTTCACAGGTGCATGGACTATTACCACAACGCTCACATGGCTCTGGTTCTACAGGTTCCCCGTCCCACTCAGGGTCATTAAAATGTTCATAAGCTTTTACGAAATCGAGAATCGTAAAGTAATCCTTGTCGTCGAACAACCTTGTCCCGCGACCAATGATCTGTTTGAACTCAATCATGGAATTTATCGGACGCATCAGTACTATGTTGCGAATGTTACGGGCATCCACGCCGGTTGATAATTTCTGGGATGTTGTGAGTATTGTGGGGATGGTTTTCTCGTTGTCCTGAAAAGTGCGCAGGAATTGCTCTCCCAGTGCGCCATCGTTGGCGGTCACTCGCACACAATAATTAGGTTCTGAGCTGGTTTTGATTTGGTTTACCAGGTTGCGTACTGCCAGTGCGTGGACTTGAGTAGCACAAAAGACAATGGTCTTTTGACTTTGGTCGATGGTATTCATGAAGATCTGCACACGGTATTTTTCACGAGCTTCAATCTCAATCACTTTGTTGAAGTCGTCCTCGGTGTATCGTTTTCCTTCCTCAATCTCACCCTCTATGATATCATCGTCAGAGGTATAGACATAATCGTCGAGAGTAGTGGCGATCTGTTTCACTTTGAAAGGCGTGAGGTAGCCGTCATTAATCCCTTCTCTCAGGGAATAGATATATACCGGTTCGCCGAAGTAGGCATAAGTATCGGCGTTAGTCTCTCGTTTCGGAGTGGCGGTAAGACCTAATTGAACGGCTGGCGAGAAGTACTCCATGATACCACGCCAGTTGCTCTCGTCGTTAGCACCACCCCGGTGACATTCGTCAATCACGATGAAATCAAAGAAGTCCGGGGGATAATCGCCGAAATGAGGACTGGGATTGCCTTCTTCGTCTGTGCCGGACATGAAGGTTTGAAAGATGGTAAAGAAAATGCTGCCGTTTTTAGGTACTCTCCCTTTCTTGCGGATCTCGTCAGGTGCTATACGGATAAGCGCGTCTTCAGGGAAAGCGGAAAATGCGTTATAAGCCTGATCGGCAAGTATGTTGCGATCAGCGAGGAACAGGACACGCGGGCGGCGTTTACCGTCCCTGGTGAGCGTCCATCTGCTCTGGAACAGTTTCCATGCTAACTGAAATGCAATGAAAGTCTTTCCTGTTCCTGTAGCCATTGTCAGCAGGATACGTTCCCGCCCTGCGGCGATAGCTTCCAAGGTGAGGTTGATGGCGTTGTGCTGGTAGTAGCGAGCTTCCCAGATTCCGCCCTTGTCCTCGAAAGGCACGGCGGCAAAACGGTTACGCCATTCATTTTCCTCCGCAAAAGTATCCGCCCAGATTTCATCGGGAGTTGGGTAGTGTGAGACATAGCCCTCAGACCCAGTCTCCATGTCAATCCTGTAGATGCCCTCACCATTTGTAGAATACGCGAAGCGGGTTTGGAGTTTTGCCGCGTACTTCTTGGCTTGAGCTACGCCTTCGGTATCCGGCAGATTCCGGCGCTTGGCTTCGATAACAGCCAGCTTCTGACCGCGATAGACCAAAACATAGTCGGCAATCTCTTGTTTTGCGCGTTTACCTGCTCCCTGGAGACGACCGAGTGTGATAACCTCACGGCGTACCCGGCTGCCTTCCACCACACCCCATCCAGCGTCCTTAAGGACGGGATCTATTAGTTCTGCGCGTGTTTCAGCTTCGTTCATTTCCTCAACTTTCGGATTGCTTTAAAGCACTATTGGCCTTGTTATTACAAGCTTTACGCCTCTTGTCGTAAGAAATTACGGTTTGCGTTAAAGCACTTTCAAGCCCAAAAACATGTTTTGCATCTTATTCCTGCACAGGTTTCGCTGGTGGCAGCTCCTGCCAGTGACCACCTCTGTCAGAGCCGATGCGTTTCAATAGACCCTTTTCCTTCAATATTATTATATTTTTATCTATAGCAGTTGTGCTGATTCCAATCTGCTCTGCCATTTCTCTTTTTGAAATGCTCGGGTTGCTCCGAACCAGCGTAATTATTTTTTGCTGGCTTTCTACCAACCCTTCTACTAACCCTTCTACCAACTCGGGTTTCGTTGATGACAGCTCCTGCCAGTGACCACCTCTGTCAGAGCCGATGCGTTTCAATAGACCCTTTTCCTTCAATATTATTATATTTTTATCTATAGCAGTTGTGCTGGTTCCAATCTGCTCTGCCATTTCTCTTTTTGAAATGCTCGGGTTGCTCCGAACCAGCGTAATTATTTTTTGCTGGCTTTCTACCAACCCTTCTACCAACCCATCTACCAACCCATGTTCAGTAGCTTGCTCGTTCGTTCATAACAGCTCTTCCAAAATTTGCGATTAAAGAAGCAAACGATTATTAATTCAAGACATCACATAGCATCAGTTACCCAGACCATATTTGCAATTAAACACTCTTAAGCTCATAATCTGACTTCTGTTCTTACCAATCTTGACCATTTCGTTAATGTCAACGAAATGATCCTCAACACAGGTATTCGCCTCTTTCATCATTTTCTTTAATGCATTAGTTACCGAAAAACTTCTTTTGATTGCTTGATGATCTCGATAAAACTAAAACAAGGTACCGTGACCTGTAACATACCACAAACAGCAGGAATTTTGTACTTCTTCATTTCTTCGGGCAGGTCGTTTTGTCGATTTTCATTGCTCACAAGTTCCTGCTCGTGTTCTTTAGCAGACGCTATAATGAAAATGTCGCTCTCATTTACTCCCTTTTGATGAAACCTGTCATTTTCGATGCCAAGCAATTCCTTGATCATGAACGCAATCTGCAAAGTTTCATTTGTGACAGACATCTTTTGTATTGCGTGTTCTTTCAGCCATTTTGCACAGTCAGATACTTTTGGATCCATTTCATCGAATGCAACTTCTGACATTACGAAATCCTCGGATTCGAACTGCTCTCCCATCCACGTCCATAATGGAGGGAATTGGTCCAGCGGATAGTTGTCCCACGCATGAATAATTGATGATGCATCAAAGGTTTGCATAGAATCCCTCCAATTTATGCAAATCTTTAATCTTCAGGTTGTCGAGGTAAGAGCTGGCTTTGTTGAGAGAAATTTTATTTGCACTCAGGGAGTCCAATATCGTACTGACGAATGTGTTTCCAAACAAATGCCTGGGCTCGCCGTAACGGTGCAACCGGTAGCCCTTATTAACAGCATATTGCGTTTGGTCGGCTCGCCAGCGTCGATAGGCTTTATAATCTTCCTGATCAAGGCGTCCAGCATCCAGTAACCTGCGTAGTATCACTTCACTGCTTACACCCCATGCCTTTCGTTCGTCTTTAAGCCACGAGTTGTACACGGCGACATCTTCCGGTCTATCTTGGTCATAGATTTGGCTAAGGAACTCATCAGGTACAAGCAGAGATCCGGCAAATGCATTAGCCTCCTGTTCGTGTCCTTCTTGAACATTATAGAGGTCATCTTCATCATCGATGCGACTGCTTAGATGTAAGAGCAAATGCCCCAACTCGTGCATGAGTGTGAAGGTCTGCCGGGAAAGCGCAAACTGTTTCTTGACAACGATCACCGGGCAGATTTGATGATAGAGTGAGAACCCGATTATTGGATCATCTTTCGGGATTTGCCATGCACCTTTGTAACCGTTGCTACGAAAAACTAAAATACCCTTGGATTCGACATCGGCACGATAGCTGTCAAAATCGTTTAATTCCTTCAGTTCTAACCACTCTCGAATAATAGAAGCTGCGAGTTTAGGGTTATTCCGTGGCAATTCAGGGGGGTCAAGCTTAAATATTTTCGCCCCACCTAAATCTTCTTGCAGGCTGAGATAAGCTTCACGCTGGCGCTCAACACGCTCAATTATTGACTTGACCTTTGCAGAGAGATTCGACTTTTGATTTGCTATTGTCCTGAACTGAGGGGTATAAACATGCGCAGCGTTCACAGGTCCCTGCTCCAGGAAAAATAGAACGCCACGATTGAAATAGTTCGCGATCTTACTCAACTGTTTGAAAGTGATGCCAACTTTCCCTGTCATCATTCCAGTGAAAGTTGATTGCGCGATTTTGATTATACCTGCAAGTTCAAGTGGCGTAATCCCTTGCTCATCACAACACCATTGTATGCGTTCGGGATTGATGGATTTGATACGCTCCAAGTGAGGTTTCATTGTGTCCCTCCTTGCTTCAAGTGTTTTTTCGAGAAATTGTCGATTTCTGCCGTTAGTTCGCCGACAAAGGCTTTCTGAAGAATGGATTGTTTGAGTTCGGCGAGGGTGTTGAGTTTTTGTTGATAGATGGATTCTAGTTTTTGCGTATCACGATGTAGTAAATTCAACTGCTCAACAATACGCATCTGTTCGAACTTGGATGATGTAACCGACACAGGTTCAGAGTGAACATTGTTGCGATTAAGAGTTGGCACGCCAGTACCACTTGCAAACCTTAAGAGGTCAAAGTTCTTTAATAGGTAGTAAATGAATTGTGGGATATTACCGTGAAAATCTTTAACATAAAGAGTCGTGTTTAAAGGCCAGAAATCTTCCTCAATGAAAAAGACCGACCCAATACTTCCGCTTCGACCGGTAACAACACCCGGTCCTTTTACCTTTGACTCAACATGATTGTCAATACATCCACTGGAACTTATAAGCGGATAACTACCATTTATTCTCAACCTTTTAGGCAGATCAAAACCCCTCTGGAGAGTACAAACATCCCCTAAATCCTTCCTCACCCACCCATCTCCGTTTTGGGAGAAGATAGCATTGAGGTGGCTTTCGAAGAGTTCGCGGGCGCTGGCGAGGTTCTTCTCGGCATTGGCGACCGCAGTAGCGATACCAGCAAACGCCTCATCGAGAATCGCGACAATGCGCTTCTGTTCGGTGAGAGGAGGAGTAACAATGGGCAATTCACGCACTGCTGCAATTCGAACCCTCGGGCGAGTAGCACCACCTTTCTGAGCATTAAGAAAAGTATTTGTTACTGGCGAGTTAAGGTGATAGCAGAGGTACTTTGTATCAATTTCCTGTGCCCTGACTCGCACAAGATCAGCAACAATGATACCGTCCTCAATGTCCTCGACTATTGCGGATACACCGAGCGGGAGCCCAAGCTTTGTGATTATGATATCTCCCTTTTTATAAGCATGACGTTGGAGCTCTTTCGCCTTTTCTTCGCTAACATAGTCCATTTTCTTCAGAACAATCTCAAATGGTTTGATGTTCTGAATCTTCAGCACCGGCGTTCCATGATCAACGAAATGCTCCCGCTTCAGATTTGCTCCAAAAGGTCCGTCAACTATATCCTTTTTGTAGTCATAACACAGCTCTTTCAGCTCTAATACTCGCCATCCATCCCTCATAACATCTTCCAAATTCCACCAAGGATCTTCCCGCTCTCGGCATCCAGTTCCGCTATCTCCTCGATGATTTCCCGCGGTTCTCGAAGCGGGGCTTTCTCTGGTGTGTTAGGGTTTTTTACTGAAAGATCGAAAGTTTTTTGATCCGCACCGGTAATGTCCTCTGTCCAAGACTTCTCGGAATCCTTGAACTCTGCCTGTAATTTGACAAATTCCTTGAGATCGTCGTCGTTGAGCGGGTTGGTTTTGCCGAGGCTCCGTCCGGGATCGAGTTGGTAGTACCATGTCTTCCGTGTGGGAGCACCTTTTTCAAAGAAGAGCACCACGGTTTTAACACCCGCCCCGAGGAAAGTTTTAGCTGGACAATCAAGAATTGTATGGAGATTGCAGCTCTCCAGCAACTCCTGGCGAAGAGCACTGGCAGCGTTGTCGGAATTGGAGAGGAAGGTGTTCTTGATCACTACCGCCGCTCGTCCTCCTGCCTTGAGTTTCTTGATAAAGTGTTGTAGGAAAAGGAAAGCTGTTTCGCCGGTTTTTATGGGAAAGTTCTGCTGAACCTCTTTGCGTTCTTTGCCACCGAAAGGCGGATTTGCAAGGATAATGTTGAAGCGGTCTTTCTCTTGGATATCCATGATATTTTCGGACAGCGTGTTGGTATGGAGGATATTGGGCGCGTCAATACCGTGCAGGATCATATTCATAATGGCGATAACATAAGCCAGGCTCTTTTTCTCCTTGCCGTAGAAGGTTTTGGTCTGGAGTAGCTCGAGTTCGTTGGTAGTGAGTTCGCCTTTACGCAGGTAGTCATGAGACTCGCAAAGGAAGCCTGCTGAACCACAAGCGCCGTCATAGATACGTTCACCGATCCGGGGCTTGATTACCTTGATCATGGCGCGGATGAGCGGACGGGGAGTATAGTATTCGCCACCGTTACGCCCTGCATTGCCCATATTCTTGATCTTAGCTTCGTAAAGATGGGACAACTCATGCTTTTCCTGCTGTGTTCCGAAGCTCAAAGAATCCATCAGTTCGAGGGCATCACGCAGACTGTATCCGCTTTGGAATTTACTTTTGATTTCACCGAAAATCTCGCCGATTTTATACTCGATTGTGTCGGAGCTGGCGGCACGCTGTTTGAATCCCCTGAGATAAGGAAAGAGTTCGCGGTTAACAAAATCGATGAGGTCGTCACCGGTAAGCGCCTTATCATGATCAAACTCACCTGCGGAGTTTTTCGGCGCTGCCCAGCTCGACCATTGGAACCGTTCCTCCAGCAGGTAATCATACGATTTCCCGACCAGTTCAGCCTCCATTGCCCGTTCGTGCTCCAGATCATCGAGATACTTCAGGAACAGCATCCACGAAGTTTGTTCCGTATAATCCAGCTCGGATGAGCACCCCGCCTCTTTCCAGAGCACGTCATCGATATTCTTAAAAACCTGTTCAAACATTGCTTTCCTTGCTTTGATGCTTCCCTTGATGTTCGTAGCACATGCAGCCACTCACCCATCTTTCAAGATAATTAACGAATCCAAGATAACCTACAAGCCGAGTGCTATTTTTTTAGTCAGTTTTGCAAATCACCTTCACGCATGGACAGTCCTATTCGTTTTCGGTCGATGTCCAGAGTGATTACTGCTATCTGCACTTGTGATCTTTCTTCTTCAACACTTCACTCAATATAAATCTTTCAAATTAGTGAACTTAAAACCTATTGAGATGAAGTATCCTGTTATATCAATCTCCGGGGATTCTCCAGACCATTGACCTGCATAATCAGGTTCATCATCTTCTTCATCGCCGTAGTTATTCCAGTTGTTTGAGCCGGTATCGTTTCGGTAACCAACCTTCAACGTTATATCTGTACCGGCAGATTTATACAATTCCGCGCCGATAGCTATAGACGATAGAAAGGATGCTGTGCTGACAAATTTATCCCTGTCGTCTTTTTTGAAAAAGAATGCGGCACCGATACCTGGGTACATTTTCAACGCGAAAGACTGCCTGTTATAAAGCCTCACCCCCGGTCCTAACTCGACCCCGAAACCTGTATCCGTATCACCACGTGTATCTTCGCCTCGCAGGAAGCTGAATCCAAACCAGAAATTGTATCGACTGAAAGGAACTATTTCAACATCAAACCCTGTTCCCCACCATTTTTCATTTGACTTCATGTAATAAAACTGCCCTGCCGCTTGCGGACGGTGGAACTCTACGGCACGATATCCGGATTTAACCGGTTTCCATGTCCGAACATCCCGGGCGATAATACCTTCATCAAAGACTTCTTTTGCCTCGAGAAAACCGACACGTTCGCCGGGACGTGAAAACTTTTTCCCTTTCACATTCAGTTCACGGTCATTGCCTGTAATTTCAAAGAGAGTGCCCTTTTTTACGCCAACATTGGAACCTGCTGGAATAAAGATTTCATTATCATCTGTTAACGAAACCGTCGCGGACAACAAATAAAAATTCTTGAGTTCTATTGCCGCCTTTTTGGTGAATTTTTCAACAACATTTGATTTCGATTTGCCACTATTCCCACCTGTATGTTCCTTGTTTATAATAACAGACTTAATTGTTTCACCGGTTTCAACATTTACTTTCTTTATCGATACAGACAATTCTGTATGAATGTTATTTGACCATAATTCGATTTTTTCTCCCTCCTCCCCGGAAATGAAATTAAAAAGCCCTGCAAATATTCCCGCGAAAATTGAAAAAATTATTGATTCTTCATCGGTTGCATCATCAGGAGGAACTCCCTTCTGGGAAAACTCAATTACATCTATCAATAAACCCTCGTTTGCAGCTGCAATTTTGCCAATCTCTACAACCATTGAATCGTTGATAATGCCGGTAAGATGCAACGCTTGTTCAGATAAAATTGCTTCCAGGTTATTTCTGTCGATGACATCATACCTGCCCAGGTTCACAGCAATATCAGATATGATTGTAGTCATTTCTTCCTTGATATCGTAATCATCAGTAGAATACAACTGTACGGGTAAAATCATCAATTTCTTCCGTTCAGGGCTCACCAGTTCTGCCACCTCACCAACTTGGGCATACATGCCATTACAGATTAGTAAACAAATGAGAATGGTTGAAAACCGGGATAGATGAAGATTAATGGTGGGATGGAAAACCTTTGTTATAAATGGACTAAATCTTAGAATCATTGCAAATCACCTTCTCGCATTGACAGACTTTTTCGTTTGCGGTTGGACGAACCGACAAGGGTAAGGTAATAAAACTACTTTGGGTGAGCCAACATGGCATATAGCGTAGTTTTTTCTATTTAAGCATTACAGATTTTCGAGTAATTGATTCATTGTAGAATTGAAAAGTGGAGAAATAAATCCCATTGTTCCAAGAATCACCATTAACCTGGTATCTGGTTATTCCAGCCTCAACCTTGAATTCTGTGCTTTGAACGGTTTGACCTAAAATATTTGAAATATTTATTTTAATAATCCCTGATCTTGGAAAGGCAATATTTACAGTAGATTTTGAATTAAATGGATTAGGATATTGTGATAAAACTTTGAAATTAGTGGGTATCCCAATAACTCCTGAGTTTTCATCGATATCATTTGCAAAATTTGGAGCTATTTTAATTAAGAAAGCTCCGCCATCACTAATACCTCCAACAATTGCAAATCCGCCATCTTCTGTTGCAATCATTGCGCTAGCATGATATCCATGGTATTGGTAATCGAAAGATCTCATCCTTCCACCATTTAAACCGTCACTAAATTGTTTAATATAAATAGTTACATATTCGTAAGAATAAAATGCAGAGCCTGTTAACAAATAATTTTGATTTTGATGACGTATAAGAGAGGCAGCATATCCGTTTATCCAAAATCCATTGCTTCTAATTTCGTTACCCATCGAATCAATTTTTGCAATCGGCATGTCAACTCTGCGGTTATAGGGCCAACCACTAACGATGTAGCCTCCGTCATAACTTTGACAAATTGTTTCACACATGACCAGTTCATCCCCCCCCAGATATCGCCATTCTTCTTCACCGGTAGAATCTGCCTTGATCACGATAAAATAATCTCCTATACCTCCGCCAAAAACATATCCACCATCAGTTGCCGTAATTATTTCGCAACAGTATGCTTCTCCTGAATGATGTTCCATTGAAAAATTGTTTCTCCAGATTTCAGATCCGATCGAGTCAGTTAATACTAATATCAACCCACCACCATTTTCTGCTGGATCATCTCCTCCTAATATGAATTCTTCATTTCCTGATTTCTTCATATCATGTATAGTAAAATCATAAGTATTCTGCCAGATTATTTCTCCACCGGATGATGTTTTCATGAGAAAATGACCTCCTGCGAATACGAAACAACCATCATCCAACACCTGAACAGAAGCACCATATCCCAGGCTATCAAATATCATTGACCATAATTCACTTCCTATGCTGTCAGTTTTAACAACGTACAAATTATGATTAAGCGTACGTTCACCAACTAAGATATAACCTCCATCACCAAGTTGTTTCACATCATAAAAAGCTGATCTTGAGGAATCAGTTTCATATATCTGGGTCCATTCAATATAATTCTGCGAATATGATGAGCAGGATATTAATAAGGAGGTAAGAATCAAAATATTTCTGAACATGATTCTGCCGAGTTGGTTGTTTTTGTAAGTACTTATTATAAGTTAATCAAATTTGACAGATAATCATAATCATTTCACCGACGGGATTATTTTTTTCGTGTCAGCTCTCAAATCACCTTCCCTGATGAACACCCGCCGAATCCCTGTGATTCGAAACAATATGTTAACACGAATTAGCAGTATTAAATATTCAATTTAAGAATAATTAAGATATTTTATTCTTCATTACCTCATTTTAGAAATACAATCTTTTTAGATTCTACTAAATTATCATATTTATAACTTATGAAATATATACCAGAGCCTAATATCTTGCCATTATCGGACTTCCCATCCCAGATATCAGAATAGTGGCCTGCTTCTAATACCATGTTTTTTAAAATTGTAATTCTTTGTCCAAGCAAGTTGTAAATGGATATTTCAACAAAGGCCCGTTCAGGGATATCATATTGAATATTTGCGTATTGATTGAACGGGTTTGGATAAGGTGAATAGAGGCGAAAATCTGGAGGAGGATTTGGCGTGTTGTGCGCTGAATTCTTCAGCCATCCACAGTACACATCATTTCCACGATTAGCCCGTGTCCCGACTCTTGTGTCATTCCAGATATAAAAGAAACCGTCTTTACCATCTGAGGCAGCGGATAAATCATATTGAGCTGCATACATGTTTATAAGGGTATCCGGTGATTCATTCCAGGAACTATTATCATACAGGTATGAGCTGTCAATTTCGAAGTAAAAATAATCAAGGTCTGCAGAACGGCTTCCATTCTGAATTATCAGGTATGCGCCTCTTTGCCCGTTCCCAATAAGAACCGCGTTTCCATGTTTGAAATCGCCACTCCAGCCCAATTTCGAATTTGCTTCATCATTCAGTAGTTGAAAACCAAGATCATGGCAATGCAGAAACACATCATTTTCACTCGCCCATGCAGTCCAGATATGTGACTCATCAATCAGGACATCAGCTTTATCATTAAAAGGCAGATCTGATAACAACTTGACGCTGTTTTGAAATATTTTACTACCATTTATAATATCAACTTTTTGTCCATAAAGATAAATGGCCCCGTCATCTTCCTGAATTCGCCAAACAACAGTGAGGTTTTCACCTGTTTCTTTAATCTTAATAATACCAAGGCGTGATGAATAGTTTTGAAAGGCTGTTGATAAGATAGCTTCGCCAGTCCAATGTTGGTTCCCATCCGAATCAATCATCATCAGCCGAAGTTCATTATTTACTGAATATACAATTGCTGAACCATTAACATTAGTATTAAGCACACCACGAATCTTATATTCCATATTTTCACTGTCTTCGGAAATCAATTTGCCATATTGATCCGGAAATAGAATTTCGCCCTGGGAAGTTATTTTCTGCATCCTGATGCTGGAACTGTAATCGGAATTATCCAGCGATCTAACATCATAAAACAGCAGTAATGACTCATCATCATCAGTTTCGGTGAATAATATGCTGGAGTATAAATTGTCATCAAAATTATAAATCGTTATACCGTCCTGTTGCCACAGGTAATCACCATCAGTATTGATTCGCTGGCATCTTAAAGCAAATGTGAAGTGGCCATTGGCATCGCGATCAGAGTTGATAAACGCTAACGCTATGTCATCATTGTTCATTATTTCAATATCACACAGTGAGACTGAGGAATAATCTTCAGGGTTGGTAAACTCCGGCTTTATTGCGGGGATGCCGTTGTCTGAATATACAAAGAAACCACCATCTTGATCATAACATTGTATGTAAAACATTGAAGAATTTTCGATATCATTATCTACCCAGGAAAACCAGGTTTTGTTTCCTTTATTGTCAACTCTGGAAAAGTAAGTTGCAGCTGATGTGTTATTAAGCATGCTGATTCCATAACTGTCAAATCGCTCATTTTTTGTGATAAGTGAATAAGCTTGCAGATAAGTAGTTGTTGCATTATAAACTGTATGGTAACTACTTATGAAATAGAGATGATCATCCAGGAACATTGATGAAAATTGAGAATATTGAATATCTAATAACAGTGGTTCCTGCCAGTAAAATAATCCTTCAGAAGTAATTTTATGGATTTCTGTGAAATTAGAATTGAAGCTGGTGTAATCATAAGCGTTGGTTTGAACGGCAAGAACAACAGAGTTGTCGCTATCTGAATATAATTCAGTACCTTCAACCCCAATCGAGTATTGCTTGACTAACTTGGGATTTTCGTTGCTATCTTCCCATCCCAATATAATTTCATCGTTTATTATCCGGAATTTCTGATAAAAGACTTCACTTGATCTCTCAATACGGTCTATGTATTGAAACGAATAAACAAACTCATCAATCGCGGTATTTAAAAAGCTGAACTCATCAAATCCTATATACCCTCCACCATGTTCCAGACAAATACCTCCATCGTTAAAAAGTATGGTGCCGTTAGTATCCAAATGCTGAAGATAAATATCGATAAAAAGGGCTTCAGCAAAAATTAGATTTTCCCTATACCAGGAAATAAATATTCCACCATTGCCATCTTTTAAGATCTGCGGATACCAGTTCCTGTCATAACCTTCACTTAAATATATTCCATTGTCACCCCAGCATTTTTGCCCATCAAAGGTCATTTTCTGAGCATATATATTCATGAGTCTTGATTCTATCACTTTCCAGCCATAATACAATTCGTTGTTATATATTAGAATATTGGACATATCGGAATAATTGTCAGTCATTAAAACACCATCGATGGGCCAAAGCAGTTCTCCATCAGTGTTGATGTGCTGCCCGGAATAGTTGTATTCAGCAAGATCCTCCCATACGACAAAACATCCACCGGTTTCATCAGGTACAAAATCTTTAATGTAGTAATCTTCCGGATCATCCCAGAGTGCCACAGGGTTCAAGCCCCAAGGCAAGTTGCCGTATTGGTCAATTTTCTGGAGGTAGTAGAAAGGTGTGTTTAACAGACGATCTTCCGGATTAAGAGGGTTTCCGCAATCTGCTTCCTGACGGAAATCGTACCAACCGATAATCCACTGATTCTGCCCGGCATATATTACGCTGGATAGTTTTTGTGCCCATTGATCGTCTGTGAGTTGCAAGCCATTTTCTGGGAGTAGAGTATTTCCATCCAGATCATATAATTGAGCAAATACATTCATGGCGCCATCGCGAGCTTCTGCCCAGGTATAGCATATAATATCATTTCCGTTGCTGACATAGTTTTTATCTCCAGAACCCCAATCAATAAAATTACTCTCCCTTAACGGAATTCCGTTTCTGTTAGAGATATCAATATCATTATTTGAAAAAAGATTGGAATTGCTGTTAAAACCTGCAATTCCGGAGATGGGCACTGGAGGATAATTATCCCACTGCGCATGGAGATTGTTACACAAGATTATGAATATAATAATTGTTCTTGTAAAAGGTTGACGCACTCTAACCTCGTTTATCTGTTAACTGGTCACCTAACCTAAAGATTCGGTCATCTTTCAGCTGTCAGTTTTGCAAATCACCTTCCCGCGTGGACAGACCTATTCGCTTGCGTTCAATGTCAATGCTGATTACTGCTACCTGCACCTTCTGGTTCACTTTTACCACATCATTCGGGTTCTTGACGAATTTGTCTGCCAGTTTGCTGATATGGACCAGTCCGTCCTGGTGGACGCCGATATCTACGAATGCGCCGAAAGCGGTAACATTGGTTACAACACCGGGCAGTATCATCCCTTCTTTCAAATCATCGACGCTCTCGATTCCTTCGGCGTAGGCGAACAGCTCGTATTCCTCACGTGGATCTCGTCCCGGTTTCGCTAATTCTGACATGATGTCGTTCAGGGTCGGCATTCCTACTTTGTCGTTGACATATAGCTCGAGTTTGATCTGCTTTCGCAGTTGTTCATTATTCAGCAGGTCGCTGATAGAGCAGCCAAGGTCTTTCACCATTTTTTCGACAATATGATAACTTTCCGGATGGACAGCGCTGGAATCGAGAGGATTGGCAGCGTTGGGTATCCTTAAAAACCCGGCTGCCTGTTCGAAAGCTTTGGGTCCCAGACCCGGAACGGATTTGAGGCTTTTACGCGAACGGAAAGAACCTTTATTGCCGCGATATTCCACAATATTTCCTGCAAGTTTCGGTCCGATCCCGGAGACATAGGAAAGCAGTTCGGGGCTGGCAGTATTCAATGACACACCGACAGCGTTCACACAGCTCACCACAACATCATCAAGGCTCTGCCGCAGCGCTTTCTGATCAACATCATACTGGTACTGCCCAACACCGATTGATCGCGGCTCTATCTTTACCATTTCGGCAAGCGGGTCCATCAACCGCCTCCCGATAGACACTGCTCCACGAACTGTAATGTCATGATCGGGAAACTCCTTTTGCGCCACCTCAGATGCCGAGTATATCGATGCTCCGCTTTCGCTGACCAGGATTACCACGATTGATTTCGGCAGATCGAGGTTCAGGATAAAACGTTCGGTTTCACGTCCGGCGGTGCCGTTACCGATAGCGATAACCTCTGTTTTGAAAAGTTCGATATTGTCACGAATTTTAACAGACGCATCCGATGCCCTTTGACGGCTGGTATGGGGATAGATGGTCACATTATGTCGCAGACCGCCCAGTGGATCGAGACATACGACCTTGCATCCGGTGCGAAATCCCGGATCAATCGCCATCACCCTCCTGGCACCAAGGGGCGGGGCGAGAAGCAGTTCACGGAGGTTTTCGGCAAATACAGCTATTGCTGCTTCGTCAGCACGCTGTTTGCTCTCAAGCCGTATCTCTGTTTCCATGGAAAGCGACAGCAGCCTTTTATAACTGTCTTTCAATGCGATCAGGACTTCTTCGGCGGCTGCGTTATCCTTTTTGATAAATCTTTTTTTCAGGCGCTGAAGAGCTTCATCTTCCGGGGGACGGATCTGCAGCGAAAGAAAACCTTCATTTTCGCCGCGTCGCATGGCAAGCAGACGGTGTGACGGAATTTTTTCCACCGGTTCCGACCATTCGAAATAATCGCTGAACTTGGCAGCTTCGTTTTCTTTTCCTTTAATTACCTTTGAGGTCAATATGCCCTTTTTCCCGAACAACCTCCGGATTTCAGCACGTGCCTGCTGATTTTCGTTTATCCATTCAGCAATAATATCCCGTGCGCCTGCGAGAGCATCCTCTACCTCAGGAACGTCATTTTCAAGATCGAGATATGCTTCCGCTTCAGTGACCGGATCAATATTTTCCTGTTTGAATATCAACTCCGCCAGCGGCTCAAGCCCCCGTTCACGGGCAATCATAGCACGGGTACGCCGTTTCGGACGATAGGGCAGGTAGATATCTTCCAGTACAGTAAGCGTCTCAGCGGAATCAATCTCTGACTTCAGTTCATCAGTCAGGAGTTCACGTTCATCCAGTGATTTGAGGATAGACTGTTTCCGTTTTTCAAGCTCTTCAAGCTGACCGAGACGGTTACGGATGGCAGTTATAGCGATTTCATCGAGGCTGCCGGTTATTTCCTTGCGGTAGCGAGCGATAAAAGGTACAGTCGCACCACCCTTCAATAATCCCGAGGCAGCTTGTACCTGTTGTTCCCTGGTATTCAGCTCTTGAGCAATTTTGCGGAAAAATATGTCATTCATTGGTTTGTTTTTCCTGGAGTTTTTCAATAAAGTTAAGATAGAAGCAGGAGATTAAATCGGCAAGACGATTTGCTATATTATTCGATGGACTTGAAATAAATGGGAAAATTTAGCCCTGACAACATGAGCCAGGGCTAATCTCTTTTCTAAATCACAGCATATTGTTCACCTTATCAAGACCACCTTGCGGATCCGGACTATTTCGCCGGGTGCAGATGCCCTTATGAAATAGACACTACTGGCAAGGTCGCCGGTGTCGAAGGTGAGTGTATGGACTCCTGCGGGGTAGTGACCATGAGCCAGTTCCGCTACCTGTTGCCCTAAGGTATTGTACACAGCAACTATCATTTCACCGGCTTTCGGCAGGCTGATATCAACTTTCGTTGAAGGGTTAAATGGATTTGGGTAAGGCGGAAACAGTACGATCATATCCGGCAGGATGGAATATGAGGAACGTACTTCATCAAGATCAGTCGAAATTACGGCTCTGATCATCCAGTCGGCATCGCTATCTACCGCTTCCGTTCCGTCAAATTCAAAATGATGACCCTCACCGACAGTCCTTTCTGAATAAGTTATATGTGGAAATGCATAATCGGCAGTCAGCTCGAACCAGACCCAGAAATTTGATTCAAGTCCCTGCAAATCATCTACAAGTGAAAGGTCTAATTCCTGCCAGTCCGGATAGACTTGCGAAGTATCGACTTCATAGGTACCTGACCAGATAGTTTCAAGTCCGGGATCGCTTAATACGTGAATGACGAATTCCACTTCCTGGTCTTCATCTATGTCGTTGTTCCACAAGACACGGATGGTCTCTATATCAAATGGGTAGAAATCTTCATCTATAACAAAACGGGAAGCAGGCCCATCTCCGATTGGGAACCGCGTGGTTGTCCATTGCGGATTACGGTCGTCATAACCGAATTCATATTGCCCTTCAGGAAGCAGGTCAATCGTAACGGTCAAACTTGTATCATTCGTTTCATCATCATCGTCTCCAAAATTATGGGTAACGAAGAGATCAAAAGAACCCCAATCATCAGGAACCCAGCCTTCGAAGTTGTCATCGGGATCATTATCAAGCAGAAAAGTTGTCGATTCACCTCCAGCTAATTCGATGTTTTCGTGAACAAGAAATTCTTCATCATCAATGAACCATGCACCATCAAAGTTTGCACTATTCCATCCACGATTTACGAAAGTTGTTCTTGCCGGGATGGGGAAACCTACCGTTGTAGGGAAGGGTATGTTGGGAGGCTGGACAGCCACATCATTTTCGAGCAGTGCATCTGAAACAAGCATCACGTCGTCAATAAGCAATCCACCGCCCTCGCCACCGTCATCATTGTTATCCGTAATACCGGTAAAACGAATCTGTACTGTTTCGCCGGAATATAGGGTCAAATCTATATTATCCGTTCTTCTTCCACCTCTCAAGCCGGTGGAACGGTAATCCCAGTTGTAGAGTGAGTTTCCATCACCGTCAGTGACTCCGTAATCATAAACCAGGCGTTCCCATGTATCCCCGTTATCAGTGGATATATCAATCGAGTAATAATCTTCGAGGACTCCGTCGCTGTCACCATCACTGTCCGGCATATCGCACCGAACCCAGTAGGCTAATTGTGTCCAGGGGAAAAGTGTAGTATCCGGGATTTCAATTTCGGGCGATACCAGGACGCAACGGAGATTCGCTGTGTGTTCCATCTGCCAGGCGTGGGATTCGGAATGATATGAATTGGTTTGCAATACCCAGACGTCACCGTTGCTTTCCTGTTCGACTGTAATCAAATCCGAGGGAAAAGAGTTTTCCTCAGCGTCGTTCTCAAGGTAGGTCTGATCATTATCTCGAATAAGGATCTCATCGATGAAAAAACCAAGATCGCCGGTTTCAGGTGTTGAGGTTTCACCATCGCTGCAAAAGGCGAAACGGAGCATAAAACTGTTGGCTCCTACGAAATCAGTCAGGTCGAAAGTGACCTCTATCCAGTCTTCGCCACCGTCGTCGCCGTTCCAGCCGGGTATGCCGATACCGAAATAAAAGGCATGACCAAAACCGTACAGGCTCTCCGAACCATAAGCCGGTTCCGGATCTTCCAGGACAGACCATATTTCCCCGCCATCCTCGGAATACCAGGCGTTAGCCCCGTCCCATCCGTCATATCCGGCAGGCTCATTCCCCGATTCCTCACATTCGAGATACATCCGGAAGGTCAGTTCAAGGTTTTCTGCGGCATCGGAAAAATCCAGTTCAGGTGTTTCGATGTATTGCAGCCAACGGTTGCCATAACCTTCCAGATCATCATCACCGCACCACCAAGACTCACCGTCTTCGTAAGCGTTAAAATCGCTGACATGCCAGAAATCGCCGGTGACATTCAGATCGGAAGTAGTCCAGTCGTCATTCCCCTCAAAATCATCCTCCCAGGTGGTAACGATCTCGTCAAGTTCATAATAATATATAGGGTGAGGAGAGTTAATTTTCCATTCAGTCGCAATGTTAGGATTTAGCACCTGCCCTGCATATAAAATGGAATTAAATGAAAATCCTATTACCAACAATGACAGAAGATGCAATATTTTATATTTGACCATAATTCACAATGGTTTTCGAAAAACGTTTTACTTTAATTTACAACATTTTTCTCTGAGAAGTAGCCCGGATTCTTGAATCCGGGGAAAATGAAACAGACACTCACAATATCAAATCGAATGTATATTAATCACCCTGAATCTCAATAAGAAATGTGATCGTATCCGGTTCGCAGACGCAATTCAAGGTTAAATCATAAATCAAAGAAACCCCGGATTCAAGAATCCGGGCTACACCTCACCGGCACCACCAGGGAGAATAAAATCGAGTTCGCTTGACCAATCCGGAGGATAAATGCCTTCTTCAACAAATTTACGAAAACTCGAATATTTCCAATC
The DNA here is from genome assembly GCA_030765455.1 of Candidatus Electryonea clarkiae. Lineage (GTDB taxonomy): Bacteria > Electryoneota > Electryoneia > Electryoneales > Electryoneaceae > Electryonea > Electryonea clarkiae. The sequence goes on along the minus strand of JAVCCM010000166.1, from coordinate 143,563 downwards.
ATAAGGATTCCGGACGAGGTTATGTTTTACCGGGTTGAAATGAATGTAATCTACATGCTTTCGATAATCGTCATCGTCCCAGATTTTATGTTCCCAGAATCTCGCCTGCCAGATAGTTCCTTTTTTTTCGACAAATAACATATTCATTTTCCGTTTAAATGATCTCACCTGTTCGGAAAATGGTATTATTCCCTGTTTAATCAATAAATGAATATGGTCAGGCAGGAAAACATAAGCGATTAATTCTCCATCAGCCTTGGAAGAGACATTCCGCCATTCCTGCCATATTTTCAGGTAATCATCACGTGATTTGAAGACGGGTATTCGGTTATGGGTTACAAATGTAAAGAAGAATAATTCATCGGGATTATCTGTGAGGTATCGTCTGTAAACAACCATTATTTTAAACAAAATATGTTATTGAATAATTACTTTGATGTAAATGTACATGAGAATCTTATCCAAAAGTAGCCGGATTCTCGAATCCGGGGATGTGAAGTGAAACAGAACCTCACGATGTCAAATCGAATATATATATAATGATCCTTATGAACCCCGGCAAGAAATGTGATCGTGTCCGGTTTTCAGGCGCAATTAAAGGTTAAATCGTAAATCAGAGGAATCCCGGATTCAAGAATCCGGGCTACGTCACTGCAATAGGAATAATAGCTCTCTCTTGTCTCAAAGTATTTACATCATCATAGGTTAGAAAAGGAAATCTAGGATAATCGAATTCATCATTAGCATCCCAAGGATCATCAAGGGATTCATTAACGATCTTAGTTAATTCATCACCATCATAATCTAATACATATAAGTAAGTTGCAGAATTTCCGAAAAAACCAGTTTGACTTACCCCAAAAATTTCCATATCCCCATCCTGGTCCAAGTCAAAACATGTAGGTATGTAAACACCATATGTTGGTCCAATGCTCAATAAAGATGTTTTAAACACAAATTCATTCTGGTCATCAGACCATTCCCAAATCATGGTCTGATTTATTCTCTCACAACATTCAAAGGGAGAAAGGCCATGAATCTGAAACCAGCAACGATTTAATGGATTATTATTTCTATCATTTATAAACCATTTCGTTCTAGATGCAACTACAATTATTTCGTTAATTCCGTTTCCATCCAGATCAGCAACAGTTGGTTGAGCAACAAGAGTATAATAAGACAAATGTGCTTCATAATTGTCGAGTAAATTATCCTCGACATTTAGTTCGTCCAAGAACGTTCCACTATCATTATATATTAATACTTTAGCGGTGCTTTCTTCTTCTCCTATAAAAACTTTTCCTTGTTGTAAAATAATAAATTCCAGTTCTGGATCTGAATCAACATTTACTACTTCCGGTCCATATTCGAGATATAAAGTATTGGTAATCTCTTCAATTTCATGATCATCACATTCAATATCCGCTAAAACATTAGTAACAAAAATAAAAGATAGAATGAATAGGAATGGATATTTCATCATAGTTCTCCTTTGTTTAGTTAACAAACAATTTAGGTTTCTGCCATGCAAATCAGACCAATATAAATTGTGAATGAATTTCCTTATCAATTAGTCTAACTTAAAAATCTTTTTAGTATAAAAGTTGTTACCTGTTTTTATCCTTAAGAGATATACACCTGACCCAACAATATTTCCGTACCCATCTGTGCCATCCCAGTAAAGATACTGCCTTTCATCAGAAAAGTATTGTGTTCTTATATCGCTCACTTTCCTTCCTAAAATATCATAAATTGAAACCTTTGGCTCTGAATTCATTTGTACTGAAATATTAATTCTGACGAAACTATTAAATGGATTTGGTGTTATGGATATCTCTCCAGTTTTTTCAGGTGAATCATTAATGTCAGTCTTTACCTGATCCATTTGATCATACATATTTTCGGTATTATTCAATAAGCACATGAAAACTTCTGGTGACTCCATGTCGTCTGATCTGAACTTATATGTAACAGCAATACTATATTTTGAAGGATGTGCTTTAACTGAGATTTGACTTGGACGTTGAGAATTATGCAATCCATTTCTAATAATACTATGTGGTTCAATTACCCAGGTGGTATCAGCATTTTCAAACGCACAATGCATTACGGATGTTTGTCTGCCTTCAGGATTATTGTGAGAAGCATATAAAACGTGTACTCGACCTAAAGCATCAATAACTACATCACTCTCACCAGATCCGAATCGAGTTTCTTCTTCAACAATTTTTGAGAGGTATTCGCTGTCTGGTAAAAAAAGGTGGAGTTTTAAATCCCACCAATTGCCATTCCCGGCATCTTTATACGCTGATACGATATATGCATTTCCAGAATGATCAACCACTATTCCACCATCATTATCCATATTTTCATACCATGCCCGGTCTGTTGGTGTATGTGATACTGGACCAAAGAATACCTCACCGTCCCACCCAACTTTTGCGTAATAAAGACGTTGTTGAAGAATATTATTGGTAAATGTATAACTTGTATAAGCCACATGAATAGTATCGCCTGGTCCGGTAGTTATATCTCCTGAAGATGGTCCTAAGTCATTATGACCTATTGATTCTGATTCTTCAAGCTCACCCTCGTCAATAACTTCGGTAAGATCTGAAGATAATTTATACCAAGCAAGTACATATCTATTTGTTTGGTAATATCGACGGATATACCATACCATAACCTCACCATTAACCCCTTGAATAACAGTCGCATGAAGATATCTGGCGGGGATATGATTAGGATAATCACCTAATTGATTAATTTCAAGATTTCCAAGTCTCGTGTCGCCATTATTCGTAATATTGAAATAAGATATATGACTATAACTAATAATAAATGCCCATAAATTGTTATGAATATCAGTAAATAGAGTACAATCACCACGGTTTCGCATAAAATATACAATATTTGATTGCTGTAGCTCTCCTTCAAGATTCAGAGTAGTTAAATAATATTTTTTGAGATGTCCAATATCATAACGGTTACTATGATAGAAATAAAGCCATTTATCATCGGGAGATAACCCCAATGTATATTCAGTGCCTATAGGTATTGAATCTTCAAATGTTATTTGAATCGGATCTGACCAACGAGCACCAGTGGTGTCCAAGTCATAATCAGAGCTGTCCGGTTCTCCTGATGCGAAGATGGAGATAGGTATGTATGTGCATAACATGATGAAAAATATTTGGCGGGTAATAAAAAACCGTATATTCATTAAACTTCCTCGTGCTCGGTCAACTGCATAGCTACAATGCCATGCGTTTGTCTCGCGTCAGTTTTCCCGGAACAAGTTCATTCCGGAGCAAGTTATTCAACATTCCGGCAAGTCTTTTTCCCAGCGCGGGAACTAACCTCAACCGGAGCGGGGATGCTTTATATGGTTAAAGGTTTTTCTCAATGTCGAAAATATTTATATTGTACGGTTAATGTTAAATTACAACACGTTTTTAACAATGTCAACTGATTTTGTTAGAGAAATCCTTTTTTTACGGAAAGAGGCATGGTTTGATGAGCAAGTATTACTTCTTTGATGTAAACTTCTTTGGCATATCAGTCTCTTTTTTCACCTGTAGAGCGTTTCCGGGATAGAATGGTTATCCCAGGTAATTCTACCGTTTTCGAGGAGGATAAATCTGTCACACCACCTCGAGAATTTTTCCGTATCGTGACCGGCAATCAGGATAATGCATCCACGTTCGGATTCAGCTTTCAGCATTTTTTCGAGCAGGATACAGCTTTCTTCGTCAAGCCCGGCAGTTGGTTCATCCAGCAGGTAGGCTGCCGGACGTAAAGCCCTTATTGACGCAAGGGCTGTTCTTCTCGCTTCTCCACCACTGAGTTCAAAGGGATTCTTCTCTCCGTAATATTCGGGATCAAGACCGAATGTGATTAACGCTTCCTCTACGATCTCTTTTACCTGGTTGTTGCTTTTTTTCAAATTTCGAGGTCCGAACGCTACTTCATCAAACACAGTTTCAGCGAAAAAAGATCTTTCAGGGAATTGAAAAGCAACCCCGATTTCTCCATACATTTTTTGCGGTTTTCTGCGTCCCCAGCTCACCTCGCCATCAACATGATCACCCAGTCCCGCCAGGGCTTCAATCAAAGTTGTTTTTCCCGACCCGCTGGCGCCCAGGAGACATACGATCTCTGAACCTGTTATCTCCAGGTCTATATCATATAACACCTGCTTTGATGGTTCGAAAATTGATTTGCGGAATGAGTTTAATCCTTTAACTTTCAATGAAGTAATTGATTGCATATGCTCAATATCTTCATCTCTTAGTTCGCTTGGGGATCCTGATTCATCCTGTTCGGGCTGGCTGAAAGACTGTGATGAAACTTTCGCGATTTCCAGGCTGTCACCTGTAAATATCTTCTCCGGTATATCGTCAGCAATAATTCTACCTTCATGCAGGACTAATAACCTCTGCCCGATTGTGAACTCCTCGGGATCGCAGGTTGCAAATATCAAAATGTTATCATCCGGTATAATTTCCAGGAGTTGAATGATATTTTCACGTTCAACTGGATCGAGGTAAGTGACAGGTTCGTCTAACAGCCAGATTTTCGGGTTCAAAGCATATATCGCAGCAAAGGCGACTTTCTGCATTTCACCACCTGAAAGTTTGTGAGGAGGATAGTTCCGTAGCGACTGTAAACCAATTTTCTCAAGCGTTTCCTCGACTCGTCTTCGAATCTCTACCGGATCGACGGCTGAGTTCTCCAGACCAAATGCGATTTCCTTTTCAACAGTCGAGCAGATTAATTGTGTTTCGGGGTTTTGCTGAATCAATCCAATCCCGAATTCGACTTCAGGTGGATCAAATTGAACTACTCCATTGGATGGTTCCAGCAGACCGGCAAGAATTCTCAAGAATGTCGATTTCCCACTGCCATTACGTCCTGTGATTACAACTCTCTCACCCTCTGAGAAGGTCGTTGTGATTCCTCGAAGAATTTCCCCCTGGCTCTGTGGAAAATCAAATCGTACCTCTTCGAGGTGAATCATGCTTTACTTCTCCAGGAATTCTGCCAACCTTGAGGCTAACATATCAGAAACGCCGGTTTTACCATCGACGTACCTGGCAGCTAATTCACCGCAACGTTTACTATTTTCCTTTCCACTCAATGCGTCTGAAAATGCTGTAATAATTTCGCTGTTCTTATTTATTGCTTGTGCCGCTCCAATTCGGATCAGATCCCGGGCTTCATGACTCATCAGAAAATTCGGACCAAAGAGAACCGGGATTCCAAATACAGCCGGTTCGATAACGGAATGAACGCCCTTACCGTGTCCGCCGCCGACATAAGCGATTTTTCCAAGTCCATAAAGACCGGCAAGAATCCCGGTACTATCGACACAGATAACAGATTCCGGCGCTGAGCCGTTTTTCAACTCGCTAAGTCTTACAAAACCTAATTCAAGCTTCTTGCATTCTTTCGCAAGTCGCAGAAGATGTTCTTCCGTTGGTTCATGGGGGACAAGAATCAATACAGCATCAGAGATTTCTTTTTGAATTTCACTCCATGAAGACAGCAATAGCTTCTCATCATCAGGCCAGGTACTCCCGGCAACCGCCGTTGGATGATTCTCCAGGAGTTCAGCTAATTCCCCCTGATCTTCTCTACCATCTAATGCTCTTTGCCTTACCCTGTCAAAACGGGTATCTCCTGCCGCTTCAATAGTAACATCATCACCTGTAAGTTCCCTGAATCTCATTGCATCATCATCAGCTACTGCGAATATGCAATCCAAGGAGCCTAAAATAGCCCGGTTAAATCCACGAGAGTACCAACTAAGACGAGCTGAATCCGGGCGGAAATTACCGTTCACGAGTACAGCCGGGATTCCCCTGTCCCTGCTCATCCAGACGAGGTTGGGCCAGATATCATGTTTCACGATAATGACCAGGGATGGATCAAGAATACCCAGGAATCTTTTAACTCTTCGGGCGGAATCAAAGGGCAGGCAAATATTATCTGCAGTTACTTTTATTTTTTCACTGCGTTGAACCGCTGAAGGTGAAAAATAGGTCAGGATAATCTCAGCATTTGATTTTTCCTTGAGAGCATCAATCAGAGGGATCGCGCTTTCTAATTCCCCGGCAGATGCACAATGTATGATAATCCTTTTCCTGTCTTTACTGCATCTTTGCCGGGCGAGCCTCAACCGTTTACCTTCATTGTTCCGATCTCTTATGCCTTCACGGATTTTGGTAGAACCAAGGGAACCGAGTCGCAGCGCGGACGCCATCAAAGGTATTCCAAATGTATTATAAAGTACTCTCGAAATCATAATATTCCTGTTTAACGGCATTCATTTTTGATTATTTAGAAAGCTTTTGGCGGCAAAAGCTACTTCATCGGGAGTAATATCATTCAAACACCGGTGATGAATCAACGGACACCTATTGGTGCCGTGAGCGGAGCATGGACGACACCAATTATTTCGCTCAAGTATTTTTACCTGTGTTGCTCGAAAAGGATAAAAACCGAATTCCTTTACGGTAGGCCCGAATAAAGCCACCAATGGTCTGTTTGTGGCAACCGCCATATGCATTGGTCCCGTGTCGCCGCTTACGACCACTGAAGCCTTGCTGATAACCGATGCAGTTTCAGCTATTGAAGTCTGCCCCGTGAGATTTAAAAAGTCTTTATCATTTTCTACTGCGTTTGCCAACTCAACCGGCATGTCGTTCTTCGTGCCAACTGTTACAACAGGCCGCTTCCCCTTTAAGTTGTGATACAGCTCCGCCCAATATTTACCGGGCCACTTTTTTGTCTTATAAGAAGCTCCGGGAACAAATACTATCGGATTCCGGGATAATATATCTCTGTATTTTTCAAGCCGACTGTTATCAGCCAGTGATATTCGCAGTTCCAGTCCGTTTCCGTCATCTTTTACACCCCACTCTGCCAGTGATCGAAGCTGTCGTATAGGGACAGGATAAAAGTGATCCAGTTTGATACGGGCAGCAACAAACAGACTTCTTTGCAAGCGAGGCGGAGAATCGATTATCAGATCATTTGCTCTTAACAACCGGCGAAGATTTCTACTGCGTGGTGAAGCCTGGAGATCGGCTAATTTATCCCACGACCCGGCAGCCAGCCTTTCAGCATCACCTGTAAATTCAGACTCGGTTTTCCTGATTTCTTCTACTTTATCAACTTCTGGAAGTAATCCGGCAAGTTCGGAATAAAGCGGTGTTGTGATGAATACTATTTCAGCATCAGTGAATGCATTCCGCAATCCACGCAAGACTGGTGCGGTCAGGATAATATCGCCCATTGAGCTGAACCGAATAACGCCGATTCGCAAAAGGATTACTCCCTGATTTCCTTATTTACGCTCCCATGCAGCATCTTGAATCCTTCGGTCTCATAGGCGCGTACTTCATCGAACTCTTCTGTCAGAATCAAGGTTTCTACCCCTAATTCTTCCGCTAAATTAACACCCCGTTTTTTCCCAAGAACAAAAAACGCGGTAGCATAAGCGTCCGCTTTGACACATGTAGGCGACACCACCGTACATGAAATAGCCCCTCTCGCCGGGTAGCCGGTCTTTGGATCGATGATGTGGTGATATTTAATTCTCTCATCCATGAAATATCTTTCATAATCACCAGATGTCGCGACGGCGCCGCTGTCGATAGTAATTGTAGTGTAAAATTCGCCCAATTCTCGTGGATGCCTGATGGCAAAACGCCAGGGTTTTCCACCGGGTTTCGTACCGAAACATCGAAGATCGCCACCCGCTTCCACAACACCGGCTAAAATACCAACCGATTGCAGCACCTGGCAGGCGCGATCAACAGCATATCCTTTTGCAATTCCACCAAGGTCAAGGGCAGCATTATGTGGATCAAGCCTTGCGAATCCAGTGTCCGACATTGTAAATATCGTTGAATCAACCAAGGTTAAAACGCTGTCAACTTCCCATGATTCCGGAACATACGGTTCATCATATTTGAATCCCCATAATTTCATCAGCGGATCCATATCTGGTCGATATGCTGCATTGGTTTCATCCATGACATCATAACCAAGATTAATTAAATCTACTAATTCTTTCGTTATATAACTGTAATCATATCCTGCCATTCCATTCAATTGGTAGAGTTCCATGCGCCCGGCAAGTTCATGAATTCGTCTTACTTCGCGGAATGAGGAATCAAGAGCTGCCCACAACAAGCCAGTCCGCAAACGTCTTGACTTTTTATGGATAGTAATAGTCACTTCAGTGCCGAGAAACATTCGCGTCTCTTTCAGCGGAAGAGGTGAACATCCTATCCCAAATAGCAACAATACAAGTAAAATGTATTTCAATCGAAAAATCATCTATTACGCTCCGCCGCATAGTGCGCGAACAGTTTTAAATTGTCTAAATATATACTTTGAGGTAATGGTTCCAATGCTAAAACTGCCTTGCTTGCATAGTCAGCTGCAACTCCTCTTGCGTAAGAAATACCACCTGTTGAATGTATAAGATCAAGAATGTCTTTTAAGTCAATGATCTGCCCTTTTTTACTATACCGTTTCGCTTTTCTTAATTTCGCAAGAACTCTTCGTTTATCAGTTTGTTTGAGTTGCTCAAGGGTATGGATTAAGGGTAGCGTCAATTTAGCCTGGCTCATATCCAGTCCCAAGGGTTTTCCGATTCTTGGACCACCATCACCGAGATCAAGTAAATCATCCCGGATCTGAAAAGCTATACCAAGCAACTCACCATACTTTCTCAGGGGATCCCGGAATTCGTCTTTGTCCAATGAGAGTGGCGCCATCTGGCAGGCAGCGCTGATCAGGGAGGCTGTTTTATCGGAAACCATAGTGAAATATTTAGGCTTGTCGAGGTCAAGTTTTCTTGATCCGATTGCTTCGACAAGTTCACCTCTTGAGAGCCGAAATGCACAGTCGCTGAAAAGATCAAGAACCTCGAAACGTCTTTGAGCAAACATTCCGGCTAAAGCTCGCGAAAGCATAAAGTCACCAAATAACACAGCAACTTTGTTATTGTAAACAAGATTCAGGGTTTTGCGACCACGCCGTTCATCAGCTCGATCAACCACATCGTCATGAACCAGTGAAGCGGTATGCAGCATTTCCACTACAAGTGCCGCGGAGAGGGATCTTTCTGTCAGGTTTCCATTCGCACCACATGCACGTACGCAAAGCAGGGTAAGCATGGGGCGCAAACCTTTGCCGCGTGAGCGAAGCAAATATGCGGCTACCTGATCAATGGCAAACACTCCCGAACGAAGTCCATCCTTATAATGACTGTAAAACGCTTTCATGTCCTTCGCCATTAATTTGCGAATAGGTCCTAAACGCGCACCGTCATTTCCGGCTACAACTTGTTTTTCTTGATCAGGATGATTCAATTCTCATATTTCCTTTTCGTGATCCGCTGAAGATCACGTTTCGCGTCTCTTTCAGCAATTGTAGCTCTCTTATCGTATTGACGTTTCCCCTTCGCCAATGCAATTTCAACTTTTGCATAACCCCGGTCATTGAAGTACAGGCGCAATGGTACTATTGTCAATCCTTTTTCAAGAGCTTTCCGGGCAAGACGTTTTATCTCTCTTTTATGTAGAAGCAGTCTGCGCGGTCGAAATGGCTGATGATCGGCATAACCCCGGTTTACGTAATGGGCAATAGACATTCCGATTAGCATTGCCACACCTTTTTCAATAATCACATGTGCTTCACGCAGAGATACCATTCCTGCACGGATAGATTTTATCTCCGTTCCATGCAGCATAATCCCGGCTTCCAATGATTCCACGATAAAATAGTCGTGCCGGGCTTTTCGATTCCTTATTTCCGGTGTGTGTGATGGCATCAGAATTGTTCATCTATAATTTTTAGTTTCAATTTCCAAATTTTATGCCCTGTGCAAGCGGCAATTCATGTGAATAATTGATAGTGTTTGTCTGTCGGCGCATGTATGCTTTCCAGGCGTCGCTTCCCGATTCTCTTCCGCCCCCGGTTTCTTTCTCGCCGCCAAACGCTCCACCGATTTCAGCGCCTGATGTGCCAATGTTTATGTTGGCGATTCCGCAGTCACTGCCTCTTGGACTGTAAAAAGTTTCAGCCTCAATCACGTTGCTGGTGAATATCGATGACGATAATCCCTGGGGCACTTCGTTATGCCATTCAAGGACCTCTTCATAAGAATCATATTCGATCAGATGCAGGACAGGCGCAAAGGTTTCCTGGTGAACTATGTCCCAGTCATGCTGTACTTTTACAATAGTCGGTTCCACGAAGAAACCGGGTTTATCCAGTCGCTTGCCGCCGGTAATGATTTCTCCGCCTTTTCGTTTCAACTCATCCACTGTAGCCATCATATCATCTATCGCAGATTCATTTATTAATGGTCCCATCAGGTTTGCCTGATCAAGCGGATCGCCAATGCTGACCTGGTTGTAAGCCTTCAACAGCATATCTGTAAATTTCCCGGCAATATCTTTATGCAGGAAAACCCGTCGGGTAGAGGTGCATCTTTGACCAGCAGTACCTACCGCTCCGAAAAGCACTGAGCGCATCGCCATATCAAGATTGGCAGTTGGTGTTACTATAACTGCATTATTGCCACCTAATTCAAGAATCGTATTCCCAAGACGTTTACCTACTACTTCTCCCACACGTTTGCCCATCGGCGTCGATCCGGTAAAAGATACGAGTGGAATCCTCTCATCATTTATCAATCTTTCGCCCACCACGCTGCCTTTACCAATTACCAGCGAAAAGATACCTTCGATATCATGCGCTGCCATGACCTCATTAACGATATTTTGAACTGCAATTGCAGTAAGAGGAACATCCGAGGACGGTTTCCAGATTGTCGAATCTCCACATGTCGCGGCTATTGAAGCGTTCCATGCCCAGACTGCTACAGGAAAATTAAATGATGAAATAACCCCGACCGTTCCGAGTGGATGCCATTGCTCCATCATCCGGTGTTCGAAACGTTCTGATTTAATAGTTAGACCGTAGAGCTGACGACTCAAACCAAGACAGAATTCACAAATATCAACCATTTCCTGGACTTCACCCCAGCCTTCCTGGACGATCTTTCCCATTTCAAGGCTGACAAGCTTTCCAAGTGCGTCTTTCTTGGCTCGTAATGCTTCTCCCATATCACGCACTAGAAGCCCTCTTTTTGGCGCCGGGACTGTTCTCCATTTCTTAAAACCCTCAACAGCAACCCGCATGACTTCTTCGTAATCCTTTTCGGATGCCTGCAATACTTTCGCTATCGGTTGTCCTGTTGTAGGATTGATTGAGACCAGCTCGTTTCGCTCATCACTGGTTATCCAGCCATTACTCCCCCAGCAAGCGCCGGGATTTTCATCTTTAATGCCGAGTTCTTTAAGGAAATCCATTCCCTCTCCTACTTGTAGTTTTGCTGCCTGATTTGAACAGGCTGATGTTTAAAAGAAAATTATGTAAATAACTTACAAAATATTTCAACATTGTAAAGTAGCTCAACGTTATCCAACTGTCAACGGTATTTGATCAACCCAAAAACAGAAAGAAAAAGCAAGCTTGAAAGCCTTATTGTGAGTTGCTCTCAGGATGCGCAGGAAGTGTACCTCGACGTGTGGCCCGACCCTTCGAGTCTGATTTCAAAAGAATAGAAGAACAGAATATTCATAGAGGGACTTCCCCGGAAAGGTTTACATATCCTGTTTATCCTAAATATCCTTGTATCCTGTGAATTTCTATTAGGTTAATAGTCATCTTCCATTTCGTTTTCAATTCTCTTCCCTCACATCAATGTACTTTGTAGTTATTTTGACTACATCGCGCCCTGCAATAGTTTCGTATATTGAATTCATAGAATTTCTTTTCAAGGAATATACGGAAAACTTCCTGGAGATTATTTTATAATAATTCAGGCTAACAAGCCTTGACATAGTGAAATTTAATACTTAGTATAAATATACCAAATATTCTTGTTAACTAACCGCATCCCCAATGTAATTAGTGGCGAGTATGAACGGGTCGCTCGAGAGTGTCATTCTCGGGCTTGACCCGGGAATCCAGTCTAAAATACAGAAGCTCGCTTTGTTAAAGATTGAGTCCTTTGAAGTGGGGTTAAGTTGTTCAGTCAATTTTATAAGAAGCTTATGCTGTCAGGTTTTTCTTTCGACAGCTTCAAGATTTTACGAATTGGAAACTTTTTCCCATCCGGTCTGCCTGTTTTTTGCTATCGGCTGTTTTACAGCATAATTCAGGGACAACCCCGAACTGAACCCCTGTCGATTACTGGATTAAATTTACCATCTTCATCCCCAAAAGTGATTTTACCATTAACATTACATGTATTTTCTCTGGATCAATAGAGCTGATTATAAGATATCTTTAGATAACTCAGATAAATTATTGTGGAAAACAGATGATTGCTTCAAAAATTGTAAAAATATTCCTTCTTTCTGTTACAATTGTGTTCCTGCATCCTGATGCAATAGCCCAGGAATGGATTCATAATGGACCTCATAGTGCTGCAATCTATTCAATCGCTATTTGTCCATCGGATACGTCTTTAATGTTTGCTGGCACATATGCAAGAGGTATTTGGAAGAGTGAAGATGGAGGCGAAAACTGGGAAGAATCTACAGAAGGCTATTTCGAACTTCCTGATTCATCGTTGCGAAAGACTTTAGGAGATTATTATCAAGTCAATAGAATCAAATATTATAACGGTAGTTCAGATACAATATTTGCAATATGTGGAGAATCTGGTATAGGTATAGCTAGAACCATTGATGGCGGTGAGAGTTGGGATGAAATAAATTCCGGCTTCGAGTCTGATTTCAATGTCAATGATATGCTTACTGATCCAGATTCGACAAGTTTAGTATATGCCGCTTTGAGTGGTCCTGATGGCGGACTTTATAGAAGCTTCAATTTAGGCAACAATTGGGAGCAAATTGAAATATATATTGATAATAGGGAAATCACTGAATTTGTTAGTATAGCACAAGATCCAGATAATAGTGAACATATTTTTATGATTGGTGATAATTTATTATTTGAAAGCACAGATGGTGGTGAGAATTGGGATTTTCATCTCGCAGATGAAGAATTAGAGTTTTGGTTTCATGACAATGTAGTGATTGATCCTTCCAATAATCAAAATATGTGGGCTATTGGTTATAATATTGATATGCATTCACAGTTAATATTCTCTTTTAATGGAGGTGATACATGGGACGAAGATCAACAATATAATCTTACATCAATTTACATAGATCATGAAAGCAATTTATATATCTATAAATTTGGATATCCTCAATGGGTAAGATCCCTTAAGAAATCAGACAACCTTGGCGAGACATGGACCACAATAGGAGAAGATCTTCCAATGATTATTCCTTGGGAGTGGACTAATGAAGATTATATAGGTTGGATTGGTTTCTTTGAATCGAATCCAGTGAATCCCCGATCATTATGGTTGGGAAGTCGATTTGGTTTTTGGCATTCTCAGGATGGTGGTGAGAACTTCATAAATTCTGGATCTGGTATAGATAATTCCAGCATTAGCCAATTTGTTGTATCGCCACATGATCCTGAAATTATTCATGGCTACACTGATACTGAGCATTGGGTGAGTCAAAATGGTGGAAATGATTGGGTAAGTTTAGGCATAGAACCTATAAGAGAATTACAATATAATCCTACTAATTCCAGTGTGGTATTTAGGGGTGGTGAAAGACTTCTTCGGAGTACGAATGATGGCGAATCCTGGGATGATATAAGAGGAGAAATTCAAGGAGTAATTTATTCCATAGCTATTTTACCTGAACATTCTGACACTATTTTCTGCACATCATTCAATTATAGCAATTTTACACATAATTTCTATAAAAGTTTTAATGGAGGGGATACTTGGAGTGAAATTCCAATTGATTTGCCAAATCATAATGGAATTCTTCACGTTTTTAATATAACAGACTATCATAATTTTTTAGGCTTACTGACTGACAATACAATATATAAATCTGAAAATTTAGGTATTACTTGGACCTATATAACAGAATTTGGTGATCATGACTCCGTCTTCCTTAAGCCTGGAGGGCAAGGACTATTCGTGTTGACTTCAGACAGTATTTTATTTTCATATGATGGTGGAGAGACATTCGATAGATACAACAGGAATACTATTAACCATAGAATCCATTGGGCTGAAATAAAGCCGGATACTGATTCACTATTTATCTCGACTTATTTTGGAATATTCAAAACCGGAGATGGTGGAGAGAGTTGGAATTATATCAATGGAATGTATAGCCAATTTACAGAATGCTTAGCATTTACTTCTGATGGCGAAAGGATACATGTCGGCACATCTGGACGAGGTATATGGACTTATAACTATGAAATGGATGTAGCTAATAAAAAATTTATGGAAGATAATGCACCAAGCCAGTACACATTGTGTAATATCTACCCAAATCCTTTCAATTCCTATTTAATTCTTAACTTTAGATTATTTGAACAAATTCCTTTACGAATGTCCATTACAGATCAATTAGGTAGAATTGTATCAAATAAAAGATTAGACAATTTAAGAATTGGAAGCAATAGAATCTTTATTAATGTTTTTAATAACAATCTGAAATATTCAAGTGGGATATATTATTTGAATATTATCAGTCATGAAAAAAGCAATACAAAGAAGATAATATTCATTAAATAGATTAACGATAAAGTAATTGGTTAACTGAGAAAAATAGGGACAGACGGTATTAAATTCCAATAGTTAATCAAATTAAGTGGTTAGAATTACGATTTTCCCAAATCAAATGAGTCAGGAACGGATAATATTGGTTTATTTTATTTTTTAGCCAAAAGGTCTTGACATGTAATAATATAATGCTTAGAGTATATAGCAACTATTCTTGTTAACTAACCGCATCCCCAATGTAATTAGTAGCGAGCATGTACAGGTCGCCTGAGAGAGTCATTCTCGGGCTTGATCCGGGAATCCAGTCTAAAATACAAGCTCGCTTTGTTAAAGATTGAATCCTTTGACGCGGGGTTAAGTTGATCAGTCAATTTTATAAGAAGCTTATGCTGTCAGGTTTTTCTTTCAACAGCTTCAAGATTTTACGAATTGGAAACTTTTTCCCATCCGGTCTGCCTGTTTATTGCTATCGGCTGTTTATCGGCATAATCCTTGGACAATCCCGAACTGAACCCCTGTCGATTGCTGGACTAATTTTACCATCTTCATTCTCCAAAAGTGCTTTCATTATTAACTTTACACGCATTTTCTCTAGATCAAAAGAGATGATTATAAGATAACTTTTGATAACTCAAATAAATTATTGTGGAAAATAGATGATTGTTTCAAGAACAACAAAAATCCTTCTTTTTGCTGGAATTATTGCATTCCTGAATCCTATTTCAAATGCCCAGGAATGGATACAGTTTGGACCATGGGGTTGCGAGCTTGGATGGATGAAGTACAATCCTCATGATACAACCATGGTGGTTGGAAGTACTGCATTATATGGTGGATACTGGATCAGTGAAGACGGGGGGGATAACTGGGATAATCACATTCTCGACTTTCCTGAAAATGTTGGCGCAAGTGTGATCCAGGTTGAATTTCATCCGAATTCCTCTGATACAATATGGGCAGTAGGATCTTCCAATCTTCTGTATAGGAGCACGGACGCCGGTGAAAACTGGGGACTAATTGATAATGGGTTCGAAGACGAATGGGTGCGCTGGATTTATGCGTTGCCTGATGCTCCGGGTACTCTGTTCACTCAAACAGGTGGAGTTTTAAATGAAGAAGTAGAAGATATTCATCTGTTCAGAAGCAGTGATAATGGTGATAACTGGATTCAAATAGATATTGAGGATTTTCGGGATGGTTACTTTGGTGTTCTGATTCGTCAGGATCCAACGGATTCAGATCATCTCTTTATGGCTATAAACTGGACAGTCAACATATTTGAGACTTTCGATGGAGGAGACACTTGGGACGACATGCCTGGTCCGACTTATAACATATTTACGGGCGCTACAGGACTAGAGATCGATCCTGAAGATCCTTTGCACATGTTGATGTCAAGCTATGACACATATTACTCATCGGAAGATGGTGGGGAAAACTGGGAAATGATAGAAGGCTTGGGTTGGGATCCGGTTGAGCCTTTATATGTTGACGCAGCCTGGAATATCTATATTTGGCTTTGGGATGTATTTAAGAGCACTGATCGTGGTGAAACCTGGACTATACTGAATCCTTCAACTGAAGGAATGCCTTCTTGGGGAGGATATTTCCATGTTGCATCCAATCCGCTTAACGAGGAGACTGTTCTTCTTTCAGATTATGCAGGACTATATAGATCTTATGAAGGCGGCAGAAACGCAACAACAATCGGACGTGGATTCGGAAGGTATCTTGCAGTACGTGATATTCTCGTGAATCCTGCCGATGAGGATGAAAATTTCGCAATTAATTGGTCGGGGCTCTGGCGTGGAACGACCGATGCAGATAGCTGGGAAAGAATAAACTTTTTCGGTGGAAATCAGATTGAAATAATTCCGGTTCAACCCTACAATCTTTATGTTATTAATCCTGGCCTAATAGTAGAAATTGATTCTGATAACGGTAGAATAGTTAATGAATTAATTGGAACCCATGGGACATTTACTGATTTTGTAATTCATCCAACAGATCCTTCCATTCTTTATTGCACAGACTCTTATTTTTATCGAAGCGAAGATAGCGGCGAAACCTGGACTGATACGTTATTGTTGGTTTCGGATATTGCAGTAACGCAACGATACCCTGACAGGGTGTATGCAGGGGGCCGATATGGTCTGCACATAAGCGAAGATACCGGTCTGTCGTGGGAATTAGTCAATGATGACATCTTTGTTTATGAAATATTGCTGCAGCCGGGTTCCTCCGGTATGTTTGTAAATCAACGCCATCCGCAAGGCAGAGGATCAACGATACAGTATTCTGACGATAGCGGTGAGAGCTTTGAACCGATCCCCACTCCAACGCCTGATATGCCCGTTCGTGACCTTGCCATCCGTCCCGGAACGACAGAACATCTTTTTATCCTTGACTGGTCTTCCGGCAATATCTTTCATACTGAAGACTACGGCGAAAACTGGGAGCAGATAGTCAGCCCCGGCGTTGGATCAAGCAGTTTTAAATTCACGTCAGACGGAACCGGTATATATATCGGGACAGGAACGAATACTTCAGGAAGCGGAATCTGGGCTGGATTTGATATGTTTGAGCCCAGTGATGTAAAAGGAGATGTTCAAATAACAATACCAGATGAACTCATCCTTCATTCAGTGTACCCAAATCCTTTTAATTACAGCACTTTGATAGACTTTTCATTATTTCATCAAGGAACCGTTGAGCTGAACGTGTATAACCTGCACAGCAGACTGGTTCGAAATCTGATCTATACGTCATTGCACCCTGGTCGTCATCGGGCAATTTGGAATGGAAAGGATACTCATGGACGCCCGGTTTCAAGCGGTGTGTATTATGTAAATATACGATTTGCAAGTAAAAGTGAAACCGCTAAATTATTATTTATTAAGTGAAAAAGCTCTTATTATTGAGCGTCCTCGCTTAACAGGTAATATGTTTGTACTGATATAGATTCTTCAGACGAAGGATTCTGTAAGCCTATGGAGGCTGACCACACATTAAATTTTTGAACTTGCCTTAGAAAGGGGAACATCATGAAACATCTACTTTCATTACTCGTTATTATTGTAATTTTATGCACCTTCGGACAAGCGTATGCCGTTCAAAAGGAACTAAATGGAGAAACTTACGAACTTGAGGATGATATATGGTACTTGATCGAAGGTGGCTGGTTTGAAACTATACCCAATGCTCTTTGTGTAATGTTCGATCCCGGAACATCCTCTTCAATAATTCAGAGTCTTCTTAGTGAAAACGACTGTAGTGAGTACAAAGTACTTCTCAGCAGCAGTAACCAACCTATTTATCTCTGTGATTATGATGGTGAAGATCATGCTATTGACGCTGCTGAATCTCTACTTGAAGACGATGATGTTGCATACGCAAGACCCGATTACAATCCCGGAATATGTAGTCAGGATCAGTACTATTCTTGGACAGAAGATATTACTGAGGCGCGTCGATTTTCAAGGTCACTAACTAATGGAAGATATGATTATACTCCCGGCAATAACGACCAGTATATCGATGCAGATCCACGTACATATAATGAAGAATGGGAACATATCTGGGGTGATAACAAGGGAGCTCCCTGGCACCATACGAATCCAAGCGACCATGATATTGACGCTTTAGAAGCAAGAGCATACGAAGACGGTGATCCCAATGTTATCTATGCTATCGCAGATAATGGTTTTGCTATGTGGCAGGGAACAAATGACGATTCATGTCATGAAGATTTTAATATGGACAGGCTTGTCTATGCGGTAAACTATGATTCACTTTATGGTCGTCGTAATTCACGCCCACCATATCAATTATTAGACTGGAATGACCATAGAGATACAAGAATTTGGTGGACCGATGTTGATACAAAAGACCATGGAACTGCTTGCGCTGGTGTCGCCATTGCAAATACATGGAATGATATAGGTGTGGCAGGAATCGCAGGAGGAACTGATGATGCGGGAGGATGCAGTTATGCCTTCTTCAAACGAGGTGGGCAAAACGATGTTTTAGAAGCAATTGAAACAGCAGTTGACATTGTTGGTGCAAGTGTAATGAGTTTCTCGGCAGGGCATGGCGGAGTAGGTCAAGATGCCCAAGCAATGCATGATTATGCCTATGCAAATGGGTTGTTGTGCATTGTTGGGGCTGGTAATGGACAAGGAGGAAGTCCTCAGTTCTGGTGTGGAGACCATTGGGGTCCTCCTGAAAATGATTCATATCACTATCTATGGGCAGGGATGAGCAGACGTCAATATCGTGATCCGATCGCAGACGATGGTAGGTCTGCGTTTGGAGAAATTCGAGTTCACAACCAGACAGATTTCAATTCAACATGGGGCGAGAAATTATCTTGCGTAGCACCTGGATTTAATATATGGGTACCAGCGGATCCATGGGTGGCAAGAACAAAATATGCCGAAGATGATGATTGGGACAATATGGGTATGTGGAATTCTGCTGATGCTCTTTATGGCGCTGGGACAGGTACATCTTTATCAGCGCCAATGGTTGCGGGAGTTGCGCTCTTGATCTATTCCAGATTCCCTGATCAGGCTACCGCTAACTCTGCCGGTGTTGATTTTGTAAAAGAAGTACTCCTTCGCTCCTGTGAGAAAATAGAGGGTGATGAAGACGTTGAAGATGAGTGGGCTGCTGAATATGAGATAGGATGGGACGATCCAGATGAACTATACGAATATGATTTTACCGGAGATTATGGATCCTGGGACCCTAAAGTAGGTTATGGAAGAATAAATGCATATTACGCAGTAGCTCCTCCTGAAGATGCAACAAATCTCAGCGTTATTGGAATTGAAGATGAAGGAGACTATATCCATCCAAGGGTTTTATGGACTCTAAGTGAAGCTCCTGATGTGGAATGGTATTATATTCATACACAGAATTTTAGAAATGGAAGGAGAACAGTTAATACTCAAGGTAATTCTGTAAATGGTGAAACTAATGCATATGATGATGATAGTTTTCCAATATTATCCACGAATCCACCAACACCGGATTTCACTCGTACATGGGCAATATATACAGTTTTAGCCGAAGATTACTCTGAATTAGAAAGTGAAGGTGTAACAGTCTATTTTGGTGATTATCCACAATTTGTGGATAATCACATTGATGAAAATACTACCTGGAATGAAGATTACTATTATATTATGAATTCGATTGATATTGAAGAAGGCGTAACATTAACAATCTCAAGTAATACAATGGTAATGATTGATACTGCTGTCTATATAGATGTTTATGGAGAACTTTTAGTAAATGGCTCAGCTAGTAATGAAGTAGTATTTTACTGTGTGGATTCTACCGATACCTGGGAGGGTATAAGACAAAAGTATGATGCGGGAAAGTATGGCGAGATAACAATAAACTATAGTCAGATTGAAAATGCTGAAGTTGGTATTCATGCAATTGATACGTTGAATGACGATAACAGGATATCACATGTTACCTTTATAGACTGCGACTGGGGGATTTACCAGGACAGTACTGAGCTGGATGTCGATTCCTGCGACTTCACAGGCGGTGTAAAGGGGATATATGTCAATGACGTAATTGACGCTGCTGCTGTCAGTGAATACCATGGAAACACATTTGACGAGGTGGATATCGGTATCCACGGCGATAATTCAGTCGTCCGGATCTATGACTGCGATATTTCGAATACCACTGATGAAGGTATCTACCTGGATGACTGTGACAATTCTTTGATCAGTAATGTGACGGTTGACAGTGCCGGGAGCTATGGCATCTATATCAAGTACTCCAACAATGTCACGATCGATTCCACCGAATCTACATACAACGATGAAAGCGGATTGTACTTCTATGAATCTGGCGGAACGGTTTATTGGAGTGATTTCACAGATAACCTCAAATCGGGAGTTAGATGCAACAATTCATCTCCCACCATCTCAAGCTGTATCATCAGCGATAACGGCACTCATGGCTTAATCTGCACCAGCAGCGCCCAGCCATCGCTTTACCAGCGCAACACACTTGAGGATAACGCCGGTTATCAGTTCGCCACTACTTACAAGTACTTCCCGGTAACTAATAACGGTTTGAACAATATCTTCTGCGCCGGGAACGATAGTATCCTTAACTATACCGCCGCCTCAAAGCCGCACTTTGACTACCTCTGTACCAATAATTACTGGGGAGGACCGTCAATAGATCCATATAAACTGTTTTACAGTTATGATCCGGGAGATACTATCCTTTACGCTTACATACCATTTGCTGGATCACAGTTTTCACGTTCAGCGCAGAAAAGGACATTATCTACATACGACGATTCCCTTTCGGCGGCATTCGCGCATGAATCACTGCGGGAATGGTCTGATGCAAGCCGTATTTTCTATTGGATTGCAGTCAACGATTCCTCAGATTTCAATCGCAGTACGGCGATACTTCACTGGTTGCATGACGATAATGCCGACTCAGCGGGATGGGCGGCGCGTCTCGGTTCACTTGAAGAAATAGAAGACGATCTCGATGAGGACAGCGAACTGTTTGAACCTATCGGTGATGCAAAAGCCCGCTGTCTTGTCGGAGCCCGGCGCTGGCGTGATGCGATAAGATTTTATACCGGGAGAATGGTGAATGCCCGTGAAATGACCGATTCGCTTTTAGCTGAGATGCACATCGGCGCAATCTACCTCAATTGGGCTGGAGCGTTGAACCGTCCCGAAAGACCTGGAGGGAGGCGAAAAGCCGCACCCGATGACCTTGCCGAACCTGAGAGATCATTCGATCCGACAGAATGGGAAACACTTGAATACCAGTTGAGCAAAACATCCACAGTTCCCGGCAGCCAGGACTGGAAACCTGTCAGCCGTGCCGCATACGAAAAACGGGTACGTGAGATCCTTGCGATATTAGACAAACAGGCACATACGGATGAAGCCCTGGCGTTATTACCGACAAAGTATGAGCTGTCAGCGCCATATCCGAATCCTTTCAATCCTTCGGTAGTAGTTCCATTTGCCCTGCCGGAGAACACGAAACTTCGTCTGGTTATTTTTGACATTTTAGGCAGAGAGGTTGTGGAATTAGCAGACCGTAATATTCAAGCCGGTTATCATCGAGTAGTATGGGACGGCAAGAACAGCGCCGGAATCCCTGTAGCGTCTGGGGTGTACATAGTCCGGTTGGAGTCTGATAAGTTTACTGCGGTCAAAAAAGCGGTTATGATTAAATAAGCCGTGCATATTAATTGGCATCTATTATTTTAACTCCTCGTTTTCGGGGAGTTTTTTTTGACCGATAGATTATTTTTCCCTAATACTTCAAGTCGCATTCGGTTATTGTGGCATAACGCTACTGCGATGGCGTCGCTGGTATCAAGCGGTTTCGGAGGTTCACTCAATCTTAGTAATCGTTGAACCATAAATTGAACTTGTTCTTTTGAGGCTGATCCATTTCCCACGACTGATGATTTTATTTCCCTTGGTGAATAATGTGCAACTTCAATCCCGGATTGTGCGCCCGCCAATAGAATTACTCCTCTTGCCTGACCAAGAGTTAAGGCGCTTGCTGCGCTCTTGCCGACAAACGGATCTTCTACAGCTATGACCGAAGGTTTGAACTCGCTTATCAATTTCATAGCGCTTGTGAATATCACATCAAGGCGCAATTCCATCGATTTTTTCTGCGGAGTACGTATTACCCCACCTCCAACGAATCGGGATTCTCTGCCAATAGTGATCGCTCCCCACCCGGTAACCTGTATTCCGGGATCGAATCCAATGATCACGCTCCCTGGCGTTTGAGGGGAATTTTCCGTTGTGTTTGTCCTGCTTTTTATTGCTGATGTCATACTGAAATATAAGCAGGAAAGGGTGAAATTTCAGGTAGTATTGATGAAATCTTAAGTAAATGTTACATTAGTGTCATTCCTGCGAAGGCAGGAATCCATTGTGCTAATAATATCAATTAGTTACTGGGTTCCTGCCTACGTAGGAATGACACTTCGGAATGGTCCTCCATGTGATTATCAATCAATAGAACTCTTGTCAATCCTCAGCACGCTTGGAAAAAATTTGTTCATGCAATAACTTCCATTCTTGATTCAAGATAAATTCATTATGAATTTCATAACTTTTAAAAGGATATAAAATGAGACCTATAGTTACTCCAGATCAAATGCGCGAATTGGACAGGCGAACAATTGAAGAATTGGGATTGCCCGGAATCGTTCTAATGGAACTCGCCGCAAGAGGCGTGATGGTTGAAGTGGAAAACATTCTCCAGGACAAGTTGCGTGGTTCCAGGGGACTTGTATTTTGTGGACCCGGCAATAATGGTGGTGATGGTTTTGCCGTCGCTCGCCGGATGAAAAACATGAAGATGGATGTTACTGTTCTTCTATTTGCTGATCGCGACAGGATAAAAGGCGATGCGTTGATCAATATGAATGTATATGAAAAATCCGGCGGTGAGATAATTGAGATAACCAGCACTGATGAACTCGCAGATCTTCCCGTTGTGGATGTTATTGTTGATGCATTATTAGGAACAGGTTTAAGCGGAGCCGTCAAGGGACTTATGGCTGATGCAATAAAAGTTATTAATGATTTCCAGGCGCCGGTTGTAGCAGTTGATATACCTTCAGGCATAAACGGCAATAACGGCGCTGCTGATGGACCGGCAGTTGCAGCAGACATTACAGCTACATTTGGTGAGATAAAGGCTGGTCATTTAATCACTCCCGGTCTGGAACATTCCGGTCGAATAGTAAGAGTGGATATCCAGATACCACCGGAATTTGTCGAAGAAAGCGAGTGCGCTTTGCTCCTGGCAGAACCGGAAGATATCCGAATCCTGATACCCGAACGTATGCGTTCCGATCATAAAGGAGATGCCGGTAAAGTCCTCCTGATAGCAGGCAGCGTTGGAATGACCGGGGCGGCTGAACTTGCTTCGAGAGCATGCCTTCGAATCGGCGCGGGATTGGTGAAAGTTGCGATTGCACGTGACGCACAGGCTACACTTGCCGGAAGAAATGCAGAAGTAATGACTATCCCGGTGGCAGATACTGAGGAAGGAACTATCGCACCTGAAGCTGAGACAACCATCCGTGAAGCGGAATCCTGGGCTGATATTGAAGTGATCGGGCCTGGCTTATCGCTTAATCCCGATTCGGTACAATGGTTCAAAGAGCATGCTGAAAATTTTGAATTGCCTACTGTCATAGATGCTGACGGACTTAATGCATTAGCAGAAAACAAGGAACTACTGAAGAAACTTAGCCCGGAAATAGTACTTACCCCTCACATAGGGGAATTCTCGCGTTTGACCGGAATGTCGATAGAAGAAATCGAGAATAACAGGATCGAGACTGTCAAGAAATTTGCCTCTGAATGGAATGCTGTTATCGTATTAAAAGGTGTTCCTACTTTAATCGCGACTCCTGATCAACCTTTATATGGTGTATTGGCAGGAAATCCCGGAATGGCAACGGCAGGAATGGGCGATGTGCTGACCGGGGTGATCGCCGGATTAATGGCTCAAGGCTTGTCACCTGTTGAAGCCTCGCTTGCCGGTGTTTCCATACATGGTTTAGGCGGCGACCTGGCTGCGAATGATTTCGGTGCCACCGGTCTTGTAGCCGGAGACGTGGTTGAACGGCTGCCGCTGGCGCAGGATATTATCGCAGGAAGAGCAGGTTATCCCGGGAATGAAGGCGGATGCGGTGGGAATTGTTCATGTGGAGACGGAGAAGGCGGAAATGGTGACTGTGGCTATGATGATGGTTCCTGTGGTTGCCAGTAATGATTTATTTGATCCTTTGATATCTTAGTTATGTGATTTGTGTTTTCCCGTTAGAAAATCATTGAAGTATTATTAAGTATAGATACAAATTTATCCTTACTCTTCGATTTTTTCTCACGCTAAGACGCAAAGGCGCAAAGAAATAATCCTGTTTATCCTGTACATCCTTGTAAGTTTTTGTTCTGGTTGTCCAGGACAGGCTTCTTCAGTTGCCATATATCAATTCAACCAGCACTCTTCCAACCTGTTCGAGTGATTCAGGTGAACATTTATCGGGTGTATCTTCGAGAGTGTGCCAATATGGATAATCGAAGTCGATAAAATTGACCGTCGGAATTCCGTTCCGGATAAGGTTGACATGATCATCATACATCGGAACACCTATATCATCGACAAATGCTTCTGAGCCTACTTTCTCAGCAAGATCAAACATATAATTTGTCCAATCTTTCGCGTAGGCAAAGCTGAAATATTCAATAGGAATTTCCAGGTCGGTATCACCTATCATATCCAACAAAACTGCACCTGGAGGCGCCGAGCCTGCATAATGCTTTGCATAATATGCGCTTCCGAGGCAATAGCTCTCATTATTACCTGAAACTCCGGAATCTTCAATATCGAATAAAACGATTTCAATTGTGAGTGGTGGTGGTTCAGCCGCAAATATCCGTGCCATCTCGAGCAGGACCGCTACTCCGGAAGCACCATCGTTAGCTCCGGATATCGGTGTCATCCTGTTTTCCGGATCTTCGTCCTTATCCGCCCAGGGGCGTGTATCATAATGTGCGCAAAGTAGGTAATCGGGACGCCCGACAGGACCAAAACGAGCGATTACATTGATGCCTTCCAACTCTTGCGTTTCGCTTCCAGATTTATAGCTGACATGTACATCTGCATTAAATTCTTGAAGGGTGACTGAACCACCGCAACGATCAAACCAATCCTGAAAATCCTTAACTGCACTTGCATGTGTCTCACTGCCAGGAATCCTAGGTCCCATCGCGCATTGTTTATAAAGGAAAGTAAAGGCAGAATTTCCATCAAATTCGGGGGTTTTAGAAAAACCTGTTAAGGGGTGGGCTATGAAAAATACGACAAAGATAATAAGCGAAAATACCGAAGTGGTTTCACTGCACCTATTGTTGTTTTGGTTAGGAGCGATCATGACCATGTCCAGGCTCAAGACTTCCCGTGTTTTTGCATTATCTCTTCCCATTCTTCTACCTCTAATACTTCGGACTCTTCAATGAGCATTACCGGGATATCGTTATCTATCCTGTAACGACGCCGGGTTTCTTTGTCTGTACTGACAAGCGTCTCGCCGTCAAGCACAAGTTTCGCCTTAGTATCAGGACAAACAAGAATTTCCAGTAGTTCAGAGCTAAGTGGCATTTATGTTACTCCCTTTAAAATTACTTAACATAGTTCAATGAAGGAAAACAGAGACTCTAAATATAAATTGTTACATCTCATCACTATATTAAACGTGTACTGAGGTCGGTCGCTATTATTCCCTTGTATTATAGTTCGAGCCTTATGCTCATTTCTTTCTCATCTTTAAAATCTACAAGGCGCGGCATGATAGGCGCTCCCAGTGAATTATTAGTGAGTAGAATAGTTGGTCTTGATTGATCCTTCGGGTTGGCTTTGGTAATTATTCCTCTATAATCAATATATTTATTTGATATATTATTTTTAATTCTAACAGTCGAACCCACTGGATAACATTGTACTACCTTGGTGAGTTTTTTTATCACTGATTGGTTCCATTCTCCCGTTTCCCCGTTGATTATTTCTACAATTGCATCTTCCGGGGTACGTATAGTTCCGTCAAGCGCACCTGAGGTTAGATTATCATATACATTTGCGACAGCAATAATTTCAGCCATGCGATAAATATACCGCTTATCGTTTCCCCTGCTTTTGGTCGGCGGCTTGTTTATACCTTTTAATCCTTGAGGATACCCTTTTCCATTGACCTGTTCATGATGTTGGAATACTGTTGTGTGTTCAACAAAAGCATCGGGTTCACTGCCCTGGAGAATCAACATTGAATATACCGGGTGTTCCCTGAGCAACATTTTCTCGTCCCGACTGAGATCACTCTCTTTTTTCTCCGCCATATCACCAAACGCCATTTTGCCAATGTCATGTACCATTGCTGATGAGCCGATCGTTTTCATTTCATGCTGATCATATTTGAATTCCTGAGCCATCAGTATGCTCAGAACAGATGTATCAAATGCATGTTCATAATCCGCTCCACTCTCAGATTTCATGGGCAATGAGGTGAACATTGTCAAATTATTATCGATAATTTCTTCAAGCATTTGCTCGACCTGTTCTCGAACATCAGTCATCTTAACTATATTATGCATTTCTGCATCTTCGACCAAGCGCTTTTTGATTTCTTCCGGGGCGAATTTTTCAAATGCAAGATTGTTTTTAACCCCTTCAAAAGTTTTAGCAATCTTGGAATTTGTTGCCTGTCGAATCACATCGGAAATAACCTCCTCTGGGATTATATCCTTGCTGATTCCATCCATGATATAGACATAGTTAAAACCCTTGTGTTTTAAAAGAGAAATCATCGCTTCAGTAAGAACATAACCCGATGAGAGCATGAGTTCAGATCGCTCATTGAATACTGATTTGCCTAAAACCTCACCTTCTTCTAATTTTGATGTGCTTTTTATCCGCATAATATTCTTTACTCTAACCTATAACCTGTTGATTTGAAACAGCTTCATAAACGACATAGCATTTAATGTCAATATTGCTATCTATGAAAGATTCGGCGGTGTTCCTTTCTCCCGGAGGAGATCGGCAAGCCACTTCATTCTATTAATAACTTTTTCTTTCCCTAATGCAATTAATACATCATAGAGTCCCGGACCACCACCAATTCCTGTGACTGCGAGGCGTGTGGGATGAATCAATTTCCCTGAACCTACTTCCAGCTCCTCAGCATATGTCCTTAAAACCTCATCGGTTGTCTCTTCGTTGAAATCGCTAAGCGCATCGAACCTTCGGGCAAGCTCCTCAAGACGTTCAGGAGTTTCCGGGTCTTTCAGCCGTTTCTTTGCGGCTTTGGGATCAAGTGTTTCCGGTTCTTTAAAAAAATATAGGTTTCTATCAATAATATCCAATGGAACACGTGCTCGACTCTTAATTAATTTTACAGCCACCGGAAGCATTGAGCCGCAACCCTTCGGCAGTTCACCGGAAATAACCTTTTCCGCTATGACAGGACGCAGTTGTTTAATAAGCACCTCGTCCGGTAACCTAGAAAGATATTCTCCATTCATCCACTCTAATTTCTTCTCATCAAAAACTGCGCTTTTAGGGTTGATCCCTTTTATGCTGAACGCTTCGATCATCTCCTCAGGTGTCATATTCTCCCTGTCGTCACCAGGCGACCACCCAAGCAATGCAAGAAAATTAAAAATTGCTTCAGGCTGGTAACCCTTATCGCGATATTCAGTTACAGCAGATGCACCATGACGTTTCGAGAGTCGTTTTTTGTCCGGTCCGAGAATCAAGGGAACATGGATAAATTCAGGTGGCTCCCAGCCCATTGCCTTATAAATCAAAGTCTGCTTTGGTGTATTGGAAATATGATCATCCCCGCGGATAACGTGGGTTATACCCATGAGAAAATCATCTGAAACCACTGCGACCTGATAAGTTGGGGTGAAATCACGACGCATGATTACAAAATCTTCAATGGAATCGGGAGGTACTTCTACTTTGCCATGTACTCCATCCTGAAAAACCACTGATTCATCGGGAATCTTGAAACGAACTGCATAGGGCTCGCCGGTTTCCACCAGTCGATCAGAAGTTTCTTGATTCATATCCCGATGAATCCCTCTGAATGCAACCTGTACACCGCTTTTAATTGACTCTGCTTTCAACATTTCCGTTTCTTCAGGAGACACAAAATCACGATAAGCAGCTCCTCTTTGAATCAAGGCATCTACTACTTCCCGGTAAAAGCTTCCCTGGTTGGACTGACGCAGCAATTCTTCATCCGGAACTATATTCAACCATTGCATGGCGTCCAGAATGTCATCCTCGTATTCTTTTTTCGAACGGGATTTATCAGTATCCTCAATTCTCAGCAGGAATTTCCCACCCAGCTTCCTGGCAAGCAGCCAGTTGAAGATAGCGGTTCGTGCGCCGCCAATATGGAGATAACCTGTAGGACTTGGTGCAAATCGTAATCGTGGAATGCTCATGGTAAAATGTTCCTGTCTGGTTGAATGCAACTATGTTAAGACTTAATATTATACCAGTTATTTAACCAATTATGATGCGTTAGAGATTGATTAGTTTGTGTAATTTTAATTATTTCTATTTATGATTATAACAACTCTATTGAGACTCTGAAACAGTCTCATTATCCTCTTCAGGAGTGATCAACCCAGTGTTTTGATTCTGCAGCTCAATCATATCCGAATGTAGTGAATTTACTCGTTCCCGCAAGGAATCCATCTCCGACGATTCCACATCTACTTCAATACCTCCTGCAAACGAAGAAGCAGCATTATAAATCAGAACCACTATCATTGTAAGAATAGTGTAAATTATTGCTATAAAAATTGCGCCAAATAGACCAATGAAGATCATAGAACCGCCGCCCGGCATAGCCATCGGCAGATTTAACCCTCCAATCAAACTGCCGATTGTGCCGATAACACTTAAAATAATCGTGGAATAAAGCAGCAGCCCGATAAATGCCATAAGAAAATATATCATGAACCCTATTTTTAGAACCGGGACTAAAGGTATGCGATTTATTGTAATTGTCATGGCAGCCTCCTTGTTTTCCATTGCCGGATAATGATAAAGGCGGGGAACAATACTTTTTTCAATCCTTTGTAATTATAAGGCATTATGTTTAGAATAACAACGGGTTATGCTCTCGTCTGAGATTCACAACCCGTTTGCGGAGAGGGTGGGATTCGAACCCACGGTACGCTTGAACGCACACTCGCTTAGCAGGCGAGCACCTTCAGCCACTCGGTCACCTCTCCAGTTGCTGAGAAATATAATATTTCTTCAAATAATGATATCTATTGCATGATGGAACTGTAGGTAAAAGTAAGAGATTTGACTAACTGAAGGCAAATCTTTACTTGACTATGCAGAGTAGAAAATAACGATATTATCAAAACAAAATTTATCCATTAAATTTTGGGAATACAGACGGAACAGGAAATGTAAATGATTCATGAACCAACATTCAGTGATATACAGGATACACACCGGAAAATTAATCCATTCATAAACGAAACTCCGGTACTCACGTCTGATAAAATTAATGACATTTACAATGGCGAGCTGTTTTTCAAATGCGAGAATTTCCAGAAATCGGGATCCTTCAAAATCCGGGGCGCAACTAACGCCATCCTCAACCTTGCGCATGATGAAAGAATAAATGGAGTAGTCACGCATTCATCCGGAAATTTTGCCGGCGCTCTTTCGCTTGCTGCAAAAACGCAAGGTATTAAAGCCTATGTTATAATGCCCGAAAACACAAGAAAAATAAAAATAGAATCAGTCAGGAATAATGAAGCAGAAATAATCTTCTGTAAACCTACTCTGCAAGCCAGGGAAGAAAAAAGTGAGGAAGTTATTAATGAAACCGGGGCAACATTTGTTCATCCGTATAATAATTACAATGTGATTGCGGGGCAAGGCACTGCTGCATTAGAACTATGCAAAACAATAACTGACCTGGATGTTGTCATATCTCCGGTTGGAGGAGGTGGTCTGATTAGTGGTACGGCAATTACTCTGTCAGAAAAAATTCCTCAAGCTACATTAATCGGCGCGGAACCAAAAGGCGCTGATGACGCTTATCGATCACTCAAGGCAGGAAAAATCATTCCCTCTGAAAACCCGGATACTATTGCTGATGGTTTGTTGACATCGCTTGGCAGCCGGACATTTCCAGTTATCCAGAGAACTGTTTCTGAGATAATGCTTGTAAGTGACGAATTTATCATTACTGCCATGCAGATAATCCGGAAGTATTTGGATATTATTGTTGAACCATCCGCAGCTATCACATTGGGTGCAATCCTCTCTAAACCGAACATATTCAAGAATAAAAGAATTGGTTTAATATTATCGGGTGGAAACATAGATATTGATACGTTTGACAATTTGATAAGAAGCCCCTGAAGCGGTTCACAATGAGAAAGTCGCAGGATATTTGATTAAAACATTTGCATTAAAACAATGAATTTTCGCGAGAATACTTGAATAATGCTTTTCATTTATATAGTTTAAAGTATTATTGATGTAACAAAGAAGTTATACATAGAGAACGTTGCCGCAATGAACCGCACTTAGATTGTAACAAGGAGCCAAAAATGAATGATCATCCAGGTGTGAACCGGGCCGTCGTACTTCTGATTCTTTCAGCCCTTATCTTTTCCTTCCCAATTTTTGCCAGGGAGGTAATTCAACCAATTCAACAGCAGGAACAAAATCTTTCTCCATTTCCCGACGATGTGAAAATCGTCAGTATTCCTGAAAAGAATCAGGCGATTAATCAATTTGATTTGAATCCCAGCAATAATGAGTTAGATGAAATTTTATGGCAAGAAGACTGGGAAAACGGTCTTAGGGAATGGGTATTTGCCGGCACAGACTGTACCGGGATAACACATTGGCAAACCTCTGATTGGGAGTCATTGGACGGTGACAACTGGAGATGCTTTGACGAGGATCTCGGCAACAACGGAGGTTATCACAATCACTGGCTGCAGTGGATGGTCACGCCCGTTATTGATCTTACCGAAGCTGAAATCGGGATGCTCGAATTTGATATGCGTCTCGTTTGTGAACCACCAGCAGAACCCTTTCCCGATTTTGATGGCTGGGATGGTGCAGCCGTATGGGTATCTGGTGACGGTGGTATATCCTGGGAGTCTCTGTACCCTGATGAGGGCCCGGAATACAATATGGACAGTTGCTTTGCATTCGGTAGATATACTGATGGACAGGGATGGGGAATGGGATTTGGTATTCCTGCCTGGGGCGATCCCGAACTATTTGCTGAATGGGCTCATGTAGAAATGAGTCTCACGGATTATGAAGGCGAAGAAGAGGTTATGATAGCCTTTGGATTTGCATCAGACCTCGCTGCATCTACCGGTGAGGGGGGACTATATGCTGACTGGACAGGCTTCCAATTGGATAATATTGAAGTACTTGACGGCGTTAATGTACTCTTTTCAGATGATGCAGACGGCAACAATGTTGGCGGAGATTTCAGCATGTACAGCGGGAATTACATTATCTGGGGTTTAGACGAGGATGAAAACGCTCCCTCACCGGAATATAAAATTGGTATGGAAAACTGGTCACAAAACTTTGGACAGGTGATTGAATATACCGGCGAAATAGATCTGAGTGAGATTGAAGACGGACGAACTCTCCTTGATGTAATGCTGATAGGTGATTGGACTTATGTCAACACCAATCCTCCATTCACATGGACGATGCAGGTTAAACCGGTTGATGAGGAAGAATGGTATTATGCCAGCAATCCATGGGGTGAAGGCGAAGATGATGATGTATATGATGAAGCTCCCGACGAGTGGGAATGGTTTAGTGTAGAATTTGACGAAGTGTGGGATTTATCCGATTATCATGGTGAAGTCTTGCAGGTAAGATTTGTCATTTATGGACCGAACATATACCCGACAGTTGATACTGATCGCTACCTGTTCTTTGATGATCTGACTGTACTTCAACCTGATCCTCCGACAGAATTCAGCCTGATGTCTCCGGAGGATGAAGAGGTGCTTAACACTGCTTCCCCCACACTTGAATGGGAAGAATCTACCGATCCGGATGAAGGAGATATAACCTACGTTATCTATTATGGAATAGAGGCTGATTTCGCGGATGCAGATTCAGTGACCGGAATAGAATTCGCAATATATACTTTCGATGAAGAACTTACTGCATCGCTTATCGAACGTGCTGATGAGCGGAGAGAATCCCAGGAGCTTGATGAATTCGATGATGATATTACTGTTTACTGGAAAGTTCGCGCCCAGGATGATAATACGTTCGGCACATGGTCAACACCGGCTGAAGGATGGTCTTTTGACATTTACCTCTTTGATCCACCGGGCGAATTCAGGCTGAGTAGTCCACGTGATAATGATGCTGTCGTTGAACGCGAAGTAACCTTCACCTGGCGACCCTCTGAAGATCCAGATCCGGGAGATGAGATTACCTATACCTGGTACCTTGCATTTAACGAGGAATTAACCGATGCATTGACGGCAGAGACTGGAACCGATACATTTTTCACCTATGCCGAATTTCAGGATGACTCGGAGTATTTCTGGGCTGTTCACGCACAGGACACAAATACTGAAGGATTATTTTCTGATATATATGGTTTCAACACAAGCTTCCCTGATCCTCCAACTGATTTTTCTCTTCTTGAACCTGAGAACGGAGCTGCCTTAACACTTGAAGAACCGTTCGATGTCCAGTTATCCTGGGAAGAATCAACTGATCCTGATCCTAACCAGATGGTGGAATATGTGTTGTATTTTCATGCGACAGTTGGTGATCTCGATACTACAATCAGTATCCCGGTAAATGACAACCTGCAGAGAACTGTCAACCTTCCGCGTGAACTGGAGGTAGAAGGCTGGGAAACTATGTTGTCTGTCGAGTGGTGGGTAGTGGCAATATCGAGAGGCGATGAGGTGGAATGCCAGGAACGATTCACTTTTACTGTGAATTCGACAGGTATAGAAGAAAATGCATTTACAGGTATTCCGACTGAATTTTCTGTCGCTTCAGTGTATCCCAATCCATTCAACCCGGTAGTTTCAGTTATGGTGGGACTACCATTTACATCAAATCTGAATGTTACAGCATTTGATGTGTTGGGACGTGAAATTGCTGTCCTGGCTGACAATAATTTCACCGAAGGCTATCACCGGATCACTTTTGACGGTTCGCATCTGTCAAGCGGGATTTATTTCATCCGTGCAACTGTACCCGGAAAAATGAATGAGATAAAAAAAGTAGTTCTTGCAAGATAACAAAAGATTATCATCAATAATGCCCGGTTTCCTCCCGGGCATTATTATTGGATATTAGTGCTTATTAAACCAGCGGCTTAATCGTCAAGATTAAGCCGCAGATATGTATTAGTGGAGCAAATCACAATTTCCGAATATCGGGTGGTTTATATGTCCGAACATCAAGACAGCCGTATCTTTTATACTTTCACAGGTTGGGTAATTTTATTACTTATTTGTATCCTTACTATCCCTACTTGTCTGGCAACCCCATGGTTTCATAAGCATGCTCTGAATGATGCTTTAGAGGGTCCTTCTTATGTAAGAATCCTTGATTATGATGCCGATGGAGATTCTGATGTTGTTGTCAGTGGAGGATTCGCTAATTACATGCATTGGTTCGAAAACACGGGCGCATGTCAGTTTGAAGAATATAATATTGAAGCAGTCCCCGATTGTGTAATTGTGTTTAAGTTTGAAGATTTGGATGGAGATGAAGATTTTGATCTAGTATTGGAACAAGGTCGGTATGATTCTGTTTATATTTTACTAAACAGCGGCAATAATGAGTTTACAGAAATATTAAGGTATAGTTTCAGCTACTGTGATGATATTGAGGTCGGTGATATTGACAACGATGGAGACAAGGATATTCTATTAGCCGGAAGGAATGTCATAGATAGGAGATATTATCTCATTACCTGGCTGGAAAACAGAAATATGGAATTCGATTTTGTTAATAATGTAATTGAATATGGTGAAGGTAGTAGGTGTAAAAATGTTGATCTTGTAGATATCGATAACGACAACGATTTGGATATCTTCGCAGAAGTTTCACTTGGATTTGGCTATCTATTTTATTATGAAAATCTTGATAATGGAAATTTTATCGATAGTTCGGTCTATTGGCAGCCCTGTTGGGATTTCGATACGGGGGATATCGACAACGATGGCGATCTGGATTTCGTTGTAGGACAATACAATGACCAGGTTCATTTTTCCTGGTGGGAGAATGATGGAGAGCAACAATTCGAAGAGAATATTATCACGACTTTTGAGGATGAAGAGAATCCGGGAGCTACAACACTTATCGATATTGATTCCGATGGTGATTTAGATATTTTCGGTCAACTCGAAAGCAGATTTAATTATGAATTCTCATTGTACCTCTTTTGGTATGAGAATGACGGTTTGCAAGACTTTACTTTTCATGTAATTGATACTGTTTATGATTATAGAAGTAAAATCACTGCAGGAGATTTAAACGAAGATGGGTATATGGATCTAGTAAACAATTGCAATCGACATAATTTTATTAATTATTACCTTTGCAGTCCGAACGATCACCAGCCAAATGATTTTGTTTTGCTCGAGCCTCGCAACAGGGAATCTTACAGCGCGGAACAACTCCAGGAAACGTCTTTTAGTTGGGAAGAATCGTCAGATGCAGATTCATTGGCGGAAGTGATGTATTACCTGTTCGAACTCGACCTGTATCACCATGGAGATGACACGTTGATCGAACATGTACAACAGGTTATAGACTCAAACGGTTGGCAGGAGAATTTACGTGAATTTTTCGATTTTGAGGAGTGGGAAGACAATTTTTTACGAATAAATTGGAAGGTCGGAGCAATCTCCGAAGGGGATACAGTCGAATGCGAACAACCATTCTCCATCTTCATCCCCGAGGATGTAAGTGTCGATGAACATCCTTATGACGGCATCCCGGAAGAATGGGAGATTTCTTCGTTATACCCTAACCCATTTAATCCGGTGGTTTCAATAATGATTGGGCTTCCACATAAATCCAAACTTAATGTTATTGCATTTGATGTGTTGGGACGTGAAGTTGCTGTTCTGGCTGATGATAATTTCACCGAAGGCTATCACCGGATCACTTTTGACGGTTCGCATCTGTCAAGCGGGATTTATTTCATCCGTGCAACTGTACCCGGACAAATGAACGAGATAAAAAAAGTAGTACTTGCAAGATAGTTATTTTTTATGTAGCTGTAGGAGTAGAAACGCCCGGATTATCACCGGGCGTTTCTGTTTGATAGCAGTTGTATTGTTTTGCTGAGTAGCTCACTTTCGCCGAAAGTGAGTCCAACTGTACCAACGATTTCCGTGCAAACGACTCACTTTCGGCGAAAGTGAGCTACTCAGCAAATTATGTACAATGAACCATTAGTAAATATTCCCGCAGAGAGCAAAAACTGTCTGTAATACCGGAAACAAAACAAATACCTTTATTTTACCATTTCTCTTGAAACAACACACGTCTGCCCTTAGCTTTAATGATACACCAGATATATGTTTTATGGGATTGCTTCGCTTTGCTTGTAATGACGTGGAATTGATAAGGAATTAGCTCAAATAGAGATCACACAGATAAACCACATATTTTATACATAAGAATTTACATTATTCAAAAAGGAGCCGAAAATGAATAAGGTAACTCGTCTTGTGCAGCTTGCTATGCTTGGATTATTAGCAGTTTGCATTATTTCAGCGGGCGCTTTCGCCCGACCTCTTGATAAAACAAACCTGGGGAGCAATTCTCAGTCTTCAGCCAAAAACACTGAATTGAACCGTGTGCCGATAAAACATTCCTCTGAATCTCGAGTAAATAAAAATCATGAACTCGATGATGGTGAACTTGACGAACTCGTCTGGCAAGAAGATTTTGAAAATATCGGTATGGAATGGGTCATTTCCGATGCCAGTGATATTTACTGGCAAACCTCAGATTATTCGCAGCTTAATGGCGACAACTGGCGCTGTTACGATCCAGATGCCGGTGTTAACGGTGGTTATGACAATCATTGGCTGCATTATCTGGTCTCACCATTAATCGACCTGGGGGACAGTGAAAGTCCGGTGCTTTCATTCGATTGCCGTGTAATGGTTGAAGTTTTGTCACCTATAGGTCATTATGATGGCTGGGACGGTGCCAATGTCTGGGCTTCGGGTGATGCCGGGCAGACATGGGATGTACTCATACCTGCAACCGGACCTGAATACAATTTCGATGCCGGTTTTGCATTTAGTGATACTCTTGAAGAAGGTTGGGGAATAGGCGATAATGTCCCCGGTTGGGGTGATATTCTGATTGATGAATGGTCTGCGGTAACTATGGACATGTCGGACTACGCCGGCGGGAATATGGTCAGGATCGCATTCTGTTTCGCCTCCGACCAGGCATCATCCACTAACGATGGTCTTGGAGACGCCTCTTGGACAGGATTCCAGCTTGATAACATCGAGCTGAGCGAACGTAATGAAATATACTTCGCCGATGATGCTGATGGGAATAACACCGGCGGTGAATTCGTGATGTTTAGCGGTCGTTACCCTGCATTCTCATTACATGCAATCGAAGACGCACCGTCAGGTGATTTAGTTTCAGGAATATATAATATACCTCGTGAATTTTCACGTTATGCCACATATACGGAAGATATAGACCTGACAGATTACGATGAGGGTCTTACGTATCTTGATGTAATGGTCAACGGTGTATGGGAACATGCAAACGATGATGCATACTGGACTATGCATGTGAAACCATCCGACACCGATGAATGGTATTATGCCTCTAATCCATACGGAGAGGATGGTGAGGATGAAGTATATGATGATGTTCCGGAGGATTGGGAATGGTTCAGTACGGAATGGGAAGAACTATGGGACCTGACCGCTTATCAGGGTGAGACAATCCAGGTTAGAATAGAATTTACTTCCACCTCTATTCTTTACACTGCCGATGAGTGGCATATCTATTTTGACGATCTTAGTGTGATACATCAAAACCCGCCTGAGACATTCGATTTAGTCTCTCCCGAGGATGGAGCCGAGGTTAATACAGCTTCACCTACTTTAGAGTGGGATCCGGCTGAAGATCCTGATGAAGACTCGTTAAGCTACGTCCTCTATTACGCTCTTGAAGAAGATTTTGCGGAAGCGGACTCAGTAACCGACATCGACACAATCGAATACACATTTGACGAGGATGAACTGCTGGTATTGATCGACCGGCAACGTGAACGCCTGACATCTGAAGAACTCGATGAATTTGACGATGATGTTACTGTTTACTGGAAAGTACGCGCCAATGACGGTTTTACTGTTGGTATCTGGTCTTCACCTGATGCAGGCTGGTCTTTTGGCGTTTACCTCTTCGATCCGCCTGATGGATTAAGGTTGTCAAGACCGTCAGACGGTGTTGAGATTGATACTCTCAACTGGACTTTCACATGGTATCCCGCAGTCGATCCCGATCCAGGTGACGAGATAACATATACCTGGTACTTATCGGTCAATGAGGATTTATCTGATTCTCTTATCGAAGAGGCAGGAGCAGATACATTCCTTGAATATACAGGTCTCGATGATGACACCCAGTATTATTGGAACGTTCATGCACAGGACACAAACACAGAAGGCGCTTGGGCAAATTCACGCAGTTTCCAGACTAATTATCCGGAGCCGCCAAATGATTTCGCCCTTCTGACACCCGAAAATGAAGCGACCCTGGATATAGAGGAACCGTTCGAAATCGCTTTTACCTGGGATGAGGCGGTTGATCCTGATCCGGAACAGGCTGCAGAATATTCACTTTTTATTTATGTGACTGTTGCTGATCTGGACACGACTATCAATATGGCGGTTAACGACAACCTGGAAAGAACGATTAGCTTATCTGATGAACTCGAAATAGAAGGTTTGGAGGGAGTTCTTACTGCTGAATGGTGGGTGGTAGCTCTATCAAGCGGTGATGAAGTAGAATCTATGGAACGCTTCACGTTCCTGTTAGACATTACAGGTGTTGAAGAGAACGCTTTCATTGGAATCCCGACCGAGTTTTCGATAGCATCCGTATATCCCAATCCTTTCAATCCGACCGTTTCAATCATGGTAGGATTGCCATTCTCATCAAGATTGACAGTCTCAGCTTATGATATTCTGGGGAGAGAAATTGCAATTCTTACTAACGACAATTACACGGAAGGATACCATCGAATTTCTTTTGACGGCTCACACTTGTCAAGTGGAATATATTTCATCCGCGCGACAGTACCGGGTAAAATGAATGAAATTCGAAAAGTAGTCCTCTCGAGGTAACAAAAAATTATCTTCAAAAATGCCCGGATCGCAATCCGGGCATTTTTTTTACCTTACTTCAGAGGAGGATTTAACCGGTGCAGAATGATATATTGCTGAATTGAAGGAGAATTCTTACCTACTTTTTTTGAGGATTGGAGATGAAGAAAACAGCAAACCTGGTTTACGATAAATATGGTTTTATACCCGATATTCGTTTGCATAGTATTCCGCTGCACTCATTCTGATAGTAGTAATTTCAAATGAGTGAATATTAGCATTTAACAATGTCCGGGCATCATTCTTCGATTTCCTTTAGAAACGAGCAGCCAAACCAAAGGTTGTGTACAAATTGTTGTCAATCCTGGCGATATTAATCTCATACATTGTTCTTTCATAATGCAATCCTAAAGATATTCCGGGAAACACATGCAGATCCTTAATATTTTCGTTCCAGGAAATAGAAGACATTTTGCCTGAGCTATATGTATTATGTTTTAACATTGTTGCCCAAGACCCAATAGTCACAATAGCATCATAAGAATGACGGTAGCTCATTAGCATATGAAATTCAATATCAGAGAGGTCAGATTCGATTTCAACCCAATCATCATCAATATATTCTGCTCTTTCCCATGACCCGATTGATAAACCTATAACAGGCATGGCAGCATATGTAACCCGAGAATCGTCAGTACTTAATTGATATTTCATAAGGAGTTTTACTCCAGGTGCTCGTTGATTTTCAGTGAAACTTGTGAATACATCTACCATGAAATCTAATCTCTCAGTGAAGCCATATTGAATTGCTCCACTAAATATGTATGATTGAGTGGGAAATTCTGAAGAGATTATGAAAGTATCAACAGCTCCGTAATCAAGCTCAGTTTTAGCAAGATAATTCAATTCAGAAGCATAACCTCCCTGAAAAGCAAACTTGCCTTCGTTCAAAGTTTCAGCAGTTTGAAACGTGCTTGTGTGGAGGACAGCGTTACTCGACACTGTATGAGAACATGATGTAAATAGTATCATGAGTAAAAAAAGGTAAAGAATTGAAGAAGGTGAAAGGGTCGATATTCTAAATGACATTAACTGACTTCCATGCATTTTCGCTTAATAATGAAATTATCAATTTATGATTGGAAATGAAAGCATCTTATTCCATTTTTTTAGGTTTCGGTTTGAAATCTTTTACATCACGTTTTTCTTGTATTGCCATTGACCGCTCATTGATCTTCTGTTTTCCAATAAATGGAAGATCCTTGCTGTTTGAAACTATTGCATCCAGAACTTCGGCTTCACGTTCTATGAAATCGGGTCGATTTACCAGGCTGTCTTCGATCAATTTTGCAAATTTAGCTGATTTGTCAAAATCGGGATGAGCTGATGAACTCGCTTCTAATTTCTCGGCAGCTTTCTTATAATTCCCTTCTACGATAAACTCCAAACCTTCCTTATGCAGTTCACTTGCAACTGCATAGCTCTTGAGTTCAGCGCCATCCTCAGGATTGATTTTTGAAATGTTTTGAATCTGGGCTATTGTGATGTCAGCTTTCAGATCAGCCTGGTCAATGACTGTTTTCTGTCTTCCCTTTATAACCCGGCTAATGGCCTTTTCTTGTTCAG
This sequence comes from Candidatus Electryonea clarkiae, assembly GCA_030765455.1. Classification (GTDB taxonomy): domain Bacteria; phylum Electryoneota; class Electryoneia; order Electryoneales; family Electryoneaceae; genus Electryonea; species Electryonea clarkiae. The sequence goes on along the minus strand of JAVCCM010000166.1, from coordinate 103,246 downwards.
GTGTCAGGATTGGACGTAATATTTCCAGTGCTGCCTGGGATACCATTAGATCATCAGATTGGATTTCGGGTAGGTAATCATGAATAGTTTTAGCATAGTCCGCCTTCAGCTTAGCTGCATTGTAGGTATGAGTAAAATACATCCCGAGTACACCGAGCACCACCGGCAGGATTATTGCTTTTATCAGCTCTTTCAATTTGTTTCCCTCCTCTGCCTGATTGTATTTCCTTCATATAACGAGTAGTGGTATCTGAACAACCATTTTTACAGCTCTAATTACCCAAACCAAGCTCGACCAGGAGTTGTTCGTGGGAGATTGTTCCTTTTTCTTTAGCTTCTGCCAAAGCTTTTTTCGCATCCCTGAAATCAATCATTTCTTCTATTTCTTCCAGGCTCTTAAAATCTTCATAAGAAAGAAGTACAGCAACGTCTTGATTGTGCCTGTGCAGAACGACTCGTTCATTTCCAAAAACGACTCGATTTAGAGTCTCAGCAAATTTTTTAAGGAAATTACTTGCACTAATACGGATCATTACCGCCTCCTTTCAATTTGTAGCCTGGATTCTTGAATCCAGGGAATTGATTATTATTGCTCTATCTTCTATATATAGCAATATATATGAATTTGAATTTCCCTACATTTTTTAAATTGTTATCGCAAGAGTCAATTTATATGTCAAACCAACAGCCCTGACACTTGGAGTATAAAATTCAAAGTCGCTGAAGCTGAATACTGTCATTACAGTCTGTTCGGGGAATCCTATCCATCCAATTCTTCCCTGCAATGCAACCGTGGGAGTCAGCAATAATTCACCACCAAGATCAGCTCCCAGTCCAAATACTTGCGCGTCGTCAGTTTCTTCCACGTTTGGATCATCGAAGAAATCAGTATCGACAAAACTTATTCCAAAAATTCCATACTTAACGGTTCCAAAAACCGCCAGGCGTCTGAAGTACACTTTCTTCTGAATCCCCGCCATTGCATTATAAACATTTAGACCACCTACCGGAATCCATCCACCATCAACGGTGACATATACTTCAGGAGTGGAAAGCAGCCATCCGGCATCATATTCGATATTAACGCCAATTGATGCACGGTATCCCTTTGCGTCATCAGGCAAATCATAGATAAATTCTGAGTCACTGAAATCAAAAATTAATGGGTCACCGAGTTGATCGAATCCCTTCGTTTCAAAGGGAATTATTCCGATAGTGGGCGAGATATTCACTCCGAATTTAGCCGCTTCAACCACTTGAGAGCCACGTTGGGCGTTGCCTATCAGGATTTGAGCTCGACTTTCGCTTTGCTCGATCTTACGCACTTTTCCGAATGCAAGCATATCGGTTCGTTTTCCGGCTTCATTCATCTGCCAGACCATGTATCGCCTGTCGATCCTGACGCCGAAATCACTCCCAAGATCAAACTTGAATGAATTAAAATTGCTTGAGGTTACAACTGCTTTGAGACTGAATTCTTCCATTTTCCTGATCTTGGTTTTCATCTCATCATATACACCATTGACATTACTCCTGAATAGTTTCTCAGCATCCTTAACTCCACTCGGGACACCCATTTCATCAATCATGCCTCGAAGACCACCAAGGAGAGCACCCACCCCTTCAGTACTGCCGTTAACTTTACCCACATTCACCTTATCAGAAGTGCGATATATATCAATGTGACCAAATATTTCCCATTCTATCCTCTTACTGCCATCATCTTTTTTGATTTTTTTCTTCTTTATTTTGTCAAATTCAGGCACAAAAGCATAACCATCATCCACAGCGATTATCAGGTCTTCCAATGTGACTCGAGCTTCTCCAATTCTGCCATCCTTCCCTTTACGCTTTTGAACCAGCTCACGCGCATGTTCTTCCATGTAGGTCTTGGCATTATCGAGGAATGGGTTCAGACTGGCATCGGCAGGCATAGCGATGAAATCGAAACGTTCAAAACTTGAGACAAATGTTTCGTAGAACTGTCGTTGTACCCACTCTTGTCTTTCAACAGTCACACCCTGCGCATTTTTACCAAACTGAACAGGAAATACAAATAGTGTTTTTTTCTTCGATCTTTCAAGGTCACCTTGAGCGAACAATGCGGTCGAAAGAAGTGACAGGCTAAGTAATATCAATAAACAGCGTTTCATGGAATTTCTCCCCTTAATTGGCTAAATAATTATTAAATCATCTATGTTACAACAAGTTTTCACGCAAAGACGCAAAGGTGCAAAGAAAAGATCAAAAGTTCAGAATTCAAACTGACATCACTCAGCTATTAAGATCACGAAAATGATGATGGTTATTCACCTGACACAATCCATTTTTCCATTATCTGAACTGCATTTGTCGCAGCGCCTTTTCGCAGGTTGTCAGCAACAACCCAGAAAAGAAATGTTCCTTTCTCATCAGGGTGTTCCCTTATTCTACTGATAAAAACTTCATTGCTCCCGGCAATTTCAAGCGGTGTATGATACTCTCCTGGAGCGGAAACAACCAATCCCTCTTTGTTGGTAAAACATCTTGAAACTTCTTTCAAATCAGGTTTGCCATTGAGCGAAACTTCAACCGCCTCGGAATGACCTGTACGGACCGGTACACGAACTGCTGTGGCGGATATTGGAATATTGTCAAGGTGTAATATTTTTTTTAATTCCTTCATCAGTTTTGCTTCCTCAGACGTAAAACCACTCTCGTTGAACTCACCAATCTGAGGTATGACATTCGCATGGATTGGACGAGGAAAAGGACTTTTACTTACTGTTTCCCCGGCAATCTCATTCTCCCATTGCTCTACAGCCTCTGCTCCAGCGCCGGAAACAGACTGATAAGTCGCTACGCTCACTCTTTTAATTCCAAATGCTTTATGTAACGGTTCAAGCACAACAGCGAGTTGGATAGTGGAACAATTTGGATTTGCGATTAATCCACTCGCATCGGAAATATCGCTTGAATTCACTTCCGGCACCACGAGAGGAACAGCAGCATCAAGCCTGAATACCGAGCTGTTATCAATTATTCTGATTCCAGCATTACGCCACTCCGGAACCAATGTTTTTGCTACTTCATTTGGAGCGCAGAAAAGCGCATAATCCAGGTCAGGCGGCTTGGACGGATATGTTTCTACATGAATCACTGACTCATTAATCGCAATCATCCGTCCCTTAATACGCTCAGTAGCGTATGCACTGAACTCGCAATTTTCCGGACTGCGTTCGTTCAGTACTTCAATGGCTGTCTGACCCACAAGACCTGTGGCACCAACAATTCCAATTTTCAGTTTATCGTCCATTAACGTGACACATTTCTATGCAAAGAGTATGCTACTTTTGTCTCAAAGACTCATGAAAGAGCCATATAGCTGTTTAACTTTATCTTAATAAAATTGATGGTTTAATTTTAGGCATAAAAAAGCGGAACCGCAATTGATTCCGCAAAGAAACCTGTTTCTTTTTTGCATCAAGTGTGACGTGTGATATCTTTAATAAGTTGACGTGCAATAACCATTCTAAGAATCTGGTTAGTTCCCTCATAGATCTGAGTGATCTTTGCATCACGCATCATTTTTTCTACAGGATAATCACGCATGTAACCGTATCCGCCAAATATTTGAACTGCATCGGTAGTAACCTGCATTGCAGTATCCGAAGCCATAATCTTACACATGGATGATTCTTTGGCAACATCGTCAATACCGTTATCAATCATTCTCGAAGTAGCGTACAGCATTGCTCGAGAAGCTTCAATCTGAGTTGCCATATCAGCTAACATGAACTGAATAGCCTGGAATTTTATTATGCTCTGACCAAATTGCTCACGTGTTTTTGCATATTCACATGCAAGATCGAAAGCGCCCTGGGCAATTCCTAATGCCTGGGCTGCAACACCCGGACGACTCTTGTCAAGTGTTTTCATGGCAACCATGAATCCCTGGCCCTCTTCGCCGATCCTGTTCGCCACTGGGACTTCGCAATCCTCGAAGATTAATTCAGCAGTAGATGAGGCGCGGATTCCCATTTTATCTTCCATTTTTCCATATCTGAAACCCGGCATGCCTTCTTCGACGATAAAGGCTGTAGCTCCGCGTGTTCCTCTCTCAGGATCAGTACTTGCTATGATCGTATTGATTCTCGCGTTACCACCATTAGTAATGAATACTTTGGTACCATTAAGGATGTATTTATCACCTTTTTTCACAGCTCTTGTCTGAATTTTCCCGGCGTCACTGCCGGCAGCCGGTTCTGTAAGTCCAAACGCTGCAATACTTTCACCTGCAGCCAACTCAGGAAGGTATTTCTTCTTCTGTTCTTCATTTCCTCCAATTATAATCGGGAAAGTACCCAGCGCGGTTGCAGCGACCGCTAACGAAATCCCACCGCAAAAACGTGAAATCTCTTCGGTAACCAATACGAGGTCTAATATACCTCGACCAATCCCACCATATTCCTCTGGAATGTAAATAGTATAGAATCCAGCCTCAGCGAACACTTTTATCAGTTTCTTCGGGAAAGTTCCTTCTCGATCATACTCAGCCGCAAGAGGTTTAACCTTTTCTCTGCCGATACGATTTGCCTGTTTAATTAACTCTTTCTGAAAATCATCAAATAAATAATCCATATTATCCTCTTATTTCGGTTACGTTTGAAGTCCAAAAAAAGCAGATGCTGCTTTGGCTGCTTCCTGTTCCGCTTCCTTTTTACTTCGCCCGGACCCTGAACCTACATTTTTCTTGGCGACATGCACATCGACATGAAATATTTTCGCGTGATCAGGTCCTTCTTCGTTGGTTACCCGGTACAACGGCGCTCCCATAGCTTTGCCCTGGGAATACTCCAGGAGAAGACTTTTGTAGTTTTCTTCTTTTTCCCTGATCAAACGTCTATTCAAATCATAAGCTACAAAACGATGAACGAAATTCTCTGCTTCCTTTAAACCGCCATCGAGATAAACTGCACCGATGACTGCCTCGAGACCGTCTTCCAGTATGCTTCGTCTTGTTCGACCGCCATTTCGGACCTCGCTTGGTGAAATCTGCATATAATCACCAAGATTGATCAACTTTGCCTTTGAAGAAAGCTGGCGACCACTCACGGCAAGGCTTTTCAAGCGAGCTAAAAACCCTTCCCTTGCATCAGGATACTGTTTATACAGTTGCTCACTAACGATAAGATCAAGCACCGCATCGCCAAGAAATTCAAGTCTCTCGTTGGCGGATTTCCGTGTATCGCCTGTTTCTACGATTATGCTGCGATGCCGTAATGCATGGGCAAGTAAAACCGGATTATTAAATCTATATTCAATCAACTTTTCACATTGATCGATATTCTTCGCTGCTCCCGGTCTTGATTGAAATTTATAGCGAGGTTTTATCCACGATAATAAGAACCGAACTACCTTCACGGATTCACCCTCAAGAGTCAGTTATCCCAGCGTCGTACGATTATAGATGCGTTATGTCCACCGAAACCGAAAGTATTTGACAATGATGTTTCAACATCTCTTTTCACAGACTTATTCGGAACATAAAACAGGTCACATTCCGGATCCGGATTATCAAGATTTATCGTAGGAGGTATTATTCCTGTCCTGACTGCCATTAACGAAACAAACATTTCTACCGCCCCGGCAGCGCCTAAAAGATGACCGGTCATTGATTTGGTAGAGCTTACTGCAAGATTGTAGGCATGATCACCAAACGCTGTTTTAATCGCAGCAGTTTCTGTCTGATCGTTGTGTGGTGTTGAAGTGCCATGAGCATTGATATAGTCAATATCTTCAGGTTTGCATCCCGCTTTTTTCATTGCTGCTTGCATCGATTTGACAGCTCCCGTTCCACCGGGAGCGGGTGCTGTCAAATGATATGCATCTCCTGAAAATCCATATCCTGCCAATTCCCCCAGAATTTTTGCTCCACGCTTCAAAGCATGTTCTTCTGTTTCGAGAATGAAAATACCGGCACCTTCACCAATAACAAATCCATCCCGATCAATGTCAAATGGGCGTGAAGCTTTTTCCGGCTCGGCATTGCGCGTGGATATAGCATGCATTGAGTTAAAACCTGCAACACCGGTAGCATTTATAGGTGCTTCCGATCCACCGCAGAGCATAACATCTGCATCACCAGCCTGCAGGTGCATATAAGCTAACCCTATTGCATGACTGGCAGTGGCACAGGCTGACTGTACTGCATAATTTGGTCCTGAAAAATTCCACTTAATACTGACTTGCCCCGAGGCAATATCGCCTATCATCATAGGAATAAAGAAAGGACTGACTTTTCTGGGACCTAACTGGCTCAGGCGAATGATTTGAGACTCATAAGTAGTCATTCCACCTATCCCTGAGCCGATCAACACTCCAATACGATCTCGATCAATGTCATTATCCAGATCCAATCCGGATGAAACAATCGCTTCTTCAGATGCAGCAATAGCAAACTGACAGAACAGATCCATCCGTTTTGCTTCTTTGCGATCCATATAATCCAGAGGATCAAACCCTTTTACTTCACAACCAAAAGTGGTTTTAAACCCGGATGCATCAAAACGAGTAATAGGAGCTGCCCCGCTTTTGCCGGCAACGAGATCATTCCAACTCTGTTCCACGCCAATACCCAGCGGCGTAACTATCCCCATACCTGTAATAACAATACGGTCAGCCATTCTTACCTCCCCATACCAGAGATAAGATCATTCGGCAAGTTTCTTCTCAAGATACTCGATTGCAGAACCTACTGTTGCCAATTGATCAGCATCTTCATCGGGAATTTCGATATCAAAAGCTGATTCAAATTCCATTACCAGCTCAACAGTATCCAATGAGTCAGCACCTAAATCATCAATAAATGAAGCCTCTAAAGTAACTTCAGAGGGATCGACTCCCAGTTGTTCAACTATGATCTCTTTGACCTTTTGAACTCTTTCTTCCTTTGTCATGAAGTTTCCTCCACCTTATTTTTTGGTCTATTTTTTTCTTTTTCAAATCAATTTTATAACATCATTCTGATGATGTCTGGAAATATACAAAATATTCCCTGATGAATCTACATCACCATCCCGCCATCAACATGAAGTACCTGTCCGGTAATAAATGCTGATTCAGGACCAGCAAAAAATGCAACAGCTTTGGCAACGTCGGCAGGCGTACCACCACGTTTTAAAGGTGTGGCTTCAATAAAAGCACTTCGCACATTTTCAGGTAATACTGCTGTCATCTCAGTCTCAATATATCCCGGCGCCACGGCGTTTACAGTGATCCCCCGTGCCGACAGTTCTTTTGCTGAGGATTTGGTAAATCCTATCATTCCGGCTTTAGATGCTGCATAATTGGACTGCCCCGGATTACCCATTACCCCAACAACAGAAACAATGTTTATTATTCTGCCCGATCTCTGCTTCATCATCAGTTTTGCTGATGCCTGGGTGCAAAGGAACGTACCTTTCAAGTTGATCTGCATTACCAGATCCCAATCATCTTCCTTCATTCTAACCAGAAGATTATCCCTGGTGATACCTGCATTATTAACAAGGATATCAAGGGAACCGAATTCTTTCTTTATCCTGTCAACCGTCTCGATTGCCTCTGCTTTGTCCGAAACATCTGAAACCAGGGCAATTGAGGGATAACCTTTTTCATTAAATGATGCAGCGGTCTTTTCAGCCGACTCCCGGTCTATATCATGAATGACCAATCGTGCGCCGCGGCATCCTAATTCCTGCGCTATCGCTTTGCCAATTCCTCTGCCACTGCCGGTGATCCAGGCTACTTTATTTTCGAGATTATTCATTATTCCACCAGGCTTTTGTTCAAACTGAATAAGACCACTATTAAATATATCATTTTCCGCCAAAAATACAAGGTCACATAATATAATTACGAAACTTTTTATTATGTCGTCCAGACAGAAAATGCATCATTTAATCTAACTCTATGAATTGATGACAAATCTCAGGAAATATTCTGCAAATCCATTTTTTCAATATCTGCTTTTTTGTCAACTCCAAGGAGAGTTGTACCTTTTACGATTCTCTTAACTAAACCTCTTAATACTTTGCCCGGACCAACTTCAACAAATCTTTCTATACCGCTGTTTGACATATTCAATATCGTCTCTTCCCAGCGGACGGGGTGTGTTAACTGTTCCATCAAGAGTTTTTTTATCTCATTTTGACTGTTTTCAGGCTTCCCGGTAACGTTCATATAAATAGGCACATCAGGTTGACGCATTACTAAATGTTCAATTTCCCTGCCTAATTTCTCTGCTGCCGGTTCCATCAATGGTGAGTGAAATGCACCCGATACTACTAACCTGATTGTCTTTTTAGCCCCGGCTTCTGCGGTAAACTCCATCGCCTTTTCAACTGCCTGAACATCTCCTGATATTACAATCTGACCGGGAGCATTAAGATTGGCAGCTACAACGACCTGGCTTGTATCGCTAATGTTATTGCAAATTTCTTCAATTTGTTGTAAATCCAGTCCAATTATTGCTGCCATCGCGCCTGGACGTTCCTCGCCGGCATATTGCATAAGTTCACCACGGAGTGCGACAACCTCCAACGCATCTGTGAATTTCAGAGCGCCTGAGGAAACAAGCGCTGAATACTCCCCAATACTATGTCCTGCGACCACATTAGCTGGAAATTTTTTTTGCCTGAGTAATTCATTGACAATAACTGAGTGTACAAATATCGCCGGTTGAGTGACTCTTGTCTGCTTTAAATCCTCTTCCGGACCTTCAAAACAAATTTTCAGAAAATCAAATGGCAGATCACGATCCGCTTGATCAAAATAGAATCTCGCAATATCGTATGACTCATAAAGATCCTTTCCCATACCGACATATTGTGAAGCCTGACCGGGAAATAGAAATGCTGAATTCATCTCCATCCTTTATTTTAAATCATGAGATAATTAAAACCGTATGACCGATGAAGCCCATGTGAATCCGCCTCCGAAAGCTACACACACTACTACGCTGTCATCCGTAATTAGCCCCTTCTGACGAGCTTCACCCATTGCTAATGGAATTGAGGCAGTTGAGGTGTTGCCATATTCTTGAATATTCTTAAATACTTTTTTTTGTGGAACCTTCAATCTTTTCGCTGTGGCATCAATAATTCTCATATTTGCCTGGTGAGCAAATAGAAGATCGATATCATTTTTCTCAATACCTGCCAGATCAAGTGCAATGACAGCTGCATCTCCCATTTTCTTCACGGCATGCTTGAATACTTCATTTCCCTTCATGTGGATTGTAAAATCCTCCATAGGGATTTCCCGGTTCATTGCAGGATATGCCGATCCACCGCCTGGACAATTAAGTAAATCAGCCAAACTGCCATCTGTCCCCAAGTAACTTGCGAGAATTCCACGGTTGTCTGCGCTGGGAACCACAACTGCTGCCCCGGCGGCATCTCCAAAGAGAACACAAGTGGATCTGTCCTTCCAGTTGATCATACTGGTTAATACTTCGACACCGACAACAAGTACGGTTTTTGCCTGACCGCTTCGAATCATCATATCTGCGAAATGCAGAGTATAGAGGTATCCGGCACATGCAGCGCTGATATCCATTGCAACAGCATTTTTTGCACCGAGATTTGCCTGTAAGAAAATTGCAGTCGAAGGAAATTTATAATCACCGGTTACAGTGGCAACCAGGATCATGTCGATATCCTCCGGGTTAACTCCCGCTTCATCCATCGCACTTCTTGCCGCTGGAGTAGCCAATTCAGAAGCTCGAGTGCCGGGTTCGACAATATGACGTCTCTTTATACCGGTCCTGGTAGTGATCCATTCATCTGATGTATCTACCATTCGTTCCAGATCAGTGTTTGTTAGAATTTTGTCCGGTGCAAACCATCCCATCCCGGCGATACGGGAAGCTGGCTTACCATTAGATTTCATCTTCACTACCTTCTCCTCGAGAGAACGGATTTGATAACCAGAGCGCTCTCCGTGTATGATAAACTTTCTCACGCATATTATTAATTAAATTCGCATCCAATATTTCAGAAGCACGGAGGATTGCCCTTGATACTGCTTCACTATTACTCTTTCCGTGACCAATGACAACTGTACCCTCGACTCCGAGCAGAGCAGCTCCGCCATACCTGGTATAATCGAAATCACTCAAAAAACCGCTGATTCTGTCCAACAAATCCTTTTCTTTTATCCGTTGCATAAGAATACCGGGTAATGATTCGGTTAATTTCAATAAAACATTTCCAACGAAGCCAGAGGTTACAATCACATCTGCTTTATCTGTAAATATGTCTCCACCTTCAATATTTCCAACAAATCGTAATGGTGTTCTGTGTAAGAGTTTGTGAACTTCCTTTGAGAACGCGTCTCCTTTATTACTCTCACTTCCCATATTCAATAGTCCGACTTTAGGATCTTTAATTTTATGTACCAATTCGGCAAAGACTGATCCCATAGCTGCAAACTGTGGAATATGTGCTGCTTTCGGGTCGGAAGTTGCACCAACATCCAGGAGAAAACCGGTACTGTTCTTTTGGGGGATTGGTATTCCCAGTGCGGGTTTATTTATCCACTTGATTTTGCCGAGCAAAGCACGTGATGCTCCGACAATTGCTCCCGTATTTCCCATACTGATAAATGCATCGACAAACCCGACTTTGAGGTCTTTCACAGCTTTGATGATGGAACTGGCGGGTTTGTTGATCAAAACATCACGAGGCTGATCATTCATGTGGATAATTTCCGGCGCGTTTACTATATCGAAGCTCTTAAAATCTCCGCCATAAGTCCTGATCGCATCTCTAATATCGTCATCAAGTCCGTACAGAACCCCGTGAAAAGGCATACCGGCAACAGCCGCCTTTTCTTGAGCGGATAGAACACCCTGAACAATACTTTCAAGTCCAGGTTCTTCCCCCGCTGCATCCAGGGCGAACTTCATTTGATATTGTATCTCACGTCCGGATCCTGCACTACTTTTGGCTGCTCACTACTTCGCGCCCTTTATACCAACCACATTCTGGGCAGACTCGGTGAGGACGATGCATTGCACCGCAATTTTCGCAAGCCGATAAACTTACTGGTTTTAAAGCATGATGGCTTCGCCGCTTGTCACGGCGCGCTGCGCTGGTTCTTTTTTTCGGTACTGCCATTGTATAATCCAATTTCTCGGTTTTGTTTAAACTTTACAACTTAATCAATAAAAGTCGTATTCAATTTACATTTCTTGATTCTCTGCTCCAAGGCTGCATTCGCAATTATCGTTATTTAGATCAGCTCCGCACTTATGGCAAAGTCCCTTGCACCCTGGTTCGCACAATTTCCTGATGGGCATTGCACAGTACAGGCAATCGGTGATTTCCTGGGTCAGATCAGCTTCAATTCCATTTCTACCTATATATATTAATCCTTCAGTTTCAGCCTTTTCAACGCTTTCTGCATCCTCAAAGAGTACAAGACATCTAAGATCAGCATCGATAATATCTTCGTATTCAATAGCGCATTTGTCGCATTGGAAATGCCCGGTCAATGAAACTTTCAACCGGACGTCAAGCATTTTTTCCTGATTTTCTATTTCACCGGTAATTTTTATTTGTCCTTTGAGGGACTCGTCCTCTATACCGAGTTCTCCGCTGGACGACTCTTCGGTGATATAATTTGTCCCATTATGTAATGATGCGATGCGAATTTTCATAAAACATGGAATATAGATGGTACTCTTTATATCATCAAGACCGTAGAACAAAGAAGTCTCAACTTTGGCTCGTCTATCTGGAATCAATATTAAGCTGAAATATTTTGATTGTCGAGCATCTAAAGCGCTGGAAAACTGGCGCTTGCTTATATTGTTCTTTAAGTTTCAGATGGTATGTTATTCTAAGAAAGGCGAAGAATCATATATTTTCATAGTACATTGTGAATTCAGTAATTGAGCTTGTTCGCTGTGTTTAGAGTGATTAGTACTGCAATTCATCTGATTCAAGAGTCTGTCATTCACGCGATACAGTGTTTCCGAAAATGACATATCGTCTGATAATCAGGGGATTGCTTTGCTTGGCTCGCAATGACGCTATTACGTATTATTTGAGCAATATTAGCTTCCGGGTCATGAAATGTGTACCGGCTTCCATCCTGCAGAAATACAAACCGGACGCATAATTTTTCGCTTTGAACTGAACCGTGTGCCATCCAGTGGCGAGATTTGAATTTACCAGAGTTATTACTTCTCTTCCAAGTATATCATAGATGATCAGTTTAACATCTGTATGAATCGGGAGGAAGAAGCGTATTTTGGTAGTGGCATTGAATGGATTCGGCGCGGCTGGCTCGAGATATGGATTAGTTACCCGATATTCTTTTTCAATATTATTTAGCACACCTGTGGCAAGCTCATTTGTGCTGCCGGGGGTTGGACTCATAACTCCCCAATCATCACTGCCATCAGGAGATCTTCCGAAAGAGATATCAGCCTGCTGGAGATCGAAAAGAATCATATCGATTGGAGTCATGCCATCGGCATCAAATAATCCGGCATGTTCTCCCTCAGTTCTCAACCTGAAGGGAGAGTGCAAAACTCCTTCCTCCGGCTCACCATCGCACCAGATCAGCAGGAAATCATTGGAAGGGATAGTTGTATCAGGCAGAGCCCATCGATCAGGCTCCTCCAGGTCATCAGTAAGGTATAATCCTTGGATATTCAGGGGAACAGGAGAGGGATTAAAAAGCTCTATCCAATCCTCGTATTCCCCTGCATCATCAGTGTTGGAATTCGTATTCAGTGCGAGAAACTCGTTGATAACCAGCAAAGAAACGTCCCAGGCTGGTGTGTTAGTCACGCCAGGAGTAGGAGCAAGATCATCCTCCCACTCACCATTACCATCTCCGTCCCTTGCCCATACCTGATCTCGCGTCAGTTCCGGCGGATCAATCCTGTCGGTTTCTTCACCATCCGAATTTTCAAGAATCAACTCATCGCCGTTCTCATATTCAAAATCCGAATGCAGAACGCCATCATTCTCCTCGCCATCCAACCACAACAGTAAGAATCCATGAGTAGGGATAACTGCCTCAACAGGCAAAGTCCATGATTCCACACCGCTCCGTAAAATAAATCCTTCAAGGTCAAGCTCCACCGGCGAATGGTTGTAAATCTCTATCCACGGCTCATATTCTCCCTGCTCATCCCAGATCGTTGATCCATTCACAGTCTGGAGTTCATTCATCCTGAACCAGGGCGACAGGTCAACTTCAGGAATGAATTGCGGTATGGTATCGAGGATATATTCCGACCGTTCCCTGACAAAGGTATTAAGGGAATCAGGGCCGGTTTGAAAAGGACCCCTTCGCTCCCTGTTGGGTTTATAAACATCGCGGACAGCATCGAAACTGATTGTTCTGTATGCATCATCTATAATATCTGTGAGGTTCCCAATTGAAAAATGGGAGTTTACAAATCGCTCTAATTTTTTCGAATAAGCATATCTGAATAATGGAATATTCAGAGTTCTATCAAACAGGACGTTCAAGGTGTCAAAAATCGGATCAGGATGAGCGGTAGTACTGATATCAACCGGCATATATGGATCAATAAAAGATGTGTTCAGATCGAACGGAATAAAATGCCACTTACTTGAAACCGGGTTATTGTACAAACAATAATTCTGAATAGTGAAATCACGATTGGCTATTACCACTTCTGCAACATAAACATCAAGGAAATCATCAAGTTCAAACCATTCGGCTGCCTGTTCCAAGAACTCATCATCAGAACTCAAATTCAACCATTCGATAAATTCTATCAAGTCCTGCCAGTCAGTATCTTCATTGTTCAGTTTTTCATATTTCTGTCTGTAAAGGTCTTCTGTTTCCTCTATTCCAAGATTCGAAATCGCTTTGTAAAAATTGCCTTCCGGTGATAATCCCCGGCGCATCAGGAAATCGTTTCTGAGGGCTTCAACCTCTGTATATACACCAAGGAACTCATCATTCCTCACCAGATGAATAAAATCGGTTTCCGGTGTTAAGCAATTATTCAATATGAATAATTGAGAGGCAAAATACTCACGTAACATTGTCACATCTCTCATCTCGCTTACAAGCGCTATCCTGTCACGTGTATTAAAAGTTTCTCCATCCGGCAATCTGAAACGGAAATTTTTCTTAGATAACTCACGAGTGAAGGCACCCCGGTATCGAACTCCTGCACCGTCAAAGTAACGGTTCTCAAACTCGATATTTACATCAGTGTAATTTTCCGACCAAATATCCGTATTCATTTGGTGAAGATCTGCGTCTGATATACTAAATTCATAAACAGGCAGTTCACTATCATCATGATCAAGTGTAGTGATCCTGCTTGATTCTGTTTGCTCACTCACATTACCCCATGCATCAACTGCTTCAACCTTGTATCTATAAGCTCTTCCGGCCCGGACGTCATAATCACGATACCTCGCAAAAGCCAGGAGATCGGGTGTAATTACTTCCCAGGCATTATTACCCGCTTGCCTGTGTAACCGGAATCCCAACAGGTCTTCAGCGCTGTTCCATTGCCAGAGCAGAAAGTTCATGTTGTACCCGTCGATTGCATCCACCCATTCAGGAGTTGAGGGCGCAGTTTCATCCTCTGTGATCCTCTGAACTCCGATAGCACAACAAGTCGCTTCTTCCGTGCCGGGCATAAAGTCAATATCCAGGGTTCCATCCTCACATTCGACCACGAACCGGAACATCAATGCATACGCTCGTCCAAATTGTTCATAAATATCGATTTCATTTATTACGGTATCACCTTCGATAACCACCGAGAATGTTCTAAAGCCGGGACCGTGATATTCAGCTTCCATGAGGCGTAGTTTTACCAGGTAATCTCCAGGATTGAGATCAAAACGGTAGGAGAACTCACCCTCTCGCAACCAGTAGGTGAGCATATTGCCGCTCTCTACATCGTATGTTATTTCAGCGTGACGGACAGTTTCTGTGTGACCGCCGATATACCCGGAACCGGATTCATCTGACCAGGGGTGATCAGCTAAGTATTCTTCACCAAAGAACAATTCCACCGGAAATTCCACGTTACCACAGTTTATGCCGATAAAATCATCCTGCGCCGACAATAAGCTGCCCAGCGGGAGAATGAAAAGATAACATAATGTAATTAAACTAATAACCCGCACTTAAATATACCTTCAATTTATCATTTGCTCATTCCCCGGACATCAAGCTGTCCGGGGCACACATTAGCGCACATTAATCAAATGCACTTAATTCTTGAGAAGTGCTATAGAAAACCCATTACCATATACTAATATAAAGAACGATTTGGTGTAATGGTAAAACCAAACCGTAATCATTTTACTTCTGATTTTTTTTCAATCTCACTTAAAAAACTTTACAAATTCTCCTAAAACACTTGTAAATTACGAATTTCAGTAACAAATTATATATTCAATAGTGCTTTACTGATGCCACACCTTTTAAGTTGACGTTTAAATAGTTTGTAATTTTATACTTGGAAAACTCACAAACAGGAGTTCATCATGTATCTCTCCAAGAATTTTTTTGTGCCGGCTCTCTTCTTGATTTTATTTTTGTCTAATAGCCTGGCTCTCGGCGTTTCGCCATATCATTCTGCGTCTAAAATAACCCCGTTCGCAGAAAATCTCCCGATTCCGCCTGTTCCACCCGATGCTCCCCGATGGTCGCCGGGAAACGGCGAACTTGACGAGATCATGGGTGATACAATTATGGTTGGTAATACCTTCTGGGAATCGCAGCATAATGGCACAACCAGCAGAACGATAGGATATGATCCGGACGAAGAAGTTATTCACCTGGTCTATGCGGATTTAGTTGAAGAGGCAGGAGCAAGGCATGTTAAATATGTCTGGATAGATATTTCCGGTGACGAATGGGAGGTAGATCAACAGGATGGTTATCAGGTTGACGCCGGGCTGCGTGCCGGGTATGCCACTCTTGCTATGAACTCAGGTGATGGCATAGGATTTCCCTCCTACCATTCGCAAGCGAATGTAAACGCGGGTACTGAGGCTTGGATCGCTCGTGAGCTGGAATTTTTTCCCGGAGTTTTCGCAGAGGAGCAGATTCCCGCTTTTGGAAATATACCACATATCTGGCCCCATGCCGCCTGGGGGGAGTACGAAGGTACTCAATACATCCATGTCGTTACGCATGAGAGCCGTGTTGACAATGCTGCCATGATGGAAATTCTTTACAGCCGTAACGAATATGATGCTGATGACAATGAGATCGCTACAGAAGACCAGGATGAGATAACCGATGAAGGAATGAACATTGCTGCGGATGTTGCAGTTTCCAATGATGGAGAAAGAGTTGCTATTGCTACAACAGTCTCCCGCGGTGAAGAGAATCAGCACGACAATGATATCTATTTCTGGATCAGTGAAGATGGCGGTGAGAATTGGGACTGGGATGAATATACAAATCTTACAGATTTTGAAGATGATGATACCCTTAGAGCTTACACTGACTGTAACGTCTATTTCGATCAAAATGATATTCTTCACATCGCTTTTACCCTGATTACAAATATTGACGGGGCAATAAGCAATACCTCAGCAATCTATCACTGGGACGAAATCTCCAATGTCTTCACTATGGTAGCCGATGGTTATTTCTGGAATAATGCTCTTCCGGGCGCATGGCAGAAAATAGCACAACGCCCAAGTATGTACCAGGACCCTGATGATGGGGTTCTTTGGCTTGTGTACCAACAATATGGTGTTCCCGATGACGCTAATGACAGATCAGACGAAGATGAAGTCACAGGATTCATTTATGCCAACGGTGAAGTATTTGTGACAGCAAGCCCGCCGTCCCTCGGATTTTATGGAACACTATGGGCGGAAGGTGTAAATATCACAAACACAGCATGGGATCAAGATGTTGGTGCACCGGCAGGTGATTGTCGCAGCGAACGCGAACCGAACCTGGCGCTGAATAATGATGGCGATTATCTGAATATTTTCTATGTGCTCGATCTCGATGCGGGTTTTGTTGTCCAGACTGAAGGCGAATATACGCTTAATCCAATTGTTTATCACCGAGTTGCGAAAGAGGATTTGATTGATGCTTACGAAGAAAATGAGGTGTGGCTGCCCAACACCCCAATGCATGATGATGAGACGATGCATTGGGAAGATCCATACGAGTACGATTGGGATGATCATAATGGATCGTTTTTTGTAGATGATCTTCCTCCACCTGAAATGAATATTCTTTCTGATATACCGGTAAATTTTGGCGAAGTAATAATTAATTCCTCAGACACAAGCTGGGTAATAATTGAAAATACCGGGGAAGTTATGGACCTGGTCATTTACACCGCTCAAGTAGGTTTGGAGCAGTTTGAGGTGGCGGAAATTTTGAATTATCCCATCGCGCCGGGCGATACCGATTCCATAATGGTCGCATTCTTTCCTCCTGAAATTGATACCTTTATTGATACACTTTTCCTCACCACTAATGATCCTGAAAACGAATTAGTCATTATTGAAATTACTGGTGACGGAGCACCAATTCCGTCAGTATATGATTTTACCGGTGAACTTGACGTAACCAGCGGTGAGGTATCATTAAACTGGAACTTCGATGGGCTTGAAGTTGATGACTATATCGAATTGCAGCTCTACAGAAACGATGAAGTTTATTGGACCGGTGACGATACATCCTACGTTGACACCCTGGAAAATGTGGGCGAGGACTCATGCAGTTATTACCTGAGCGCTTTATATGATGAAGGCGAGTCGGAATTCACTGATACCTTAACATTCACCTGGATGGAACTTCCTGAACCGTTTGGCATGACCGGCGAACTCGATCCTGCCAGTGGTGAAGTGAGCCTTGCATGGAGCTTCGATTACATGGAATCCGAAAATTTCCTTGGTTTTAATCTATTCCGTGATGAGAATACTTTGCGTGCGGGTCATGATCTGACGTATAAGGATGATGTTTATGAACTGGAAGCTGATACGTTTACTTACTGGGTAACGGCTGAATACGAGGTTGGAGAATCATTGGGTTCCGATTCGGTAACGGTTATCTGGGAAGGAAATGCTGTTCCTGATAATCCATTTGACGGTATTCCTGAAGAATGGGCGCTATCAGCGGTATATCCCAATCCGTTCAATCCAACTCTTCATATAGTAGTTGCTGTTCCGGAAGCTGCTATTGTAAAAGCAGAAATATTCGATTTGTTGGGGAGGAATGTGGCGGTTGTCAGCACCGGAAAATTACATCCGGGTTATCATAACTTCTCATGGACGGCTGACGGAACTTCCGGTGTATATTTCTTAGCAGTATCAAGCGAAACCGGGTGGAAGAAAATGCAAAAAATTGTTTATTTGAAATAAGATGGGATCGGACAGGATTAACAAGATTTACAGGATTTTTTTTGCGACCTTATGTTTTGCCTTTGCGACTTTGCGTGAGGAAAAAATTCTTTGCTGTTTTGTTTTCGAAAAAATTGTCTTGCGCAGAGATTCAAAGCGTGAAGCTGAACATTTTCTTGTTTCATTAAGTTTTGAGGGCATTATGCGTACACGAATTGTCGGACTTTTGACCGGAATTTCAGTATTATTTGTTCTTCAAAACACGAGTCTTGCTGAAATTGTCGGTGATACTATTGTCGTCGGTCATACCTACTATGATAGCCAGCATAACGGGACTGTCGGCAGGATGATCGGGTACTATCCCGAACCATACACTATAGGAAATGATACAGTTGACGGTGCGGCATTTTTTACCTGGACTCGCCTAAGAACATACCCGGATTACGGTCCACGTCATGTCGGATTCAATATAGCCGGAATCCTGGATAATGGTGAATACGTTATAGCATATCCTGATAGTGGCGGAGGAATTGACATTGACGGGATGTGGCGTGCCGGATATTCTACCCTGGCAATGGATTCTGAAAATGGAAATGCATATCCTGTTTATCACGCCTGCACTGGGGATGAAGATTTTTTCAGAGATTATTTCGGATATGAATCAGAAAACATGCCTTATTCCTGGTCAAGGATACCAATTCCCGAATATAGAGAAAATGAAAATATCTGGCCCCACGCTGCTTTTGGTGAATATGAAGGCACCAAATATATCCATGTGGTGACTACACAGCAAATTTATGATCCAGATATGCTGTTGGATAATGATACATGTTATAGCCGTCATGAATTCGATGAAGATGAGCGCGTCATGATTGTAAATGAACAGGAGCTGGTAACTGAACACGGCATGAATTGCACTGCGGAAATTGCAGTTTCGAACGATGGTTCGCGTGTCGCAATTGCTGTATCGCCAAATCGTCTATTCACAAGACGTGAGGGTTTGCATTGGACCTATCCGACAAATAGAAATAATGACCTCTGGATATGGATAAGTGACGATGGCGGCGAAACTTGGGAATGGGAGGAACCTCTGGATTTAACCAATTTCTATGCATCAGAAATTGGACCACCTGTTTCCGATACCTTTCGAGTTTACACCGACTGCAATTTGTATTTTGACCAGAATGATGTACTTCATGCAGCTTTTACGACTCCGAAATTTTATTTATGGGAGGAGCAATTATCCAATCGTGCCTTTATCTATCATTGGGATGAAGTGACAAATGTTTTCACTGTCATGGCAGATGGAATGTTTTTCAATGCAGGATGGTTTGGTGTACGTCAGACAACTGTACAACGTCCCAGTATGTACCAAGACCCGGTGACAGGAGTTCTCTGGTGTGTTCATCAACGATATGGTGTACCTGGAGATTCTAATGATGTATCTGATGAAGGTTATCTGAACAGCGAGGTATTTGTCACCGCCAGTCCGCCTGATATGGATAACGGTCAGTATTACGGGCTTCTGTGGGCGGAGGGTGTTAATATTACTAATACAAGATATACCGGTGAGGGTGGTGCTCCTGCCGGGCAATGCCGCAGTGAACGTGAACCGAATATTGCGTTGAACAATGACGGTGATTACCTGAATATCATGTACGTCCTCGATAAGAATGCAGGTTTCTCGCGAGAAGACGAAGGTGAATATACAAATAATCCGGTAATCTGGCACAGGGTGGAAAAGGATGAACTTATTGATCTGTTCGATGAAAATGCTGCCTGGGTAGAGAATTATCCAATTCATTTAGACTCCACTCAACACTGGGAAGATTCGCTTGATTGGGACTGGGAGGCGCATGGCGGATCGTTCTTCCTGGGAGAGAATGTAATCGATCAGGATCAAATAAATGAAATTCCCGAATCATTCAGCATCAAATCAGTCTATCCGAATCCGTTTAACAGCTCTCTCACTATCAGAGTATTCCTTCCGGAAGCCACACATCTGAAACTGAAAGTCTATAACATCCTGAGCCGGGAAGTAGCTGTTCTTTCAGATCAACAACAGACGGCAGGATACCGGAAGTTCAACTTCGATGGCAAAGAGTTACCAAGCGGAATCTACTTCATCTACGCCAAAGTGCCGGAGAAGATGGCTGTGGTTAGGAAAGTTGTGTTGTTAAGATAAAATTTTACGATATTGGATGTGTGATGAATCGTAAAGCCTTTCTCTGTTTTACAGTTCGCCCTGAATAGAGGAGATGAAGATGCGAAGTACATTTCTGTTGCATACTACTCTTTGTTCCATAGTTTTTGCGTGTTCAATTGTAGTAGCCCAGGATCATGAAAACATCGTACAGGTCGGAAGGATTTACAATAATTGGGATCGTGCCGAAGATATCTTCGTAGTCGGTGATTTGGCTTACGTTGCTACTGGGGTTTCCGGGCTGCAGATCGTGGATGTTTCCAATCCGGAAAATCCTGAGTTAATAGGCTATTTGGATTACATCAATGAAGCAGAAGGCGTATGTGTTTCAGGCGAATATGCTTACGTTGCAAATGGGTACGACGGTTTATACATCATTTCAGTTGCTGATCCTGAGAATCCTGAAGAAGTAGGACATTGTGATACTCCGGATATTGCTCGGAATCTCGCGGTCTCGGGTAACCACGCTTATGTAACGAGCAGGTATAGCGGTTTGTGCATCATTTCTATTGAAAATCCTGAACTTCCTATTGTTGTGGGAAACTATGATACGGGACTTGCTGCCATGGACGTTGTGGTTTCCGGAAACTATGCTTACGCTGTTGACCTTTTGCATGGTTTACGCGTGATTGACATTACCGATCCTGAACAACCTGAAGAAGTGGGATTCTATAATATTGAGAGGAATGCATTTGGTGTCACAGTTTCCGGCGACTTTGCTTATGTTGCTTTTAGTAGACGTGGTTTAAGCGTTATCTCCATTGCAGATCCTGAAAATCCTGAGGAGGTTGGATTCTGTTATACTGAGGGGGATGCTGAGGGCGTCGCGGTTTCCGGCGATTATGCTTTCGTAGCGGATAGAATTAGTGGTTTACGTGTCATTTCAGTTGCCAATCCTAGAGTTCCGGAAGAGGTGGGATACTATGATACACCCGGGAATGCCTATGGCGTCACGGTTTCCGGCGATTATACTTACGTAGCGGACTGGGATAGCGGTTTGCGCATCATCTCCGTAGCCGATCCTGAATCTCCGGAAGAGGTTGGATTCTATGATACAAATGGATGGGTCATGGACGTAACGGTTTCCGGCAACTTTGCTTACGTAGCCAACGGGGAAAACGGTTTGCATGTCATCTCAGTTGTCGAGCCTGATAATCTGGAAGAAGTGGGATCCTGTGAAACACCAGGGCGTGCCTGCGGCGTTATAGTTTCAGGTAACCATGCTTTTATAGCGGATATGGAAGGTGGTTTGCGTATTATCTCAGTTATTGATCCAGAAAATCCAGAAGAAGTGGGATTCTGTGATTCACTTGGTCACCCCTCAGGTTTAACAATTTCCGGCGACTATGCTTTAGTTGCAGCTGGTCGTGCTACGTATATCATCTCCATTGCCGACCCTGAGAATCCAGAAGAAGTGGGATATGTTCAAACAAATTATGCGGTGGACGTCACGGTATCTGGTGACTACGCATATATTGCTGAAGGGATTGATTTTCCATTTGTTCCAGGCGCACTTAATATTGTTGACATTGCTGATCCGAGCGCACCAGTAGAAGTGGGATTCTATGAATTTGAGGACCCAGCCTGGTGCGTCACGGTTTCCGAAGACTATGCTTACGTATCGATCGGCTTAGGTCAAGGTTATTATGACGGTTTGCGTGTCATCGATGTTTCCGATCCAGAAAATCCGGAAGAAGTGGGGAGCTGTGAAACAATGGGAGCAGCCAAAGGCGTCACGGTTTCTGGTATCTTTGCTTACGTAACGAACGGTGAAAGTGGTTTGAATGTCATCTCCATCGTTGATCCGGAGAATCCTTCAATAGTAGGATACTATGATTCGCCAGGTTATGGCAATGGAGTTCATGCAATGGATAATCTTATTTATCTCGCAGACGGCACAAACCTGGGAATATATCGCTTTACCGATCCTGATGAAGTTGCTGATCTGGTTATAACAATACCTGCTCAATTCAACCTGTCGTTGGCTTATCCCAATCCATTTAACGCTTCAACACGGTTGTCATACAGTTTGCCTGCACCATCGGATTTTTATCTACAAGTGTATAACATTAACGGGCAATTAATTACAACCCTTGTAAATTCCACACAACCAACTGGATATCATTCAATACTATGGAATGCTGAATCCGCATCAAGTGGTACTTACTTCATCCATGCCAGTGTACCGGGGAAGATGGCAGAAGTGAAGAAAGTAGTTTTAGTCAGATAAGAATTATCATATTCAAATAGATTATAGTATTTAACTACATATTCAATTTCAATTATACGTTACGAGATTAATCTGGAGGGGAAAAATGATTCGTAAAACATTAGCATCATTCGTTTTATCTCTATTATTAGTTGTATCCATCTCTTTCGGTAAAACTTTGCCGTCGCCTAAAATTCCATTTCCGGAAAAATTCATACCACCGGTTCTTGATCTCGATGTAGCCCAATTAGAAAATGCACCGGCTTTTGTCCCTCACGCTGGAGAACTAGACGAGGATACTGTCATAATTGGAACAACCTTGATTGATTTACAGCATTATGGCACTATCGGGAGGATGATTGGTTATTATCCTGATGAAATACAAATCCATAACGAAGATGACTGCGTGTCCGCAGCTTTTTTTGTCTTGACTAGACTGGTCGATTATCCTGAAGTAACTACACGTGTTAGATTTAACAGGGTAGGCATTACAGATGAAGGAGAATTTGTACAGGAATTTGGGGAATTCAGGAGTTATGTTGATGAGGGTGATGAGGCAGGTTTTCCTGTGTTGGCAATGGATTTATACGAAGGACTTGCGTATCCGGTATATAATAATTCCGCTGGAGGATATTCAGTGATTGCAACTGAATTATATAATTTATTTCCAGGTGTCTTTAGTGGAACACGAATTCCTCCTGATATGTACTATTATCCAAAAGCCGCCTTTGCCGAATATGCTAATACGCATTACGTCCATGTTGTCACACAACAGTATGATCCTGACAATGAAACTGATCCTGTAAATATATTATATTCTCGCATTGTACGTTCCTTTGATGGTTATTACGATTTCATACTGCCCGAAGAACAACTCCTTGTTTCAGATAACGGGATGAATCCTTCAGCCGATATTGACGTTTCCTATGACGGTTCGCTGGTAGCAATTGTTTCGACTATCAGCCGGAGCGATAATCATCCGAACGAAGAGACAAATCAATGGAACAATGACGTTTATTTATGGATCAGCGAAGATGGCGGTGAAACCTGGGATTTCGACAATCCGATCAACATTACAGAATTCATTATTCCAGACCCGGATCTGCTACCCGATACCACTGCGGCAAATACAGATACAATGCGAGTTTACAACAGTTTGAATGTTTATATCGATTACGATGACGTTATACACGTGGCATTCACCGCTTCCGGGTATTATCATTATTCGGACTCAGTTACTTACACATCTTACATCTACCATTGGGATAACGAAAACAATGAATTTACAGTGCTGGCAGATGGACAATTCTGGAATTATGCTGAGCCAGGAAGATGGCAGCATCAGGTGAAAGCACCGAACATGTATCATGATCCAGTAACAGGAATACTCTATTGTGTTTTTCAGCAATACGGCATGCCTGATGAATATACCATCAATGAGGATTCGACAATAACCGCCTGGGATGCTTCGGATGATAGTCTTGCAAACGGTGAAATAATGATAACTCTCAGCCCACCAAACGGCTGGCATGGTGAATGGTATGGAAGACTCTGGACAAAACCGGTTAATCTTACTAACTCCAGGGGCACAGAAGGCGGGCTTGTTGCAGGGGATTGCAGGAATGAAAGGGAACCAAGTATTGCGCTGAATAATGATGGTGATTATCTCAATGGCTATAACCTGAATATCTCTTACATTCTTGATCTCGATGCAGGCTCAGTTATGGCGGACGAAGGCGAGTTCACTAATAATCCTGTGATTTATTACAGAATAGCGAAGAGGGATTTGCTGGATTCGGTGTACGATTTAGCCGGTTGGGTCCCGAATTATCCGTTACACATTGATTCTGCAGGACACTGGGAAGATCCGTATCACTATGATTGGTATGGTTGGTATGATCCGTTTTTCAGAGACCATCGTTATGTTGAGGAGCATGATTTTTTGTCCCCGGTTGAATTCCAGCTTGAGCAGAATTACCCAAATCCCTTCAATTCTTCAACACAAATTGCATTCAGCCTGCAAAGAGCCGGCAAGATCAAATTGGCAGTATATGATATTCTCGGTCGTGAAGTTGCTGTTATTTTAAACCGGAAAATGAATTCGGGAAGACATACAGTCAACTTTGAATTGAAAAATAATGCAAATGGAATATACATCGCTGTCCTGTCGTCAGGAGATGTTACCAAAGCGATGAAAGTTGTATATTTGAAATAAATGAAATTGACAGGATTAACAAGATTTTTTTTGCGACCTTATGTTTTGCCTTTGCGACTTTGCGTGATAGTATTTATTATGTGATGAAATATTATTTCAAGAATAATTCATTAAAAAAGATCTGGTTATAATTTGAAAACAAGAATCTATATACTTCTTATCTCTATTATTTTAATAATGTTGTACATTGGGTGCGCTGCTCATACCAACCTCCAGCCTGTTGGTAAAGGAGAATGGCAGGGTAATGTCAGCTATGGTGGACCGATTATTAAGGTATTCGGTCTAAATATGCCCACACCGTGGCCCGTTTTGGGTTCGAGGTACGGACTGCGGGACGACCTTGATTTCGATGCAAACCTGCACATCCTTCCACTCCCCTACGGGATAACCGGTTTCGATCTTGGATCGACATGGTATCCAATAATCGGTGATGGGAGAACTCCGACTGTAGGGATTCAACCGAGAATAATGACTTTCATGAGTGTCAAAGAAGGAGTTGAAGAGAGGTTTCGTTTTGTTCCGATTCTCACCGGTTCCGCTGCCTGGCAGCACAGAAAGAACTCAGTTTACACCGGTATGAACCTGGTTATCCCGACTACTCGTCCTGACTACGATGAAGACGCATCATTTTACATGACTTCACCATTTGCCGGGTACAGGTGGGCACTTGGGAATCGTTTCAAGCTGTACACCGAAATCAAATGGCAAGGCGCAAATATCAGAAGTGATCAGCTTGCGGTTACATATACCGGTATCGCCGGTTATGGCGCTATTGCTCCCCTGATTGCACTTGAATGGAATTTTTAGGTGTTTCGATGAAAAAAACAATAAAACATTTCTCACGCAAAGGCGCAAAGGGGCAAAGATCGCCAAACAGATCCTTGATACTCTCATGTATTCTGCTGTCATGCTTCATATCGACGAGTTGTATGAAACTCGACAGTTTTCTATTTAATTCGGAAGAGCTTGATGAGTATTCACTTCCCGGTAACACCATTCCTGAATCATTGATCGAAGAGGTCATGCTTGACAGTGATGGAAACACCCTGCACGGTTTCTGGGTTGGTTCAAACGGCGACCGGTCAGGTTTGACCATCCTCTATTGTCACGGTAATAAACACAATATCGATCACTACTGGGACCGTGTCATGTTCCTCCATGATTTCGGTGTGAACCTGTTTATTTATGACTACCGTGGTTTCGGTAAATCGGATGGAGAATCGTCCGAAGATGGTCTATACTCCGATGGCACTGCCGCTCTCGATTATGTTCTCAGCCGCAATGAGGTTACGGCTGATTCGCTTATCGTTTATGGATTTTCATTAGGTAATGTTGTTTCGATATATCTAACTGCGGAGAAGATCGACCCCCTCTGTCTCTTTGCCGAAGCTCTATTTGCTGCTGCAACTTCTCTGACGCAAGGCTCCTCAATCATTGATGTCCCTCATCGCTGGTTGACTGAAGGCGAGTTCAATAACGCCGAGCGCATAAAAAATATCCATGTACCATTCATGATCTTTCACGGCGATGAAGATGATTTTGTCCGTTATCGTGACAATGGCAAGATCGTATATGAAAACGCCCCGGAACCGAAAAGACTGGTACTGATCCCCGGCGCGGGACATACAGATATCCCGCAGCGTTTGGGATTAACTGAATATTATGATACAATGAATGACTGGATTAGTTTTAGCATATCTCATTAATGCACCGTCTGAAAATAATGTAATTCGTTTTCTCTGCAAAACCTTCGTATCTTAACGCAAAATTTATGATAATCTTTCTTGTCTGCCGTGATGCCAAATAATCGAAAAGTACATTTATTCATCCCCTGTTTTGTTGACCAGATTTATCCTCAGACCGGTCTTGCAACGGTAAAGTTGCTCCGGATGGCAGGATGTAATATTATATATCCAAAGGAGCAGACCTGTTGCGGACAACCGGCATTCAATTCCGGATATCGGGAAACAGCAACGAATCTTGCTGAACGGTTTATTAAAATCTTCAATGATGCTGAATATATAGTTTCTCCATCTGCGAGTTGTGTTTCAATGATTAAAAACCACTATGCTGAACTTGACCTGCGTCCATTAGTGCGGCATGAGTACGATAATATCAAACACAGAATCTTCGAACTCAGCGAATTCTTGGTTGATGAATTGAAATGTACCGACTTCAATGCAACCTTTCCCCATCGCGTGGCATACCATACATCATGCCACGGTTATCGTGAGCTGGGAATCTATGATCAACCGGTTGAGCTGCTCAGAAAAGTTAAAGGAATTGATCTTGTAGAACCGGATGATCGTAAACAATGTTGCGGATTCGGCGGTACATTCTCAGTAAAATTTCCTGAATTATCTACAACCATCGGTGAAGACAAAGTCGAAGCGATCCAACAAACCGGCGCCGACGTGGTAACTTCCACGGACGATTCATGCCTGATGCACCTCCAAGGTCTATTCTCACGTAACAAGATTCCAATCCAGACCTTGCATTACGCCCGTATCATTGCCGGAGGTGAGGCGCTGATATGAGCAATCCCTCAAAAACAAATGATTTGAAAAAGAATATCAGGAACACTCTCAAGAACCGTCCTGATGGTGAGCTGCCGTATAAAAAAAATACTCGTAAAGCAGTATCTAAAAGAGACGAAAGAGCAGGTGAATGGCAGGATTTCAGCGAGAGACGGGCACACATTAGCTCTCGCCGCCGGGAAGATATTGAAGATCTTCATTCGTTGCATAAAACCCTGCGTGACAATTTAAAATCGCATGGTGTTATTATACATGATGCCGAAGACTCCGACTCCGCCTGCCGGCATGTTCTTGACATTTTACATAAACATAAAATAGACCGGCTGCTTAAATCAAAGACCATGCTCAGCGAGGAAATAGAACTCAATTCATTTCTTACGGAACACGGAGTTACCCCGGTAGAAACTGACCTTGGTGAGTATATCGTACAGCTTCGTGGTGAGACTCCAAGTCATATTACGATGCCCGCAATGCATCTTACCAGGGAAGATGTCGGTCGGCTTTTCGAGGAAAAACTTCATATTGATTATACTGATAATCCTGAAGAATTAACCGATATCGCCCGGAACGTGCTAAGGCAAGAATTTCTCGCAGCCGGGGCAGGTCTTTGCGGAGTTAATTTCGCAGTAGCTGAAACCGGTCATATTGCCACTGTAACAAATGAAGGCAATGGTCGAATGGTGACTACTCTTCCCAGGGTGGTGATTGCCTTGATGGGATGGGAAAGAGTAACGCGATCATTGGAGGATTTGTCACTGCTCTGGCAGATGCTGGCAAGGAGCGCCACCGGGCAGAAAGCAACTGTCTATCTGAACCTGATGCGAGGAGCTTCACCCGGCCCCTCTGGTCCTGACGAAGTACATATTATTATTGTTGATAATGGTCGAAAAGACATCTACGAAGATCTGGAAATGCGAGAGATGCTCAGGTGTATCCGATGCGGAGCCTGCCTGAATGTCTGTCCGGTTTATCAACAGGTTGGCGGTCATCCTTATGGCGGTGTTTATCCGGGTCCGATGGGAAAGGTGATATCACCATTGCTGTTGGGACTCGATAACGCTCCTGATCATCCCTTTGCCAGCACACTCTGCGGAGCATGTGAGGAAATTTGTCCTGTTTCGATACCACTGCCTGAATTGATGCTGCTATTACGTTCAAGGAAAATCAATTTACACCGGGGAATTGATTATGAAGCTCCAGCCTGGAAAACCTTTGAAAAGATGATGTCAAACGAAAAGAATTATAATAAGGCAACAAAAGCTGCCCGAAACATTCAGAGATACTGGATGTTTGGAAATCCACCTATTCCGGGATGGACAAGACAGAAGGACAATCCGGATATTGCCCCTGTACCATTCCGCGACCTGTTTGACAAGATCGAAGATGATCAAGAGCCTGATGATGAGTGAAAATAACCTCTATAATCAACTGGCAATAGAACTCGTGGAACTTCAAGCCGAAGTATTTAAAGTTGAGGAATCCCATGTATCGGATAGAATATTAAAACATCTTACAGATTCTGAAACCGAACACGTAGCTGTTAATAGTGATTCGTTACTCGATGAAATAGGGTTAGTAGATTTACTGAAAAAGAGTGGATTGAAAGTAACCATGCCTCTCTCCTCCACTCCTGATCCGGTATCAGCAAAAGCCTGGCAAAGTGATGTCGCTGATGCTTCCGTTGGGATCACCTCTGCGTTTGCCATTTCTGCGGAAACCGGTTCGGCTCTGCTTTTTTCCGGATATCCCGATTTACGTTCTGTCAGCCTTCTTCCTGAAGAACATATTATTATCATCAGGGAAAGTCAGATTGTAGCAGATGTTGAATCATTATTCAAATTATGGATTCAGAATGGGATAACAGATGAAAACGCTGTGATAATATCCGGACCAAGCAGGACCGCGGATATTGAAAAAGAACTGGTTCTGGGCGTTCATGGTCCATGTAAATTAACGGTATTTGTCATACGTGAATCATAGAAGAAGAGAATTGCTTATAAATGTTTGGTATTTTAACTCTCAGATTCGTGCTTTATCTGGCAGAAAATATTTGATACTTTTATTTAAGTGAACATGATTCATTCTGTCTAAAACTTATTCTCACGCAAAGGCGCAAAGACGCGAAGAAAACATCCTGTTAATCCTGTGCATCCCTGTAATTATTTCTATTTCCGGCTTGTCAGGTTAGCAAAATAGAAGGTACTAATATGGAAAGAGTACTGGTAACTGGTGGTGCTGGGTTCCTCGGCAGCCATTTAATTGACAAATTGATAAACAACGGCAGTGATATTATATGCCTGGATAATTTTTTTACCGGCAGTAAAGAGAATATAGAACACCTGGTGGATCATCCCAATTTTGAGCTGATTCGACATGATATAACCTTGCCTATATTACTCGAAGTTGATAAAATTTACAACATGGCTTGTCCAGCCTCTCCAATCCATTATCAGTATAATGCTGTCAAGACGATTAAAACTTCCGTTATAGGGATAATAAATATGCTTGGCATGGCAAAACGTGTCAAATCAAAAATCCTGCAGGCATCCACTTCGGAAGTTTACGGTGATCCGGTTGAGCATCCCCAGACAGAGGAATATTGGGGAAATGTAAATCCTATCGGTATTCGTTCATGTTATGACGAAGGAAAGCGCGCCGCTGAATGCCTGATGATGGATTACCACAGGATGAACCAGGTTGATATCAGAATTGCGAGAATATTTAACACTTATGGTCCTCGGATGGCTTTAAACGACGGCAGGGTAGTCTCCAACTTTATTATCCAGGCATTAAGAGACAATGATTTGACTGTCTATGGCGACGGCAACCAGACGAGAAGTTTCTGTTATGTCGATGACCTTATAGAGGGACTTGTTCTGTTGATGGATCATCCCACAGAAATTAGACCGGTTAATCTTGGAAATGATGAAGAATTCACAATACTTGAACTTGCGGAAACGATACGTGATCTGGTCGGAACAAAAATATCTATATGTTATGAACCTTTACCATCTGATGATCCAACCCAGCGCCGCCCGGTTATTACCAGGGCTGGAACAGAATTAGGCTGGGCTCCATCCACCAATTTGCGGCAGGGATTGGAGAAGACAATAAAATATTTTGAAGAGAAGTTGTCCAAGGCATGATTCAATAATACCAATTATAATAATCCTCGAAAATAATGTCCCAACTATCATTCCCGCGAAGGCGGTAATCCATGTTAATTTGGAACATACGTGATTTTCAAAGTAATAATACATTGAAGCAACAGTATATTTTCTGTATTCCTGTCTCATGTAAATGACACCAACGACAACACTGCGAAATTTGTGCAGGTATATTTTATCAAAAAAAAAACCCGGCTAATTTGCCGGGTATATGATAAGTAATGAGGATTTGTCAGAAATTATATTCACGTTCGAAATCATCCATTGCCAAGCTAACCTTGCCGCGAAAATGTACATCGTATCCACTGAAATCAATTTCTACTCGCTTTATTCCTTCTACCCAAATGGTCGCTTCTCCGGATGAATTTGCCCGCATATTCAGGTTGATAACCACGTCTAAATCGATCTCGTCATTCAGGTCATTGATCTGGGTAACCCCTTCAATCCGGTGTTGCCCTGCGAGGAGTCCGGGTTCTGCTGATAGATTCTCAAATTTCGCATTCCAGACATTAAACATTCCCGCAGCGCCGGAGAAGTTGCCAACACCGCCTGAGCCACGGAATAATACCCTGGTATCTATATATGAAGCTTCTCCCTCAAGGACAGTAATGTTTCTGCCATTTTCAGCATAGATAACCGAGAAGGAGTCACCAAATGCCGCGTAGGTTCCAACACTGAGGCTATCCAGGTTAAATCTGAAATACTCGCCTTTCACAGGTTTTATTTCATCAGGCGCCGTGATACTATGATCAAATCTTATAAATTCATCAGATGCATCAGCAGAGGTTCTCTGATACCAGCCGGGTAACACAGCAGATTCCTGCCAGCCGTCGGGTAAGAATTCATCAAAATCAATTGATCGTTCAGTACCCCCAAGATAGGAAACAGTAATTTTGTGAGCTTCCCGAAAACGATCCATCATATCGAGAAAGGAAATGAAATAATCACCATCATCAGCAAAGTCTTTTAATGAAAATAAGTCTGCCGGATCAAAATTATCCTTTTCTTCACAGCCCTGAAAGACTATTATTCCAAAAACAAACCCAATAATCAAGCAAATTTTTAATAACCGTGCCTGACTCATGTCTTTCCCCTTGTATAAACTCAAATGTTTTGCATAATATAGAATTTTACTCCAAGATAAAGCAAGCAGTCAAATATGACTTTCTCACATAAATCCATCCAGCGCTTTCATTATTGATCTCGAATTTTTATACTCTGAGTGCGCATTGAAGAGTTTTGGATATGCTGTGGAATTGTTCATCGCACTCTGTTTCTTAAGCCTGAAGAAGAAATGGAAAGAGCAATAACAGCGTTATCAACAAATATGGCATCTTTTTTATGAAAACAGTTTTCTTTTCCGTTCAGGGCTTGACCTGCCCTGATACTTTTTGTAAGTTTTTACTATGAAGAAAAGTTATCAAATAATATTATTAACTGTATTTATCATCATCCTTGCAGCATCTACGTATGCGAAAGGCAGGTTTTCCGATTTCAATGTAGGGCTGAACGGCAGTTATCCCTATTTGACCTGGCGAATGAGCAGCGAAGACAGCGTCACAGGTTATGTTATTCAACGATCTGCTAACGCATTGAATTATTATGACGTCGCATCATTCAATGAGCTTGAAGGTGCAGGGAAAACGTATCGTTATACAGACACCAACGTCTTTAAACAGAGCACCAGATCTTTTTATTACAGAATCCGTGTTCTCCAGTCGGATGGAAACCATTGGCACAGTGAAGTACAAAATATCCAAGTCTCGCAAAACGGTCTCCGTCAAACATGGGGAAGTATCAAAGCCCTGTTCCGTTAATAGGATTGAGTAAAATATAAAGAAATGTACACCGCCGTCCGGCGGTTTTTTCATGTAGAAAATTCATTACATATTCACGGGATATAAGGATAAGAAAATCAATTAAGAATTAGAAATTATTCTATTCTCTAAGGTTAATCTGACAACTATTGTTTTGCGTTCTTTGTTCCTTTGCGTGAAACAAAAGAGGAATAATTCTTTATGAATCCTGTAATCATCATAGCAGGAGCTACCGCATCCGGAAAAACCTCTGTCGCAGTGGAGCTGGCAAAATTAATCAATGCAGAAATTATCTCTGCCGACAGCCGCCAGGTTTACCGTTACCTCGATATTGGCACAGCAAAGCCGACCAATGCTGAACGGGAGGGAATCAGGCATCACGGCTTCGATATAGTCGATCCTGATGAACATTACAGCGCGGGAAAATTCGCCAACGATGCAAGAGAATGGATCAAGGAGATTTCCTCGAGAGGTAAAAATGTAATCATCGCAGGTGGAAGCGGGTTGTACCTCAAGGCATTGATCGATGGCTTTTTCGGAGATGATATCAAAGATCCTGATATCCGCTCCAAGCTGGAGAAACGTTCTGAAAAAGATGGTCTTGCAGCACTTCATGAAGAGTTGAAATCTCTCGATCCGGTATGTGCTGATAAAACAATGCCAAATGACAGGCACCGCATTCTTAGAGCACTCGAGGTTATTCATGCTTCCGGGATTCCGTTCAGTGAAGTACATAAAAGGAAAGGAAATCCGTCGCAATTCTCGTCAATCTGGTTTGGTTTGAAATGGGACAGGAAGGAACTCTACAAAAGAATAGACCGCCGGGTCGAAGAAATGTTCGACAATGGACTGATTGAGGAGGTAAAATCGCTGCTCGACCGGGGTTGGAGAAATAAAAATGCGTTGAAGAGTCCGGGATATGAGGAAATAATCCCGTTTCTTGATAGTGCAGATATGAATCCCGAAACAACAAAATCAATTATCAAACAGAACACCCGACATTTTGCCAAAAGGCAGCTTACCTGGTTCGGACGCAATGAAAGAATTACATGGCTGATGGCTAATAATTCAACCCCTGATGCAATCGCAAAGCAAATCTTGACTTATATTATTAATGTCAGTAATGCCGGTTTCAAGCAGTACACTTTCAGGTAAAGCGAGCATAAACTAATTGACTACAAGGTCTGATCTCGGATTCGGCTCCAAGCAAATTAATTAAATCCATTAACATTGTACTTACGAACGACTAATAACCATAATAATCTCTACCTCTTAAAGCCAGTAGAGTACTTGAAATACTCAGACTTGTGTATTAAATTAAATGATGAGGAATTACATTTTGAGAAACTTCACACAAAGATATGCCCCCTGTACTCCAAGATTTTAACACATGCACTGAAAATTCCTTTACTTAAGTTTTTAATTATTCAGGAAATTGAATTTCTTTTACCGTAGCGTATATATCACTATGCAAATTCATTTTTCGTAGAGTATTCAGGCTTTCTAAATACAATTAATTTTACAAGGAGTAAGTACATGTTAAGAAAGACATTAATTTTGGCTTCATGTTTGCTGATCCTGGTATCATCCGGATTTGCTTTTGATTATGAAGCTCTTATGGAAGCGAAGCGAATCGAGGGAACCGGAGTGCAATTAACAGACGCTCAGAAGACTCTCATTGAAGAGGATGCTGTAAGGAATACGATACCTTACAATGAACTTGACCGAACAGGTGGACCTGATGACCTCGGTATGATGTTTATTGACAGCAATGAGGAAGGTGGTCCGGAATATGAATGGATTGATATTACCGACACCGGCACTCTGATGACAGGCATTGGTGACGATACCGTCACTGGTCCGTATGATTTTGGCTTCGATTTCCCATTTTATGGTGTGCTCGAAGACGATTTCTGGTTTCAGTCGAACGGAATGGTTACCTTTTTCAGTACTTATTGTACTTATGGAAATGGTAATTTACCACATACTGCCTGGGGTGCCACGATCTTCTGGTTCTGGGATGATATGCATCCTCGTGACGGAGCTGTTTATTACGATACTATAGAAATAGACGAGCGCGAGGCATTGGTAATCAGTATGACTGATTACGCTCAATTCGGCGCTAATGGAACTTTCGATTGTGAAATTATTATGTTTGATGATGGTGATATTATATTAATGTATGACAATATCACAGACGATTTCCGTAACAATTCCCAAACAATCGGTATTCAAAACCATGATCATGACGTAGCGTTAGCCTATCTTGTCAATGGTGATCCGGACGCGCCAGAAAACGAATTAGCAGTACTCTTTTACGCTGCTGATGCAGACGCAAGTGTTGCCGGAGTTGTCACTGATTCGGAAACCGGTGATCCTGTTGAAGGCGCTATAGTAACGTTCGGTATATATGAAGAAACTACTGATGGCGACGGCGTTTATTCAGTTGACGAAGTTTACAGTGGAATTTACACTTTTAGCATCGAAATGGAAGGATACTTTGAGTTCGAGGAGGAAGGTGTAGAAATTGAGACCGGAGAAAACGAGTTTAACTTCGAGATCGATATCCTTTCCGGCGATTTGACTGGAAATGTCATAGATGAGAATACCGAGGAAGTATTAGTAGGCGTAGATATTGTCGTGATTGATGAGTTGGGTGAAACTGTTCGGGAACTTCAAACTGATGATCTTGGTAATTATATAACCCTGGCATTGCACAGTGGTGAAACTTTCGGAGTTGTCGCCAGTCTTGCCGGTTACGCTCCTTCCGATACAGAGAATGTTACAATCAGTCATTCACGTGAGAATGTGCGGGATTTTGAGCTCACACCCATTTTCGAGCGCACTATTGAACAACTCCAGACTACACAGGACCCTGAAACCTGGGTCTTGACGACCGGTATTGTTATCCAGGGAACTAATGTAACCGACACAGCACACACAAATATATACATTCAGGACGATTCCGACTGGGGTATCCAGATATGGGCTGATGCACCTTGGGCTGAGGACACTGAAATCATGCGCGGCGATTCAGTCGAAGTTGTCGGGTATCTTTTGGATGTTGACGATATTACCCGGATCACAAATTTCGAGATCGAGGTTTTCAGTCACGACAATGCATTGCCTGAACCACTGGTGGAGCCAACCGGTGACATGAGCACAAACGGTCAACGTGAAGGGACTTGGGGACAGGTGAGTGGACAGATTAACCGTGATCCTGGAGATGATACCTATACTCTGATTGTTGACGATGGCTCCGGTCAATGCAATGTCCAGATAGTGGGAACAGCAAACCTTGATTTATCCGCTTTTTCTATGGATGATTGGGGAACCTTTACCGGTATAATCAGTCTTTCACGCCAGGGACTGCGAATTATCCCGAATGACCAAGCGGATATTGAAAGAATCAACATCGACGCACCATCTGATTTGACTTCTGCTCAGGAGGTGATTCCAGGCGATCCGCTTCAACTTGAGGTAACGCTTTCATGGGCACATGATCATCTTGATGATTGGATTCGTTTCAAGATTTACCGTGACGGCGAGCATCTCGGCAATACCCAGCAAAACACGTGGAATGAGAAAATTGAAGATCCCGATCCCGGTGAATATGCATCTTATACATATGTATATACAGTAACCGCTGTTTACGATGAAGGTGAAACACCTGAATCAAACGAGGTTGAGGTAATCTGGGACATAACCTCAGTAAGTGACAGTGAATTCTCAGGCGTCCCGATTGACTGGGCTTTGGAGGCGGTATATCCAAATCCGTTCAACCCGACAGTGAGTATTGTGATAGCGGTTCCGCAAATCGCAGAAGTTCAGGCTGAAATTATAAACGTTCTTGGACAACGTGTTGCTGTTCTCCAGCAGGGGAGCCTTACGCCTGGATATCATCGCCTGAACTGGAATGCGACCAACCACCCGGCTGGATTGTATTTCCTCAGAGTATCCTCAAATAGCGGATTCTCCAACATACGTAAGTTGATGTATATTAAATAATAAAAATTAAGCTTTCCATTTTTACATTATAAGGCGCCGGTATTTCATTGCCGGCGCTTTTTTTACTCTAAATTTAAACATTTTTTCAGTGTAGATATTTACAGATTGGTGTTGTATATCCGATACCTTGTTATTATTTTTAAAGGATCAAAACTTTATTGACTGGACATATATACGGGTTTAAGTGATGCTTTTAGATATTTTTCACATTTATTTTAATTAGAACGGGAGGAAAACATGAAGAATCTAAATTGGATTCTTTCGCTTTTTTTAATGGTTTTCTTTGTATCAACGGCATTTACATCTGAGATGAGTCCTGAAAAAGCGAAGTATTATCAAGCTGTTGAAAGCGCAAAAGCTGCTTTTGAGAGTGGACGAGTAATTAGTGATAGTCAAAGGCAATTACTCAAAGCCGAAGGACTAATCCGAGATCCATCGCAGGGCACCTATGATGAACTTGACAGGTCTGGAGGACCTGATGATTTCGGATACTCCTTTATCGACAGTGACGAAGAGAACGGACCTGAATATGATTGGGTTGATATCAGCGATACCGGAACAGATTGTGGTGTAAATAATGATGATCACAATGTTGGACCATTTGATATTGACTTTGATTTCCCATTTTACGGTGATATTTATGATCAATTCTGGGTTTGCTCAAATGGCTGGATTAGCCTGGCAACCGGACAGGGACAAGCATATTCAAATCTAGCTATCCCAAGCACTGCTGCTCCTAATTATATGATAGCTCCTTTCTGGGATGATCTTTATCCTCCGGGAGGTGGCGAAGTGTACTATGAAGGCGATGAAACTCAAATGGTCATCCAATATGATGATTGTCGACATATTAGTTTCAACGATAGTGTTATCACCTGCCAGGTTATACTATATCCCAATGGTGAAATTATCTTGCAATATGAAGAGCTTACGATCCCTGATAATAGTAATACTATAGGTATTGAAAATAGTAGTGGCACAATAGGGCTTAGTATTAATTATAATCAGGGCAATTATCCATTTGAGGAATTAGCGATTCGAATATTTCTTCCTGATCCGGATGCAAGTGTTTCCGGTACTGTTACAGATGCTGTAACCGGGGCTGCCATTGCAGGCGCTAATGTCAGAATCAGTCAATGGACTGATGTAACTGATGGTAATGGTAATTATTCCATTGATGAAACATATTCAGGACTTGATCTTGATGTAGGTGTTTCCGTAGATGGATATTTTCTATTCCTTGACCAGGTTCTATTAGACGAAGGAGAAAATACGTACGATGTAGAGATGGACCCATTACCTCCACCCCAGGATGAAACCTATGAAGAAGATTTCGAGGATGATCGCGGTTTCTTCATGACAGCCGGTTCCGCAAGATTATGGGAGTGGGGCGAACCATCGCTTCAACCCGGTGACGCCCATTCCGGTGACTTTGCCTGGGCAACAAATATTGGTGGTAACTATGGTTTAACCGACAGGGACACATTATTTACAGCCACAACCTGGGATATCAGCACGCCTGATGCTTTTGTTGGATACTGGCACTGGTATTATATACTGGATATAAATGACGGTTACAATTTCTGGATATCCATAGATGATCGTGATACCTGGGATCTGCTCGAACCGGTTGATGATTATACAGACGAAAATGGTAACATAGACAACGGAAACCAACCTTGCTTTAACGGCACAACAGGTGATTCTCAGTGGGTTTATATTGGTTATGACCTGTCTGAATATGAGGGTGAAACCGCGTGGTTCATGTTCAATTTTACATCCAACGCTCGAACCAGTTATGCCGGCGTGACTTTCGATGATTTTACCGTATATCTCGATCCTTCCGACGCCTCGGTATCCGGGACGGTTATTGATTCAGAGACAGAGGATCCATTGGATAGCGTGATCGTCCATTTCGACAATATAGATAACATCCTTGATTTTGATGCAATGACCGACACATCAGGGAACTATTCAATTGAAGATATTCATTCCGGCAACTATACAATTACAATTGAACATGAAGGTTATTTTGAATATCTGATGGAAGATACGGTCATAGAGGCGGGTGACAATACTATTGATCTCGAGATAGATATTCTCAGTGGTCCATTGACAGGAGTCATTGCAGATGAGATGACCGAAGAATTGCTTATCGGCGCTACCATACAATGTTTTGATCCGGCAAACATGGATGAAGTTTATCGTGAAGTCCAGACCAACGAGCTTGGTGAATACACTGCGCTTGCCCTGCATGATGGTGTCAGGTATTTAGTTGTTGCTTCAGCAAACGGATATGCGAATTCCGATACGGCAACTGTCACAATTCGCTATAATCGTGAGAATGTCCGTGACTTCGAATTGACGCCTATATTCACTCGTGATAACGAGTATTTGCAGACTCAACAGGATACTGAAACCTGGGTTTTGACAAGCGGCATAGTCACCCAGGGCACGAATGTGACAGACACAGCACATACTAACATCTACATTCAGGACGATTCCGATTGGGGTATCCAGGTCTGGGATGATGCTCCCTGGAATGCCGAGGCTGAAATCGTGCGCGGTGATTCAGTCGAAATTGTCGGGTATTTAATAGAAGTGGATGATATTACCCGGATTACAAATTTCGAGATCGAGGTTATCAGCAGCGATCATCAGTTACCTGAACCATTGGTGGAGCCTACCGGTGACATGAGTACAAACGGTCAACGTGAAGGAACCTGGGCACAGGTCAATGGACAGATTAACCGTGATCCGGGAGATGGTACTTATACACTAGTAGTGAATGATGGCTCCGGTCAATGCGAAGTCCAGATATCAGGGACAGCTAACCTTGACCTTTCCGCTTTCTCAGCAAATGATTGGGGAACCTTCACCGGTGTAATCAGTCTGTCACGCCAGGGGCTGCGACTCATCCCGAACGATCAGGCTGATATTGAACGGATTAACATAAACGCTCCCTCTGATTTGACTTCTGAGCAGGAGGTGGTTCCCGGCGATCCGCTTCAACTTGATGTAACACTTTCGTGGGCACATGATCACCTTGATGATTTTATCAGGTTCAAGATCTACCGTGATGATGAACATATCGGTAACACCCAGCAAAACTCCTGGAATGAGAAAATTGAAGATCCCAATCCCGGTGAATTTGCTTCTTACACCTACGTATATGCTGTTACAGCAATTTACGATGAGGGTGAAACACCTGAATCAAATGAAGTTGAGGTTATATGGGATATTACCTTAGTTCATGAACGTCCATATTCCGGAATCCCGACTGAATGGGCTCTGGAAGCGGTATATCCAAATCCATTCAACCCGACACTTCATGTAATTTTGGGTGTCCCGCAGACCTCAAACGTGACTGCCGAGATAATCGATATCCTTGGGCGGAGGGTAAATGTCCTGCATAACGGAGAATTGGGCGCTGCTTATCATCGTTTTGGATGGAATGCTACAGGTAATCCAACCGGTCTTTATTTCTTGAAAATTACAACCAACGCCGGATTTGCCGAAGTGCGAAAGCTAATGTTTATAAAATAGTAGTACTTGAAATAACAACTAATTTTAAGTGTACTCATAGCGCCGGTCACAGGTTGACCGGCGTTTTTTCATTCCTGGAGTGTTCCTGGTTTTTCTCTAACCACAGAGAGCACAAAGCAGCCGCAAAGATCACAAAGAACTTCTTAGTGTCCTTCGCGAATTCTCCGTTTGCTTCGTGGTTTTTCTTTTTATCTCAAAAACTCCTGGATTTTTTTGGTTTTCAAGGTTGTTTAATTATATATTATTAATATGATGATTATTGCATTACTTATTTCATGGTGCAACCTATTGTTTTCAATGTTTGAGGATTAGGGATATGTTGAAAAATTGTTTCGCACTGACAATTTGCTGTTTATTAATAATGACGTCAACGGGATTCTGCTCTGACGATTATATCGATAAGAATCATTATTACTTGCAGATAGATAAAGCAAAATATGCTTTCGAAAACGGATTGCCCATAAGTATCGCTCAAGAAGAGCTTTTAATCGCTGAGGGTATTATTCCGGGCACTGTTAAGAGATCACATAATGAGTTAGACCGGATGGGAGGTCCTGATGCATTCGGTTACAGCTACATTGACAGTAACGAAGATGGCGGTCCGGAGTACGATTGGAATGATATTTCAGACACAGGTGATGATTGCAATATAACCGGTGATGACCAGTCGCGAGGATCGTTCAACCTTGATTTTAATTTCCCTTTTTATGGAAGAGTCTATGACCGGTTCTGGGTGTGCTCTAATGGATTTATTGCCCTTTCATCGGGACAGGGGACCAGTTTTACAAATCAGATTATTCCCAATGCTCCCACACCCAATTACCTGATTGCACCTTTCTGGGATGACCTGGATCCCTCTGATGGCGGTGAGATATACTATGAAGGTGATGAAACTCATATGACCATTCAATATCACCAGGTTGCTCGACATACCGGTCCAGGAACAATCACTATGCAGGTAATCCTTTATCCCACCGGGCATATAAAGTTCCAGTATCAAGAAATAACTATGACTGTGACTTCCAATACAATCGGGATAGAAAATCACCAGGGTAATGTGGGACTACGAATCAATTACAACGCCAATAATTATCCCTCGGATGAACTGGCAATTTCTATCTACCTCCCACTTCCAGATGCAAATGTATCCGGTACTGTTATTGACTCGGAAACTGAGGATGAAATAGAAGGCGCTATAGTCGGGATGGTAGGCGCTGATCCTGATACGACTGATGAAGACGGCAATTATTTTATTGACGAGGTACGTTCCGGTGAAGATGTGATAGTGACTATTCACAAAGAACATTATTACGTTTATACTGAGTTTATTGATATTGATCCCGGCGATAATGCTTATGATTTTGAAATCACTCCAATGGCGACTCTTAGTGGAATAATCTATGATTCCGAGACTGAAGATCCTGTTGATGGCGCAATACTTACCTGGGGAGTCGATGTTGATACATCTGATGAAGAAGGTAATTACTCATTGATCGATTTGAATACCGGGATCAACATACTGAGGATTGTTGCTGAAGATTATTTCGATTATTCAGATTCAACATTTGAGGTTGTGGATGGTGACAATGAGGCTGATATCGGCATAGATTTTCTCTCTGCCGACCTGACCGGTACTGTAATTGATGAACTCACAGAGGACGTCCTCGAAGGAGCTAACGTTGAATGCATCAATTCAGAAACAGGTGAAACTCACAGGGTGGTTCAGACTAATGAATTGGGTGAATATATTGCCCCCGCTTTACATAGCGACGTCACCTACAGGCTAATCGCAAGCTTGACAGGATATGCACCATCAGATACTGCTGAGGTATTAATCAGTTTTGAACGTGAGAACACTGAGGATTTTGAACTGACTCCCGTTTTCGAACGCACCATTGAACAAATCCAGAACGAACAGGAAGAGGAAACCTGGGTTCAAACAACAGGTATAGTTATCCAGGGAACGAATTCCGTCGATACTGCGCATACCAACATTTACATCCAGGATGATTCGGGCTGGGGTATTCAGCTCTGGGATGATGATCCCTGGGATCCTGAACAAAATATCAACCGTGGCGATGAACTGGTAGTTATCGGTTATTACGTTGAATCTGGTGATATTGCGCAACTTATAAATTTCAATCATGAAATTATCAATGTCGATATTCCTTTACCTGACCCACTTGCCGATTCTACCGGGATCATGAGTACTATGGATGAGCGAGAAGGAACCTGGGCACAGATCAAGGGACTGATCAACCGTGATCCTCCGGGAGAGGGAACATACACTCTTGTTGTTGATGACGGTTCAGGGCAATGCGAAGTCAGGATAAGTGGTGAAGCCAACCTCGATCTTTCAGGTTTCGTGGCAGACGACTGGGGAGTATTTACCGGCGTCATCAGCCTTTCACGCCAGGGATTACGGATAATACCAAATCATCAAGATGACATAGATAGGATTGCTCTTAACGCCCCAACGGATTTGTATGCAACTACCGAGTTAATAGAAGGTGATACTTTACAACTTGAAGTCACCTTGAACTGGTCACATGAGAATCTTGATGATTTTATTAGATTTAAGATATATCGTGACGATGAACATGTGGGTAATTCTGAGCAACCTACATGGACAGAATACATTACTGAGCCAGACCCAGGCGAATACTCACCTTACACTTGGTTTTATATCGTCACAGCAGTTTATGATGAAGGCGAAACCGAGGAATCAAATGAGGTTGAAGTAATTTGGCCTTATGATTCTGTTAAAGATATCCCGTGGTCTGGTGTTCCGACTGAATGGGCGCTTGAAGCAATATATCCAAATCCGTTCAACCCCATGGTGAGCATTGTGGTCGCGGTTCCTCACATCGAAGAAGTCCAAACCGATATCATAAACATTCTTGGTCAACATGTCGCGATTCTCCAGCAGGGCAGCCTTACGCCTGGATACCATCGGCTTAACTGGAATGCAACCAACCATCCGGCTGGGTTGTATTTCCTCAGGGTATCCTCCAATTACGGATTCTCTGATATACGTAAGTTGATGTATATCAAATAAAAACATTAAGTTTTTCATGTTTTCGACATTTGAGCACCAGTATTTTGTGTCGGCGCTCTTGTGTTCTATCTGACTATTTCCAATGGAGAAATTTTCAGCTTGGTATTGTATATCAAGAACCATGATACTATTTTTATATGATAGGAAATTTCGGTTCTGAACATACTTATTGGGATACATGATGCTTTGAGATTTATTTCACATTAATTTTAATTTTGATCGGGAGGAAAACATGAAGAATCTGTATTGGATTCTTTCTCTTTTTTTAGCAGTAATGTTAGTATCAACTGGTTTTGCATCTGAGATGAGTCCTGAAAAAGCGAAGTATTATCAAGCTGTTGAAAATGCAAAAGCCGCTTTTGAGAGCGGACAAGTAATTAACGACAGCCAGAGGCAACTACTCAAAGCTGAAGGATTAATCCGTGATCCATCACAGGGCACCTATGGTGAACTTGACAGAACGGGCGGTCCTGACGATTATGGCTATTATTTTATTGACAGCGAAGAGGATGGCGGTCCCATCTATGAGTGGGTTGACATCAGCGAAACCGGTACGGAGATATTGGGCTTGAGCGATGACATTGTCGTCGGACCATATAATGTAGGATTTACATTCCCATATTATGACAATGAATATACCCAGTTCCGCTTTGATTCTAATGGTCATATCAGTTTTAATGATCAAAGATATGATTATTCAAATGAAACTATCCCGTCTGCAGGTACTCCAAACAACTGTATCTTCTATTTCTGGGACGACATGAATCCTGACAGTGGCACCAATGGAGAAGCATTCTATCAAACTATAGGTGACAATACACTTATTGTTCAGCTTGTGGATTATCGTGAATTAGGAAACGGCTCTCTTAACTGCGAGATAATTCTTTATGAAAACGGTTTTATCACAATGCAGTACCAGTCGTTTGATAATAATATTGATATGACAAGCTGTACTATTGGTATTGAAAACTCGAACGGTACCGATGGTCTCGAATACGCATTTAATAACACTAATGAGATGCCTGATGCAGAATCCGCTATTCTTTATTACACCGGAGGGATGGAACGTGATGCATCTGTATCCGGAACCGTGACTGATTCCGAGACAGGCGATGGCGTGGCAGAGGCTACTGTTGCCATACTGCTTTCAGCACCTGTAACTACTGATGATGATGGTAATTATTTAGTTGAAGAAGCAATGTCCGGTGACAATATGGTTATAGGAGTCCGGAAAGAGCATTATTATCCCTACAGTGCAGTAGTAGAAATTGAAACTGGGGAAAACGATATTGATATCGAGATTACTCCTCTCGCTACCATGAGTGGTATTATTTACGATTCTGAAACTGAAGAACCGGTTGCAGGCGCCGTCATCAGTTGGAGTGTCCAAATAGATACCTCCGATGAAGATGGACTTTATGAGTTTATCGATATGCGAGCTGGGACGAATGAGCTATTAATTGAAGCAGAGGGATATTTCGAATACCTGGATACTCTCGAGGTAGAAGATGGTGACACTGAGCTTGATTTTGCAATCGATATCCTGTCCGGCGATCTG
Source organism: Candidatus Electryonea clarkiae (assembly GCA_030765455.1). Lineage (GTDB taxonomy): Bacteria > Electryoneota > Electryoneia > Electryoneales > Electryoneaceae > Electryonea > Electryonea clarkiae. The sequence goes on along the minus strand of JAVCCM010000166.1, from coordinate 58,569 downwards.
ACTGGAAATGTCATAGACGAGATCACCGAGGAAGTATTAGTAGGCGTAGATATTGTCGTGATTGATGAGTTGGGTGATACTGTTCGGGAAGTTCAAACTGATGATCTTGGTAGTTATATAGCCCTGGCATTGCACAGTGGTGAAACTTTCGGAGTTGTCGCCAGTCTTGCCGGTTACGCTCCTTCCGATACAGAAAATGTTACGATTAGTCATACACGTGAGAATGTTCGGGATTTTGAGCTAACACCCATTTTCGAGCGTACTGTTGAACAACTCCAGACTACACAGGATCCTGAGACATGGGTCTTGACGACCGGCATTGTTACCCAGGGAACTAACCTTACAGACACATCTCACACAAATATCTACATTCAGGACGATTCCGATTGGGGTATCCAGGTATGGGCTGATGCACCCTGGGATGCTGAGACTGAAATAATGCGCGGCGATGCAGTTGAGGTTGTCGGCTATCTTCTGGATGTTGATGATATTACCAGGATTACGAATTTCGAGATTACTGTTACCAGCAACGACAATGCTTTGCCAGAACCGTTGGTGGAGCCTACCGGTGACATGAGCACAAACGGTCAACGTGAAGGAACCTGGGCGCAGATCAACGGACAGATTAACCGTGATCCCGGAGATGGTACTTATTCACTGGTAGTTAATGACGGCTCCGGTCAATGTGAAGTCCAGATAACAGGGACAGCGAACCTCGACCTATCCGCTTTCTCAGCTGATGATTGGGGAACATTCACCGGTGTAATCAGTCTTTCACGCCAGGGGCTACGACTCATCCCGAACGACCAGGCGGATATCGAAAGGATCAATATTGACGCGCCATCTGATTTAACCTCTGCCCAGGAGGTGGTTCCCGGTGATCCACTTCAACTTGAGGTGACACTTTCATGGACACATGAACATCTCGATGACTTTGTCAGGTTCAAGATTTACCGTGACGATGAACATATCGGTAATACTCAGCAAAACTCATGGAATGAGAAAATTGAAGATCCCAATCCCGGTGAGTATGAGTCATACACCTATGTATATGCTGTTACAGCAATTTACGATGAGGGTGAAACACCTGAATCAAATGAAGTTGAGGTAATCTGGGATATAACTTTAGTAGGTGACCGTGAATTTTCAGGTATCCCGACCGAGTGGGCTGTCGCTGCAACTTATCCGAATCCCTTCAATCCTACGGTCAGTGTTGTTTTAGCTGTACCGCAAATTGCAGAGGTGCATACGGAAATCATTAACGTTCTTGGTCAAAGTGTCGCAACTTTACATAATGGCAGCCTTAATGCCGGATACCATCGCCTGAACTGGAACGCAACCAACCATCCGGCAGGATTATACCTGTTAAACGTAACTTCAAACACCGGATTCCGTGAAATACGGAAGTTGATGTATGTGAAATGATTTTTGATTTTCAGGTATGCAAGTTTCATTGGAACGCCGGATATTTTACATATCCGGCGTTTCGAGTCTTATCGTAATTCCCGAATAATCTATTATCCATATTTACTAATTCTAACAGGATTTCTGAGAGAAACAATGATCACAGTTTCTCTCAATATCGTTTGATGAATTGCCGTTATTAATTCAGAGAAGTATATTCTTCCGCTTCATGGAGAGGTGGCCGAGTGGTTGAAGGCACACGCCTCGAAAGCGTGCGTACGGCGACCCCGTACCGCGGGTTCGAATCCCGCCCTCTCCGCTGACATTATTGCAAATAGCTCTAATTTTTGTTAGAGCTATTTTCTGTTTATGTAATTGTATAAGAAAGTACTATGCATTTATAAGAAGGAGATGTTAAGCTTCGCAAGATAGTTTTATTAAATTGGCAGTAAGCGAAGGTTGGATTTTATGCCTTTCTGTCAATTTTATTATTGTCCGATAATCTGTTGGAAATATCCCTGAAATGTTGACGGATTGCTTCCTCTGCTTTTTCCTGTCGTGGAATGTCATCTGCACCGTAGTCTTTCATCGCATTGACCGGTGTGCGCGCTTCTACCTTCAGCAAGGATTTGGCTTTCTTTGATTTTGTTTCATCAGATTCCATCGGTTTATTATCCGGTTTCGCTTCCACGTTATGCGAACTGTGTGCAGATTTATTTGCTGACCCGGATGAAATTATTTCACTCATGTCGTATCCTTTACTGTGCTTTTATATATTATCGACAGATTCTTATGTGAACTGTAAGTTCGAATCTCTCAAAAGGGCATAATACACAATGGCGAACCAAAATCGCTTAACCATGATTGGTAAAATGAGAAGATCCCGGAATATTTCCGGGATCAGTAAACAATTATATATATTGTGTCAAAGTTTCTGAAATGCAACAATTATTTCAATAATACAATCTTCGTGGTTTGGCTAAAGTCATTACCTGCCAGCATTTTCACAAAATAGATACCGCTCGATAGATGTGAGCCATCGAATTTAACCCCATGTCTGCCCGGAGTCATATTGTCATCAAGCAATGTCGTTACCTCACGTCCAAGAATATCGTAAACAGCAATATGCAGCGAGGTTGTATAAGGCACGTCAAACCTGATCAGGCTGGTAGAGTTGAATGGGTTCGGATAAGGTTTGTGTAATGCAAAATTTTCAGGCAAAGATTCAAGATTCTCATTACCGGTTACTCCCAACTCAACGCTTACCTCGATTGAAATGACTGATTCACCCTCGGCAGTATTATGACTTGCATACAGGTTTGCATAATAGTCACCATTTCCCAGTCCACCAGTAAGGAACCGGAAATTTACATCATAATCCGCATTAGGCATAACGACAAAACTGTTTGGGCTGTATGTTGCGTAAGGAATTTCCATATTCAGTTCGCGCACTACGATTTGTCCCCAGTCACTGGTCGTCATCAGGAGGGCAATTGCATTGTAATAAACGTTATACAGACGTATTATCGCCAGCCCCTTTAATGCTGCATCCTCATCCTCATAATCAGGAAGGTCTGAAACCCATTCAATACTTCTTTCGTCAGCATCGACCCGGTAAAGCGACCTGCGGTTTCCATTAGGTTCATGCGCCGCCATATAGATTGTATATTCTACCCGTTCATTAGGCCAATATGCCATTGCATCTACAAATAGATCATTATTGGGAATAGTGTAAACCACCTCTCCTGTAAAACGATTAATCCCAACAATATCTCCAAGATTCTGAGAAACCCACAGCACCTGCCAATCCGGATCAAAAACCATTGCCTGGTTAACATTATGTGGTCCTGCTAATCGTCGAACCTCTCGTCCGTTTGACGGATCCAGAACAATTATCTCGTTTCCAATTCCGCCGTACAGATTTCTGCCGTCGAATGCCAGGTCTCGCATTCCCTGTGCATTTGCAGTAGGTAATCCTGAACGTGGTTGTTCAACAGAACCAAGAAACTGTCCGTCAAAATCGAATTTATAGATATAGTTCGGATTTGACCAATTATTTGCACCACTCACATAAAACACTTCATTGGCATAAACCATCCCACTTATCCATGCGTCACCGGTAATGCCTGTAACATTTAAATTCTCAATAACATCCATTGAATCGTCAATTTCAAATTGGGGAGTCATCTCCAGCTCAACATTTATTATTGCACTGCCGGGATTTGAAATTGTCAAAATATGATCCTGTGGTAAATTATCCGTGAGGGTTATACTGATGACCTCCGGATCAGTCTCAAAAAGTCCAACCCTAAGCTCAACATCAGCAACAGTTATTTCGGCGGAATCAATCTGTATGCCGGTATCTTCATAGAAAAGATAGGGTTCATGGTTAACTACCAGCGTATATAGTCCTCTTACTATCTCCATCGAGTAATTACCGTTTTCATCCGTTGTATCCTTGTAATTCCTCTCCATTAGCTCTATGATTACACCTGAAAGAGGCTCATCATCATTCATGTCGGTTACTGTTCCTTGGAGAAAACCATTAACCGCAAGTGCGGCGTCAACGGCCTCATAAGCATCAATGAAACCTCCCCCCCATGTATTGTCTTTACCCTCATCTCCGCGATCATCAGCAGTTGCCTGGAGGATAGAATCAATCTCCACCGGCAGTAATTCCGGTGATTTGCTCAACATGAGACAAACTGTTCCGGCAACACTGGGTGCAGCCATAGAGGTTCCGTCCATATTTGTATAACCACCACCAAGACTTGTGGAATTTATACCTTCGCCCGGCGCCACAACATCAGGAAGCAGCAATCCGCCATCTCCAATAGGCCAATCATTGAAAGGATCGACATTTTCCCATTCATCCGGACCTTTACTAGAGAAGCCGGCGATGGATTCATTTTGTGAAGAAGCGCCCACGGTAATAACTCCACCTCGAGTACCCTCAGCGGTTTCATCAGGATTCATCCAGGGTGAGGGGACATCGGCGGGTGTACGACAGCTATGCTCACCTGGACCTTCATTTCCTGCTGCCACAATATTTACTATTCCAGCTTCATGTAATGCATCGAACGATTCGCGGAATTCATCACGTAATGGATTCCAGGCATCAATCCAGCCGAGCGACATGCTGGTGACGTCAGCTCCATGTTCTAATGCAAATTCATGACATTCAAAGACATTTCTTTGGGAAGCCTCATCAGTTGTCAAAGATGTTTTCAGAGCCATAATGATCGCATCAGGAGCAACACCGGTTTCAGTTCCATTAGTGCCGTCACCAGCTGCTATTCCGGAAACATGAGTGCCATGACCATTGGTGTCCATGGGATCATCGTCATCGTCGCCGAAGTTATATCCATGATTAGGAAAATCAAATCCTCCATCCCACATATGGTCTTCAAGATCGCTATGGTCGTAATCTACGCCGGAGTCTATAATGGCAATGATGATATCCTCGCCTGTCCAGCCCTGTTCCCATACATCAGGAGCGTTAATCTGATCGACACTCCAGGTAATTTCGTCCAATTCACCGAAAACCGGATCATTCTCAATCCTTGGAGGAATTACAGGTCTTGGAGGGTCGCCCGCTATCTTGATAACATCTCTGCGACCGGCAACCTGGATAAAAATATCAGGAATTGCTTCAAATGCTATTGCATTAATTGTCCTAAGCGAACGAATAGATCGAATGTGCCCAAGCTTTTCTTCCCCTTCAAGGAAGTCGATCAAATCTTCCTGGGATGCGTCCGTGAACGCCTCTAACTCTTCCCAGACAACTCGTTTTCGCTCCTGCCGGGGCATTCCTTTTACCATCTGACTGATCGCTTCGAAGTCATGACGATCTTTCATCACGATAATTGCCGGAATAAAATCCGTCTTCTCAGCATCTGCCAATAACTCTGACATCGTTACATCAAAGATCGCACCGCCATTTCCAAAAGCGGAAAAGACAAAACAAAATCCTGTCAGTAAAAATATGATACCAAACTTTTGCATCCCCGTCATGACAACCTCCATGGTATAAATCAAAAATCAAAAATCTTTGTCAAACTACAACTCATTGAGATAAGAAAATAGATACCTGATGTTAATTCATTTCAATAATATAACTTTCTGAAGCTGGCTTTGCCAATTACCTGCTATAGCACGAACAAAATATATTCCATTGGTGTATTTTCTGCCGTCAAGTCTGATCGTATGTCTCCCCTCGGCATAATGACCCTTTACAATCTCGTCAACTCGCTCGCCAAGTACGTTAAAAACCTCGATTACAAGAAAGGTCTCCTCAGCGAGGTCAACAGCAAGATTGGTCTGTGGGTTAAATGGATTTGGGTATGCCGGGTGGAAAGCAAAACGATCAGGAATCTCCTGGTTATTATCCTCTTCGATAAATGTTCCATCCAGTCCAGTTTTCACTATAAAGAATTCATCGTTTGGAGGATCGAAAACAGTTCCCGCAAGAATTAATCCTCCATCTGAACTTTGCCGGACAGAATTAAACAAGCGGCTTGCATTCCCGGAAAAAGTCTGAGTCCAGACTAAATATCCATCCGAATTTGCCTTAGCGACAAATCCCGCACCTTGCTCCAGATCATAAGATGTCGTAAAGCCTGCTAAGATATAGTTCCCGGCGCCGGTGATTATCATGGAATAACAATGGTCAACTGCATCTTCTCCATGAATTCTTGACCACAAGGTATCGCCCTCAGCTGAGGTTTTTACCAAGTATAAATTCGGATCGTTTCTTCCCTTATATCCGGCAAGAACAAAACCACCATCCGCTACTTCTACGATAGAAGATCCATCCTCAAAATATGTTCCGCCGCGCCAGCTTCTCTGCCATTGCAGTGAACCGGTAGATCCTATCTTGACCATACAGACACCCTGCCAGCCGCCTCCACCACAGATATATCCACCTTCAGACGTACTTTCGATGGTGTTGCACCAGTCTCCGGTGGGATAACTTCGTGTCCAGAGTGTATCGCCTGATGCATCGGTCTTGACAACATACATGCGGTAGATATCCTGCTGGAGTGAATTCGATTTTCCACCAAGTATGTATCCGCCATCAGATGTCAGTCTGACTACGTGACATGCTTCGTGCCCGTCTCCTCCATAGGTATGATCCCATTCCATCTCACCAGATCCATCAACCTTAACCAGCCACATATCATGTTCGCCGGATCCCAGGTATTGGATGTATCCTCCAAGGACAAAACCACCATCGCTTGTCTGACGGACAGAATGACACCATTCGTTATCATCACCTCCGTACGTTCTTTCCCACTCAATAACACCTTCAGAATCCATTTTAATCAGGTAATAATCCAGATTAGCATCAATGGGTGAAGTTGTTTTCCCTGCGGCAATGTAACCGCCGTCATCAGTTTGTTGAATGGAATAACAATTATCCTGGTTGGAAGTGCCGATGACCCGGCTCCAGGTCATATCGGGTTGAGCAAACAGACTGCCAGCAAATATCAGCAGGCAGATAAAAATATGCGGGGCAATTCTCACGGCTTCTCTCGGCTCCTGTTGAAAATTCAACGTTAAAAAATTTTCCTCTATCAATATAGTAATTTAAGATCAAAATAGTTGAAATAAAATAGCTGAACTCTATTTATACATTACCTCTCGTCTGTTGATGTTTGAGGAGATGAAGACGAAATCGACCTGATTCCGAGTTGACATTTATTCATTAGCAGTAGTAACGGCTTGTGCCAAAACCAGGAGTTTTGAATAGTAATACATATTGTCACGAACGGTGAAAAATTCAGGTCCATCGGGAAGATGATTAATATCCGTCACCGGTCCACCCTGTTCTACGTTATGAAGGACAGCATTCCAGGCTCCCTGGTGCGATTTACCATTGTAATGCCAGCCGATTTTCCCTCCTCGTTGAAAGAAATAAAAGGGCTTATCGTTATATCTTGCATAAGCAAAACAGCTATTGTAATGCCTTTTCTCGTTCAGTTGATATCCATTTATTGTAATGCGGTTTGAAAGTACATGATCTGGTTTGCTGTCTATCATAACAGGCACATATTCCCCATACTCCAGAACCCATCCGTTTGTGAATATCCTCGCCCCGATAATTCCCCTTGTATTCATGCCTTTTCTAACTGCCCTAAAACCGTAAATCTTTGCATTATTGTGCCTGAGTTCAAAAATTGAGTTCTTAACATTGGAAGAAGCCTTGATAGGACCGGTTTTTACCAACGACCATACATCGTTTTTCCCGGTTTGATTTTGCCATTGGAGATTACCATTGACAGGATTTGATTTGAAAATACCTTCCTGTTTCTTTCCTTCCTGATTGAAAGATAAAGTCTTCACATCAGCCTGGATCGCTCTTGTTTTCTCGCTTTCAAGTTCAAGCTGAATATTTCTCATCAATACTACCCAATCAACACCTCCAATAGCAGTGTCAGCAGGTGTCAAGGGGTATTCGATCAGCTCAAATGTAACCGGTTTTAGCTCTTTTATTGCTTCCGGTTCAGGCGAACAGCCGGGTAACATCGACAGACATAAGAAAAAAGCAAAATAAAATATATACCGTAAATATCTCATTTTAGGGCAATCATATTAAAATATTGAACCTATCCATAATATTAGTTACCGGCTCTTACTCGTTTCCTGCCAAGCAGAAATTCAGTGATAAACTGGTGAATATCTCCGTCCATAACATCGTCAACACTGGAAGTTTCCACCCCTGTACGTACATCCTTCACCATCCTGTAGGGATGAAAAACATAGGAGCGAATCTGGTTTCCCCAAGCGTTATCACCTTTCGTTTCCTCGAGTTTGGCTTTTTCTTTCTCATCCTCTTCCAGTTTGAGCTGAAACAGGCGGGCGCGGAGAAAACCCATCGCTTTTTCTTTGTTTCGATGCTGGCTGCGCTCATTCTGGCAGGTTACTACTACTCCGGTTGGATTATGAGTAATACGGATTGCGCTGTCGGTCTTATTGACATGCTGCCCCCCTGCTCCCGAGGCACGAAAAGTATCGATGCGAAGGTCCGCTGGATTAATTTCGATTTGGACGTTCTCGTCTGCCTTGGGATAGACAAAAACGGCTGCGAATGATGTGTGACGGCGTGAATTTGCATCAAAAGGACTGATCCGCACAAGACGATGAACCCCGATTTCCGCCCGCAGGTATCCGTAGGGATGATCTCCCTCAATCTCTATAGCGGCGGATTTAATTCCTGCTTCTTCACCGGGAATCAGTTCGATCACCTGGAAATTATACTCCATACGTTCAAGGTAACGTAGATACATTCTCATCAGCATCTGCGCCCAGTCCTGTGATTCCGTGCCGCCTGCACCGGGTTTTATGGTTAGGATGCACCCTTTCTGATCAAGAGGACCGGACAACATGGTCTTAAGCTCAAGCTGATCGACTCTTTCCGCAATGTCTAACAGGGCTTCCTCAGCCTCATTCGCTGTCTCCTCGTCCTCCTCCATCAGTTCGAGGTAAACCTCGAAGTCTTCGGAGTCCTTGAAAAGCGCTTCATATCCATCCACTGTCCGTCTATGATTAGACGCTTCTTTCAGAGTCTTCTGTGCCTTTTCCTGGTTATCCCAGAAACCCTCCGCAGTGGTTATTTTATCAAGCTCATCGGCTTTCGTGCGATGTGTATCAATGTCAAAGATACCCCCTTAATTCGAGTACCTTGGCATGTAACTCCTTCCACTGCTTAGTTGCTTCCAGCAACGATATCATTTAATACTCCATTCTTTATCATTAATAAACATAAAAATAAGCGATCTGGTGCCGCTTTTCAAAGATAGTCGAAATATTCAGGAAATCTCAAGGTGTGTATAAATAAAGATGAGTAATTGTAAAATCGGTAGATGTTTTGTCTGGTGTATTTCATGTGTACGAAAAGACATCATATGGGACTTCGTATTAATTCAAGAAATACACTTTGCAACAATAATTAATAGATTGTATCTTTAACAGTTTAATTACGGAACATCTGATTATACTTTGAAGGAAACCTATAAGAGCGAAGGATTATTTAATATTGCCATATGCATCGGTAAGTAGAGAAAAGGAATCTTCATCTCATGCCCAAGAATAGCATAAAAACAAACACATCACAAAGTTTCATAGACCTGTTCGCAGGTTGTGGTGGCTTCTCTGTTGGGTTAGGACGAGCAGAGTGGAAAGGCATATTTGCTATTGAGAAAGACTCCATGGCCTTCAAGACCTTCAAGCACAACCTATTGGATGGAGCATTCCAACACTACTCATGGCCGCAGTGGCTCCCCAAAGAAGCAACAACTGTACAGTCATTGCTAAAGAATTATTCTGAAGAATTGGAATCGCTACGGGGAAGAGTGGACTTATTGGCGGGGGGACCTCCATGCCAAGGCTTCTCAATTGCTGGCCAACGAAATTCACGTGATCCAAGAAACAAATTATCACAACATTATGTAAAAGTAGTAAGCTTAGTCCGCCCCAAACTTTTAATCATCGAAAACGTTCGCGGTTTCAATTCCGTATTTTCCCGCTGTTCTTCATCAAGTAGCAAGGTTCCTTATTCCTCTGTGGTGAAGAAGAAATTGGAAGATATTGGGTATACCGTATTTCAAAATTACGTCCACTGTGAACGTTTTGGTGTTGCACAATTGCGAACACGGTTCATTATGATTGGTGTTCTAAATGAGATCTTTTTTCAGAAAGAACAATCGCCTTTCGATCTATTAGAGGAAACAAGAAAGAGCTTCCTTGACACAAAAGGACTCCCCGATAGACCAGTAACAGTCGAGGAGGCCATAAATGATCTCGAAACTTGTTGTCGAGGAGCCAAGTTAATTATGCATTCTGGTAGTGAAAAGCATTGTTTTAAGCAGCTTGACTATAAAGTACCAGAGACGCTTAATGCTTATCAAAGTGCAATGAGACGAGGACTTAACGGACAAATACCCAATAGTCTTCGTTTAGCTAAACATCGGCCTTCCACTGTTAGCAGATTTAAAATGATACAAGATATTTGCTCGAATGGTGGCAAATTGAGTAAGAGTGATAGGGAAGCATTGGGGATTAAGAAACAAGTTTTAAATGTATTGGATGCCAACAAAGCATCAAATACTCTAACCACACTTCCAGACGACCTATTGCACTACAGTGAGCCAAGAATTCTGACAGTAAGAGAGAGCGCACGTATTCAGTCATTCCCGGATAATTTCGCGTTTAAAGGAAAATATTCTACCGGAGGACACTTAAGGGCTAAAGAGTGTCCTCGTTATACTCAGGTGGGCAATGCGATTCCCCCTTTATTGGCTGAAGCATTAGGCGTAGTTCTGAAAGATTATCTTATTGACGAGAAGGTTTAGGACAGTGACTCAGAAGAAGACATTCAAAATAAGTTCAGCCCTGAAAGATATAATAGGCAAGGATCTTATCACGAACGATTTCATTGCAGTATTCGAGTTAGTGAAGAACGCCTTTGACGCGAATGCGAAACGCGTTGATATAATATTTGAAGGATTGACAACACAAAATCCCCGGTTGATAATAAAAGATACTGGGAAGGGAATGGATCTGGTAGATCTGGAGAGCAAGTGGCTTTTTGTTGCGTATTCTGCGAAAAAAGCTGGTGTGGAAGATTATCGCGACAAGATTTCATCCAAAAGGAAGTATGCTGGCGCTAAAGGTATTGGCCGTTTCTCGTGTGATCGCCTCGGAAGTTCTCTGGTCATCTACTCCAGAAAGAACACAGAGGATTCTAAACTTCACAAGCTCAAAGTTGATTGGAAGGACTTTGAACTCGATATGAAGGAGGAATTTGCCACCATAGTTGTTGATTATGAGTCAACAACATCGAATCCTCATGGACTGAAACTTGGAACGGTTTTAGAGATCACAGAACTACGTGAGAGCTGGGACAGAGAAAAGCTTCTCAAGCTTAAGCAGTCACTGCAAAAGCTGATTAATCCCAATCAGGATAATGACCCAAAACATTTTGCAGTCTTCCTTAATGTACCTGAAGAACAAGAAATGGATAAAGAAATTGGTTCGGAGACACCCTGGGATGTCGTCAACGGTAAGGTCGAGAACTTTATTTTCGAGAAGCTTGAACTTAAGACAACTCAAATCCACACTTCTATATCAGAAGACGGTTCAGAAATAACAACGCGGTTGATTGATAGGGGCGAGTTCGTGTATGAGATACGAGAACAGAATCCATTTATTCTTGATCAAGAACTTATAAAGGACATTGCGATCCATCTCTTCTCCTTGAACAGGTCCGCGAAACTCACTTTCACCAGACATATGGGCATAAACGCAGTTGAGTTCGGTTCGGTGTTCCTTTACAAGAATGGTTTCAGAATTCATCCAATAGGGGATGTTGTTGGTGGTGATATTTTCGCTCTGGACCGCCGAAAGCAGCAAGGGCAAGCCCGCTTCCTTGGCACCCGCGATCTTATAGGAAGAGTTGAGATTAACGGAGAAAATCCAGCTTTTCAAGAAACCAGTAGCCGTGATGGTGGGATCATTCGGAATGACGCTTTTGAGGCTCTTTCTATGTTTTTTATGCAATTTGCACTGAGACGCTTGGAAAAGTATACGGTCGATGTGATTAAATTCGGGAATACAGGTGACCTAAACGTTAAAGATGGGGTGCCTGAGGATGTGAAGAAATCTGTAGTGATGGAGATCATACAGAATCTTACAAAGCCTAAGTCAATAATAGACATCAAGTACAATCCGAACTTCTTGGATATTCTTGGTAACGTATCTGAAAGAAGTTTGAATTCAATCTTGATTAATTTCGCTCGAATTGCTGCAGAAACGAATAATGCAGCTCTAGAAAAGGATGCTAAAAAGGCACAACATCGCCTTAAGGAACTTGAGAGAGCAAGGAACGAGGCTGAGGAGGAAACACGAAGAGCGACAGAGGCTAGGACAAAAGCAGAGAAGGAAGCAAAGAAGGAAGCGGAAAGAGCGAGATCCGCAGAGAAAGAGGCGGAACTGTCTGATGCTCAACTAAAAAGGACAGAGAGTCAGAATCTATTTCTTAGGTCCATGGTCTCGAATGATGTTTCCAACGTAGTTAGTCTTCATCATCATGTGGGAATAGCCGCTGGCACGATTGACAACTACATCAAAAACACTATGAAGCAGATCAAGTCCGGTAAACCAATGACAACAGATGACTTTCTATTGGTTCTGGAGCGTATCAGTTACCAGTCGAGGAAGATTACAACGACAACTCGGTTTGCAACAAAAGCGAACTTCATGCTAACGGGTACGAAGATAACTGATGATCTATGCGCCTTCATACGTGAATATATCTCAAATATTTGTTTGGGGTTGATAAAGACCAAGGATGGTTCAAAGAACATGAGCTTCAATTGGATGTCTGATGCTAAAGATGGTTTTGAAACAAGATTCAAACCATTGGAAATTACTATCATCCTTGACAATCTGATAAGTAACTCGCGAAAAGCAAACGCCAAATTGATTTCCTTTACCACTGAAGTCAATGACGAAAGACTACAAGTGGTTTACGAGGATGATGGAATTGGTTTCAAACCTGGAACTGAGGAGAAGATATTTGATCTTGGGTTTACTACCACGACTGGTTCCGGTTTGGGTTTGTATCAAGTTGCCGAAGTTATAAAGCAAATTGGCGGAAGGATAGAGGTGCAAACAAAGAAGGGACGAGGTATAAAGCTAAGTCTCTGGTTTGAGAGGAAATGATGGATTTCAAAATTCTATGGATTGATGATTCTCCTGACTGGGTTGCATCAATACAGGGTGTAATAGAAGATCATATTAAAGATCATGATTTTACTCCTGATATTATCCATCAGGAAGATGATTCCAATATTGACGAGTTTATCTTCCGGCCTGACATCGACATGATAATTGTGGATTACACTCTCAATGGGAGTTCCGGTGACCAAGTAATTGATTACCTTCGGAAAATGGGCAATTTCCTAGAAATTGTTTTCTATTCACAAGATGAAATAATGCTGCGCCAAAAACTAAGTGCTCACACGGAACATGTTCATTGTGTATCGCGTGAAGATGTTGAAGAAAAAATTAAGGCTCTCATAGATTTTTCAATGCATAAGTATAGCAATGTTGGATACATGAGAGGAAGTGTTATTGCAGAAGCAATAGATATAGAAAACATCCTTGAGAGAATAATGGTTTTATCATTTGGAGCACATGGCGGTATGTTCCGTACCAGAGTGCTCGATAAATTCGTTTATGATTTCTACAATAAATATAGATATGTTCAAAGACTGCTCAAATCATCCTGCTCCGTGCTTGAGAGGAAAGCTGACCAGACTCCCGACGAGGACAGCAAATTGAATATCCTGAAAGAGTACAGAGATATCATGAAAGAATTCAGCGAAGAAGTTGTCGAGAGACGAAATACTCTTGCACATGCTCAGAAGGACTGGGATGAAAATGGCAAACTCCATCTCCGCGGTCTGAACAAAAAGAAAGAGGATATCGATGTTTCTCGCGAGTGGATGATGGAAATGAGATCAATTCTAGTAAAATACCGGGGCGTGTTGAACCACATATCGGATGAGAATCTCTTACTTGAGTCCGAGGAAACTTTGTAATCTGCATGACGTTGTAAGGTGGGGGTTGATATGCAAGGATTTGGGCGTGGTTATAGTGTTGGACAAATCCCCAACTCATCATCCAGGAATACGATTCTTCCGTGCTTCATTTCTGAACTAAAAACAAAACCCGGTCATCTTGATGACCGGGTTTGTCTTGTTGTATAGAAAATACAACCAATCAATGACCTGCGCTTTCAGGGGCTGCGGGAGCGTCCGGAGCTGCTTCAGGCGCTGCTTCGCCTTCAACGGCTGCTTCGCCTTCTGCCGGTGCTTCGCCTTCAACAGCCGGAGCCGCTGCAGTTTCTTCCGCCTGCATTTCAGCTTTAGGTTCCTCTTCAGTGGCAGTATCAGTTTTCTGTTGTGAACAACCGACACCGAGACCAATGAGCAACATCACTATTGCAAGTAAAGCGCAAACTTTGAACCAAAAACGATTCATGGATCTTCCCCAATTTTGTTTAAGGTGTAACAACAATTTTTTTCACCTGTTGGGGGGAAGCTACAGAAGAATATCTGATTATGCAAACAGATTAGAGCATTTTTAGAATTTTTTCACAAAATATGTAAGTAAATAACCGTCTCCGTGAGTCAATGGGTCGATTATTTAAGTTGAAACAATCAAAATAATCAGAAGGTTTATTATTCCAGCCTGAAAAAATAGAAATAGATATTGCAGAAGCAGCCTGGATAACTTCTATCCAGGAAATTATAATAGGTCATTCAGTCTGTGTTTATTTTCACTTTGGAGAGACGAAGGCTGTTCAATACCACGGAGATACTCGAGAATGCCATTGCAGCCGCAGCAAGGGCGGGATGGAATTGACGGATCACCAACGGCGCCCAGGCGACATAAAAAAACAGACCCGCAGCAACCGGGATAAGAGTAATATTATAGAAAAATGCCCAGAATAAATTCTGACGAATAATCCGAACTGTCTCTCTACTGAGTTGTATCGCACGTAGTATTCCAGAAATATCTCCACCGACAAGGGTAACATCTGCCGTTTCTTTCGCAATATCAGAGCCATCCCCTATCGCTATGCCGATATCAGCTCTTGCCAGGGCAGGGGCATCGTTAATCCCATCACCCACCATACAGACAATTCCATCAGAATCATCCATACATTTTTTAACAATCTCTTCTTTTTTGTCCGGTAATACTCCGGCGTAAACCTCGCTGATTCCGATCTCATTAGCGACAGCATTCGCCGAACGGGTATTATCGCCCGTCAGGAGGATCGGGGTAATATGCTTTGTATTTAATTCTTCAATAGTCTTTTTAGCTCCGGATTTTATTTGATCTGAAACCGCTAACAACCCTTCAATCCTGTCACTAGTTGAAACGGCAAAAGTTGTTTTGCCCTCAGATTCCAATTCCAAAATTCTCTTAGCTGTTTCAATATCAATTATAGAATCTGCAGCGACCCATTCCGGCTTGCCGACTCTTATGCTTACACCATTGACAACCGCTCTGATTCCATTTCCCGCGAAAGCTTCGAATTCAGTTGGAATCTTTGCCTCAACCTGATATTTCTTTGCGCCCTCAACGACAGCCCGTGCGATAGGATGTTCAGAACCGGATTCGGCACTCGCTGCAAGCGTAAGCAACCGGATACCGTCTGTATCATCAAGTGGTATCCAGTCAGTAAGAACTGGTTTTCCCTCCGTAACAGTACCGGTCTTATCAAAAATTACAGTTTTAATACGACTTGCGGTTTCGAGGACTGCCGCATCCTTGAATAATATCCCAAGCAATGCACCCTGTCCCATTCCTGCCATAATAGCGGTTGGGGTTGCAAGCCCCAGCGCACATGGGCAGGCTACCACAAGAACTGTAACCATTCGTATCAAACCCTGGGTCAAATTACCGCTTAGCAGCCACCATGAGATAAAAGTTATTAATGCAATCACGATTATTGCCGGGACAAATATTGAGCTGACTTTATCGGCAAGTCTTTGAATTGGCGCTTTGCTTCCCTGGGCTTTGCGAACAAGATTGATTATTCTCGATAAAGCTGAATCAGCACCCACATCAGTAGCTCGAATATGAAGCAAACCCTGGATATTCAGAGTAGCGCCAAAAACTTCGTTATCTTCATTCTTGTCAACCGGGATTGATTCACCTGTAAACATACTTTCATCAATTGAACTGCTGCCCTGCTCAATGATGCCGTCAACCGGTATTCTTTCGCCTGGACGTACCAGGATCAAATCACCTTGACGAATCCGGCTTGTTGGAATAATATGCTCTTTTCCGTTTTCATCAATAATATGGGCTTCATCAGGTGAAAGGTTCATCAATTTTCGAAGGGCGTTTGACGTCTGCCCTTTCGCTCGGGATTCAAGCAATTTTCCTAATTTGATCAGGGTGATTATCACTGCTGATGTTTCAAAATAGAGATGTCCCGCGGATGGTGAGATTATCAGGATGATTAATGAGTAGAAATAGGCTGTGCTGGAACCCAGGGCTACAAGGACGTCCATATTAGCGCTACCGTTTCTCAGGCTTTTCCAGCCTCCGACGTAATATCCTGACCCTGTATAAAACTGTACTGGAGTAGCCAACAGGAAAAGCAACCAGCTAAACCATATATTTGCACTCCAATCCCCAAGGAGGCTGAAATCACGAGACATGCTGAGAACAAAAAGCGGAAATGTAAAAAGTAGTCCGACTAAAAATGTTCTTTTTTGGTAATTCAGGTCTTTAAGGCGCGCCTCAGACTCGGCATCATCTATGTTTTCACTATCTTCCGGTATAATTAGTCTGTATCCCGCCTTATCTACCACCTCCGCCAAATCAGGTAGCTCGGATATTGCTGAATCAAACCGCACAAAAACTGTTTCAGCAGCAAGGTTTACGTTAGCCTCCAAAACTCCGGGGACTCGTTTCTGCAAGGTGCGCTCCACCGCTCTTGAGCAGTTTGCGCAGGTCATACCAATGACTGGAAGAGTTATTTGCAGTTCAGACATGTGATTTTCACGAAGTTCCTTCAGGATTTCGGTGGATAGCCAATTTCTTCAAGCAGACTGATTATTCCCGACCAGGTAGCTGGTGCAGACCAGATAATTTCCACTACCTTGGATTCCACATCTCCAGTAACTGATTGGATTCCTTCCATTTCAGTAAGCTCTCTCTGAACCGTTGAAAGACAATGACCGCAAGAAATATCCGGAAGAATCACTTTATTGTTTTCCATGTTGTAACCTTATCAACGTTTTTTGGACTACTTATTGAATTTGAATAGTAGTTTACCTATTTATCTTATTTTAGATGATCCAACTCATCATGGGATGCTGTTGAAATAAATATCTTCTCTCATAGAATCCATTTAAGGAGTGGAATTATCAATCTGGTAAATCTAAATTCTAAATATGAATTTTGTTGCACGGCACAATTCTTTCGACAAATATAATCACAGGCAACGCCGCGAACATAATAGTAGAGAGAATGGCAGATTGAGCCTCGTGCAAATCCGCTGAAAAACCAGTTATTGTTTTTATGCAAAACGCTTGAATCGATATCATCAGCCCTGGGATGTAAACTCCGGATGTAATATAGAATATGCCGTCAAGCCCTGAAAGGACAAAAGAAAACCTGAGACATAATGTAATTTTCTGGATAATATCACCTACTTATGATGGATATTACTTTACTATTTTGTTTCGATGTAATTTTTATAATTGAATGAATGTCAAAGAGTTTACAATTTATTCCGATAAAAGAAGAGTGACCAATAACTTTTCAGAAATTAGTAGTTTCGACCGTACATGTGTATCACGAAGAATATTCATCAACTATAAAGAACTTTCTTAATTAACCGGAAATCATGGAAGAACATACAAAAAGAATTCAGAACCGGCTTCGACAGAACTATCGCAAGAAAGTATTTACACTTGTGCGTTCATTAGAAGTTACCTCATCAACATTGCAGGAAATCTCGCCTGCATTGACTGAAGAACTGCTTTTTGTAGCAAAATCATTCCAGGAGAAACAAAAGAAATTCTTTGAAACTGCCGGCAACCTTGAAAACCTGCCTTTACAACAGGTTATTTCACTGTTGGATTTTATGCCACCTGATCGAGCGCTGCTACGTTTCGACCTGGATCGTCTTTCCAAGGCATACGATGACATTTGTTTTCTAAATTCAGAAGAGAATATTCAAATGTATAAAATTGGTGAATCAGCGTGCGAACGTGGTGACCATGATACAGGAATGAATATTCTGAAACAAATAATAGCTAAAGACCGGCTTCACTTCCCCGCTCTCCTTGTATATGGGCATGGAATGCTCGTCATACGAAAGGATTATACGGAAGCTATACGTATCTTCGAGCAGGCTTTTCACTCCTTAAGACATGAACATTCTGTCCATTTCCGCCTACTGCTCCTGGAATTGATTGCAATGGCTCATGAATCTAACCACAACTATGCCAGCGCATGTCGAACATTGAAACGATTATTTACTCTTGAAGCAGACACACCAAGTATAAATTATTTGATTGCACGAAATTACGCATTGAATTCACAATCTAAAGAAGCACTTTATTCCCTTGAAACTGCGTTAGCTACAAACCCTGAATATCTGGCACTTACCCTGGTTGACCAGGGTTTCAAGAATATAAGAAAAGAAATACAGGATAAATTCATAAAAATGAATGACGAATGGCATGATCATGCAACTGCTCTCTTCGTAAAAATTAAGGATATATCAAGAATTGTAAGAATTTATGGCTTGCACGAAAGTGAAAATTCAATCAAGATGGATATTGAAAATATTGTAAAAATGGAAAAATCAATAAAGAACGATGGCTGCCTTAGCAGATACAGGGAAACCATACTTGATAAAATGAAATATTATATTCCTGCATATCCGGACTCGGTTGTTGAGGGATTGGAGGACCTCGCGATTGATCGCAGGTATGAAATCTCTGACTACAATCAATACATATCTGATCAAGTGGGTATCGTTCAAAGCAAAATGAAGAAAATAGCGGGTATTGTCTGGAGCGGTCTATCACTAATAATCATCCTTACTCTGAGTTTAAGTGGAACACCTATCTTTTTGGCTTTTTTAGGTATAATTGCAGCGTTGCCGATTGGATTTATAACTTATGTAGTTCTTGAAAGGTTCATGGAATCGAAATATGCACTGCAAAAGGTCGGTATTGATGCTGTGAAACAGGTTCGTACACACCAGAGAGATGTCAGTTGGGTGAAAGCAGATTTACTCAGCAGGATATCAAAAGAAGGGTGGATGTAAAATAGGAGTGATTCCATAGCGTCATCCGGAAATTTCGATTTTTAACTTTTAGAAATGCTGAAATCATGCGTAAAACAAACGATCCTGAAATCAAATCTGCGTTAGAATATGTCACTGATCGAGTTGAGACTGAACCTGAGATTGCCCTAATTCTCGGTAGCGGACTGGGTTCTTTTGCTGAAGAAGTGAACGATCCGGTTATTATCCCTACCGAACTGATTCCCGGCTACCCGATCAGTACTGTTACAGGTCATGCAGGAAGGCTTATTGCCGGTGAGATAGATGGAGTCTCGGTGATAATTATCCAGGGAAGAGTTCATTACTACGAAGGATATCCCATATCAAAGGTCGTTGTCCCTGTGCGACTTGCAGCAGCCCTGGGAGCAAAAACACTGGTCGTGACAAATGCTGCCGGTGGTATCGGCGATCACCTCGAGCCGGGAGACCTGATGGCTATTACGGATCATATTAACCTGATGGGTATCAATCCACTTATTGGACAGAACTGGGGATTTGACCGTTTTCCGGATATGACGAATGCCTATGATCCCAACCTGATTGCAGCTCTGCACCGGGCAGCGAAGAAACAGGATATTAAGTTAAAAGAGGGAATTTTAGGCGTCTCCTCCGGACCTACTTACGAGACCGCTTCTGAAATAAAAATGATGAAAATGACCGGCGTTTCCGCTACCTGTATGTCAACTGCTCCTGAAGTAATTACTGCTGCCAGGCTCAAGTTACCCGCCTGCGGAATATCATGCATAACTAATATGGCTACCGGAATATCTAAAGCTCCATTAACTCATGAGGAAGTGACCGAAATTGCAGGGCAAGTAGAATCGAAGTTCAGGAGGTTACTGCGTGCGGCTGTAACTGAAATTTCAAGCACTTCTTAACAACACAAATCGAAATATGCTTCCGTTGGCTGTGTCCAGCGGAATTTTATTGTTCTATAATGATGTTATTATGGACTATCAGTACTCTACCATTGGAGTGTAATAGCAATGAAATTATCAATCAGAAAAATAGTAAAATCAATAATCACCTTTGCGGGACTGATATTTATACTTGTTGGTATCCCCCTGCTCATCTTTCCCGGTCCCGGATTCCTTTTTATTGCAGTTGGAATAGCCATCCTGGCAACTGAATTCTCCTGGGCGCGCAATTTGTTGAAAAAAAATAAAAATAAGACTAAGCCATCAGAATCCATTGATTATTATCGAAGGAGGTGAAGCAAGAGGATTTATTAATCTGAACTTCAATATCCAGAATAATCCTGATCCTCTAATTTGTACGGTACTATTTTTGAGCGTGATTAGAAATATTCTATTTACACATGAGAAAGTACAAGAAGACACTGGAAGGTGAAATCGAAGTTCAGGAAATTATACGCAGAATTTTCTCGAAGCTCGAAAATCCTGTCAATATAAATCCGGGAACGACAGGACGCTCCTAAGCATTTGTTCTACTTTACAAGTAACACTCTTTTCTCTTCATGCCCGCCGGGTGCTGATATACTGATAATATAAGTTCCGGCAGAAAGGTTTCTTTCAGGCTGCCAGGTTAGCGGGATTACTCCTCCGAATACAATACCGTCAGCGAGACGGGCTACCCGTCTTCCCAGGATATCGAACACTTCAACATTCAGTTGACCCGTTCCGGGTGTGTGAATGTTAAAACGTGTGGCTCCGTTGAAAGGATTGGGCCAGGCGGGGGTTACGCGAAAATCGTTCGGTACGAGGATGCTGAATCTTTCATCGACACTGTTGGGGTAGTAACGGCATAACATCCAACGGTCAGGGTCGAATTCGTAAGAGGAAGGTTCAAAATCCAGACCTTCGATCCTCAAGGTTTGTGTTTGTTGATCAGCTACTTCAACCTGAGCAATCAAATCACCCCCGTTACCAAAAACCCGAATAGGGAGTGATGTTGTGAATATGGGAGCGTTCTGTTGGGTCTGTTCAAGATCAAGCATGGCAGTGTAACCATCATTTGCGTTTCCTGAGGTGCGAAAGTTACGGAAGTTGTAAATTGGATATCCTGCCTGGTATATCCATTGATCGAAGAAATCCTCAAGATCCTGTCCGGACACCTCCTCAATCACCTGTTTGAAATCATCGGTAGCAGCATTTCCGTAACGGTAAGTCTGACCATACAGTGTCAAGCCTTCAAAGAAATCCTCATCTCCGACCAGCCAGCGCAGCATGTGAAGCACCCATGCTCCCTTCTGATAAATCGCCCTGCCGAATTGATACCCTGGAGGTGGATTAAAAGTGGGGTATCGCAGGCGTTCGGAGTCTTCCTGGAAATAAATATCTCGGTTGCGTCGCATATGTGTCCTGGTGATCTCATCATCCCCGAGATATTCCAGCCAGAGAGTTTCGGTATATGTAGCAAATCCTTCGTTTAACCACATATGAGCGAACGTTATTGGGCTTACCATGTCACCCCACCACATATGACCGAGTTCATGCGCCACAACGGTTTCGAAGGTGCGACCGCCATAGTAGCTTACAAGCCTGTCTCCATAAGTAGTGCAGGTTTGATGTTCCATCGCCCCCCATCCATTAAAAATGGGAGCCATCGCCTGATCATATTTATTAAAAGGATAGGTTCCGAAAAGTGATTCGAAATGATCTATCATCTCCCCGGTTCTGCCAAACTCGTAAGCCGCCATCGAAGAATCTTCCCGATAAGCCCAAAAATTGACCGGAATTTCGTTTTCACCAAAGTTGCCACTTTCGATTTTTATATAAGGATGCGCAGCAATACTGATCAGGTAAGTCGCAATTGGGTCGGTATTCTCCCAGGTTGTGAGGATATTGTCACCCTCCTGCTCTTCCGAGACTAGGTAACCATTAGAGACCACTTTAAAACTGTCCGGCATCAAAACCGAAATGGAAGTAGTATCCAGTTTATCAAAAGGAAGATCATAGCAAGCAAGCCAATAGCGTGTTTCAAACGGCTCACCAAAGGTTAAAAGAACATTTGAAGCCTGATGATAAACCATACCCCCAAAAACCAGATTGGTCAGTAATGGTCCGGAATAGATGATACGGATTTCTATCAGATCATTAACAATAATACTATCCGGTAACGAAATTGAAATAATGTCGTCAACATGATTAAACTCTACCGTTTCGCCGTTAATAAACACATCTTCTACAGTACAGGTATCAAGATTGACAGGTATGGATTCAATATCTTCTTCAAGAATCACAGCATTTATTGTAACTTCCGCCTCAAACGTTCTCTCTTCCAAATCCGGAACGAATGTCGCGCGCAGGGTAATTGCATCGTAACTATGCGAACTGTCAGCATCAAGTTCCCCTGATCCAAAAACATATTTCGGTTGAGGATGGAATGGGTGCTTTTGATTCAACTCAAAAGCAGCACCCAATCCGGGGCATGCCTGTACAGATGAAATCATCAGGAAGGAAGATAGAAAGATTACCATCAAGAGGAAAAAGTAGAATTTTCTCATATCATGACCTGCACATTGATATTATTAAATATTTCAAGGATGAACCAGATTAAATTTGACAGGATTCACTGCGCTGTGGCAAAAAAAATCCGGGCTGCTGTTGATTCATATGTATAAATTACTAATCTTTTTCCGGTTTTACAATGTTGTATCTTGCCCTTGCAGATTTTGCGAGTGAAATGTACTTTTCGGTACTTCAAGTTCCAGGAAACACATTAATGATGAATTATTATAAATACATTGCTTCAACCCTATTTATTCTACTTGGATGTATACTCTCTTCATCTGCAGCTGAGACACAACAAGCAAAGTTGAGTCGAATTCGCCATGAAATTGACAGTCTTGCCACAGTACTGCAAAATATTCAAAAAGACGAGAAAAGTTTTGTCAACCAGGTTGAGACACTCGGTCAGCAAATTTCAACTCGCCAACGACTTGTCAATGAGCTTGAATCGCAGATTTATGATGAACGCAAAGCAATAAAACGTTTTGAGCAGGACATTGGCAAGGCTAAGCGAAGAAAATCAATGGCTTATGCTGATCTACACAGCATAAATCAGGATATTGAGGCTTTGGAAGATCTTATTCGACGAAGAACCGTTTTTGTATATAAACATGGCGGACGGGAATCTATGCGTTTTCTGCTTGCAGCAAATAATCCCGGTGACTGGTTTCGACGACGAATTTATATACGCAGAATAAATGAAAGAGACCGTAAGAACCTGCTGTCATTTCGTGAGGCGAAAGCCCAGCGTGCTCGATTATCAAGAACATTTGAAAAGTCAGTCGAAGAATTGACTACAGCACGTGATAAAAAAGAAGCTGCCCTTGCCAGGTCTGAAAACCTGATTGTTGAAGCAAAAGATGAATACACTCGCCTCGAAACAGACAGGGATGAGATAGCCGGATTACTTGATGAAATCAGGAATAATCGAGATGCAGTATTGTCACTGATTGAAGCGAGGGAAAAATCTGCTGATAAAGTACAAGAGTGGGTAGCATCGCTTGAACGCCTTCGTACCGGTGGAACTGTTCAGGAATTTCAAGTCGGACCACGGTCATCCGCAGAGGTAATTGTCCGGGATATTCCCACTTACAGCTCTTTTAAGGATGCAAAAGGTGAGCTTCCCTGGCCTGTAAAAGGAAAGATATTAAAAAGATACGGCCTTGAAAGAAACACTATAACCGGCACCCTGACAGAAAATCCGGGAATCGACATTTCCGCTAAAGAAGGAGATGAAGTTGTTGCTGTTCAAGGTGGCACATGCACCAGGATTACATACTTAAGAGGATTCGGCACTACATTGTTGGTGGAACACGGTAATGGATACTATACTGTATATGCCCATCTCGGTGATATCTGGGTAAGCGAAGGCGAAAAAATTCAACCGGGGCGAGTACTCGGCACTGTAGGCAATTCAAACAACCTGGGATCACCCAGTCTCCATTTTCAGATATGGCACGAAAGAAAAAACGAAGATCCTTTGAAATGGCTGGGTTGAGATTCTCATACACTGATAAATGAAACAGTAAATACAAGATATTGAGTAAATGAATTCTACGAAAGAAACACTTACCGTCCATTTTAAGAATCTGATCGGACAGGAAAAAATATCAAAAGTCCTAAGCAAAGCGCTCCTTTCAGACAGGCTTGCACATGCCTACCTCTTTCTTGGAGCTGAGGGCGTTGGGAAAGAAGCAGCGGCAATTGATTTTGCAAGAGCACTGATTTGCGACCTAAGTCCGGGACAGGCGAATGAAATGGGTGAGATTATTCCATGCGAGCAATGTTCGTCCTGTTCAAAAAGCCGATTTTTACAACATCCGAATTTAAAAATTCTCTTCCCCATGCCTAAACCGAAGGACAGATCGGAAGGTGAAACAAGTGAGGAGTATTCAGAAAAACAGAGTAAAAGAATAGAAGAAGCTCTTGATGCCAAAGTTGAAAATTACTATTCCCCTCTTAATGTGGATGGCGGGAAAGAAATCCTGGTAGAACATATAAGAACTCTTCGCAAAGAATTCAGTATGACAGCTTTCAGTGGTAACCGCCGGGTGGTTATCATCAGCCAGACTGACAGGCTTAGAAAAGAAGCGGCAAATGCATTCTTGAAATTATTGGAAGAACCTCCCGTTGGTACAGTCTTTATCTTGATCTCTTCACATGAATCACGATTACTCTCAACAATATATTCGCGCTGTCAAGCAATTCGTTTTCCTCCTCTGCCGGGCGAGGTAATAAAAAATGAACTTCAGGAGAAAATTGGTGTTGACGAACAACAGGCGAAAACAGCTACACGGCTTTCTTACGGTTCATGGTATAGAGCCCTTGAATGGGCATCAGGAAATCCCGTAGAAGAAATTGAAAAAGCAGTTGAAGTGTTTCGATTACTGGCAAAAGGAGACCCGGGGATTATTGACGCTGAAGTTGATAAACTAACCGGCAGAGATAAGGCGGGTAATCTACCACGTTTGCTTGGATTAATGATAGAATGGCTGCGGGACGTCCAAAGATATGATTCATCAAGCGATGAAAATAAAGAACAATCTGAAGAAGAAGCCCTGGTACGTTTCGCTAATTTTTGCAGCGGACGTGATTTTGCTATGGCGCTGGAAGAGATTGATCAGGCTCGCCTGGATTTGACAGGAAATGTTCAACCGGCTGTGGTTATTCATACTCTTTTAGTCAGCTTGAGAAAAATACTGTTTGCGCCGGCAGTAAATAAGCCGCAATAATACATTTTTTATAACATCAGGTATTAATCGCAATGCGGATGAATAATATCATTAATAAGAGCTAATTTTGATAGGGTGTTGTAACCGGGGATGATGAAGTAGTAATCTGATAGTGTGATAAAAATCTAAATATTTTCATTCACTATGTTCTGAATAAGTTAATCGGAGATAATGATGTCGCTCGTTGAAATTGAATTCAAAGGGCGGCGCAAAGGGATATATTCAAATCCACAAGAATTCCCCTTAAGCATCGGCGATATAGTAATCGTTGCTGCAGACAGGGGTGAAGATATGGGTCATGTAAGCCTGATTGAATCAGATATGGAAAATTGGCTGGAAGAGGATCAGCCACAGGAAGAAATTGAACCCATATTGCGCCGTGCCAATAAAGATGACATTCTAAAACAAAAAGATAACAGGAGATTAGAGAAAGAAAGCAGACATATATTTCGTGAATTTGTGCAAAAAAACGAATTGGAAATGAAACTGGCAAATTCCGAATATCAGTTTGACAACAAAAAACTCACTTTCTATTTCACTGCCGACGGCAGGGTCGATTTTCGCGAACTTGTAAAGGATCTGGCGCAACACTTCCGGACTCGTATTGATTTACGCCAGATAGGCTCACGAGACGAATCGAAACGTCTGGGCGGGATTGGTATCTGTGGACTTGAACTATGCTGCTGTGCCTGGATCAGGGAATTTCAGCCTATTACCACCAATATGGTAAAAGAACAGCATCTTTTGCTGAATCCCCAGAAAAATACTGGGTTATGCGGGAGGTTACGTTGCTGCCTGAGGTACGAGGTCGAGCAATATCGAGATGTTAACAATCTGTTCCCAAAACTGGAAACAAAAGTAAAAGGTCCTCGGGGAGATGGAATTGTTGAGAAAATTGATATGTGTTCGCAATCCTGTGGAATCTGCTGGAGAGATGGGAATCGTAGTTCATTTAGTATTGACCAAATGAAAACCTTCTCTGATTGGGATCTTGAATCCACAGAACCACCGTCCCTGATTACATTCAAAAAAGATCCTTCTCTACAGGAAGAAGTCACTGGAAACCTTGTCGCTTCGGCTGAACCAGAAAAATCTGCAAAAAAGCACCCAAAAACAAAGAGATATTCAGGTTCAAAAAAATCAAAACCAAAGGTAAATGCTAAAAACACAAAAACAGCAAAAAGACCTGTTACAAAACCAAAACAAAAACAAACTTCAAAATTAATAGAAATGGTAGAAATAGCTCCAATTACGAAAGAAAGTCCTAAAAAGCATAAAAGTGCATACTCAAAGCCCGGCAAACATCGAAGCTCCAAAAATCGACATTCTCCGAAGAAATGATAAGGTGGTTCGGGGATTTACGGCTTATGTGTACTGTTGTGTCTGTTCATTTTGATCGACAAATGATGGCTTAATTTGACCGGCAACCCTTGAATCCTCTTTGCAATAGAGTATTCAGCTTTATTGAATGTGATGTGGGGTTTCTTTGTTTTGATGAAAATATCTCCGAAGGAGATAAATATGAATAGCCACGGGTGAAACCCGTGGAGTGGAGTAAAAGCAATAATACCAACCCTGAAGGGGTTGAACATACTGTTGTACGCCCCTTTCAGGGACGAGATGGTTGTGGCAATCATTTTCCGTGGGTTTGACACCCACGGCTATTCATATTGTTCCCCTTTGGGGAAGTTTATAAGGTGATATTTGCATTTACTACTTGTTAGCATTACTATATTCCGGTTTTCAATATTGAACTAACTCAATCATACTGTCGCTTTATACTAATCGGACTAATTGATACGGTGAAATCTGAAATCAATCCTTACCATAAACAAAGAAACTTAAAGAAAGTACTGAAACAGTAACATGAAAAAAGAATTCTATCTTACTACGCCATTATACTACGTCAATGATGAGCCGCATATTGGACACGCTTATACAACCATACTCGCTGATGTGCTGACACGTTATCATCGTCTGTTTGGAGAAGATGTTCATTTCCTGACCGGCACTGATGAGCATGGTCAGAAAGTTGCTGATGCATCAAGAGAACTCGGACGCAGCCCACAGGAACATTGTGATTTCACCTCCAAACGATACAAAGAAGTGTGGGAGAAACTGGACATCAGTTATGATGACTTCATCCGCACTACGGAAGACAGGCATAAAAAAGTAGTCTTTGATATTATTAACAATATCTATGACAAGGGCGATATTTACCAGAAAGAATATGAAGGCTGGTACTCAGTTTCAGAGGAGCGGTTTTTTACCGAAAAGGACCTGATCGACGGAAAGGACCCGATTGGAAATCGTCCTGTGGAGAAAATCAAGGAGACCAATTATTTCTTTAAAATGTCAAAATACCAGGATTGGTTGATTGAATATTATGAGAAAAACCATGATGCGGTACTTCCTGAATTTCGACTTAATGAAGTACTCGGTTTTCTCCGTCAGCCCCTGGGAGATCTATGCATCAGCAGACCCAAGAGCCGGTTAAAATGGGGTATTCCAATTCCATGGGATGAGGATTATGTCATCTATGTCTGGTTTGATGCATTAATCAATTATTATTCAGCCACAATTTCACCGCCTGAAGGCACCTCACCCTCCTGGCCCTGCAACTACCATCTTATTGGAAAAGACATTCTTACGACCCATGCTGTCTATTGGCCCATCATGCTTCATGCTGCCGGATTTGAACTGCCGAAACACATCCTGGCTCATGGATGGTGGCTGGCGAAAGATGATGTAAAAATGTCCAAAACCACGGGAAACGTTATTAAACCGCTTGACCTGGTAGAACCTTACGGAGCCGACACTTTCCGTTACGTACTGATGAGAGAGATGGTTATCGGGCAGGATGCGGCATTCAGCGAAAAAAACTTTATCAGACGAGTAAATTCTGACCTTGCAAATGATCTCGGAAACCTGGTGAACCGCCTGACAAAACTACTGGTTCAGTATTTCGATGGTGTTGTTCCGGACGTTCCAGTTGATGATGAGAACGAAATTATCTCCCTCGCAGGACGTACTGCTGTAGAAGTCCGCAAAAAGATCGAATCACTCCAGATGCATTCAACGATTGAGGAAATCATGCAGTTTGTTCGCGCGATCAATCGTTATGTGACTGTCGCAGAGCCCTGGAAAACAGCCAAAACCGACCTTGATACGGCTGGAGAAACGCTTGCAGTGGCGCTTGAAGGAATACGTATTGCCACAGTCCTGTTAAGCCCGGTTATGCCTTCAAAAACACTTGAACTGTTGCGTCGAATTAATGCACCGCTGAATGATAATATCGTATGGCAGGATACAGCCTGGTCAGATGTGCTCTCCGGCAGGACAGTCATCCATGGTGACGCTATCTTTCCCCGTGTAACACTACCTAAAACCAGCGAAAAAATCGAAAAACCTGCACCGGAGAAAAAGAAACCAGCCAAAACTCCTGAAGATGGAATCATCACCTATGACCAGTTCAAGCAGGTCGATCTTCGCACTGCAACTATCCTGGAAGCTGAGGCTGTCCCAGACACAGATAAGTTACTCAGGCTTCAAGTCGATATTGGCTCTGAGAAAAGACAGATCGTTGCAGGTATCGCTCAGCATTATTCCCCTGAAGAATTGATCGGACGCACTATTATTGTCGTGGCAAACCTTCAACCGGCAAAAATTCGCGGTGTAAAAAGCCAGGGAATGCTCCTCGCTGTACAGGACGACAAAAACCTGAGACTATTAACTCCCGATGACGAGGTCAAACCCGGACGGCGTATTTCATAGTTAGAACATTTGAAGCCCTTGGAATAAATTCGCATATTGTAGGGGCAGGATTTATCCGCCCGAGGCGGATTTGACCAGGGAATCCGGACATCAATTTCCAACTCGTTATTTAATAATCCCTACCCTTCGCAACAAACCATTTCACAAAAGAAGACTCATCCTCAACAATGCTCCGAGAGCCAAACAGCAAAAATAGCAATTTAGTAGGCTCAAAGTCTTGATTTTGCAAAAAAAAAAAAACTTATGTTAACTATTGTACTTGATTTCATTAAAACGGAGGTGTAAAATGAAGGTGAAATGGATTTGTACTATAGTCATTGCTATTGTGCTGGTAGCGGTATTCATTGCTGGAGCATGGGAGGATGAGTCATGGCTTGCAGATGATCCTGCAGTCGATGTAGGACACTATCACATTACTGCACCATCGACTGATGATGCCTTAGGTAAGATATACTTTGGTGATCTTACGGGTGGAGATATTCAATCAGTTGATGCAAGCATAATAATTGAGATCGATGGTGAAACGGAAGCTGATTGGACACGTGATCCCAATGGTCCTCAATTGCATACTTTCGAAGATATAGATTGGGTTGCTGATCCAGGTGATAACGATATTTTTTATAGACTTGACGATGACGGTGGAACAGAGGGCAGTGTTGGCTACTCTATCATTATACCATGCAATCCATAAGCAACTGAAATATTTTAAATAATTTGCTTACGTAGTTGTTTAGTTGGGAGTTATCCCATAATGTTATTCTCGGACTTGATCCGGGAATCCACATCTTACTAACCACTTGATATTCCTGGATTCCTGTGTTCGCAGGAATGACATTATTATCATTTTTCAGAATTATGGGACAGCCCCATCGGATTCGAATATCACGTAGTAATATTTCATTATACCAATATATCGATCAGTATAAATAAAAGATACGATGTTCTTAGATAGGAAATATTTATTCTTTATCAGTATTCTTTACTTTCTAAGGAGTCAGCAGGTGAGCCTTGTTCATAAGAACGAAGCGAATAATTTCAATGACACTGTTAGACATTTCCGTTTCCAGGATTGCACTTCATCCCACTCCAGGATGCTATTTATCCTCTGCACCTCTTTATTTTTCATCTTCATTGGACAAAAAATAAATGCTGACATTCTCCCTGTGCCGAATGATCACGAGACTGTTCAAGATGCTATTGACGAATCGAGCCAGGGCGATACGGTACTATTAGCGACAGGAGAATACGAAGAAGGTGTAATTATCCGCCTGCACGGATTGACAATAGCCAGCGAATATATTCTCGATGAAGATACCTCAGTAATAGAAGAAACGATACTGTTGGGAGCACACGACCTTCGTCCGATAACAATTCGGCCAGGTACTGTGGGGGCGGTAATAATCTTTGGATTGACAATTACAGAGGGTAATCTGCCCGATTCAATCGGAGGTGGTATCCGGGCTGATGGAATTGAAGATCAATTAGTTGAGATTCATTTAATAAGAAATATAATCAGGGATAACGCAGCACGTAGTTATGGCGCTGCATATTTACAATATTGTGACGGCAGCGTTCGATATAATCGATTTGAAGACAATGCAGCGAATACCGTCGGCGCACTGGGGGTTAGCTACTCCACCATGATCATCGAATATAATTCCTTTATTAATAATGAGTCGAACAATATTTCCGGCGCTATCAACATCTTTGGAGCTTCAACTGTTATCAGGAGGAACCTTTTCGAAGGAAATACAGCCCGCAGTACTGGAGGAGCGATCAGAATATATTATCTGGATAGTATAATGGAAGATAATATTTTTTTGCAAAACTCTGGTGGATTCGGGGGAGCTCTTTCCTGCTCCTTTATGGACTCACTGATCATTCGCAGGAATCTATTCTCTGGAAACAGAGCTTTTGATGTTGTTCATCGGCGCGGAGTAGGAGGAGCTGCTGTAATAGGTCCGGAAATGGAATATACGGAGATATCTGATAATAGTTTTATTGAAAATGAAGCCGAACGCGGGGGAGGTGCCTTACAAATGAAAGATAACGGCATTATATACAACAATGTGTTCATCCGTAACCGTTCCACTTTTGCCGGTGCAATTTATGGCACGAGGGCAAATAACAGGGAACCTTTCGTCACGATACATGATAACCTCTTTGTAGCCAATACCAATTATATTGGGCTGGAAGCGGATACGATGTATTACGGAGCATTAACTTCCCTCGAGGACGCTACTTTTGATGTTTACGATAACGACTTTATCGGAAACAATCCAATAGCGGCAGGTTATTCCAGAAGGGAAGGGAATATGGGAGTTATAGAAGCAGAAAACAATTTCTGGGGTGATGAATCGGGACCATTTCATGAAGAACAGAATCCTGATGGTTTAGGCGATACCGTCGATACCAGGTTAGATATTATTCCTTTCTCAGCGGAACGCTATACAGAATTCGAACCTCCTGAGGAGTTCGATCTTGTTTCCCCGGCGGATACGGATACCAACGATACCATGCCGATAGTCTTCAGATGGGATGCTGCGGCAGATCCTAACGAAGATGACGAAATCCGTTATACCCTGGAATATTCACTTTTTGAGGATTTCGAACAGTCAACTCTTGTCCCAGCCGGAACCGAAACTTTCGTGGATGCGGCTATTCTTGGCTTGGAGACCCTTTATTACTGGCGTGTCTATGCTGAAGATGATATGTGGTTGCGCTCCTATTCTACAGAAGTACGCAACTTATTTGTAACAGGAGATGGTTTTGCTCCTGAACCATTCAGTCTTGGCTCTCCGGCAGATGAAGATACCAATGAATTCTTTCATGTTCAGTTCACCTGGTATCCTGCGATTGATCCCAATGAAGGCGACATAGTTCGCTACTGGTTTGAGATAGCCAGAAATTACGAATTTGTCGATTCGTCCATTTATTTCACCAACACCGACACATTCATATCAATTTCGGAATTCCCACGTTATGAATCTGATTACGTGTGGAAGGTGTATGCTGAAGATAACCTGGGTTTGCGTACATATTCAAACGAAGTTCACCGTGTTTTCATTACTAACGAAGGATTCCCACCTGAACCATTCGATCTCGGCACTCCTGCAGATAGCTCAATCATCGAAAATGATTCGATACTGTTCACCTGGAATCAATCGGTTGATTATACCATTGATGATGAAGTGAGTTATGTGCTTGTAATAACACCAGAAGATGATCTCGAGCATCCGAGAAGTTTCAGGACAAACCAGGATACGTTTAGAACCATCAATGATCTTGATTTGGAAAACGTTTACCGTTGGCACGTCTATGCTCAAGACATTGCCGGTCACACTACCAATTCCAACCAGAGCCATGTTCTCTTTTACGGCAACAATGTCGCTGCAAAACAGTTTGAAGGCATTCCCACAACCTGGGAACTATCGGCTGTGTATCCCAATCCATTTAATCCTGTTGTTCGTGTCGTTGTCGGTGTGCCCAAATCAGGGATTGTAAAAGCTGAAATTTATGATATCCTTGGCAGGAGTGTTGCTGTTCTCATTGACGACAAACTCAATCCCGGTTATCATCACCTGAGCTGGTGGGCTCAAGGTTCATCAGGAGTATATTTCCTCAGGATCTCATCCGATTCAGGCTGGAATACCACGAGAAAACTGTTATACGTGCGTTGATTTACAGAACCCCAATAAACCACAAAGATCTCAGAGAATCCACAAAGAACGCAAAAATATTCTTAGCGAACTTAGCGCCTACTTGAGTTCTCTGCGGTAAAAAAAGATAAACCGCAAAGATCTCAGAGAATACGCAAAGGACTACTCTCCAACCGGAGTATCTATTAAATCAAATACTGTTCAGAACAAATATGGCAAGTACAAATAGACCATAACACAGGCTGATCCAGGCAGCAAGGGGCAGCCCTCTTTTTTTTGCCGCACCGGCATAATTCAGCAGGAGGATTCCGAAAAGAAATACGGGGGTAAATATCAACCAGCCGGGTATTGACAGGTTGTCAGGATCAGGGAATGTCCCGGCAATAATCCTTACCGCTAAGATCGCGATGATTGAGGTGAATAACCAGCCCGCGAAATTTGTCGCAGGAATACCGTAATATCTACCGGGTTTTTCCCAGGTCCAGAGACCCGCATTTACCGCTACAGGATCACCTGTCAGATCCCATAAAGTAACCGCTATGGCAGTTATAATAATTATCAGGATATCTGGGTTTCCGATGTGAAGGATATTTGTTAAGGCAATTGCAGTATTAAATGCCACGTACAATAATCCCCACCACATGAGAATTACTGTTAATGGCACACCCCCCGGAATAACCGCGCCTGCTTTTTCCGTATAGCGATATTTACCATAAGGGAAACCGGTTTTGATTCCAATAATTTCAATCAGCGCAGGTATTGTAATTGTTACAAGGAAGAATTTTATTGTCCACGGAATGCCGCCAAACAGAATTCCATGAACAACAACGCCGGATATGGCAACAATGAGTTGAATTCCGTCGAATATTTTTCCGGGTGGTCGATTGAAGGCTTGAAGCAGCCTGTCAAGAGACATCAGGAGTACAAGAAACGCCGCAAGGGATACTAATATAATAGCGCCGGAACTCATGCTTGTTTAACATATTTATTATATAATTTTATTCCAAGATCAATGAAAGTATTGAGTTTCAATCGTGAGGTCAACATGGGCGCAAAACGTTCAGCCCAGATTACCCCCGCAATTATTCCTGATACTGCAAAGATACGGGCAAATATTAAATACCGTGGACGCCGTCTGTGGAAGAAATTTCGCATATTAACGGTATCAACAGTGAAGTGACTTAATAAATATCATCGGTTCCTGAATATTTGTAATTGTTTAGACCAAACCACAAGTACTTAATTTTTATGCCATTCTGAACGAAGTGAAGAATCTCAATCATTTTAGATTGTTGTAATTCAGGAGATTGCTTCGTCGCTTCGCTTCCTCGCAATGACGGCGGTTGTTGTTTTTCTACAGGAACTATTTACGCTCTTTCCTCGATAATTCCTATGTACGGCAGCTCACGGAACCGTTGATTGAAATCCAGTCCATAACCGACGACAAAATTATCTTCTATTTTAAAACCGACATAATCAGCTTCGACGTCATGTTCCCTACGGGACGGTTTGTCTAAAAGAAAACAGGTAGTTATAGATTTGGGATTTTGGTCAGCGAGGTAACCCAGGATATGGCGAATCGTATTGCCTGTATCAAGAATATCGTCAATAATAAGTACCTGTTTACCGGTTATATCACAACTGAAACCCTTATTGATCCGGACAGTTCCTGATGATACTGTATCTGCACCATAACTTGAGGCTTCGATAAAGTCTATTTCTTCAATTATGACTCCCTTTCGAGAAAGTTCTCTCAGCAGATCAGCGGCAAAAACATAGCTTCCCCTCAGCATGGCAAGTACTGTGACCGGACCTTTGGGAACGAACTCAGTAGAAAGATATCCTGCGAGCTCTGAAACACGCTCAGCTATCGCTTCAGCTGAGATCAATGGGTTGGAAGCCAGTGTAAACATAAAGCCTCTTTAAGATAAGTGAAAATGCAGATATAGTTTATTGCAATATATAAATATATCAACCGATATGACTGAATTCAGCGGAGTATTAATCTGTCTGTAACCCGCATTTAATAATATGAGAATGATGATGAGCATTGTCAATCGAATAAGGGCAATAGATAATTATTTTTTAGAAATTCTACTGATCTTGTCTTAGTAAAATATTTTCATTTTCCTCTTATTTCTTGTTGCCGTACCTCGAAATCTTTTCTAACTTCTCAATCTATATTAGATTCGATTTGTTCTTCTCATAAAAACATCATACAAGACAACTTTATTGAATTATGATCTGTCCGATGACAACAAAAAAGGCTTAAGAAAAATTCATACTATTACCAATGAAGATTTCAGGACATAGCAAAGAAAAGGCAGTTTTATTTTTCCTGCTTTTAATTGGAAAACTGTCAGAGGGTCTGGCTGTTCAAACATCTGAGCCAGTTTCCTGGTCAGGAATAAGCTCGAACCGGACAGGAATTGAAGCCCACCTGGAAATAAATTCTACTTCATTGCTTGACAATCCTCAAAACTATGACCTGAACAATATAAATTCGCTGTCTGATATCTCTTCACTTGCCCAGCTTGCTGCCTGGGTGGCAGTTCCGAATGGCACAGGATTAAATGCTGCAATCCGGATTGGAAACAGTTCGGAGGCAACTGAAATCTACATGCCAGACCGGGTTGATCAACAACCATACGTTGAAGTCGGCGAACCGGCGCTTTTTCGCGGTGTCCGTATTTTTCCAATAAAGATTGTTCCCTTTGCTTTCGATGAGAGCGGAAGGTTGTCCATTTCAAAAGACATTGTTTTAACAGCAGAATTTGATGGCGTTGATAATCGATCAGCGGGAAGAACCGGGCAAATCCGGATATCTTCCGACATGCGGCGAATTTTAGACAGCCATATTCTCAATACTGATGAATTAGACGAACTCGATTTTGTGGAAGTTGCCCCGCTTGGACGTATCCTGATCGTTGCCGATGAAGACGAGAATGTTCGCAATGCATTGGCAGGTTATATAAGCTGGAAAATTCAACAGGGTTATACTGTTGAAATAGAATCACCGGCTAACACTGCCTCATCAACCTCTATTATGCAGCTTGTAAGAAATCGTTATAACGATGAGGAAGCTGTTCCCCTGGATCATCTTTTGCTGATTGGCGACAGCGGTAATGCTATCCAGTCTCCATTCCGCATGGTGCATCATTCGGAATATGGCGACTATGGATATTCTTTGCTTGATGGCAACGATATCCTTGCTGATATATCTGTCGGAAGATTCAGCGTCAGGGATTTGACCACTCTGCTTAGAGTAGTCAATAAAACAATTGCTTATGAACGTGATGTAGAAGTTGATGATACCAGGTGGCTTGAAAATGTTGTTTTGACAGCCGGTTCTGGTTCTGGAATCAGCACTATTTACACGAACCGTACAATAAAATGGATGTTCACCGAAAATGATATTTCATCGGACACATTATGGTACACGATGGAAGGGAATATACCAAATTTTATTGTCAATAGCGTGAATAACGGCGCATGTTTTGTCAACTATCGCGGTTACCTGGGAATGAGTGGATGGACTAACAATCATATCAACAATTTTACTAATAGTACCCGGCTGCCTGTCTTCACTTTAATTACATGTGGTACCGGTAATTTCACTTACGAAGCGACCTCAAAAAGTGAGGGTATTTTTCGAGCCGGCACAGGTATCAATAATTTTAGGGGTGGTGTCGCCTGTATCGGTACTTCGACTGCCGGGACACATACCCGGTTTAATAATGTAATTGATGCAGCATTTTACGAAGGTGTTTTGCATCAGAATATCAGATCAATAGGCTGGGCGCTTGTTCACGCAAAAATTCGTTTATACGAAGCCTACATCGGCACAAACGACCAGGTACATATTGACGATTTCTCCCACTGGAACAATTTGATGGGCGATCCTGCTCTAAGGATTTGGGCAGGTGTACCATTACAGCCGGTCGTAATACACGATGTTGAGTTTGGATCTGGTCAAAATCATTTGGACGTGGAAATAGACGTTGCCGGAGATCTTCCCGAATATTCCTGGGCAACCCTCACTCTTGATGATGAAATCATAGACTCCCGTCGTTTCAATGAATTTGGATACACCAGGTTATTAATCGCCGAACCGTCGGAATATGATTCCCTGATGCTTACTGTGGTTGGCGACAATATTATTCCTTACCAGATGGTAATCAGAAAAAGTACTGATAATATTTTTGTTGGATTTGTTTCCGTCGGAATCGACGATGGAGATGAAGGGAATGGCCAAGCTAATCCAGGCGAAATGTTGACACTTGAACTAACGGTAAGCAACAGCGGCACTGATTCTTCCACACAGTATAATGCTATTATCACCAGTGAAGATTCACGGTTGATATGTCACCATATTGATGAACTGATTGTTCCAGCTTTAGCTCCCGGCGGCCAGCATACTCTAATGGATGACATCCAGGTTCGAGTGGCATCAAGAGTACAGGATGGTGCTGTTCCTTCTTTAACTTTGACAATAGTAGGTCGTGAAGATTTTGTTTCAGCAGTTCCGATTCCTGTAACCGCCTGGTCGTTTATCGCTTCAGGCGAACCGGTCGTTATGAATGAAGAGAACAAAATAATGCCCGGAGAAACCGAAGATTTTTATCTTGGAGTTGAAAATACCGGTTCCATAGCGGCTGTTGCACTATCGGCAGTTCTACGTTCAACAAGTGAATCTATTACGATTATAGACAGTATTGCATCATTTGATGATATTGAACCTGGAAATATAAGTGATAACGAAGACGATCCATTTCAGATTTCGGTAAACGAACTTGCATCCATTGGCGAAATAATTCCACTGGTTTTGATAATTGAGAATGAATCAGGCGCAACTGACAGCATCCAATATTTTCTGTTTATCGCTGATCCGCAAGGAAACGGTCCGATAGGTCCGGATGAATATGGTTACTGGGCACTCGATGACGAGGATTCTGATTCAATATATAGTACAGTTCCAACTTATGCCTGGACTGAAATTAGTATAATCGGTGAGTTGCTGGTAATTGAGGATATTGCCGACGAAGACGATGATGCCGCTGTTATCAATCTTCCTTTTACATTCAGGTATTATGGCAAAGATTACAGACAGGCTACGATATGCAGTAATGGCTGGATGTGTTTTGGTGCACACCCTTCGATACCTCTCTTTCGGAACTGGCCAATACCAAATCCAAATGGACCGCCAGCCATGATTGCACCCTTCTGGGATGATCTTCGCACAACCGGCGGTGGGATTTACACGTATAATGATGTTGCTGGCGGCAGGTTGATTGTACAGTGGAATTGCAGGACAGCACACAATAATGTTAATGAAGATTTCCAGTTAATCCTGTTTGACCCTGCTGTCTGGCAAACCAATACCGGTAACGGAAAAATTCTCTTTCAGTACCAGACAATCAGTTATCGATCAAATGATATAAGCGATAATGATTATGCAACTATCGGCATCGAATGTCCTGATCAAAGCAGAGGTCTTCAATATGCGTACTGGAACAGCGAATCTGAAGGAGCAGCTCCTCTAGAAAATGGTCGCGCAATTCTTTTCACGGATGACCTTGGTCTAATGAGTAATCCGCCTCAAGCATCAATCTCCCCGGAACGAATGAATTTTATTGTAGTCGGCGGCGGCACTGAAAGCGATTCGATACTTATTGCTAATGAGACCGGTGGAGCATTGACATGGACTGCATTAGTGATTGATGGCGAATTGGATCAAACTGAACGAAACCGGAGAACAGGTTTGCGCACATCAAGGAAATCTATAAAGTCGATTGCAAAATCAGGTGCGGAACTTGACGACCGAGGCTTGGGAACCATGCGACCCGGGGTGACAGCTCAACCAAAGAAGCAAATAAATTGGGAAGTGAAGGAACAAAAAGGTGATGAAGGGTTGCCCGGACCGCAAGAACTGGACAATTGGGGAGGTCCTGATAATTTTGGATATATCTGGCGGGATTCGAATGAAATAAATAGCACACCTTTTCAATGGCATGAACGGGAAGGCGAAGAGATAACCGGTTTCAGGCCTGATGGTGATGACGGTTTTGCAGGCCCTTACGATTTTCCATTTGATTTTGAATACTATGGATCCGGGTACAGCTTGTTCTGGATATGTACAAATGGGTATATCACTCTTGCTCCGGAACAGGATGCATTATGGCGAAACAGGGCTTTACCTACAAACCTGGCTTCACGAGGGATAATTGCCCCTTGGTGGGATGATTTAGATCTGACCGAAGAAGGAGATGGTCAAATTTCTCTCTGGAGCAATAATAATGATAGTGTAGTAGTAACGTATTCCGAGGTCAGGGGCTGGGGTGGAAGAGGCGGACCATATACTTTTCAAATTATTTTTAATGAAAGTGGAGCGATCATTTTTCAATATCTTGATATGAACATACCCAACGATGATCGTCTTGACGAATCCACTATCGGCATACAGGATTATGATCGGGATATAGGACTGACCATCTTACATAATAGTGCAAATTATATTGAGAATGAACTGGCAATTAAAGTATCAGTTCCATCCGTATGGCTATCGCTTTCAAGTAGTGCAGGTATTATACCCGGTGGTGGGAATAGTGGTACGTTAGTCACGGTTTCCGGTGAAAACATCCCCTTTGGAGAGTATGAAGGTTCAATATTGATCCGGACAAATGATACGAGTCTGCAAAGTAAAGAAATACCCGTATCTCTTGCAGTTATTGAAGATGGAACAGGTCCATTTGTCGGCAACATCCCTGACCAGACAATTATCGTTGGTAATTCTTTTGAATACTTCCGATTAGACGATTATTCACTTGATCCAAACTACCCCCACAACCGGCTGTTCTGGACGTGGGAGGGGAATGATGACCTGATCGTGCAAATTGTAAATCGGTTTGTAATGATCACTCCGCCTGATGAAGAGTGGACAGGATCTGATACTATTACGTTTATTGCGACAAATCCTGAGGATATTTCAGACAGTGACGAGGTAATATTTACTATTATCAATGAGAATACTGCTCCTTCACCCTTCAGGTTGTTAAGCCCTGAAAATGGCGATTCTGTGGAAGGCGATGTTGTCAATTTTGAATGGGAAACGTCAAACGATCCTGATGGGATGGTTTATTATTCCATTAATATTGCCACGAACGGTGATACTGCCCGATTTGATGAATTACTGATGAACGACTTTTCTGTCTGTATTGACACTATCGGATTTGATTTGGAATACCAACAAGTTTGCACCTGGTGGGTCGTGGCTATGGATGAAGCTGGAGCGCAAACCTCATCAGATGTATCTCAATTCTACCTGTCTTACTCCGATGCCGGCGAATCGTTAATAATGCCGGTGGAGTACTCTGTTAGTGAGCCCTGGCCCAACCCATTTAATCCTTCTGTGTCGATTGAGGTTGCTCTTCCGCAGAAAGCTGCCATTTCCTTGAAAGTCTTAGACCTTCTCGGAAGAGAGGTCGCCAATATAAACTATGGAACGAGATCACCGGGTTATCATCAGCTCAACTGGCAGGATAGAACAGCAGCTTCCGGCATCTACTTCTTTATAGTTGAAGCAGGAGCTATAAAAGAAACTCGCAAAGCATTATTGATAAAATAGATGCTAAAGAAATGCAACCACCACCCTTGAAACGCGAAAATAAAGCGAGATGAACCATACACCGCAAGAACTCTCCCGCAACCAGAGTCTCCTGAAACTCAGTATCTGTGTTACTCTTGCTATAATACTTTGGTTCTTACCCATTCCGCAAAATATGCCAGTGCAAGCATGGCACATCTTTGCGGTATTCATCTCTGTGATTATCAGCTTTATCCTGCGTCCATTTCCCATGGGCGCCATGGTCTTATTTGGGCTCGTTGCTATGATGGTGACGAAGACACTGACTCCTAAAGAAGCGCTCTCAGGCTACGGTGACTCAACTGTCTGGCTCGTTGTTGCCGCGTTCTTAATTGCTGGCGGTGTCGTGCAGACCGGTTTTGGCAGACGATTGGCACTGATGCTTGTCAAACTGCTTGGAAAATCAACCGTCGGAATTGGATACGCAATTTGCGGTGCTGAATTTTTGTTGGGACCGGTCGTACCCTCGAACACAGCCCGGGGAGGGGGTATCCTTGCACCGATTACACTATCGCTTGCAAATGCATTGGACTCTCATCCCGGAAAGAACCCTGAACGAGCCGGGGAATACCTGGTGCTTGTTGGCGCTCATGCGAACCTGATTGCCGCTGCGATGTTTCTCACGGGTATGGCTGCAAATCCGCTGGTGGCGCGAGCTGCCAGTGATATTTTTGATATTGATTTTGGA
This sequence comes from Candidatus Electryonea clarkiae, assembly GCA_030765455.1. Taxonomy (GTDB): domain Bacteria; phylum Electryoneota; class Electryoneia; order Electryoneales; family Electryoneaceae; genus Electryonea; species Electryonea clarkiae. The sequence continues at coordinate 17,313 of JAVCCM010000166.1, read as the reverse complement.
TGGGGAACATGGGCGCTTGGTGCAATCGTTCCCGGTCTCATCGGTCTGTTGCTTCTCCCACTCTTTCTTAATCTTATAGCAAAACCCACGCTAAAGGATACTCTTCCTGCTCAGGAGAAGGCTCGTAAAGAACTCGAATTAATGGGCAATTGGAAACCGGGCGAGAAGATGATGGGGATCGTCTTTATTGTACTGATCGTACTGTGGTCAACAAAGCCATTCCATGGCATGGGTACAACGCTTGTTGCCTGGATCGGCGTTTGTCTGCTCATCCTGACCAGGACGTTGAAGTGGGGAGATATTATTGAAATTAGCAAGGCGTGGGATACACTGATCTGGTTGGGGGGATTACTCACGATGGCAAACAGCCTCAAAAACTATGGTCTTATCGATTGGTTTTCGTCATATATGCAAGACTTGGTTGGCAACTTTAACGGCATCACCGTCATCTTGATTCTCGCCTTGATCTATTTCTATTCCATGTATGGGTTTTCCATGTTAACAGCCCATATCTCCGCACTCGTTGCCGCTTTCTTCGGTGTGGCGTTGGGGGTCGGTGCACCGGTAATGCTGTCTATTGCCATCCTGGCTTACTTTTCAAATCTGTGCGCCTGCACTACGAACTATTCGACCGGACCGGTCATAATCTACTTTGGACTCGGCTATGTCCCCGCGCATACCTGGTTCTCGAAAGGCTTTCTCGTGTCATTATTCCATCTGGTCATCTGGTTAGGTCCAGGTATGATCTGGTGGAAAATGCTTGGGTGGTGGTGAGACATTGCTCCTGGTTTTAATAATCCATAAAGTCTCGAATGAAACAACTGCCAAACGAACATGCCTTGCGCTTATTCCATCACCTCGTTCATATCAATAATCTAACACCGGCATTTCCAGCTTTATAGATAAATAATATTTGCAATATACAAAAAACGCAAAAGTTCATTGATATAAAAGATTAGTTCCGGTAAAACTCGGCAGCATGCAGTCTGAGCACACGTTTATAATGTGAACAAATCCTTCACCTAAGCAATTGGACTTTTTGGTGTTCCGTCAGTTCTTTTAGGATTTCTGCTTTTCCTTATTTCATCAATACTACTTTTCTGATAGCGCTTACCTTTCCAGGCACTTCAAGATGAACGAAATATATTCCGCTTGACATTTTTTCTGCATTCCACAAATATGAATGACTTCCGGCTCTGAACACACCCGGATTCCATGACTTTACATGGCGGCCAAGTACGTTCAATATCCTGACTTTTACCTGGCTTTGTTTGGGTAATTCAATTGAAATTCTTAAAGTAGAATTAAAAGGATTCGGATATGCAGCGAGACTATATGATGTCGGGATTGTCTTACCCTCTTCTCCAATAAGAATATTTTCTTCGAAATTTAACCAGAGCAGGACATTTTCAAGAAAACCTGCCCGGTCAATAATATCATCAACCTCCGGATTGTAGGGAATAGCCTCGACTCCGAAAGCACAATATACAGTCCTGTATCCATCTTCAGGATGCTCAAAAGCAATCGCAGCAGCCATTTCACTGTTTTCATAGAAAAGAACTGGAATACTATCATCTGTTGGCGTAATCTCGTCGGGCGCAAATTGATTGTCAGCGCCATCAGGTCCGGATATAAACAGGGTATCTCTCGGAACAATAGCAATTTCATTATTACCGATCATAGTATGAGAATCGATCCCTAGCTCACCAATGGTAGCGCCAAATCTCGTAGACATGAAGAAATTGCTGCCCCAGCGATCCTGGAGTCCCTGACCGGTTAAAAGCATAGATCCACCGTTCTCGACGTAATTATAGATAGGATATCTATCAGCTAACATGAAAATATTATCATCAAGATCGCCGGTTGACCAGATAATTGATTGAAATTGCTCCAATGAATCAACGGGATAGTCTATTTCACCCGTTCTAACCGGGTAAACAGATCGCTCCATATCAAGGAGTGAATAAAGAAAATGGTGATCATATATACCATCAAGTTGCTGACTGATATATAGAAGGTTGGCAGAATCTAAAGCAATATTCACAAATGGTAAATTCTCAGCAGAAATTTCAATACTGTCAAGAACCTGAAATGCATATGGTGATGCAAGTGGAGAAATTTCAAATGTGTAAATTCCACCTTCCACTAATTCTGAAAAGTATCCTGAATCGCTAAGAATATCAAAAGTATATATTATTTCCCGATCCTCGCTCCTTGGTGAAACTACTACATCAATTCGGGCAGGTTTGGCGTTAAGTGTTGCTGAATCATAGACCCTCCCGCGGAAAAGAAGTCCTTCCTCCACAAAAATAGTTGCATAAAGTGTATCATTATCATGGTTCTGATCATCTTCGTGGTTGACGATAAAAATGGCTGAATGTTCGCCGCCGGTTGATGGAATCCAATTATCCTCGAACGTGACCTGGCTTGTCCCAAAGGGATTCATTTCAAATAGTTCTTCAGATTCGAAATCATCAATTTGAACATTTACGGATACATCAAACAGGCTGTCTGAGCCAACATGGGCAACATCGAGTCCAAGTTCAACCGGAAAACCAATGTAGAGCGTGTCTTCATCAATGGGACTTGTGACTCTCAAAGGTCTTATGTCAGAATCAATATCTATCAGGAACTCAAGTGTAAACCAGCATAAATAGGCACTCGTCCATGATTGATCATCATCATCCTGACCTTGGGTGGAAGGAACACCACCATCATCGTCATCATCGTCTTGAACCAGTAAACTTTCTGTACATTCGATGACATTTTCTATTGCTTGTGGATCACCTGTGACCTGATAAATCGCATTCCAGGCATGACCGTACCAGATTGTAAATGAGTTGTTCATATTACCAACAAATGCAACGGTATTCATATCTTCAGTGTATTCTTCAATCCATGCGATTCCAGCTTCATGATCATCAAGATAAAGTGCAGTTACAACACCCCAGACTGCCGTTCCGCCGCTCATTACCCACGTCTCATAATTAACGTTATTTTGATTTCTCTCTATCCAATCGCGTACATCTTCAGCGATCTCGACCGCAGCATCAATCCAGTCCTGGTTGTCACGCCAGACTCCATAATGATATAACATTCCCGCTCCGGAACCGGATGCAAGTGCGTTTAAGCCATTCACATCCAAACGATATGTATCGAGATAGTCAGCACATTCATCTCCATATTCAAGAAATGTTGAATCGCCGTATGTACGTACATATTCCATGGTTGCGACACAACCCCACCCGCTATTATGAACGCGATAGTAAACGTGATTTCCACCCTCTTCAAGCCACGCTGGCCATTCAAGGCAATACTCCCAGGCGGCGTCAATATTTTCACGGTAGGTAGAGGTATCACCAGTTAGATAACCATACCGGCACCAGTCTCTGAGCGCTTCCTGGGTGTTGTCAGTTTGAGCCAAATTAAGCTCAGCTTCGCCTTCACGCATTCCACCGAAATTAGGACCTTGATCTGTAATCTGCAAAGATGGCAACCAATCAAGTATTTGTTCCCATTCGGCATAATAATCATACTCGTCAAGCTCATTAGGAATTCGGAATTGAGGGGCAGACGGTCTTGAGGCTTTTATTCTTAAACGTTCTACATATTGTTGCTGAAGGATTAAAGGATCAACGTATGGGGTTGCGTTCAGAACAATTGTCCAAGTGAGGAGAAGAACCAGGGTAACAATGAAATATGAAAGACGTGACATAAAACCTCCTATAAAGAGCCCAACATGATCTGAATAGATAAACAGTGTGGGTCTTCAGAGTCTTATAGACAATTTCTAAAGTGTGATTCTGCTTATCACATAGTAGTTATTTCTCTTGCTTGAAATCAAGTTTAGTTGTTGTTTTTTCCCGATTGTTTTTCTTTTGATCATCTCCCTTCTGGATAGAATTTCCTTTGTTTTCCATGGCACATTTCCTCTGGTGTAATGTTTTTAAGTGATTCATGCACACGTTAGTGGTTCATGATTAAATAATTTTTATTTGATACCACTTTGTTGGATAATCCAGAATTTATGTGTAACTTAATATTATTTAATTATGATGGGAGATTATTATGAAGATTATAACCTGTTTCCTGATCGTATTCCTTTTTTGCATACCTGCGATTTTTTCACAGATTGAGTGGATTGAACACGTTATCGTTAATGATTTCGATGGCGCGAATTGCGTTTATCCTGCAGACATCGATGGTGATGGTGATATCGATTTTCTGGGAGCGGCATATGATGATGATAACATTTCCTGGTGGGAGAACGACCATGACGAGAACTTTACGGTACACGTAATCGAGGGAAATTTTGATGGCGCCAGTTCAGCGATAGCCATAGACCTTGATCGGGATGGTGATATGGATGTCTTGGGAGCGGCTTATGAAGATGATGCGATTTCCTGGTGGGAAAATGACGGTGACGAGAACTTTACAGAACATATAATAAAAGAAAATTTCGATGGCGCCAGTTCAGTGATAGCTGTAGACTTAAATCATGATGCCAACATAGATGTCCTGGGAGCGGCTTATGAAGGTGATGACATTTCCTGGTGGGAGAACGACGGTGACGAGAACTTTACAGAACACTTAATAGATGGAGATTTCGATGGCGCTATTTCAGTTGATGCCATAGACATTGATGGGGATGGCGATATGGATGTGCTGGGAGCGGCTTATGAAGGCGATGCCATCACCTGGTGGGAGAATGACCATGACGAGAACTTTACGGTACACACAATTGATGGAAATTTCGATGGCGCTATTTCTGTTTACGCCATAGATATAGATGGCGACTGGGATAAGGATGTACTGGGTGCCGCTCATAATTCCGGTGATCTCATTTGGTGGGAGAATGATAGGGATGAAAATTTCACTGAGCACATAATCGATGAAGATTTTGACGGTGTCCAATCTTTATTTGTAGCAGATCTAGATTTCGACGGGGATATTGATGTGTTGGCAACTGCGTTTGATGACAATGAAATAGCCTGGTGGGAAAATGATGGAAGCCAGAATTTCGAGAAACACTCAATAGAGGGAAATTTCGATGGCGCTAGTTCAGCTATGTCTGCAGACATTGATCATGATGGGGATTTTGACGTGCTGGGTGCCGCTTATAATGCTGATGAAATCACCTGGTGGGAGCAAATTGAACCTCAGAATCCACCTCAAGCATTTTCTCTATTAAGTCCTGAGGACGAAGCAGATATATACAACTTCCCCCTGTGGTTGACTTGGGAAAACAATGGCGATGCGGATGAAGGTGATTCTGTAGTATTTGAGGTCTGGTTATCAACCGATGAGTTTTTCACTGACTTCGTACTTATAGATGCTCCGTCCGACACATCGGTTGAGCTTATAGACTTGGTGGAGGGTGATGGGCTTTATTGGTGGAAAGTTCACGCTGAAGACATTATAGGACACCAGGTCTGGTCGATTGAGACTTGGTCGTTCACATTTGAATACCTGCCTTTACCAGATTCTCCATCACTTGTAGCTCCGCCGGATAATCAAACAAATGTCAGTATATATGATGTCACTTTCGATTGGAATGCGGTAGATGGTGCTGACAGCTATCGTATCGTAGTCAGCGATGATCCAGCATTTGAAACAACAACGATAGATGAAGATAACCTTACCGAGATAAATCACGTCGCAGACAGTCTTGATTATGAAACGCTCTATTACTGGAAAGTCGCAGCTTCGAACAGAGCTGGTGAAGGAGAATGGTCGGAATCAAGGTCGTTTACAACAGAAGATTTTGTAGAAGGTATATATGAAGAAGAGGGTATACTCCCAGTAGATTTTGTGCTTTTTGAACCATATCCGAATCCGTTTAATTCAAACTTAACTGGTGGAGTTTACTTACCTGAGGTTTCAGATTTAAGAATACAAGTTTTGAATATACTTGGTCAGGAAGTTGGTTTAATCGCCCAGGGAAATTATGAAAAAGGATTTCATCCATTCACATTCCAGGCAGACGATCTTTCAAGCGGGATATATTTCGTAAATGCAGTTATACCAGGAAGATTTAATGAATTCCGGAAGGTTGTATTATTAAGGTAGCTTTTTGAAGTTTTCGGGATTAAGCACCTGGCAAACATCAGGTGCTTTTTTTATGGAGAAACAATCGCCAACATTCAGGTGAATCGATTGTTTATTCTTTAACCTAACAACCATATCAGCTATTTTTGAATGGTAACCGACAATTTCAGTGTCGCTGAATCGTTGAATTCTTCATATTTTGTAAATCCTTTATAATCAACAATTCTTAAGGTAACGTTAGTTTACGTAACGGTCAACCGAACGTAGCACTTTTATTTCATCAATACTACTTTCCTTATTGCGCTTACCTTTTCAGGTACTTCAAGATGAACGAAATATATTCCGCTCGCCATCATTGAGCCATCGACAGTGAATTTTTTATATCCTTGTGAGTACTGTCCATTTGCGAGCACAGCAACCTTTTGACCGGATATGTTATATAAGCTGAGATTCAAAAATGCAGATTCCGGTAAGCTTACCACTACTGAAGTGCTTGGGTTGAACGGATTTGGATATATCTCCTCGATATCAAACACTCTGGGAAGACCGTTAGGAAAGCTATGCTCAACATCAGTATAAACCGCAACATCAAAATGAACAGGAATTTGAATTGTATCGTTTTCCAGATCATCTGACATTAAATAAATCATTGCATAATAATTGCCTTGATTTATATCTTCTGCAAAAGCAGCGACATTCACTTCGAAGATATCATTGGAAGAGACACTGCCATGATCTTCATGGAGCCATAGCCAGAACGAATCCTGCCCCTCATAAATAATCTCAGTTTGCCAGTGGAGAGTACCCAAACCATCGTTTGAAATAGTGAAAATTGAACCGTCGGAGCGACCTTCAAAACAGAAAAATTCTAATGAATCTATATTGATGCTGATAGATGGTGATGGGATCAACGCGAAATTGAACATATTCTCACCATCCTCAATTTCAACTCCACTTTGTTCAAATGGATTATATCCATCTGCTTCAACTATGACCGTATAGGTCCATCTCGTCAAATTCATCGAGTAAAATCCATCTTCATCAGTCATGGACTCAAAATCACGGAAACTGATTAGAGCACCTTCAATTAAATCCTGAGTTTCAAGGTCATATACTTCACCCTCAACGCTGGATAAATCATCCAGTTCATGGTTTTCCCACCACATCATATCATGATGGGGGCGTCCGGCAGCACCGAGTATGTCAATATCGTAATCACCGTCCATATCAATCACATCTATATCTTCGCCCGTGTTAAAATCGTTCTCAATTCTATATTCCCTGAAATTCAAATCACCCTCATTTTCCCACCAACTGACATTGTCTTGATTGCCCCCCGATACAGAGACAACGTCTAATTCGCCGTCCGAATTTATATCTGCGGCAATGATATCACTTCCCCAGGCGAATCTATTCGAAATCCAGTCCCCCGAGAATACACAGTCTCCGTCATTTTCAAATATTAATAGTCCATATCCACTATTAAAAGACTGGTAAGCATACAAAATATCTATATCATCATCATCATCCATATCGGCAGCGAATAAACGATTAGGATTCATATTATATATAGCATGCGCCTCAAAATTCAGGTCACCATCGTTTTCCCACCATTTTAAGCCGCTTGAAGAACTACCAACAATATCCACATCATCATCATTGTCAAGATCTATGGCAAAAGCTTTGCCTACAGATCTTAAATCATCCCCAAAATCATGTTCTGTAAAATCCTGATCTCCATCATTTTCCCACCAGGTAATCCCGTCCGCCGTACGTTTTGCGCAAAAGAAATCGAGATCAGCATCATTGTCAATATCCATAACGAATATAGACCTAACAAGATTATCATCGCTTATTTCATGTTCCTCAAACTCTTGATTTCCATCGTTTTCCCACCAGAATATTCCATCTCCCCATGAGGCGCCGATAATGTCAAGATCAGAGTCATTGTCCATGTCAAATGAAAGAACTTCAAGCACCATTAAATCCTCTTCGATGCTGTGTTGAGTAAAGTTCTGGTTCCCGCTATTTTCCCACCATTTAATATCATTCGCACTACTACCTAATACATCAATATCACTATCGCTGTCCAAATCAATCCCAAGGATAGAAATAGCGTCGATGTAATTATGTACAATTTCGTGTTCGGTGAATTCTACTTGCGCGTAGGATGGAACAACTGAAAAAGTGAATAAAGCGAAGAAAAACAGGTAAAATACAAAAACATTGTTGCGTTTCATGAGTACATCCTCCTGTTTAAAAAAAGCGTGGGTTTTGAAAATCCTTATTTTAATAATAATAAATTTATTTCGTTCATGCAATAACATACCGCAATAATAATAAAAATCTTACGAAACTGAACTTGTTAATATTTCTATACAGGATAAAACGTTAGCTTACAAATTATTGGCTGCATCAACGTACTGGCTCCGAGAGTCGTGGGATAAAACAAACATACAGTACTGAAGTAACCCGGATGGCTTGTACCCCGAAGATAATTTTCCATCAAACGATCCTCACGGACGCAAGCCATCCGGGCTACTTCAGAATGCATATATTGCGCAATCACCTTTAAATTCTCTTTTTTATTCATGCCATTTCAATCCTCGCACGATCTATATTTATTATTAATATTATAATTCCCAAATATTTACTGCTGTCAATAACTCTTTGGCTTATTTTTTGCCTTAATATTAATAGACGTTGCCTGTTTATGCAAAAAGCCGAACTAAATTTTCTGGATTGAGGGTATGATGTGGCAAGCGCAATTCAAAATTCCCGAAAGTATTATTAGACCACACTTTGGATTTTTTTCCCATGTTGGATTAATCCTGACGTTGAGCCTGTCTATTCCACTGTATGCCAAATCTTCATTAGAACATCAGGATGCATCTGCGAAAAATGGTAAATTCGAGATAATAAGTGAAGGTAGTAATACCATTAAACTTGAATGGAAGTCGGATACAATTAATTCGGAATCATTGAATGAAGTTGATTATCTCGCTGGCAAGCAATCATCGTTTGACGGAGGATTGGTCAGGCTGCCCTGGGGACGAACTGCTGAATTAATCGTGACCGGTGGTGAAATAACCAGGTGGGATGAATCTTCCGGGAAAAGCGAAGCTATTTCATTAGCCGGTTGTCAGAATGTTGAGCCCTGGGTAACTCTTGGAGAAGCTGGGATCTTCCGTGATCTTACTGTAGCACCATTACAAGTGAAGTATGTCCAGAAGTCGATAGATGGTAAGCTATTATATGCAAATCACCTTGAAATTACTATCGCTGTTGGAGAAAACATACCGGGATTCAGTACAGCTCCACCCCATCGTCCTGTTTCTCGAGCTTTCTACAATACATATCAATCGCAAGTGATTAATGAGCTGGACGATCTCGGTGTACGGTTAATGGACACGAAAGGATCATACCTCATTGTAGTCAACCGAACATATGTCACTTCCATTCAGGATTTCATAGAATGGAAGCGTCAAAAAGGGCATAATGTCGTTTTATATGAATTTGACACTACCCCAAGTTTTCAGCAGCTACGCAATACTATTAGAGAATATTATTATTCACATGATCCACCCCTGGAATATGTTCTCCTCGTTGGTGACGAAAACCGGGGATCTGAGATTCCTTCCGGTAGAATAACAAATCCAAGTGATCATAATGAAATTGATGTCTCCGATTGGAAATACACTCATATCGAAGGAGATGATTATTTCCCTGAATTTTTTATCGGCAGGATGACTGTTGGTACTACAAATGAAGCTTTGAATGCCTCAAGACGGGTTGTGAATTATGAACGTGATCCTTTTATGGTTGAGAATGAATATCGCTGGACAAATGCAACTCTGGCAGTAGGGAATTTTGCAGAAGATTATTATTCGCCGATTACAACATTTTCTACTATTCAATGGCTTCAGGAAAGGTTGTTGAACGATTGGGGATTTACAGATGTTGATACTCTGACCTGGCGGCAGGGAAGCGGTAATAATGCGACTGACAGGGATATAAGCAACAGCATTAACGCCGGAACAAACTGGGTTGCCTACCGTGGCTGGGGAAATTCTGTAGGATGGTTGGCTCCAATATATGATAGAACTGATATTGATAATCTTACAAATGTAAATCTATTACCGATTGTTGTTTCTGCGACATGCAATACCGGTGATTTCGGCAACTTCAACAACACCAAATGTTTTGCTGAACACTGGATCACTGCCGGTAATCCAAATAATCCGACCGGTGGAATTGCGGTTATCGCTCCAACTGACCTTCATACTCAGACAAGATATAATAATCCTTTGCTTGCCGGATTTTTCTACGGAATCTATGTCGAAAATATTCGCAACATCTCTGAAGCATTACAACGTGCGAAATGGGAAATCTATTATGGGTTTCCGAATCATCGAGCGCCGGGTGGAGTAGTGGAGTTTTACTGGAATATTTATCACGTCTTCGGTGATCCAACATTGGATATGTGGGTAAAACGACCACTGACAATGAATCCGGAAATGCCCGACGAAATACCCTTGGGACAGGATTATTTAGAGATATCTCTCGATCATCGAGGATATTTCCTGCCACAGACTTATGTTCAATTACGCCAGGGCGATGAATTCCTCTCCGGAGGATTTCCTGACGAGTCGGGTGTGGTCTCGCTGCCAATTGACGCTGTTGAGCCGGGTGATCTTGAAGTCACAATAACTTGTCCGGACTACATACCCGTGATAGACACTATCACCATCACCCAACCTGAAAGTTACGTTGGAGTTGTTGATTGGGAATGGAATGATGATAATATAGATGGCATTCAACGCGGTGAAGAAATTGAGTTGACGGTTACACTGCAAAATACCGGGAATTCAAACCAGTATGATGTATCCGCTTCCCTGACACATCCTGATAATAATCTTGTAACAATTGACGTTTCAAATGCGACTTTTGGCGATATCTCAACCGGTTCAACTCAAAGCAATGCGGTTCCGTTTAATTTTATTCTTTCTGATAACGTTCCAGATGGGATGTTCCTCGAATTTGAATTACAAATTTCGAGTTCTGCCGGAGGAGAATGGACAGGGAAAATCTGGATACCTGTAGAGGCGGTAAACCTTGAGTATGCTTCACATGAGGTAACTGAAGGAGAATACAGCCCCGGTGGAGAAGCGTCCTTGAGAATCAGTTTTACCAATAATGGTTCTGCTGATGCCCGGGAAATCATCGCCCGACTGGAATCATGGAATGAGGCGGTAACAGTTGTAAGTGATGAAATAACGCTTGGAGATATCTTGGCGGGAGAAACTGTTACTCCGGATGATCTGTTTGAGCTGTCTGTCGCTGAAGGAACTTACGGTGGCAGAATTATTCATTACACTGTGTTCTTCTCCAGCGGGGATGACGAGATAGGTTATACAGTGATAACTCTTCCCCTTGAAGGTGCATTATCAACTGATCCACTTGGTCCTGATGCTTACGGATATTTCGCCTATGACGATACCGATACCGGTTTTGACAACATGGACGAGACCGTGCCGGAATATCAATGGTGGAACTTGGGTAGGAATAACGGAAGTCTTTATGAACTAAGTGATGATCAAATCATTTACATCAGCTTGCCTTTTGATTTCACATTTTATGGTGAAACGTACCTGGAAGGCGATACCATAACTGTCAGCTCTAATGGCTGGCTTGACTTTCAAAAAACTGCAAATTTCTATCGTTTGTTTTTCAGAAACTGGCAGATCCCAGGTGTACTTGGTCCCCGTGCCATGATAGCACCATTCTGGGATGATTTGAAACCACCGACCGGCTTGGATACAAGGGTTTACACATATTACGATGAAGCCAATGCTCTTTTCATAATCGAGTGGAATTCCTGGAATAGATACCTTCTTGACCAGATGGAATATCCAGCCCGGTTTGCCCTTGTTCTAAAAGATGAGTCGGAATACTCCACCCCGACCGGGGACGGCATTATCGAGTTTCATTACTTTGATTGCGAAAATGTTGATACTTTCAATAATTATGCTACGGTCGGGATTCAAAATGAGATGCATACGATTGGTTTGGAATATACCTATGCTGGTATATATCCCGATGCCGCGGCTGAAATCGAGGATCATCGAGCTATAAGAATTACAACAATTCCACCGGATAATTACGATCCTATTCCTGATCCAGCTCTCGCACAAAAACCGGATAGGTTCCAGTTGTATAATAATTTTCCCAACCCATTTAATAATTATACTGAAATCAGGTTCGACCTGGCTGAGACGGCTCATGTAGAATTATCACTATTCAATATATTAGGGCAGGAACCAGCGAAACTTTTGAACAGTGAAACGAAATGGGGAAAACATAAATATACTCTTAATGCAGGAAATCTGAACCTGTCATCTGGCGTATATTTTCTTTGCCTCAAGACTGATAAAAACATCGCGATCAGCAAAATGGTATATTTAAGATAATTGGGTTATTATTGATTGAACTTTGCCCCTTCGCGTCTTTGCGTGAAAAGAGTCTTTTGCAATTAAGATTTCAACTGAACAAATTCATTTGAAGACGCGAGGGAGCAATGAAGAAGACAATTCCTTAGGAGCGGATTATTGATATTTTTCAGCCTTGACACATGATTCATTTTTGAACCACCTTTTAAGGTTAAAGGAAAAAATTTGTCCGTGATATATTTATTGCGTAATTTGTTGATATTGTGATAGTAAGAAAAATAAACATCATTTGGAGGTTTAGCATGATGCGAAAGTCCGTTCTACTGGCAACCCTGGCACTGTTTACGCTGATGATAGCTTCAGCGGAGTCATGGGGCGCGTACATCGCACTTGATCCTACTGTTTCTTCGGAAGCCGTATTGGAAGTGACGAGTGAAAATTCCGAAAAAATCACCCTGGAATGGAATGCAGGTGGTTTCAATCTTGATGAAAATAACGATGGCTGGTCCGTATCCGTAAATACGAATCTTGGATTATCTTCAGGTGAAGACCGTCCCGGCGTGGGAGGCTTAATACGTCTGCCCTGGGGTCGTTCTGCTCAGCTCGTGATTACGGATGGTGAGTTGATTTCATGGAGTCCGCTGTCAAACGCGGGTGATAAGATAAGTCTGCTTGATGGTCCAACAGGTATTACCTGGGCAAGATTGGATAAAGCAGTTGTAATGCGTGACATTACTGCGGCGCCATTGATTATCAATCCAGTACAGAACTCCGAAGACGGAACACTCTGGATGTTGACAAACCTTACTTTCGAGGTCAGGATTGGAGACCCTCTGCCGAATGTAAGTGCAGTCGAGCCTGCCCGCCCTGTTTCGAGAGCTTTTATGCCTATGTATGAATCTATGGTTTTGAATGAGCTGGACGACTTGGGGCTCAGGCTTTCAGATTCTAAAGGCACATATCTGCTGGTTATAGATCAGAATTATGTCAGTTCTATTGGTGCATTTATTGAGTGGAAAAGACAGATGGGTTACAATATAGAGATATATTCTTTTGAAACCACACCAAGCTTTTCCCAGTTAAGACAAACGATTCTAAATTATTATGATACACTTGATCCACCGCTAGAATATATTCTTATCGTCGGTGATGAGAATCGTGGACCGGAAATCCCATGTGACCGAATTGTAAATCCTGCTGACCGCAATGAAGTGGATGTAACTGACTGGTCCTATGTTTTTATCGACGGTGACGATTACTTCCCAGAGGTCTTCATTGGTCGGATGACCGTTGGCACCACCAACGAAGCGATGAACGCTTCAAATCGAGGCGTGACATATGAAAGAGATCCATTCAGGGTTAATAATCAGCATCGCTGGACTCATGCAACACTTGTTGCCGGAAATTTTGCTGAGGGAGATATTACTCCTTCAACACCTATTGCCACCACTCAATGGTTAATGGAACGTTTGCTGGGTGAATGGGGATTTACAGATGTCGATACTCTAACCTGGCGACAGGGAAGTGATAATAATGCAACCCCCGGCGATATCGATGCCAGCATCAATGAAGGTACTAACTGGGTTACATACCGAGGCTGGGGTAATTCAACCGGATGGCTGGCACCTGCATATAACAGGACGGATGTTGATAATCTTAACAATGCACATGTTTTACCTGTCGTGCTCTCATGTGTATGCAATACCGGCGATTTTGGAAACCCCAACAACACCAAGTGTTTTGGGGAGCACTGGATCACTGCAGGAAATCCTAATAATCCCACCGGTGCGGTCGCAGTTGTTGCGCCTTCGGATCTTCATACCCAAACCAAATTCAATAATCCCATGCTTGCAGGTTTCATGACTGGAGTATATCAGGAGAATATGCGTAACATTTCTCAAGCTACTTTGCGTGGAAAATGGGAAATATTCCTTGGTCAACCTCTTGAAAGAGACGCTGGACAGGGAGTAGAATTTTACAGCAGTGTTTATCATATTTTCGGCGATCCAACACTGAGTATGTGGACAAAACGTCCAGGCAGGATGAACGTGGACATGGTTGATGAAATTGCCCTGGGACAGGATTTTATCGACGTAGCAGTCACAACGAACCAGGGATACATCATCCCGGGTGCTTATGTGCAGCTTCGCCAGGGTGATGACTTTTTTGCCGGTGGATTTACTGATGACATGGGTGAAATTTCCCTGACTTTACTGGATATTGAAACAGGCGACATCGAGGTAACTGTAACCCGCCCCGATTTCGTTCCGGTAATAGAAACTATTGATGTAACAGAATCTGCTGAATATGTTGGCGTCAGTGATTGGAGTGTCTCTCCCCAGGCAATTTTCCCCGGCACGGAGATAGAGCTTACCATAACACTCACCAACACTGGAACTACTGCTCAGACTGGAGTGTCTGCAACACTTACTCATCCTGATGCCGATCTCGTTACAGTTAATAATGGTGAAGCGACATTCGGTGACATAGGTGCTGGTGCATCCGCAAGCAATGGAACTGCTTATACGTTTACCATGCTTGAGGCTGTTCCCGACATGGCTGATCTGGAGTTCGAGCTTGAAGTTACCGGATCTGCCGGTGGACCATGGAGTGCCAAGATATGGACATCGGTGGGAGCGGCAAAATTTGAATATTCCTCTCATACTACTACTGGAAGTTTTGAACCGGCAGGAGAAGCATCATTAACAATTGAATTTGTCAATGTAGGCTCAGTTGAGGCTGAAGATGTGACAGTAACCCTCGACTCATGGGATGAAACATGTACTGTATCTACTACTGATCCGGTTTCGCTGGGGACTGTTGCTCCCGGCGAGAGCGCATCTATCCAGACACCATTCGAGGTCAGCATAAACTCAGGCACCTATGGCGGAAGAGTAATCAATTTTGCTGTAATGTTTGAGAGCAACGGCGAGGTGATTGACAATGCTAACTTTGCTCTACCTCTTGAAGGCGTCACATCTACTGACCCATTGGGACCTGACAGCTATGGTTACTTCGCTTATGATCAGACGGATACAGGTTTCGACAACACCGATGAGACTGTTCCTGAGTACCAATGGTGGGATTTGGCGAATAATGGTGGAGAGCTGCATGAACTCTCTGATGATGCCAATTTCTTCGTAGAACTTCCATTTGATTTTTCCTTCTATGGAGTGAACTACGAAGAGGGTTCTACTGTTACGGTCAGTTCAAATGGATGGCTGGATTTCCAGGAAGCGCCGAATTATTACAGGCACTATTTCCGTAACTGGCACATTCCCGGTGGTCTTGGTCCAAAGGCTTTTATAGCTGGATTTTGGGACGACCTGAAGCCGCCTACAGGCGAAGTTACAAGCGTATATACCTCCTATGATGATGAAAATGGTTTGTTCATCGTCGAATGGCATTCATGGAACAGGTATTCGCTGGATCAACACGAATATCCTGCACGTTTTGCTATTGTATTGAAGGATCCTGCTCAGCATACAACTCCGACCGGCGACGGCATAATTGAGGTACATTATAGTAATTGCCCGAACGTGGACTCAAAAAATAACTATGCTACAGTCGGTATCGAAAACGAAGATCACACTGCTGGACTGCAATATACTTATGGCAGGATTTACCCGGCTGCCGCAGATTCCATCGAGAACGAATTTGCAATACGGTTTACGACAATAGCACCGGATAATTACGACCCCGATGCTGAAAAGCTTGTCGAAGCGATGCCGGAGAAATTCAAGCTGTATGCGAACTATCCCAACCCGTTCAATCCAACTACAGAGCTTCGCTTTGACCTTGTCAACCCAGGGCAGGTTAGGCTCTCTGTCTTCAATGTCCTTGGACAGGAAGTTGCAAAACTGGTTGACAGGAATATGCAGGCTGGAAAGCATAAACTGGTATTTGATGCAAGTACTCATAACCTGACTTCAGGAATGTTTTTCGTCAAACTTGAAGCAGGTTCTGACATTGCGATAAGAAAAATGGTCTTTATGAAATAATAAGACTGAAGATGAAATTCTTTAACCCGGATGGAATCATTATTCTGTCCGGGTTTTTATTATCTCACCCGGAATTTCTACAATGCACTGTTGGAAAATAGAAAATCAACAGGAATAAGAATCAGTTTACTTGTGTCGAAGACTGCTTGGTGCCTTTAAGCATCAATTATTCACTGGCAGGATTACTGTAAAGGTTGTCCCTTTGCCCAATATACTCTCGACCTTGATCTCTCCGTTATGTTTCCGGATGATGTTGTGGCTGGAGTAAAGCCCGGTGCGCATGCGGATACGTGAATCTCTTTCGGTGAAAGCCGGTTCAAACAGGGTTCCTAATTTTTCCTCCTCGATTCCGTTACCGTTATCTGATATGCTGATTGTCAGGAGACTGTTATCCAACGAAGTTTTCACTGATATTTTTCCCTCATCACCCACGGCTACTACAGCATTCATAAGCAGATTCATAAATACCTGGTTCAATTCTCCCGGATTACAGAATATTTCCAGAATATTCGGACTAAAAGAACGAATTAGAGGAGAAACCACAATTGCCATCTGAAGTCGATTACTTTTAATATATATCTGAATGAAGTATCAGAATTTATCCGCATATGATTGAATCAGCAGGACTGGGAGGATAAATCCTGTTCCTGCAACATGAGAACTTACTCCGACGGTGCCATTGATCTTGTTGAATCGAGTAGGGTGAGGCGGAGTGATCTACTTCGCCTCATCCCTCTCACAGAACCGTACGTACGGTTCACGTATACGGCTCCTGTTTACTTTCCCTTGATACTTCAGACAGAAAACCCTGTTTT
>JAVCCM010000099.1 GCA_030765455.1 Candidatus Electryonea clarkiae | reverse complement strand
GTGAAAACAGGGTGTTCTGTCTGAAGTATCAAGGGAAAGTAAACAGGAGCCGTATACGTGAACCGTACGTACGGTTCTGTGAGAGGGATGAGGCGAAGTAGATCACTCCGCCTCACCCTACTCGATTAATGCCTGACTCAAAAATATTTTAATCATCCACAACCGGTATTAGATCCACACCGTCGGCATGTAAAACAGGTTCCGCTGCGAAACATTATGGCTCCACAACTCGGACACGGCGGTGAATCGACCTGATCATGAACAGCAGGGACTTTAGTTGTGCCAGCTTCTTCGATTAAACGTTTCGCTTCTTTCACAACCTCTTCAGCACTCCCATTGCCATTCTCTTTTTCCTTTGCAGAACCGGTACTAGATTTTCCTTTTGATTCAGATGAGCTGTCACTGCTGAGATCATTATTAGGTTTTGCTGAACCGTCCTCCTTGTCTTCAGATGATCCATCACCAATTCCCTGGTCTTCGACCGGGAGAAACTTCAATGCCAGCCAGCGGAATATGTAATCCATTACAGAATTTGCAATTGGTATATCACTATTGTTTGTGTAACCATAGGGTTCAAAACGAGTATGAATAAATTTTTTCACAAGTACCTTCAAAGGCACTCCATATTGCAGCGCCATGCTGATGGCAGTAGCGAAAGAATCCATGAGCCCACTGACGACTGAGCCTTCTTTGGACATTACAATGAAAATCTCACCCGGTTGACCGTTCTCATACATCCCAACAGTAAAATATCCTTCGTAGCCGCCTACCGTAAATTTGTGAGTAATTGCCTGTCTTTCGTCAGGCAGTTTGATACGTTTGGGTCTTGGCGCAGCAACGACTACTTCCGTGTCAACGGTTGTTTCATGTTCCTTAGAAGTATTAACAGGTTGATAAGCTTTACATCCATCCCGGTAAACAGCTATGGATTTCAGCCCCATCTGCCAAGCTGCGAGATAAACATTATGGATATCCTTGACTGTTACATTTTTCGGCAGATTTACCGTCTTCGATATTGCACCTGAAAGAAATGGTTGGACGGCCTGCATCATCCTGATATGTCCCATGTAATGAATTGAACGAACACCCTTACCTGGACGCAGAGCGCAATCGAAAATAGGCAGATGTTCATCCTTCAGACCGGGGGCGCCTTCTATTGTCTCCTCTTCGCTGATGTATTCCAGGATGCTCCTAACCTGGTTCTCTTCGTAACCCAGCTTAACCAGCGCTTTTTCGACCGTTCGATTGACGATAGTCAGCATACCGCCGCCAACAAGTGTCTTATATTTTACCAGTGCAATATCCGGTTCTATCCCGGTAGTATCGGCATCCATCATGAAACTGATAGTACCGGTAGGAGCAAGCACTGTAACCTGGGCGTTGCGGAAGCCGTTATTTAATCCAAGAGCGATCATCTCCTTGTAAACGAGCTGTGCTTCTTCCATCAAATATTCAGGAATCAAATTGGTTTTAATTCCATCGAGTGAATCAGCATGCTTTCGCATGACCTTCAGGAAAGGTTTACGATTACGTGCATAGCCTTTGAATGGTCCGGTTATTCCAGCGATTTCCGCACTGGTTCTGTAAGCTTCTCCGTGCATGATAGCTGTAATAACTCCAGCAAAAGCTCTCCCCGTATTTGAATCGTAAGGGAGCCCTTTACACATCAGGAGTGCACCAAGATTTGTATAACCAAGCCCGAGGGGACGAAAATCATGGCTATTCTTTGCAATCTTTTTGGTAGGATAAGATGCATTATCAACTAAGATTTCCATAGCCAGGATCATAACTCTAACTGCCGCGCGAAAAGCCTCAACGTCAAAATCACCCTCCTCGCTAAGGAATTTCTGTAAATTCAGTGATGACAGATTGCAGGCTGAGTCATCGAGGAACATATATTCGCTGCATGGATTTGAAGCATTAATCTCCGCTGTATTGGGACAAGTATGCCATTCATTAATAGTTGTGTGGAATTGCAGGCCGGGATCTCCGGTTTCCCATGCTGCATTACTGATTTTGCCAAGTAATTCCGTTGCTTTATATGTCTCGACTTGTTCACCGGTACTGATGGATATGGTTGACCACTTGCCATCTTGTACTACCGTATGCATGAATTCATTCGTTACCCGGATACTATGGTTGGCATTCTGAAAAAATATAGAGGAGTAAGCTTCGCCATCTAATCCTGACTCATATCCTTGTTTTATAAGGGCAAAAGCCTTTTTCTCTTCTCTTGTTTTACATTCAATAAAATCAATAATATCCGGATGATCAACATTCAGGATAACCATCTTTGCAGCGCGTCTTGTCTTGCCTCCTGATTTGATAACACCTGCAAAAGCATCGTATCCTTTCATGAAACTTACAGGACCGGAAGCAATTCCACCTCCGGACATCCCCTCTTGCGAAGATCTGATAGTGCTTAGATTTGAACCTGCCCCACTACCAAATTTGAATAACATTCCTTCTGTTTTAGCAAGTTCGAGAATGGATTCCATTGTATCCTGAACGGAATTGATAAAACATGCACTGCACTGAGGCTCATCTTCAACACCTACGTTAAACCAGACCGGGCTGTTAAACGCAGCCATCTGGTTAACAAGAATGCTCGTAAGTTCCATGCGGAATCTCTCGCTGTCTGCCGCGGTTGCAAAATAATCATCAGTGACTCCCCACTCCGTTATAGTATTGGCAACCCGGGAAATCACCTGTTTCAAGCTTGTTTCACGATCCGATGAATTTAGAGCGCCTGCAAAGTATTTGGAAACTACAACGTTTGTAGCGAGTTCATTCCAAGCTTCAGGCATTTCTACATTCTTCTGCTCAAATACAACTTCGTTCTTTTCATTGGTGATCGAAGCGTTGGTGGACGTCCATTCCAATTCCTTATAAGGATGAACACCTTTCTTACTGAAGAAATGAGGTATCTTCATTCCATTCGATGGTTTGTTCCTATTTTTTGCATGATCAAAGTCAAACGTTTCTGCATTCTTGTCGGTCACTTATCCTCCCTTTTCCTTCTCACCAATGCGAAGTTGTCAAATGTTATCAAAACTACGAAAACAACATATTCCTGTTCTGATAATTAATACATATAAGAGTTGTTATTAAACAAAGAACAGAACTCACTGTACAGCTATTTTTAATCCTGATGTCTAATAAATAATAGACTTAAAGTGAAATCAAATGAGAGCATCTCACCGCACGAGAATATCGCAATTCTCGATAATCGCTTAATAATAAAGATGTTATATTGGTTAATGCTGATAACTACCCAGAAAAGCCGCCGAATTGATGACAATCATAGTTTATGATGAGTAGTCAGAAGGTTGCGACTGTTATTCTCTGCCGGGTGAAGTCTCACGGCGTGTTCAAGCTCTTGTGAGTTTGTCATGATAGCAGTAG
This sequence comes from Candidatus Electryonea clarkiae, assembly GCA_030765455.1. Lineage (GTDB taxonomy): Bacteria > Electryoneota > Electryoneia > Electryoneales > Electryoneaceae > Electryonea > Electryonea clarkiae. The sequence continues at coordinate 12,269 of JAVCCM010000099.1, read as the reverse complement.
TGGAGTTAAACACGTCAGCCAAATGTGATGCTAAAAGTATGGGTACTCTTCTTGGTAGTCAAGAGCAGTGAGAGAAAAAATTATTTCTTTTTCTACAATATATAGCGTATGAGAGCTCTCCTCTATACATGATTTTGTGGTAACACATGGTTCTATAATACTTGCAATGAAGTTATTCAAGCTCTCTGAAAAGTTTTCTCCAAGTGCCTCACACCCTGGCACTTTATGTGAGTAAGAAGCTATGTGAAATTATCCACTTTTTGAAAAATGAGATAAGAATCTAAATCAAGAAGAAAGTGTAAAGTTTTTAACGATTTTTATATCGTAAAATTGACCCGTTTAAATCAGTATGTATGAAAAGTGCGACTAATATATTTCTTGTTTATTAATTATGACACTTTTCGCTCCGTCTCGGTCAAGCACGAATCCGGACAGAATTCAAGGATACCATGAGGGTATTAAATTTTCAGATGATTTCGTTTATAGATTGGCGAAACAACTTCCCTCATTGCAAATTTTAGATTTGGTATAAATAAAATCCCTTTCGGCGAAAGGGATTTTATTTAACAAAAAGGATGTGATGTAGCTGTAACTTATTATTCCTCAACATCATTTGTTTCGTCGGGTTTTTCTGTATTTCCTCTCCGTTTACGGAAGGTATCCATAGCATAAGTCAAAAGATCGGGGAGTTTTTCTATTAATGCGTCCATTCCTTTTCCTTTGGATGGGACAGCCGGGAGCACCCTGACAGTAGTTCCGTCATGTACCAGGAAACAGGATGGTTCAATTCTAATTCCTCCTCCGGCTCCGCCGCCTTTACCGGTTCCCTTGGATTTTTCGTCCACAACTCCTTCACCCCCACCGGCTCCGAATCCTATCGATACTTTGATAACAGGAACGACTAATACACCTTCAAATTTTATCGGTTCGCCAATAAGAGTTTCACTTTTTGCTATGGCGCGAGTTTTTTCAAGAATCGTTTCTATCGATTCCTGGACGACGCTGCTCATGAATTAGACTCCTTTCGAATAGCTTTTATTGTTTTCCACAATTTAATATAGGGAATACGTGATACAAAACGAATTGTTGGACTTATAAAAAAGATCGGGACTATGTGAAGTTCAATATTCAAAGTTCCACGAGGTGAAAATGTATAATCATCAAGGTCTGGATCAAAGATTAAATGGTTGGCTATTTTTCCACCGAACGCTCCATCGAGAGCATGATACCATCCTGAAGCGCTCCCCATTTCTGCCGGATCTCCACCTGTAGAAACAATAATTTTAAAACGACGCCAACGAAGAGCCTGCCAATAATCTCTCATCAGTAGAAATACAATTTTAATCAACCTTTTTCCAAGGGGACTATACTCCTTATATAAAAGATAATATCCTTTTAGCCGGTCAATTAATCCTGTAATTTTCTTAAATAATCCAGTGTCTTCATCCTCAATATCCAGTGTATAATCTATTTGATCCGTTTCAAATGAACGCCCTGAACCGTATTCCTCATCTCCGGTATCAGGGGAGGCAGAGTTGAAAGGTTCAGAGGATTCATAAGAGTCCCACATGTCGGAACTGTCTGTAAAATCATCATCCGGTTCGGTTGAAGGCGTGCTTTGTTCGCCCGGGGATTCCATATTGTACGACTGGGATTCAGGATACTCTTCAAAGCTGTGAAAATCTGTCTCTCTGCTATTGGTATCGCTGTCTTGATCTTCCAATTCCCGGTTATCATCGATATTGTCTTTGAAATCCACGCCAGATGTATCCTTTTTCCTTGAATTGAAGAAAGAAACCAGGGCTTTGAAAGGAAATATTATGATTTTAAAAACGAAGCCGATTATCAATATAACAGCTTTGAACAGCCAGATGATCGCGGCCCAAACAGGTTTAAGAATTTTTCCCAGCCAGGCAGTCTTTCTTTTCCATAAAGAAATTTTCTCCCTGGCATTTTCAGCGCCACCCGGCGCTAACAAAATTTTACCTAAATGAATTGACCATACAATTCCTGTGCTCCCTTTCCAGTCCACTTTGATAATAAAGGGAATGCTTAATAGCAAAATAAGGATGGCAAAAAAAATGGCGAGTATTATCCAGCCCAAGGGAGTTCCTGTATTATTTGAATGGCGTCTTTATTGCGCCACTTTTGCTATACATATAAATAAAAATCAATTCATCTCTCTGGTCAAAGCAAAGAATCTCAAACATTGTTATTTCGTTCTGTTTTAAGCCCGGCTCGGATCAGGTCGTGAAGACGCAGAAGCCCCACGCAATGGTTTTCATCATCGACAACAGGTAAAACCATTATTTGACTTGGTCTGTGTTCCATTAATAGCAGAGCGTCGATAGCTTTATCCGAAGCTTTTGCATGAACCGGATTTTCAGTCATAATATCTTTGACCGGGCTTTCGAGGAAATCCGCTCCGAGTTTTTGAATGCCTCGGCGTACGTCACCGTCAGTCACAATTCCGAGTAACTTTTTTTCATCATCGATGACACTTATACCGCCTAATGCCGAGTGTGTCAGATCATAAAGAATTTCCGCCATGGGAGTATCCGGTGCAGCGACAGGATTATCTTCATCAGAATGCATCAGGTCGGATACGTCAAGCAGTAGTCTTTTGCCCAGGCTTCCGCCTGGGTGATTCTTGGCGAAGTCATCCTGGGTAACTCCACGAAGCTGCATCAATACCGCCGCGAGTGCATCTCCCATCAGCATAGTGACTGTGGTTGAACTTGTTGGCGCCAGCCCGATAGGACAAGCCTCACGTTCAACACCTACATCAATCCAGATATCCGCCTGACGAACCAGACGGCTTGATTCCTCACCAACCATCGCGATCAGCGTTGCGCCACGGTGTCGTAGCGATGGAATGAGATCTAATAATTCATCTGTTTCGCCTGATTTACTGATTAGAATAACTACGTCACCTTCACTGACCACTCCTATATCACCATGCACGGCATCATTGGGATGAAGGAATATCGACACTATCCCGGTAGATCGAAATGTAGCATTTACCTTGCTGGCAATTAATCCACTCTTACCCGCACCGATAAGAACAACTTTCCCTTTCCGGTCGAGGATGACTCTCACTGCCTCGGCGAAACCGGAGTTCAATCTATCTTTAACGGCGTGGGCAGCCGAGAGTTCAAGCTCGAAAATCTGGCGCGCCCGGTTTATTATTTCCTGATCTTGTCCAGTCATAATTTCATCTTTTAATTGTCGCCTATAAAAAGTAATAAATTAAGTATTACATGAAGAAAATAAAAGTACAAATATCAATACTATGATCATTATTTCTATACTGAATTTTCTATCCGTCTCCCTCTCCCGGCATGCGGTTGTACTCGGAGCGATAAATGGAAGATAATCTTGAAGAATGTATCTAATAATGAATATCTTCCTTGTTATCTTAAATATCGATTCCCTGAGTCTATCGGCTCCATATTGATTAATATTTAAACACAACATTCAGTTATTACTGGATCAATATCTGAAGGTGAGGAGGATTTACAGTGAAGGATTATACCCCTTCTGCAATTCGTAATGTTTGTTTTATTGGACATGGATCATCTGGTAAAACAACAATCTGTGAAGCTCTTTTGCATTCCCTCAAGGCAATAGACCGCATGGGCTCGGTTGATGAGGGAAGCACACACAGCGATTTTATGAAAGAAGAAATTGAAAGAGGTCATTCAATTGGTGCAAGTCTTCTGACTGCTGCTACAAAAGATATAAAGTATAATTTCATCGATACACCGGGTTTCAGCGATTTTCTTGGTGAAACAAAAGGCGCATTGCATGTCTCAGATTTTTCAATTCTGGCAATTCATGGTGTTGCAGGAGTTGAAGTAGTTACTGAACAGGTATGGGACTTTGCAGGTGATGGCAATACACCGAGAGCATTTTTTATAAATCTACTCGACAAAGAAAATGCCGATTTTGATAACATCTCTTCATCATTGGAGGAGACATTCGGAAATACGGTTATCGTTCAATATGCTGTTAATCCCGGAACTTCGTTTAATCAAATTATAGATTTGATTTCAATGAAATTGATCACCTATGACAAAGGGACAGCAGCAGTAAGTGATATCCCGGCAAATTTGCAGGGAAAAGCTGATGAATTACGTGAAACCCTTGTAGAGAGAGCGGCAGAAGCTGATGATGAGCTACTCGAAAAATATTTCGAAGAGGGAGAATTAAGCGTAGATGAAATAAAAAATGGATTGAAAACGGGTATAAATAACGGGGAATGCTTTCCAATTCTTTGCGGGGCGGCATTATCCAAAACAGGAATTGATCTATTAGCGAATTTCATCGCTGATTTTGCCCCTTCGCCTGTTGATCGACCCAATGTGATTTCCACTGACTCAAAGTCAGGCGATGAAGTTGAGCTTACACCCGATCCCACTGGTCCAACTGCACTGCTGATATTCAAAACAACATCTGAGGCACATGTAGGAGAAATGAGCTTTTTCCGGGTCTATTCGGGAACAGTTAAATCAGGTGATGAATTACAGAACGCTACTTCGGACGGAAATGAAAAAATAAGTCAAATTTCAATTTCCATGGGAAAAACCAGGACACCGACTGATCATATCGGATCAGGTGATATGGGTGTTTTTGTTAAATTACGCGGTACTTCTACCGGAGACACTCTCGCGGCAGGAAACAAGCCAATCATGATCCAACCCCCAAAATTCCCTGAAGCCAGTATCCGTGCTGCAGTGGTATCAAAGAGTGGCGGTGAGGACGACAAGGTTGCAGAAGGATTGAATATTCTTAAAAAATCTGATCCGACTTTTTCTGTCGGATATGATCCTGAACTCCAACAGACAATAATTTCCGGGCAAGGCGAAGCGCAGTTCATAGTCGTTTTGAGTAAACTGCTGGAAAGATTTGGAGTTGAAGCTGAACTGATCGAACCCAGGATTCCATATCGTGAGACGATACGATCCAAGGCAGAGGCTGAAGGAAAACACAAAAAACAATCCGGTGGACGCGGACAATTTGGAATTTCATGGATTCGAGTCGAGCCTTTAAAACGTGGCGAAGGATATGAATTTGTCGATGAAATCGTTGGAGGTGTTATACCACGTCAATTTATCCCGGCCGTCGATAAGGGGATAAAAGAAACATTGCAGCGTGGTGTTATTGCCGGCTACCAGGTTGTGGATATAAGAGCGACTGTATTTGATGGAAAGCATCATAACGTAGATTCGGATGAGCATAGCTTCAAGATGGCAGGTTCAGTCGGATTTCGTGAAGCTGTGAAGAAAACCAAGACTGCAATTCTCGAGCCGATCTATGAAATCGAAGTGAAAGTGCCTCAGGATAATATGGGCGATGTAATGGGGGATGTATCCAGTCGCAGGGGCAAAGTGCTGAACATGGGAAGTGAAGGTAAATGGCAGATAATAAATGCCCATATCCCTCTTGCGGAACTTTATAAATATGCAAATACTCTACGCTCCATGACCTCCGGTCGAGGAATGCACCGAAGAAAGTTTTCCCATTATGAGGAAGTTCCCGGTGATATTCAGAAGAGGTTGGTAAAGGAATATCAAGAGAGAAGAGCGGAAGCGAGTGCCTGACAATAATCTGCTGAGGTTTTTATCCCATATAATTTGACAATTAAGTCCATCTCGACGAGATGGACTTAATTAATTTGAAGAAATTATGAGTAACTCCCTTTCGCCGAAAGGGAGTCCGCTCCTCTAACGATTAATCTTAGTAGTTATATATTTGCATGTTACAAGTATTTCATAAGCAGCTCCCTTTCGGCGAAAGGGTGTTAATTAAATACCAGGAAAAACTATTTGGAAAAGCTTTGGGCGCCCTGGAGGTTTCCGTGGATAATGGAGAGTAAAAACGGCGTGAAAGAATGTTTTATATGCGATGCATTTAATGCACCGGAAAAGGATGACAGGAAGAACTTAATCCTCGTTCGCGGATCAAATTCTTTGATCATTATGAACCGTTTCCCTTATTCTAACGGTCACCTCATGATATGCCCCATCCGGCATATCTCGGACCTTAGGGCGATGGAGCCAGACGAATGGAAGGAAATCGGGCTGCTTACTCAAAAATCGATAGAGGCTTTAGAACGAACCATTACTCCGCATGGATTCAATCTTGGCTGGAACATTGGCCAGATTTCAGGAGCAGGTCTTGAACAACATATTCATCAGCATATAGTCCCGCGATGGAGTGGTGATACGAATTTTATGCCGGTGGTTGGCAAAGCAAAAGTCATTAGCCAGGACCTGTGGGAATCTTATGATCAATTAAAGGAAATAATAATAGATTTGTAGATATGCTCAAGTTACAATACGGCCTGTCATTCTGAATTAGATGAAGAATGCCGGGTTCTTGCTTTTTCTGACGGTAAACAATAGTCACATAATATTTACACGAACCTGCTTCGATATGATTAAACAATTTCCCGCCAACAGAAAGCAGTAAAACAAAGAAATCATTCTGTTTATCCTGATCATCTCTTTAAGTTGTGGACACTGGTTTAACCTTGCAAAAGAATCTGAATTCCATTAGTTAAAAATTGGCATTAGAGTTGCATTCATCACTGTGCAACCATTTCATGGTTGTACTGTTTTGATATATGCTACCGCTGTTAAACACAGGCGGTTATTCAATTTTTTCTTTTCAAGGGTTTGCATGATAGTCTTAATGACTGTGCAAAAATATGCATGGAACTGTGCAGTTATGCAGAGTGGAACTCTTTAAAATTTGAAAAATAATTGGTTATATAAAGGTTTATCTAAATCTTTTTTTAGATACCGGACATTTTTTTTAGATCAAACCCCGTAAATATCAGTTTGCGGTTGTTTTGGAGGAAACGATGAAATTTTTTAGTTTAACAGCAATTCTTCTCTTGGCGATGGTTTTTTCAACTTTTGCAGCAACGGTTATTGATGCTGTTTCTGAAGAATATCTGCCCATGACGGTTGAAAGCAAGGTAATTACTGACGATGGTATGACGTTAGACCTTGCCTTTAGTACGACTGCTATTATAGATGTAGGACAAAAAGACAACCAGTTGAGTATGGTTGAGCTTGAGTCCGGCAATTTATTCATGACAGAGGGGTATCCCATTGTGCCGGTAGCCGGGCGAATGTTTCGAATTCCGCCAAGAAGCGGGATGCGTCTGGAAATTGTAGAAGCGGATTATGAGGTCTATTCTGATATTGATTATGCAACATATACCGGCAGTGATGATCCCCTGGATATGGTCAAGAATCCGAATCCGGTAGATGAATGGTATCCGGCTGAAATTGCATCAATCGGTGAACCTGCTCGATTCGGCGATTTCCGAGTCGGAAATCTTGTCACCTATCCTGTACAGGTAAATACAGCGCGCCGGGAAGTCAGAGTATATACTAATCTCCAGGTAACTGTTCACTATGAGGGTAACGACGAGACTAATGCACTCCCGCATTGGCCCACAAAAATAAGCGAAGCAAAATTACCTCTCTATAAATTATTCCTCGACTGGGACGATTCTGAACTTGACGAATACACGCTTTATCGTGGTGGTGTACAGGTTGTTATGCGAGACAGCCAAAATCTGATGAACCTCATGCAGCCCTGGTTTGAATGGAAACTGCAAAGGGGTTGGGAAATTGAGCTTCTCACAAGTGATGATGTTGCATGGACCAATAATGCAATAAGGGCTGAACTGATAGATCGGTATGAAGATGCGGAAACACCTTTTGATTATGTCGTAATTATCGGTGATGATCAAGGTACATATTCCACGCCGTCAGGATCAGGAGGTGGGTACGGAGCAGGGGACGAGCCCTATGCGCGCCTGGCAGGCAATGATCAGCTTTCAGATGTTGGTATAGGACGGATTTCCATACGAGATGACAATCAACTAAGAATATACATTAATAAAGTTTTATCCTATGAACGTGACCCTGATTTAGATAATACAGGCTGGTATGGGCGCGCTATGGTAAATGTGTCGGACAATCATACCGGTAATACTAAGATGATGATGCTGAGATATGTACGCCATGCATGCCTTGATATAGGATATACGACTGTGGATACCAGCTGGCGAATAGGAAACACTCGAGCGATTCAAAAATTTAATGCGGGAATCAGTTTTTATGGTGCCAGAGGATACATAAATTCAGGCTTGTCAGCAGCCAACATAGCCGGCTTGAATAATTCCTTCATGACACCTGTGGTCGTTGACGTAACTTGCTCTACCGGTGACTGGTCGGGAGGTGATGACAATAGTGAAGCCTATATGCGTGCCGGTACGGTAAACTCTCCACGGGGTGGTATTTGTGGCTTCGGCATGGCAACTTCGGCAACGAGTGTGGAATATAACCATGTCATGTCCGCTGGAGCATACTGGGGTTTGCTGAATCTTCGTATGCTTACTCTCGGCGACATGAAGCTTACATCCACATTTAATGGGTACAGCAATTATGAGACTCAAAGTAATACTACCTGGAGACAATGGGCACAACGTTTTAACCTGATGGGCGATCCGACAGTATGGCCCTGGACTACAGTTCCTGCAGTAATTGAAGTCACCGCAGAAGACGAAATCGAGCTGGGACAGAACAACTACGATGTGACAGCAGAAGATGAAGACGGTAACCCGATAGAAAGAGCATGGGTGACTCTGTATAAGGTTGATGATGACGAGCAGATTATCTCAAGAGGCTTAACAGATTCTGACGGATTTGTTTCGCTTGACATTCCTGTTCGTTATTCAGGTGAAGCTGTATTAACTGTCAGCAAGCAGCATTTTGCCCCGACGCAGATTGATGTGGACGTGACTTCACCAACGAGGCGAGTTGGATACCTGGATATTACTGTTATCGACGATGGTAATAATGATACGGAAGGAAACGACAACGGCATCCCGGAAGCGGGAGAAACTGTCGGCTTGCAGATCCTGGCGAAGAATTTTGGAACTCTGCAGGAAACTAATGTCTCATTTACTGCATCATCCGAAGACGATTGGATTACAGATATTGAAGGCGAAGTAACTTTCAATTCGCTGAATGCCGGTCAAACTGCAACAGGAAACGATTTAATCCTGGTAGAAATCTCGCCTGAAACCCAGCATGATTATGTCATACACATTGATTTAGAAATTGATACAGATGTGAGAACTTTTAACGACAGTTATCCAATGACTGTTATGGCTCCGCAATTTGTTATGGTTGAAGCAACCTCAGATGATGATTTTGACCCTGGCGAGACAGTTGAATTAGATGTCGAGTTGATAAATGTTGGCGGAAGTAATGCAGACGCTGCAACCGGTGAATTGATCAGCCATGAACCTTTCGTCCGTGTAACGACAGCAGAATCCGATTTTGATGCGATGGATGTTGAGGAAACAGCAACAGGCACTTTTGAGATTATGCTGCATAGCGAGACAATTGTTGGATACATCGCTCGCCTGGATCTTATTCTTACTACCGAATCAGGACAGGTTGATACTGTAAATGTTTCCTTCCAGTTGGGCGAAAAGAGTTCTACAGACCCAAGCGGTCCGGACTCTTACGGGTATTATGCCTTTGATAATACTGATGACGGATATGATGATTATGTGCCAACCTTTGACTGGGTCGAGATTAATCCTGACGCTAATGATCCCGATTTCGATGGTGACGAACTTGATCTTTCTGATCCATCAGAGAACCAGGACGAATCTATCACAATCGATCTACCCTTTACAATCCATTATTACGGTGAAGAATTTGACGAAGCTACGGTTTGCACCAACGGTTGGATTGCGATGGGAAGTCAGGCAGATATGGCTCATCCGCGTAACTGGACAATACCAGCGCCGGATGGACCGAATTACATGATAGCCGCATACTGGGATGATTTGCGTTTGTCGGGTGGAGCAGGTGTTTATACCTACCATGACCGTCCAAATGGACGTTTTATTATTGAATGGTATAATGTAACAACAGGTGGACAAAGCAACAGGTTCGAGATAATATTCTACAGTTTACAGGCTCGCCCGACATATACCCAGGATAATGATTTTATCTTCCAGTATGATGATACAGGTCATTCGTCAAACAGCATGCAGTATGATGTTCCTTATTGGACAACCGGAATTGAAAATGGCAATCAGGATGGCGGGCTTCTATATCATTATTATGGCAATCCTGCTCCCGGCGGTGTTTCACGTAATGATTTTTCCGACGGTCTGGTGATTCTTTTTTCTACTAACGTTGCGCTGATTACAGGAACACTTCAAGGTACGGTTATCGATCTCGCCACCGGTGATCCGATGGAGGATATGCTGGTTTACACCACAGACACCCTCTATTCAGCCATTACGGATGAAGACGGCTTCTATCTTTTTGAAGAACATCCGATTGGTGAATGGGATCTGTATATCGAACTTGATTGTTACAATCCCATTTCCGAAATGGGAATATTAGTGGAAGAAGATGATACGACTATAGTTGACTTTGAAATGAGATACCCGGAAATCGGACTCGATCCTGTAGAAATAGATGAAGACCTTACAGATGTCGATGAGTTGCTCTTCCCAGTGGAACTTTCCAATACCGGTAACGGATATCTTAATTATACGACAAAAGTGTATCTCCAGGACCCGCGTGAAAATCCACGATTTGGTGATTTCCGTCGTGACGATTCTGACCTGGACGAGCTTGATGATCTGCTGATGCCCTGGGATTTTGCTGCATCATACGATATTGAATCGGAAGAAACCCGCAACAGGGGTATAGTATTCATAGACAGGTTCTTTTATGTCAGTGGTTCTGACAATTTCGATCCGATTGGTCCCAATAAAATTTACCAGTTCAGCCGTTACGATGCAGAATTGATCGATACTTTTGATCAGCCGGTACCTGAGGAAAACCGAAGCGCACAGGGATTTTATGGTCTGGCATGGGATGGTTCGTACCTGTATGGAGTCGATAATGGTACGATATACCAGATGGATTTAAACCCAACACTCGGTGGCAGCGATGGGTCGATCGAATTGAATGATTCATGGGAAATTCCATTTGCTGATTCAAGATACCTGGCTTATGATTCGGATCAAGACCTCTTCTGGACCGGTGATATAAATTCAAACGTTTTTGCTTTCGACCGAGAAGGTGAACTGGTTCATGAATACGAGCAGAATTTTTCGCCACGCGGATTGGGATGGTATCCTGATGACGAGATCGGCTATAATCTGTACTTCACCTGCCGTGCAACGGCGAACCTGACAACTTCAATGATCAGGATGGATCCTGAAACCGGTGATACCGAGACATTGTTCCAGTATGAAACACCAGATGACGGTTTGATTGTTACAGCAGCGGATGTGTCGGGAAGCTGGCATCCCCTGATCTGGACACTGGTTACACTTCTTGATGATGGTCCTGATGACGTTATCCAGTTGTGGGTAATAAATGCAAACAGCTCATTCTTCGAGATTCTGAATCCATCGGGAACAGTGGAAGGCGAAACCGAGTTGGATGTTGATTTTGTTTTCCGCGGCACCGATCTACCGATAGGTGAATATCCCTTCTTTGTTGAATTCCTGAATAATGCCTGCGAAGAGGAAAACAATTTTGTCTCGGTTGTAATGTCGGTTCCTGATACGATTGATGAAGTTGCAACAGAAACCTTTCTGCAACCGCTTGAATGGGCTTTCAAGGGAGCATATCCTAATCCGTTCAACCCGACTGTGAATGTGAGTTTTTCACTTAAGTCAAACGTTATGGTCAACGCACGAGTGTTCAACCTTCTTGGGCAGGAAGTAGCTGTCCTGGCAGACTACCAGATGAAAGCCGGAAATCATTCACTTACCTTCGACGGCGCAGATCTTGCCAGTGGAATGTACTTCCTGCAATTTAATGCAGGACCTTTGTCAGAGATGAAGAAGCTGATATTGATGAAATAACAGATTATATAATTTTGTACAGGGCTGTCTCATAAGATTGGGACAGCCCTATTTTTGTGCCCTGTCATTCACGAACAGCCCGCTACTCAGGAATGACACCAACTGAACTACATGAAAAGGGGATCTTGATTGGATTGACAATAGATATTAGTGAGAGGGATTTTAAACCTTCCGGGTGGAACTCACTTAATAAAAAGCAATTTCCGTGTTTCTTTCCAGCCGGTTTGGGATGTTGTTCTTAAAAGGTATATACCTGTTGAGCCTTTTGCAATCCAGAACATTCTATGATATCCAGGTGGTAGTTCATCATCTTTTAAAACTGCAACACGTCGTC
>JAVCCM010000040.1 GCA_030765455.1 Candidatus Electryonea clarkiae | reverse complement strand
TTGATGGGGATACGGATTTTAATAATTGTAAAGTAATCTTCAGTGAATCAGTTCGGGGTTGTCCCTGAATTATGCCGGTAAACAGCCGATAGCAAAAAACAGGCAGACCGGATGGGAAAAAGTTTCCGATTCGTAAAATCTTGAAGCTGTCGAAAGAAAAACCCGGCAGCATAAGCTTCTTATAAAATTGACTGAACAACTTAACCCCTCGTCAAAGGACTCAATCTTTAACAAAAAGCGAGCTTCTTTATTTTAGCCTAGATTCCCGGGTCAAGCCCGAGAATGACACATTCTGACAGTTTGTTCAGCTCGCTACTAATAACATTGGGGATGCGGTTAGTTAACAAGAATAGTTACTAAACATAATAAGCATTGAATTATAACTTGTCAATACCTTTTACTAAAAAACACAAAACAATTCAATATTTGTCGATCCTAATATCTTGAATTTGGAATATTTGGGATTTTTCCTGCAATAAGCAGATTACCCAAGCTGACTTAGAAGAAATTCACAGGATATAAGGATATTAAGGATAAAACAGGATAAGTAAATTTGGGATACGTCGTTAAAAATACATCTCCAGCCAAGTACCAATATTCGCCAGCATCCAGATTTTCATTCCTTCGTCTTTTCCGCGGGAGCTTGAAATGAATTTTTCCAGTTCAGTCAGGTTGAACAATGATCCCATTTTTGCCGTCAATATCCTCTCAAACGCCCAGTTCTGCCATGTCCCGAAGAACCATTTATCGAGGGGAACCGGGAACGCCGCTTTCGGACGGACAATTATTTCATCGGGGATTTCTCCGGCAAAAGCAAGCCGCAACAAATACTTGGTCTGGTCCAGTTTCCCGGCTACTTCAACTGCAGTTTGAACAGCAGCCTGTTTTTCCTCTGCTTCTCCCTTCCATCGGACCTTATAGTGCACAGGCAGCTTTGCCACCCATTCCACCAGGTCTATATCTGTATAGGGAACCCTCCCCTCCACTCCTTCAGCCATAGTGGTAGCGTCGAGCCGTAGCAATAAAGCGGAGAGGTGAACTTGTTCAAGTACATGTAAAACTTTCTCATAAGGGTCAAGATTATTACCTTCCATACCTGCCCAGGTTTCCTCCCAATATCCGGAAATCTCATTTTCAATGGAGGAAATACCGGATGACTCCCTGAATAAAGAGCTGCGTTCATCAGTTGTCATCCATTGATATAATGGGAGAAATTGTTGCTGTTGCGAATCGAAAGACGATCTGCCGTACAATCCGTTCAAAGAAGCTTTTATGCGGTCTTTTTGAGCAGAATCGAAACTACCACTCCCTTCTTCAATCGCCTTTGCAAGCAGGAAATCATGTGGACTTCGTACCAGGAAAGTGTAACCTCCCAGGAGTTCATCAGCGCCTTCACCAGACAGCACAACCTTGATCTTATTTTTCAACACTCTCGATAGAAACCTCAACGGCACCTCATTGGGTACGGACATCGGGGTATCTTTTATTTTGATCAACTGGTCGAACTCTTTGAAATATCCCTGTTCTGTAAGAGTTACCTGTTGATGAGGTACTCCTAGCGCCTGTGCCACTTTAGCTGAATATTGAAACTCATTATATCCCTCTTCAGGAAAGCCGATGCTGAAGGTCTCTAAATCAGATTTCTTCAATTCTTTCATTAACAAAACTAAAACTGAGCTGTCAATCCCCCCTGACAGGTAACCTCCGACAGGGACATCAGCGATCAGACGTCTTCTCACTGACTGGATCATTCTTTCACGAAATTCCTGCGCAACATTATCGGAACCTGCATCGACTTTTTCAGATTCAGGGATAGCAGGTAAAGTCCAATACCTTTTCTCTTTCCTTCTTTTCCCCTCCCAAGTGATAAATGTACCGGGCGATACTTCATTTATATTCCGGAAAAACGTTTTTCCCTGGAAGCTTAAGCGATAGTGAGCAAGATAGTTGACAATAGCAGTTGTATCCGGAGTTCGTGGAAATGATTTATCGGTGAGGATCGTCTTGATCTCACTTCCGAAACGAATCAGACCATTCCGCATTGCCCAATAGAGCGGCTTTACTCCAATCGGATCACGGGCAAGAGTTAACCTTTTTTGTTCCTTCTCCCACAATGCAAAAGCAAACATGCCCCTGAAACGATGAAGCGCTTCTTCCACGCCCCAGTGAATAAGGGCATACAAAGCTACTTCCGTATCACACCTGGAATGAAATTTGAATCCTGCAGATTCAAGAATTTTCTTCAACTCTATATGGTTATACAATTCTCCGTTATAGACGAATACATATTTACCGTTATCGATCACCAACGGTTGAGCCCCACCCTCTGGGTCGATTATCGCGAGTCGGCGATGACCGAGTCCGGCATTCTCGCCAATCCAGACCCCACGTCCGTCAGGACCTCTATGAGCTAAACTGTCAGTCATTGAACCCAGTAAATCAGGATCAATCCTTTGCCGTGAATCAAGTGAAACAAGTCCTGTAATACCACACATTTGTGAGCCTGCCATCAAAATTATTGAAGATCGAGAATATTAGCTCGTATCAAAAGAGTAAACCTCTGCGAGTTTACTTGTCTTATCGCTGCAAAAGAAATACTTTCAAACAAAAATTAGATAATCGAGAAATTTAAGAAGCTGTGAAGACAAAATATTATGAGTCAAGACAAACTACTTGCGTTACTTGTTGATGATGATGATGATGTATTAAGTATTCTTGATACAACTCTGAAAAGGATTGGTTTCGATACAATATTGGCTAACGATGGTGAAGAGGGTTGGAATCTCTTTTGTGACCGACATCCAAAACTTGTAATTTCAGACGTCTCGATGCCTAATAAAGATGGTCTGCAACTACTTACCGACATAAAATCCTTGAATCATGAAACTATTGTAATACTAATCAGCGGCTATTTAGAAGAATCAATAAGTATTGGATCTGCCACCGACAGACCGGATGCTGTTCTTATGAAACCCTTCCGCTTCAAATTATTGAAAGAGACGATAGAGAAATTATTCCCGGAAGTCAGTTCTTGAAAGATATTATCTGATTTTTTCCCTATTGAA
This sequence comes from Candidatus Electryonea clarkiae, assembly GCA_030765455.1. Taxonomy (GTDB): domain Bacteria; phylum Electryoneota; class Electryoneia; order Electryoneales; family Electryoneaceae; genus Electryonea; species Electryonea clarkiae. The sequence continues at coordinate 91,882 of JAVCCM010000040.1, read as the reverse complement.
TCTTAATCAACTTTACAAAGAAGACAAGCGGCGCATTGGGTGGAATTATCCCCTTTTTACCCTTACTGCCATAAGCAAGTATAGATGGGATCCTCAGCAGACGATATGTTCCTACCTGCATGCCACTTACACCCTCATCCCATCCTTTAATAACCTTTCCTGTTCCCAGTTCGAATTCGATCGGTTCCTGCGTCATCAGCGAGGAATCGAATCGCCTGTCACTCATTAACCAGCCATGATAATGTACTGTTACTGTATGCCCGGCAGCCGCTTCTAACCCATCGCCATCTTTGAGATCGACGTATTCAAGACCACTCTCCGTCTCAGTAAAAACCAGGGTTTTTAAATCAGGCATTCTTCCTTCATTAATCTTTACCATAGCTTCTTCAATAGCTTCCAAAGATGTCTCCTTCTTTCCGCCTCCACAACCTGCAAGAACTATTGCTAAACTAATCGCAACAAAAATAACTAAATATCTTTTCATGGCTTCTTTCCTTTATCAAGTAAGAACATCAAGTTTTACTAAGCTTTTATCGTAAGTAAATATCTAAGTACTACGTCCTGCTTCACATAACGAAGTGATTACTCTCGAGCTTCAAAGTTCCAGATAATTATTATATACTACTGCTCGCAGTGCAGAGGACATTAATTATTTCGCCAGTCCGAGCTTATCAATCCTTCCTCCTCTGCCTGCCTGATAACCCTCGTCGCCCTTTTAACCACAGGGGGATCAATCATTTTTCTACCAAGGCTTACTACTCCTGATCCTTCCTTTTCAGCCTTCTCAAAAGCGAGGGTAATTTTCATTGCACGTTCGATTTCATTATCAGTCGGTGCAAATCCGCGATGTACAACATCAATCTGACGCGGATGAATACAACCCTTCCCTTCAAATCCCAAGCTTTTAGCCTCAATCACTGATGCTTCCAGCGCAACCATATCCGCCAAATCAGAGAACACGGTATCAATAGGCTGCACACCTGCTGCACGTGCCGCGTTTACTACCTGTGATCTTGCCCAGAAACTTTCTTTGCCCTCATTGGTTCTTTCCACACCAATATCAGCGGTATAGTCTTCCAGTCCAACCGCTAAAGCAACTACTGTTTCATGAGCTGAAGCAATATCATAAGCAAACCAGGCACCCTTCGCTGATTCTATAATAGGCATTAACCAAACCGGTGAATTTAGATTCGATTTTTTCTTTATTTCGTCTATCTTTTTTACGACACCATTTACAGTTTCAGAATCTTCAACTTTTGGAACTAATACAAGTTGAACGCCATGAGGTATAATAGATTCCAGATCATCCAATCCTCGAGCGCCTTGATTAATCCTGACAATTCTTTCACAATCCCCAAAGTCAAGACTGATCAATGCATTTCTGACAAGCACTCGTGCAGCGTCTTTCTCAGACTGCGCTACGGAATCTTCAAGATCGAGGATAATCCCATCCGGGCTATGCAATGGTGCATTGATCATATACTTAGGTTCATTACCCGGCAGGTAGAGACGGCTCCTCCTGGGGCTGCGTGGATCAGAGGCTGATATTTCTGAGCATGGTTGAGGCAGCCAATCTTTATGTTCACTAATAGGCATCGCACGACACACTGCCGCTTCAAGTCGTGCCATTATAACAAACGGTAAAGCTCCCTGATCTTCAACAATAAGTTCTGCATGCTCGATTCCGAAGTGCCTCAAGCCATCTTTCAGCAACTGACGTGTCGAGGCACCATATAAAACCTCAACTTTGCTGCTGAAATCAAACTCGATCCCACCTTTTTCACGAACTTCCAATCGAATCCAGATATCGGACCGGACACTGCTCCCTCTTCGACCCGCTTCGGATATATTTGCACTCATCAGGCGCAACCTCTTTTTTTCAGTGTATTATCAAGGTGATAATTTGATAAAAAAATCATTGAACTGGATTGTATTTATTTTCAATCTTAATATTGTGTAATTCGATGTAATACAATCCATCCCCAAAGGGGATAAATTTGAATAGCCATGGGTGTCAACCCATGGTATCAATGATTCTTCCAATCGCCCCTGAAGGGGTCTTACCATGACGGCACAGAAAAACGTAATATCATTTTTCGTATCGAACACAGCATAATTTCAGTACATCCGCCTATATTATTGTCCAACCCATTCAGGGTTGGTTTTTCTCAATCTCAGTCCCACAGGTTTACACCTGTGGCTATTCATATTTTTCCCTTTCAGGGAAATAATATCAAATTAAAAATTCACAATTTATTCTATCGGTCCGCGGGTTTTAAGGATTTCTGCTACGATTGACAACGCGATTTCTTCAGGAGTTCTTGAGCCGATATCCAATCCGATTGGTGCATGTATTGCTTTAAGAGAATCCTGGTTCCAGCCTTCTTCTACAAGCAACTTCCGAAAATGTTTTGCTTTTTTAGCACTCGCTATCACGCCAAGATAAGGTGGAAGATTCCCCTTGAATTTTCTTAATATTTCAAAATCAGCTTCATGTGAAGCTGACAGGATAACAACGGCATCCTGCTGACCGAATTCAAGCTGTTCAGCAAAATCAGGTGATTTTCCGATGCTGAAATCAACCGCATCCGGAAAATTAAGGGTATTTGCATACCTGTCAGTTTCATCATAAACTATGACATTATACCCTACTATCGAAGCGAAATGAGCTGTTGGTCTGGCAACATGACCTGCGCCGAACAGGTGCAGTTTCGCTTGTGAAGTCTGAGGAAAAAGAAAGATTGTAACATTCCCACCACAGACAGCGCCGGTGTCTTCGCCTTCGGGATCATTCAGTTTCATGTTCCTTAGACGCGGCTTTCCGTCCAGTATCGCCTGGATTGCTTCTTCCTTTGCAATCCTTTCTACTGAACCGCCACCTACAGTCCCAAAAGAAAGTCCGTCTTTCCCGACCAACATTACAGAACCAGCCCTGCGTGGGACTGACCCGGTAGATTCTGCAACGAAAGCCATACAAAACGGCTCTCCCCTCTCACTTAGATTTGCAGCGTTTTCCCAAATTTTCTTGTTCACATTCTCGCTTCCAATTTTATTTTACGATTTTAAGTATTGAATAAAAACATGAATTCAGATCAGTAATAATCCGCCATTCCCTTGTTCCAATCCTCGGGCGTATTAACATTCCGAATGATCCCGGAGTCTTCAACGTCAACTTCTTCTACGCTTTCGGGAAACCGACGATAAACACCTCTTGCTCCTTCATGTAACGGAATAATATTTAAATTGTTCAGCATTTCACTGCCAAACAAGGGCGGATGACCTCTTTTCCTGGAGCCTGATTCAGCATCTCTATGAACCGGTATCAATATTTTGTCTTTTTTCGCTCGTCTCACAAGAATTTTTAGAGTTTGATTTCGTATAAAGGGATGGTCAACCGGGAGAAGAAACGTTCCGATTCCCGGATCATTAAGTTCTCTTAATCCAAGACGTATAGAATATAATTGTCCTTTTTCAATCTCTTTATTGACAACAACTTTGCCAAACCCTGCGAAATCTTTTGAAAATATATAACTCTGTCTTGCTCTTTTCTCAACATCCTGGTTAATAACAACAACAATATTATTGCATCCAAGATCCACCAGTCGATGCGATAATTCTTCAACCAGGAAATTTGAATTAATTTCGAGGAGGGCTTTGGCTTTCCCCATCCGACTCCCCTCCCCTGCCGCAAGAAGAAGAGCAGACACCTTAATTTCTTTGCTGATCAAAGTACTCTTTCGTTTAAACAAATCCTGTAAATTAATTCAATATCAATAGAATATTTACCCTACCGGATTTTTTGCAGAGCCCTGTTCGCTTCTTCCCTTACTAATGAATCTTTATCCCTTGATGCTTTATTTAGATGTGGAATAGCGCTTTTTGCAGATTTTCCAAGATTTCCCAATACCCTGGCAGCGCCAAACCGTTTCTGCACATTTTCTGAATTAAGCAAATTAATCATTGTCGGTACAATTTTCTCACCCATTGCGCTGAGTGCATCGGTGGCTGCTAACTGCACAAGGACATTTGAATCACCCAATCTCGCAATTAATTTTGGTTTGGCTTTGTCCATCACTGTGGACCACCTGTTTATTACACGAATTGAGCCTTCGCGTACCCTTGGCTTTGGATCATTAATTGCCTTTAACATTCTGTCACCGACAAGATCTGAACCAATCGCCGCTATTGCACTGATTGATTCCATGCGGACATCATGATCATGATCATTCAAGACATCCACCAGGTTATCTAATACTCCTACAGCTTTTGGTCCTGCCTGTCCAATCGCCCGAACCGCTGCAATCCTGATTCTCGGATTATTATCTTTAAGTGCTTTAGTCAAATATGGAAGAGCAGTTATTGCATCTTCTCCGGCATTTGATAATATTTCAAAAGCAATCAGTTTTTCCTGGGCATCATCCCCTTCCAGCCATGCTTTCAATTCCTCGACTACCTGTGGTCCCATTTTGCCCAAAGCGATTATGGCTTCTCTTCTTGTCTTTTCTCGTATGGCAGCTTCAAGCATGAGAGGAATCGCATCAGATGCAGCCGGTCCGATTCCGCTCAAACCTTTTAATAGACCTACCTGGGTACTATAATCCGATGATCGTAACAACGCCGCCATCCGAGGAGCTGCTGCTGCTGAAGCCGGACCAATACCTCCCAATGCAGCGGCGGCATGTCCTATCATATCTTCATCAAGAATTTCCAGGGCTTCTATCAGAACAGGAACTGCATCAGCGGCATCAGGACCTATACCCTCAAAAAGCTTAGCTAGCTCATAACGGCGTGCCATGGTAGTTTTTTTTCTTTTCCAATCCTTCAATATGTAAGGAACCGCTTCTTTACCCATGCTGATTATTGCTGTCCTGGCTCGATCAACCGTCTCTTCCCTCTCACTGCCCAACCGCTTTAAATAAACAGTTATTGGTATTCTTTGGGCTCTCGGCTCTTTTTTGGAACAGCCCGACAAAACGACCGAAAGAAAAAGCGAAATAATAGATAGTATCAATAATCCTGAGGTAAGTCTTCTGACGGTTTTGCTTCTCATTTTTTCTCCCTCATCAAGCTTGTTTTACACTAATTTTTGCAACGTCTTACAGGGTATTTGCCAAAACATTATTTAAATAATAATTTTAGAATAAATTGTAACTCAAGAAATTCGATTATGCAAGCCTGAGTGTTCTAAAAATAACTAAACAGGTAATATTCTCTTAACATTTTTACTGCTCATAATATTACAGAAAGTTTTTATTGAATTATTATCCGACCCTTTTTTGGAAAAATATCCATTTAATAAAACTTGCATGTATAACCAGGCTGACTTTACATCACTCTATGCCCATCTTATCTTGTATCTATATTGGCATGAATTTCAGCTAAGGGGCGAAAATGTACAAACAGATTAAAATGGATTGTATCGCGGGAGTTATTATTCTCTTGCTGTTCTCAAATGTTTATGCTGAGTTCACAGAAGTTACCCAGGAGGCGCTTGGCGCCGCACCAAACGCAATTTCTGCAGGAGAGATGGGCGCTTGGCCTGATTATAATAATGATGGCTGGGCTGATCTGCATCTTGGAGCAGACCGGTTATATGAAAATAATCAGGATGGCACATTTACCCTGGTAAATGATATCGGTCTTGATACGGATGGTGGTGTGGCTTATCGCTCAACCTGGGCTGATGTTGATAATGATGGTGATCTCGATTGTGTGCAGGGACTCGATAGACAGAACCTGCCCAACCAGATGTACTACTCTTATTATTATGAGAATAGCGGGAATCCTGATTATATATTTACGCGTACTAATATCTATCGCCCCCCTCTTTATGCCCGAAATTGCCAGCCGATGTTTGTTGATGGTGACGGAGATGGAGTTTATGAACTCTACCAGGCTACTTTTGGTAACTGGGATCCTTATGGGCGAGCGGCTGACAAGTATTTCTCTTGGCAGGGCGGCAGGAATTGGTCGGATGTGACTGATTTTTGTCTTCCTGAATTATCGACGTTTATGTATGAACGTCATACCCGCGGGGTAGTCGCCTGTGATTATGACAATGATTTCGATATGGATATTTTCGTACCAGTTTATCCAATCCAATGGTTCCCCCCTGACGGAAATGACGCCTCATGGTTGAATATCCTCTGGCAGAACGACGGAACCGGTGATTTCTCAGACGTTGCTGAAGATGCCGGGGTTGCTATCGAAACTCATGGTCGCTATGGGTATGGACTGGCAAGTGGCGCTTCATGGGGAGATTATGACAATGATGGATGGTTTGACCTGGTAGTGGGAAACATTCACGGTCTATGTGCACTCTATCGGAATAATCAGAACGGAACATTCGAACACGTCACTCTCGATGTGGGACTTCCCCCCGCTCTCCCTGAGCGGCAATGGCATAATACATTATGGTCTGATTATGATAATGATGGTGATCTCGACCTCTTCGCCTGTCAATGGTATGAAAACTACAGAGCCTATCTCTTCCGAAATAATGGACCGGATAGTACCAATTATTTCACTGATGTTACCAATTTGCAGGGATTCTCTACTATCCGGGAATTTGACCAGGTAAGTGGTTTCGCTACTGCTGATTATGACCTCGATGGTGACATGGATGTGTACTTCTCCGGTGGATTGCTGAATAATCGTGGAAAACACCTCTTCAGTAACGACCTGGACGAGGAAACTCGGAATAATCACTGGTTAATTGCAGAGATTGAAGGGGATGGAGAATCTTGTGGACTGACCGCCCTTGGCACAAAAATCCGTATCAGGTATGATGATGGCTGGTCTTGTGTTATGCAGGTAGAGGCAACTTCAGCTGATCTTTCAATGAATATGCATCCTGTACATTTCGGACTGGGACAACATGAGCGATTTGAAGAAATTGTCGTTTACTGGCAATGCGGTTACGTAGAGAGTTTTGGCTGGGATCAGTTCGAGGGGGTGGATCAATATGTCACCCTGGTAGAAGGAAATGGGACAGAATATGATGAAGTCAGAGAATCCCGACCAATAACCTTGCCATCTGAAATCATACTTCATCCAGCTATGCCAAATCCATTTAATTCAATAGCAAAGATAAAAGTAACTCTCCCAACCGAGAAAGATTTTACACTTTCGGTTTATGATATCCAGGGGAGGCTTGTTTCCACTTTGCACTCCGGTATTTTGTCACAGGGGAATCATTTGTTTGTGTTTAACAGTGACAAATTGCCTTCAGGTATCTATTTCATAAATCTCCAGTCTGCTACTGGTATAAATACAGAAAAAGTAGTTCTTCTGAAATAATTTTCAGTTTTCGAGGTAGTTGTGAACCGTTCATATTCAGGTTTGATTTTCGTCCTGGTTTTTAGTTGGATTTCATCCTCCATAGCTCAGCTCGAATTCACTAAACATATTATCTCCGGTGAATTTGACGGTGCAATCTCCATAGAAGTCATTGATCTTGATGCTGATGACGACCTCGACTTATGTGGAGCAGCATCAGGGAGTGGAGAAATTGCCTGGTGGGAAAATGACGGAGCTTTAAATTTTACTGAACATACTGTTGATGATGATTTTTCTGGCGCATTTGATATCATTGCCGTTGATCTTGATGATGATGGTGACATCGACATTGCCGCGGCTGCAAGATTAGCCGGTGAATTCGCATGGTGGGAAAATGACGGTTCGCAGGACTTCACTCGCCATTTGATCTCTGACCTGTATTCCGGTCCGAATGCGATTGATATGGCTGATCTCGATGGCGACGACGACCTGGATATAGTTGGCGCTGCTTTTTCCAGCGATTTAGTGATCATCTTTGAAAATGATGGCAACATGGTTTTCACTGCCGATACCCTGGCTGAAATGGATGGAGCCTATGATGTGATTGCAGTCGATCTTGACGATGACGACGATCAGGATATAGCAGCGATTGGAAATGTCAGCGGAACCTTGTACTGGTGGGAAAACGAGGGCGATGGAGATTTTCAGTCCAATTTCATTGTCGGCAATATCGATGGTGCATTTGATATAGAAGCAGTCGATCTTGACGACGATGGGGATCTTGATCTTGCCGCAGCAGTGACAAGAATCATTGGAATTCCTTACTGGCAGAATAATGGCGAAAACAGGTTTAACAGGCATACTATCACGGGCAATTACGGTCGTATGGCTGCTGTGGCTTTTGGTGATGTTGACCTTGACGGTTTAACGGATGCAGTTGGCGCTGCTTATGAAGAAGATATCCTGGTATGGTATTGCGCGAGTGGAGGTTTGGCATTTGACGAGTATCCATTGGGAAATAGTATGGATTTTCCGCGAGATATTCAAATCTCAGATCTTGATGGTGATGAAGATATGGACATCATCGCCTGTGGAATGAGTTCGGATGAGGTTGCATGGTGGGAGAATGATCATTATCCATCTGAATTCTGCCTCCTGACTCCCGATAGTGGATCAGTTCTCGATACCACCTCCATTTCACTGATCTGGGAAGCCTCAAGCGACCCGGAGGGTGTTGATGCAATTAACTATGATGTATATCTAAGCCATGATTCACTTGATCTCGGAGAACCGGTTGGAACAAATATTCCGGGACCATTTTATACATATATGGGAGATCGATCCACGCGTAACTGGTGGACTGTTAAAGCAGTCGACAATCACACAAATGGCAGATGGGCGACGGAGCGTTTTTCCTTTTGGTTCGGTCCCACAATTCTTCCCCCTGATTCTTTCAACCTGATCTCACCGGCAAACCAACATATCGTAATGGAAGAACCGGTTCTATTCAGCTGGGAGAAATCTAATGAACATGATGCCGGGGATATGGTTGTGTACCTCATAGAGATGTCAACAGAGTTTTCATTCGATGAGATTTCTATCGCTTATGATGCCGGCTCGGACACTTCCCTCCTGATTGATCATATTCCTTACGGCGTCTTTTTCTGGCGTGTTCACGCCATCGATACCAATACTGATGGACGCTATTCAAATAATACCTGGAGAATCATCCAGCCTAATGAAAATGAAACTGATTATTCCATAGATATTAATATTCCCAAGGATTTTGAGATCATTTCTACTTATCCCGTTCCATTCAATAATCAAGCTGAAATAAATGTTTCTTTGCCGATTACTGGACAACTTACCTTGAATGTTCTGAATATCTTAGGGAAAGAAGTCAGGCAAATTACAAATAATTATTTCCTTGAAGGAAATCACAAATTCTATCTCAATGCTGAGTATTTGCCAAGCGGTATTTACCTGATTCATGGAACCTTCAATCAGAAAGAAGATTTATTAAGAACGATGTTAATTAAGTAGGCCCGGGTCTCCGAACCGGGCAATATAGTAACAACTTTGACAATACATGCCCGGTTCGGAGACCCGGGCCTACAGTTATAGCTATAAATGTCTGATTATATACGATACCAACTTAACAATTCTGACGATTGTTACTTTCTTACAATTGTCACCAAACGTCGTAAGCATCACTTTTCTTCAATAGATGCGAAACGTAATGTTTGGCGTGCCTGGAATAATTTCTCTAAGAAATCGAATGGTGAACTTCTTGCTTATGTTATCTTACCTGATCATATTCATGTCGTAATTCGTCAGGGAGAGTTATCATTTTCACGCTGGGTTGAAACTACAAAAAGACAATTGAATTATTTTCTTAAACCTGAACTTAAGACACTCTGGCAGCCTCATTTCTGGGAACATCGAATACGAGATGAAAATGATATGATTCATGCTGTTGAATATGTACATTATAATCCGGTTAAACATGGATTTTCTTTAAGTCCTTTTGAATATAAGGCTTCGAGCTTTAGGTCATTTGTAGAGAAGGGATTATATCCAGAGGATTGGTCAGATAGCAGAGATGATGAAGAATTGGATAATCATTTCAAGGAATAAGTAGGCCCGGGTCTCCGAACCGGGCAATTTACGGATAATATCAGATGCATGATTATTATCAATTTCAAATTGATAAGTATGTCGATGGTAAATGTCGCAATGTATCAGAAAATTGCTGTATCTGGAGATGCCCGGTTCGGAGGCCCGGGCCTACTTCAATGTATGAATTGACAAACAAAGACAATTGAACAAACTACAAAGTTACAAATGATTTTAAATACCGATTCAAGTAATTATAAAACAATCCCTTCTTATGCATTTACCGCTCTTTTAACCGGCATTATCCTTCGATTGTTTATTGTTTTTTTCGCTCCTGTTCATGAAGTCCCCTCGAGTATTCCTGCATTCAATGACGAAACATCTCACCGAAATCATGTAATCTTCAGGTCGGTTGTGAATCACACTCCCGCTCAGAGACTTTCTGCTACTGATGCTTATGCGTTAGAGCGCGGAGAAGTAGAGTACTCCCAGCCTCCATTGTATTATATCTTCGCAGCAGGAATATTGAACCTTTCACGATCTACTATCCTTTTGAGGATTATTTCGCTGACATTTTGGCTGCTGGCGTTGTTCCTAGTTACCAGATTTGCACCAAATGAAAGGATGAGAGCGCCGTTGCTGCTGGCTGGAGGGCTGTTGGGTGTGGGAATGATTCCATCTGCTACCATCAATAATGATTCTCTCCTTGCGCTTGTTACAGCAGCTATTTATGCTCAAACTGCATGTGCTGTAAAAAAGGAAACAACGCTAATCACCCTGATGAACCTTGGAATGTTGGCGGCGCTTGGTGTCTGGGTTAAAATATCGGCATTGACACTGCTGCCGATGATTATGTTGGCAGGATATCTCGGTACATCGGGAACGAGGAAGCGCAAGCTAATTGCAGTTCTATTTATCCTTGCCGTTACATTCTGGATGACAATTCCGCTATGGTACTCGCGTATCTCAGTATATGGATCGCCAATATCAGTTTCGATGTCTGCCGGTGATGCTGTTTTCAAACCGCGTGACGCTATTGTTAGCGCCATTTATTCATTATTATGCCCCTGGATGGAACTATGGGCTTCTTATCTTGTGAAAATTCCATGCATTTTATTTATACTTGCCCTGGTTATTTCAGGAATAACTTTATTTCTCGCATTGATCCGAAGGAAAAAATCGATTTTTAACGAATCAGGAGCTGATATTAGACGGATTCTAATAATCTGGTCAACCGGGGCGATTTTCGGAGTGACTGCGTGGGCATTCTATGGAATCAATTATCACCAGGTTGACACTCGTCTGCTGCTTCCTGCGGCGCCTGCTCTCGCTATACTTCTTGGCTGGCCCCTGTGGAGCTGGCAAAAGAAACATGCGGACATCGCAGGCTGGGCACTGGTTATTCTCTGTGCAATTCCTTACATCGCCTGGGTGACAAGCTGATGTTCAGCAAGATTCGCAGTTTACTTAAACAATCAATGGTTTATGGTCTGGGTACCATTGCCGCCCGCGCTGTAGCATTCATACTCCTGCCCTATTACTCACACCTGATGCACCCTGCAGAATACGGCATTTATACCCTGTTTATGATATTAGTCGCCTTTCTCCAGCCACTTTTCGTGCATGGAATGGATATTTCGTTTCTCCGTTTTTCTGCTGCTGTACCGAAGGATCAACAAAATAATGATCTTGGGCTTATTCTGACTCATACGACAATTATCGGACTGATTATAGGTGTCCCAATCTACCTTTTGGCTCCAGAGATCGCCCGCCTCGTAGTCAACGATGCGGGAGCTGCTGAAATCACTTTGACTCGCATTTCAATCGGAATTCTTATCCTCGATACATTAGCAAATCACATGTTCACATTCCTGAGAATAAGAAACCGTGCGATGACATTTTCAATATTTAAACTTGCTAATGTTGCTGTCAATATTGGTCTAAATGTTTACTTTGTAGGTAAACTTCATCTTGGTCCCACCGGCGCATTTTATGCTTTTATCATAACTTCAGCCCTTACTCTGGTATCTCTCACAGGCTTATTGTACCGTGAAATCAGGGTAAACTGGTCCTGGCAGAAGGTAAAACCGTGGCTGGAATTTGGTCTGCCAAACGTTCCTGCCATGGTTTTTGTTATGGTAATCGGGTTTTCTGATAGAAAATGGCTGGAACATTACCTCGGTCTCGAGCAGGCTGGACTCTATTCAGCCGGTTATCGTATTGGGATGCTAATGAATATGCTGGTACAAGCTTTTCGTTACGCCTGGCAGCCTTTTTTCCTTCAAACTGCTGAAGATGACGATGCGAAAGAGACGTTTTCCAGGGTGATGACTTATTTTATTGCCGTGGCGGGGTGGGTTTGGCTGGCATCTGCCTTGTTGCTTAAGGATATATTTAAGATTCATCTGCCAGGTATCGGGCCATTGATCGATGAACGCTACTGGCAAGGGCTGGACGTTTTTCCGGTAATCATGCTCGGACATATTTTTGCCGGCGTATATGCAAACCTGATGGTAGGTGTGTATATCGAAAAGAAAACAAAAGTTATCCCCTTGATCGTCGGGGTTTCTGCACTGGTAAATATCATTGGAAACTGGCTCCTGATTCCACATTATGGTTATTGGGCTTCTGCCTGGATAATGGTGCTGAGTAATGCAATAGTGACTATTCTAATGTATGTATATATTATTAAACGATATCCGGTAAAGTATGAATGGGATAGAATGATAAGGATTTGCATTACAGTTTTTGTTGCATGGGGATTCAGCGTAGTTATCAGCGATGCATTTTCGCTTACCGGTGTAATCCTCTGGATTCTTAATACTGGAATTGTACTTTGTACTCCATTGATATGGTGGGGCTATGTCTTGACTTCCGACGAAAAAAACGGATTGTACCGGTACCTGCAAAGAAGAAAGAGTTAATCTGACAATGAAAACAAATAATCGCTGGCAAAGAGCACAAAAATATGAGAGAAAATGGTGGTCAAATGCCGAAAACGAGTTCGATTTCGAATACCTGGAGTATTATGCCGGAGAACTTGTAAAGGACCTCGATGGAATAATCGACATAAATGAAAATACGAGAACTCTTGAAGTCGGCAGCGGTCCCGCAGGGATAATCACTCATCTTCCCGGTAACTTACGTTGCGCTATCGATCCACTTGAATCATATTTCGCCGGAATACCCCTTTTCAGGGAATCCCGTGATGAAAATGTCGAATACTTTACCGCGCAAGGTGAAAGCCTGCCTTTTGATAAAGACACATTCAACCTGGTGATAATGGATAATGTCCTTGATCACTGCCAAAACCCTGAAAAAGTTATGAATGAAGTCATCAGGGTTATGAGAACCAACGGAATATTATATCTTCGCCAACATGTTTTCTCAGCATGGGGAATCCAGTTAAGAAAAACAATTGAACGCTTCGAAATTGATCAAGGGCATCCCTACTCTTTTAAGAAATCGACGCTTAAAGATTTATTTGCAGCGTCAAACTTGAAGACGATATCTGTGAACCGCTCCGGATTCTTCACACACTGGCGATATGACCTGCTTTCAGGTACACTTAAGGGTTTAGCAAAAGCGCTCTGCCTGGTTAATTGGGATACGGTTCTTTACGTGCTGAGGAAGTAACTCCATCTTGATGAAATGGAGTCTAAATCACTGTCATAAATCATTTGTGACGCAGTTGGTTAAAGTTTTGATCTTCTTTATATCGCTCCAAAAGAGAGAATAATTGTACTTATTCCCAACCACGCTCTGGATTATAAATCTCTACCCTCTTTCCAAAATCTGTAAAACGATATTCGACCGGACGAGAATAAAATACATCAAATACCAAGTCACCGGTCTTCAAGTTGTAAAGCTGCATACTGTGATTAACATACTTATTATGAATCTTTCCCTTAAGATTCAGAGGAATCCGGTTCCGAACTTCCATATAAAGAATTCCATTTTCTACTACGAAAGTGATATTTCCCTTGATAGAATCCGGGGTAATCAACTCTTCATTATTATAAAAATCAATCACAGTAATATCATAATATCCATCAGTCCTGTTCCCATTTGTAAAATAAGCAAATTCATGCATGCCGACCTTTATCATCTGGCGGAATGGAATGTCAATATCAAGAGTATCAATAATTAAACCAAGAGTATCAACAGCAAAAAACTGCAAATATGGAAAACCTGTTCCGGGCTCTTCTTTAATCTTTTTCATAATGGGGTAATACTGTGATCCACTGATTATATGATCATGATTAAGAACTACCCATCTTTCCTTCCATACTTCGTCGCCATAAACAAAATCGTCCCATGCAAGGGTATCCCCGACATTCACTTGCAATCCAGACGGTGTAAAACGGTATTCTAATCCAGGAAAGTGATAGTGAAGATCATTGTTGTCAAGGTCCCAAATGTCTATAGCTTGGTAATGAGGTTGGTCTGTGGTTGCTTCGAGGTAATAAGAAATGCTATCCGGTGTGATATAGTTGATAATACGAAAATCATCAGCAGAAAAGTATTCCGGCACTTCTCCATACACCTCATCTTCGGTAAGATTTTTTACAAGAACATGCCTGAAATCATCGCTTCCTTTACGGAAGCCTCTTTTCGCGACAAATAATATCCCGGTGGTATCTTCAAACTCCTCATCGACAAGAGTAAATACTTCCGCAACAGGTTCGCCGGAGAGGTAATAATCTTTGTGATCAGGTCGGAAAATCTCTGTTGCGCTACTTCCAAATTCACCTTCAAGATAATCTGCCAGTTCGTCACCCAAGTTATAAATTTCAATCACTGACTTTCTTCCCGATTTTATATCCAGGCTTGATATAATCGGATCTATATATTCTTCTGTGTCCTCTACTTCCTCCTCATCTTCCTCCTCAGCATATTCGGGATCTTCAGCATACTCAGTCTCTTCTATATTTTCAGGAACATCTATAAAACCTACAACTTCAATATCCTCGTATTCATCAGCATCTTCCTCATACTCATCCTCCTCATCCTCGTACTCATCTGCATCTTCTTCATAATCATCCTCATACTCATCATCATAATCTTCATATGCTTTTGAGTATTTATTGTATTCATCTGCATTAATGAAGCCAGGGATATGATATTGAAGATCACTATTGTCAAGATCCCAGAGGTCGGTCACAAGATGTTGTGGTTCATCCACCGCGGCTTCCAGGTAGAATGAAATGCTGTCATCGGTGATAAAGTTTATAATTCTGAATTGATCAGCAGCGAAATAGCTTGGTGCCTCTTCTAATACTTCCTCATCTGTGATATTTTTGATCAGGACGTTTTCGAAATAACCAATACCCTTACGGAAAGTGCGTTTCGCCGCGAATAAAACTTCTATAGTGTCTTCATACTCCCAATTGATAAGTGTGAATATTTCCGCTATAGCTTCACCGGATTGTGATCCATCTCCAGGGTCCGGACTGAAGATTTCATTTGCGCTTTCTCCAAATTCAAATTCCAGGTACTCCGCAAGATCAGTACCCTCTTCATAATATTCATCAAATGGAGTCTGGATAACTTCAAGTTCAGAATCTATAATTAGTTGTTCAAGGTTCTCAATGTATTCTTCATCATCTTCATATTCTATATACTCTGAATCTTCTGATTCAGAAGAGTTCGTTTCTCCAATTGTCAGGTGGGGGCATAAGAGTCCAAAAAAGAGTAGGAACAGGACAACTGTAACCGTAATATTTTGTTGAAATTTTATTTCTGTAGTGAATTTGTTTGGCACTGCCTTGTCCATGATCAAATGAAAGCATCGTCTTAATGTAAAATACACTGTTCTCTATAATTTGGCAATGATGATATTACTCTAACGACCAAAAGATATCTGTTTTATCATGCAGTTAATCAGAAAAAGAGAAATATACAATCAATCATGCGGCGAACAAAGTGTTGACCGCGATGAGATGTTTCAACTAACACACTTTCAAACTTTTACATTCTCAGACTCCCATTGTTTATACGCGATTCGGGGTAATCCCGGTTTTAACTTGACCGGATAATAAATCAGCTCTATATTGAGAATGAAATATTTGCTTTTTGATAACTACAATTGTTGAAGCGCCAATTGGCTTAATCGGGAATCTCGTTAAAATCGAGAACGGCCCCCGCCACGGTAAGCGCCTACGAACGCGGCAAGATGCCACTGAAAGAACACCATCGTCCTATTTGGAACCGGGTGGGTCTTTTGGGAAGGCGACGCGGGAGAATGAAGCGCGAGTCCGGAGACCGGCTTTAGCATAATCCGAACCTTCCGGGGCGAGATTAGCGGATATAGAGGAACTTTGGTGCATAAAGCAATTTATTGCGACATCAAATCTATCCCTGTATTCAACTGATATCTTTTCCAGATTCCCTCCCGGTGGTTCTTAATCGGGAGGATTTTTCATGCGTAATATTTTTATTCTGCTGTCCCTGTTTGTTTTCATTCCATTCAGCAATGCTCAGATTGATCAACCGGGTTTGTTTGCCATACTTGGATTTAACGATCAACATCTTGTTTACATTTCACCTTCAGATTCCTTAGAAGTCATTGATTTAGGCACACTTGGTACTACTGCAAACGTCTTAAGGCTGTTTGAAGGAGAGTTGTGGGTCGTCCATTCAGGAGATTTTAGCGATGGAAGCGGCGCTGAACTGTGGCATGCTTCAGTTGAAAATGAGATATCTACCGCGATGGAAGAAAATCGAGATATCGAGTGGCAAACCATTAACCTCCCGGATTACTCGAATCCATGGGATGTCGAATATATCGATGGTTCTGTCTTTGTCTCTTTGATCGGGGAAAATGCCGTAGTAAAAATTAATCCGGAATCAGGATCAGAAATTACTCGCTGGGAGGATATGAGCGCTCCACAGGGTTTAAAATCTGATCAGAATGGATTAATTGCAGTCGCCAACTCAGGCTGGGGATTTGGCAGCACTGTTACTTTCATCAATACAGACGATGATGAAATTGATACGTCATTAGCGGTTCATGATAATCCTCAATGGATTGTTTATGATGGATCACGATTCCATATACTTTGTTCCGGCAGAAGCTGGGGTGATAACCCGGTAACTGGAAAGGTTGTTGTATTTAATACTGTTAATGACTCAAGCGATGAGATACTACTCACTTCAAATCCGGGCGAAATTACTCTTTTACAGCCTGGTGATGAACAGGAAAAAGCGGCACTTGGAGATGAATACGCGGGGGATATCTCTCATATAGCTGCTTATGATACAGAAAGTCTGCAAATAGATGAGAACATACCTCTTTACAGTGGAGGATTTTCACTCACGTCAAGTAGTATTACGGGCAATCTATACGTAGGATCAATATCCACTCCCTACAATTTACATCTTGTTGAAACCAATGAAGATGGATGGGATGAAAATATTACCCTCTTATCTACTTTCGATTCACCAATAATGGATTTATTGTATTATATTCCTGAAAATTGGAATTCTATCGTATCAAACAAAGCGGTATATTTTCCTTCACCCGAGTTGCACCCTGTTTTCCCGAATCCATTCAATTCCACTGCCAAAATAACCTTTACTCTCTCACAACGTGAATCAGTGAATCTTAATCTCTACACGATTAACGGTAGAATTGTCAACAACATGGTACAGGGTGTCCTGTCACCCGGTAGCCATGAAATTATGATTAATTCTTCAAACCTGGCATCCGGCTCATATTTTGTCAGCCTTGAGGGAAGGAATTTTTCCCAGGTCCGTCAATTAGTAGTAGTAAAATGATCAAAAATATCATTAATAACAATTCACAGGATATAAGGATGTTCAGGATAAACAGGATATTTTCTTTCTTTGCGACTTTGCGTCTTTGCGCGAGAAAGAATCTTTTTCATACAACATTATTTCTGACTTCGATATTTGTTCTTGGAATCGTTCATGCCGATCCCTGGGCTGATGCTGTTATTTCAGTAGAATTTGGTACCGGGGCGGGTTTCGGACAGGACTACTTTCCGGATAACGTACTTGGTTCACCTGATTCTCTTGCTACGTCTCATACTCCATCCTCCGATCCACAGCAACTTCTAACCCTCGGTTCGGGTGGATTAATTGTCATGGCATTCCTGGACGGTGGTATCATAAATGAGCCGGGTCCGGATTTTACAATTTTTGAGAACCCGTTCTATGCCGGCGATTCCGGTTTCAGCTACTCTGAAACCGGAATCGTTTCTGTCAGTGAGGATGGCGAAGAATGGTTTGAGTTTCCTTACGACACCCTGACCTTCGCAGGACTGGCAGGAGTCACCCCGGTAAATGGATTAGCAGATCCCCTCGATCCGGAGTTCAGCGGTGGAGATCATTTTGATCTCGATGGTGTGGGATTAGATCAAGCGCAATATATCCGAATTGTCGATTCAGAAGGATTCGTTCAGGATTCTGGACCAAGTTTTGATCTGGACGCTATAGCAGTTCTCCATGGTGAGAATGGCGAAAATACGATAGATGATAACAGGAGAAGTATATCCGATAATTTCTCTCTAAATACATTTCCCAATCCTTTTAATTCTGTTCTATCTATCGAGATAACTAATTTGATTAATGAATCATTTGAAGTCTTAATATTTAACGAACTCGGGCAGAATCTCGTTTCCAGGACTATTTCCGGTTCACAATTGACATGGGATGCCCGGCACTATTCAGCAGGAGTTTACTATCTGCAAGTTTCTACCATTGATTCAAAGTCAATGACAAAACGAATAGTACTTTTGAAATGAACTATTCAATTCTTACAGAGAAAGAGTTTAGCTTCATCAAGATTATTTTCGCTTTTCTTGTTGTCACTATTTTCCAATGCAATTCAGCAGCCACGCCACAATCCTCTCCGCCATCACTTTCAGGAAAAGTACAAGACATCGAAACAGGGCGACCGATACTAAATGCACACGTTGCAATCACTGAACTCGGGCTAATCCGAACCACTAATGAGGCAGGTTTTTTCTCCTTTGAAGGAATAATCTCCGGAAATTATACTGTTATTGTTACTCACGTCGGGTTTGAAACAGGTTCATTACCTGTAGAGATACGAGAAGGTCTGCCCGCCTATTTGCCTGTCAAGCTTAGCAAAGTCGTAATCAATTCGCCGGAAGTGACTTACAGCGAGATAAAAACAAATCGTGGTGATCATACAATAATCAATTCAAAAGCAATTTCAGAATCTGCATGGAATGACGTTGGTGATGCGATAGAAACATCTTCTGGTGTACAGATTTTTAAACAGGGTGGAATTGGAGGAAAAAAGACAGTCAGTTTGCGTGGATGCAGACCTGACCATGTAATTGTCATGGTAGATGATGCTGCATTAAACGATGGAAATGGTGATGCGGTAGATTTAGGATTACTACAACTGCAAAATGTTAATCGCATCGAAATTGTCAAAGGAATAAGTATAGATGGCGGTTTTGGGGGCTTTGGCGGTATTATCAAGATCTATACAAATGATTTTAATCCGAATTTTCCTTTTTCCAGCCGGGTAACCGGGCAAGTTCAAAGTTATTCCGGGAAACAAATCAGTGCATCTATTGAAGGTGGTAACAGCAGCACAAGAATGCGTTTTTCAGGTCAGGTGATATCTTCGGATGGCAATTTCATTTATACTGATGAGTTCGACAAATCAAAATCAAGAATAAATAATCAAGCAGAGATTCTAAACACTTCTGCAAATATTGAGAGGAATATTGGCAACAAATGGAAGTCCAATACAACTATCGCTTATAACGTTGCGCACCGGGGAAGTCCCTCCCCCCTGTTCCAGCCACCAACTCCGGAAGCAAGAAATGATGAATCATCATTAAGAATAAATTTCATTGCACGGCGAAAATTCACTATAGCAGACCTTCAGATTCAATCATTCTTTCACAAAAAGAACAGACATTTTATCAACCCCAGAATACAAACCGATCCAACAACAGGAATTACTACTATGCACGCTCCTGTCAACATTTTGGATGGCGATACTCGAACAGGCATCATTGCTGTCTATGAAAACCTGGTATTTTCATTTCGCAAATTTTATTTAACGAATGGTTTAAGTGGGGGTGTGAACCTCGAAAGCTATTTCTCTTCAAATGAACTGGATATCGTTGGAGCGTCAGACCCTATCGAGGAAAAGATATACAGGACCGCCGCATGGGTAATGGGGCACTCGGAATTAAGACAAAATGTCAACAGCTTTGAAGGAACCCTCAAAGGTTCAATCAGAGTCGATGGATTAAATGATTCTCAGACAGGGATTACATCACCCCTCGACAAAAAATATTTTCCAGAGGTTTCTTCAAAGGTCAGAGTTGCGGTTTCTCCTCAATACCCGGAAGAATACCTGGGCTGGAACTTGTATGCAGGCATTGGCAATACATTTTCACCGCCATCGTTTATCAGCTCATTCCTGGTTGAAAGTATTTTCTCTCTTGGAAATCCCGACCTGAAACCTGAACGTGCCAACGAAATAACAGCAGGATGTGATATCAACATAAGATCAAAAAGTTACTTGGTGACAACCGGGTTTTCTGTATGGCAAAGATATACACGGGATTTAATAATCTGGCGAAGGAACTTTAGAGGTCAGTACCAACCGGTCAACCTTGGGCGCGCAAGTACTGAAGGGCTTGACGTCTCGATGCAAACTACTCTTTTCGCTGAGACCATAACATTGGGAGGAACCCTGACCATTCAACGAGCGTTAAATGACGATCCTGATTCACCATATTTCAGGAACCGGATACCATTCCAACCGGATTGGTATGGGTCAGTTCAGAGCAGGGTTTTCCTGGGTAAATACAATACCGGGTTTGAATCAAGGTTTTCCGGTCAACGTTTTTCTTCCGAAAGTAACCTCGACCTTCACAGTAACGCCTCCGGCAATTTATCTCCATTCAATGTATGGAATGGATGGGTATCAAGAAAATTTCAACCTCAGAACTGGGAACTGAATGTAACCGGCAGTATCGAGAATATTTTCAACACAGAATACCAGTTGCTGGCAAATATGCCCATGCCCGGCAGAATCTGGAAAATAAGCCTTGAGATAAAAAAATGACTCTACTTGAATACAAAATAAAAGATCATAAGCGAAAATCAGCGATATTGATATTCTGCACAATATTCCTTATGTGTGGATGTGAAGAGAACTTTGAAGGGACAGTTGTTAATCAAGGTAATCTCAGCAATCACTATCTTGTTATAGCGGGAGCCAATACCCTTACTTTCCTCGACATAGAAACCGATGAGTTCCTCGATCAATCACTTGGTCCCGGCAACGCTCCAAATTGGATATTACCCGCTGGTAACAAGCTATTTGTCGTCAATAGTTTTTCAAATGATTTAAGTGTTTTTACAGCAATCGGTGATGAAATATCCTTTGTTAGAACTGTCGATCTTGGCCTTGAATACAATAGAAATCCGTTTTGTGCTGTTCTCACGGATGAGGGTCGTCTGCTTGTTACGAATTTAATGGAGAATTCGGTTACGGTTATTGATACTTCAAATTTTGAGATAATCGAGTTCTGGAATACCGGAATTTCCCCTGAGCAAATTGTAGTTGATAAAGACTTCGCCTATGTTATATGCACCGGTTATGATTTCAACCAATACACCTTCAACAATGGTGTTGTCATGGTTCATTCTTTAACCGATGGAAATATTATTGACAGCATGATAGTCGGAGTGAATGCTCAATTTGCTGCTTTCAAGGAAAATAGTGATCTTCACATAGTATGTACCGGTGATTACAGTGGGATATCCGGGAATATCCAAATATTGGGAACCAATCCCTTATCTGCTGAATTTTCATTTGAGTTCGGTTCTATTTTCCCTGGGAGAATCGACCATTCAAACTGGGGTACTTCCTATATTGCTTCCGGAGGCTGGAAAAATCAGGGACAGGTAGATGGTTTGCTTCTAAGTTATAAAACTGTAGATGATGAATTTCTGTGGAGCAGGATTTCAGTGGGACTTGGAGCTATTGATGTTGCGGTGGATGAAGAAAATGAAAGAGTATTTGTGGCATGTTTCGATAATCAGAGTATTGATGAAATAAGAGGTGACTCACTGTTCGCCAGTTACGCTCTTGATGAACCCCCTCAAGTGCTGGCGATCTGGGAAATCCCGTGACCTGAACGGCGCAGAAACTACTACTTACAGGGATGGACAGGATATACAGGATATTTTTTGGCTCTTTGCAACTTTGCGACTTTGCGTGAAATAAAAATTTTATGTTATTGATTCTTATTCATTTTCTTGTAAACATTCTTCAATAATACCCATCCCAATGCTGCACCTACAACATAATGTGGGAAATCCCACCACACGAAATGTGTCCCTATTAATGCCCACCCGAAAAAATTCTGGCGAATTGCCTGAAGAAAAGGTGGATGCCATAATTGCAGGGTTTCCAGGGAGCATGTCACAAGAAAGACAATTATTACAATTCTGAAAATGTGTTTCTTCGCTGGGAAAACAAATGAAAACAAGACTATGAAGAAGATGACATACATGACTCCCGCCCCGTAATCATTAAACCAATGGGCACCGGCTCCATCATAGAACTTCATGGCAAAACCTACAACAGTAATGATTACCAGAAACAATAATAATGTAACTCTTATGCGTTTTATCTGCATATCATACTAACCTGGACAACATAGTTGATCAGTTCCATGATTTGTTTGGAGTGCTGAAGCCATGCTTCAGCCTTATTATTGAGAAGCCCTGCTTCTCATATACGTAAGTGTGACTTTCGTACGTAAAGCACAAGCATGGCTTGTGCACTCCAAATTCAGGATAACCACTCACTTTTATCGTTCGTAATGTATCGTTCATGAACAAAGACATATCGCTTCGATCCGTTTCCAGCCCACCTTTTTCGCTGCAACTGCAAGCCTCGAAATCGTAGTCCCGGTGTGGATGACATCGTCGAACAGATATAATGTCAGATCAGGATTTTCACAAACCGCAACATTAAATGAGCCGATCAGTTTTGTTTTTCGAACATTATCAGGCAGTTTCGATTGGTGTGGACCGGTTTTAATTCTGACAGCCTGTGCAGGTTCAAAGGGTATATTCAACAAGTTGGCGGCATATTCTCCCAGCATTCCCGCAGGATTATAGCCTCTTTCCCGCCTTCGCGCCGGATGATCGGGAACCGGAATAAGAATGCCTTCCTGTGGATTGAAACCTGCATCTTTAAATCTTTTGACCATTCTTTCCGCAAGCGGTCTCGCAAGCGATGTCCTGTGTTGAAATTTATAATAATGGATGATTTTACGCATTCGTTCATCATATCGGAATGCAACCCATAACTTAGCAACTTTTTTCGGTTTCTCAACTCCACTGGATGATAGCAGGCTTCCCCAGCAAACCTCACAAATCTCACCTGTATCCAGCCTGTCATCCCGTCCGCAACATAGACAGCTCCGGGGCCACAACAAATCCGCTAAAAGACCAAAGGTTTTTTGAAGTAAGTAATTCTGCATTTCGCTTACCCCACAATTTTCCTCTTGTCTTCTTCACGTTTTGTCACTTCCAGGCTGTCAAGATATTCAAGTAACGGCACAACATATTTCCGGGTGCTGCCTAACACTTCCGATGCCTGCCCCACTGAGAAATTATCCTTACCGGAGAATTGTTCAACCAGTATTTGCATGGAATTTGTAATAACACTTTTTGCAACCACGACTCTTTCATCGAGTATTACAACTCTCCCGACCTGTTTCAAGGCTCTTAGCAACCGTCGTACCTCGTCAGTTCGCAGTTTCAACTCATCAGCGATTACAGAAGGAAGAGGGACGTTTAAGCCTGATTCTTCCACTATCTTGAAAATATTCTCAGCATCCTTAATGTCCTTTTTGTGAAGCTGTACTTTATGATCCGGCTGAGACAGCAATCCTCCTTTGAAATTAACTGTTCCATCATTTATTAGTTCATTTATTACAGCTTCAAGTATCTCATCCGCCACTTTTTCTCCAATTACCTCATTTCCCCAGGATACTTTAGACATGCCCTCCTCTTCAGGACGTTCATCATGAAATTTATTCAAAACAGGTGTAGATTTGTCTTTCCATTTGCCCCATAATTTCGAATCTATACACCATTCAGTAACATTTCCAACAATCCTGACATCGTTATCATTTACGATTTTTTCAAGGATTCCCCTGATTTTTTCTTCATCCCAGGGAAGAATTCTAAACAGGTAATCGAATTTTATCAATCCCCTCGAATTTACCAGGGATTTTACAATTTCGTTTTCATTTGAATTAAGAGATTCGAGGCGCTGTAAAAGTCTCTTGATTGATCTGCGTTTATCAGGTGGAAAGGGATCAATTATCCTCAGACCGCCAAGTGTTTCGACAGGTGAATAATGGCGCAAGACTCCACGATCACCAAACATTACAGCCATACCGGATTCAAGATGAACCCTGGCATATCCATCTGTGCCGGGAACAATTGTTTCGGCGCCAACAATCAAAAGTCTGCCAATCACTTCGCCGGTGCCAAGATGCAGCCGAACCCTCATCCTGTGTCGCACCTCCCGCGCATCCGGTAAAAGAGAAATGTGTATGTCAATAAAATTCGATTCCAGCATCTTACCCGGTGAAACGAGAACATCTCCCCTACCCGGTTCCGTATCGCCTGATAGATTTAATGCCGCCCGATCCCCGGTATAGACCCTTTCAACAGTATTCTCATGCGCTTGTAAACCTCTTACACGGAATGTTTTATCACCAGGAAACATCGTCAGGCGGTCATCGATAGAGATATCACCGCTCCACACAGTTCCTGTCACAACTCTACCGTAACCCTTGATAAGAAAACTGCGATCTACCGGCATTCTGAAGTAACCGGGATCATAGGGGATTTCAGTATTATTCAAAAGTTGATCAATCTGATTTTTTAATTCGTCTATTCCTCTTCCGGATATACTGTCAACTACTACAACCGGGGAACCCTTGAGTCGGGTTGGTTCGATCAATTCACGGACCTCTTCTACTACCAGCTCAATCCACTCATCTTCGGCTAAATCAGCTTTTGTTACCGCTATGATTCCCTGCTTTATTCCCATTGCATCTATGACAGCAAGATGCTCCCTGGTCTGCGGCATTACACCGTCATCCGCCGCTACAACAACTAATGCTGCATGCATCGCAGAAGCGCCGGCAATCATATTCTTTACCAGCCGTTCATGCCCCGGTACGTCAACAAATGCGGCATTGTCACTATAAAAAGCAAAACCGAGGTCAATTGTTATACCCCGTCGCTTTTCTTCTTCAAGACGGTCTGTGTCGGTTCCAGTCAACGCTTTTACAAGAGCTGTCTTCCCGTGATCTATATGACCTGCAGTTCCAATTACTATGTGATTTGATCTCATGTGCTCGTCCATCTTGATGCTCTTTATTTTAACTGAACTGTCTCACCTGGAAATGTATGATTAGTTCAATTCACAGGATATAAGGATATTTAGGATAAACAGGATATCTCTTGTCTTTGCCTCTTTGCGTCTTTGCGACTTTGCGTGAGAAAAATCATTCCTGCTATTGAATAACAATCTTCAGTAAAATATCGCTAATTATTCCCTTCTTTATCCAACAACCCAAAGTTTTTAAATGCCAGGAGCGCTCGATAAGTAATCCAGGGGCTCGGTTTTCCTTTTATGTCCAGATCAGCCCACATTTTACCGTTCAAACCGCCTGTCATTTTCCACATTCCATCTTTGCCGCGTTTATTCAAGAGTAGCGATAATCCATTTTCAATGATCTCGTCGTATTCAGCTCCGGCTTCACCGAGAAGTAATAGTACTTCCAGAAGATCAGAATTGTAGCTCAGTGGAAAACTGAATCTAAGCCAGCCCGCTTTCTCCCGCCTCGGCTCGGTGCGTCCCTCAGAAATCCAGGCAGGTTTTTGCTCGAGGCGTTCCTTCGATGACATTTTATAGGTCAATTCGTTCCATTCCCTGCTGTCTCTCGCGGCATAAACATACAGGTTGAACTTTTTTATCAGTTTGACAAGGTCCCGGATCATTTTATCATCTTCACCTGTCCTGTCATTTTCCGGTATTGCAAGGAACGCTTTCAGAACCTTGGGGACTGTCATAAAACATTGCGGTTGTAAAGATTGGTCTATCACCTGGCAGATAAATCCTTCTTCAGGATCAAAATGATGCATGCAACTCGCCAGTGCTGACCTGGTTATGGGGTGTGCTGCATGACCGAACCTGGATAACACTGCTGCCATATGTGCCGCCAGGCAGATAATCGGATAGCGCCAATATACCCCGTTTGAACACCCGGAAAATTTCCGACCACCTATTCCCTTCAGTTCATTAACCGATTTTGCAGTGGAAAGAAGGTATTCAACCCCCTTCCGTATCGGGGGGAGATCAGCAGGCGCTCCAAGTTCACTGAGATGGAGCAGTACCCATGAGGTACCTTCATACTTTTTATAAAACCCAAATTTATCTCCCCAGGTGCCGTCTCCATTATGGCCATTCAATGTCGCTTTTATCCAGGGTGACTCCGGAATCTTCTTTTTCGCGGCAATCAAATCGGGATCGTCTTCGGGATACTCCAACAAGTCCGCTAATACTTTAGCCCGGAGCGCAGGATCGGAAGGATCTGCCAATTGTCGAAGTAGATTCAAGTCCAGCTTTATTTTTTCAATCATACAGATAATTTAATCACTATATCCGCAAATGCAATATCTCTGAACTTTTTGTCGTCTATTTTTGAATTGGCTCTGATTTGAAACCCGGTGGCAAGCAGTAAAGTTATCCGACTCCTCTTGTGCTTTCATATCAGTCTATTGACGGATTCACCAATGCTGTAAACCGTAAACTGATGATGCGCATACAAAAAAACCCGATGATAGAACTCACCGGGTTAATATAATATAAATTGTGCCTATAAAATCATGGACTCGTACTAACAGTCCGAATATTCAGCAAACCTTTATTTCCTGGCTCCCTGGTATCCTCAATGGAAAGAGAATCTTCGTTGTGTGCATGAGAAGATTCAGCGACAGTTGTTGCCAGCTTAATTTCCTCAACTTCTCTAATAGATGTTGAATCAGTCAATTCATTTGCAATTCCAGTGGGATTTATCAAAGCAGGTAAACCGGCGTTCTGGTTCAAAGGAACAGTATTTATCATCAATAATAGCGCTCCTGTGGCAATTCCAATGCTTACGCTGGTCCATCTTGCCGATGGGTGCTCAAAAAATGAAACCGATTCATTTTTGTGATTTTGAGCGTATATCCTCATCCGGTAGGCGAAATTATCAGACGCTTGTACCTCGGGAATCTCCTGGAGAAATTGTCTGATTTCATTTCCAGTTTCAGCAAAAGCTCTGCAATGGGAGCTTTCCGCTTTGTTTTTCTCCAGTTCAGTCATCAACTCAGGCGAAAGACTATGTCTTTTCTGCCAGAGTTCTTCAAACTCATGCAAATCCATCAGCAAACACTCTTCTCAAATTATTATATAAACCTCATACAGTGTGACATAGAATGATCTTAAATTCACTTTATCAGCAACTCTTCCGTAACTGATAACATTCTATGTAATGACTTGCGCTGAATGATTATTCCTCAGCGGCTAACCATTTTTCATCCCCCGGACTACAAATGTTACGCTTTTAACCTCAATCAGGTTCCCAGCCAGATTGTCCCGGGTCTCTGAGTTTCCCCAATTTCTTTTTTAATTGTGTTCGACCCCTGTTTACTCTGGACTTAATAGTGCCCACGGGGACTCTCAAGATTTCTGCTATTTCATCGTAGGTTTTATCATTGATATCACGCAAAATTACCGCTGCACGATATGCTTTAGGGAGTTTTTCCATTTCCTCCATGACTACGCGCCTAATCTCTTCCCGCTCCGCATCATTCTCCGGATCCTGATGTTCATCAATGACGTCAACACCTTCCTCCTCCATCGATTCGCCGCCCGTCCTGATTGTAACATTTCTACGAATCTTCAGCCTTCTCAGTTCCGTTTTTGCAAGATTACCGGCAATAGTGAAAACCCAGGTGGAAAACTTGGCAACAGTTTTATATCGCCTGCGATGACGCCAGACCCTGATAAATGCTTCCTGGAGAATATCCTCTACATGCGGACCCGGTCGGACAAAACGTGAAACGAAGGTCGTCAAAGGATGTTGGTATCGGGTCACAAGTTCTTCAAAAGCCATCTCATCGTCCTGCTGTACCATCGCCATCAGTTCTTCATCAGTAATATCTTTATATTTTTTCGATTCAGGAGCCATCCGAACTCCTTTCTCGATCCAGGGCTATATAATGAATCAGGCGTATAAAAAGAGATGATGCGCTGAATGCTCGTGATTTACGGAGACGATCCAATACCCTGATCCTTCCCAAAGATTTGACAGCTACAGCGGAAGGCATGCTTTTCAGATGTCCGGATGCCATCTTCCATTGCCTTTCAGTGTTTCCAGTCCATATTCTGTTTGAATACGGTGTTCTTGATCTGTCATAGATCTGTTCTTTCCAGGCAGTCCTGAGTTTTCTTGAAATTTGAGACAGGGTAAACCCTGCCCTGTTATCTTTGTCTTTTTCAAAATCACTACTCAAAAAAGTGAAATCTCTCAATGAATCCCTCCGCCTGCCTGAGGCTGCCCTGTCAAAAAATTTCCAGATATTTACCTCTGATTCAATACCCCAAACCTGTTGCAATATATCCAGGGTTACTACCTTGCTCTCTCCAGCCAACAACGAAGCTTTCTCCAATTCAGACGATAATTCTATTAGCCGGACATCGCGCCCCTCGGTAAACATCATCAATGCTTCATCCTCAATCCGAACGTTTTTCTCTTCAGCCAGTTTTATTATCCAGCTTTCAAGTTTACGACCCTTGGGAGTATTACAATCTATGACGACTGATCCTGCAACCATTTTCTTATGCCAGGCGCTCTTGCCGGTTCCTTCAACCAACAAAAACAGCACAGTCTCCAAAGATGGGTTTTCCAAGTATTCAAGCAGATATTTTTGGGAGGAAGGACTGAGGGTTTCAGCATGTTTGACGACAACCACTCTTTTTTCGGACATCATTGGAAGCGCATTCAATGCAGATGACAATGCTTGAGGAGAAAGGTCATCACCATAGAACACGTCAACATTAAATTCGGCAGAATCATCTTGTATTATTTGAGAACGAGCTATTCGCCCAACTTCATCCAGCAGGAAGGGTTCATTGCCGTAAGCAAAATAAACCGGAGAAGTTGAGTCTTTCTCTATTTCAGTCTGAAATTTCTTTAAATCGATAGCTCTTCCCACTAATATGCCTTTCAACTAAGATAAAACAAGATACGGTATCTACAGCCGACAGCGCTATAACACCCACGTATTCATTAAATAAATTTCATGCTGCATGTTTATATTGAAGCTGGTAAAGACGGTGATAGATACCTTTCATTGCCATTAGTTCTTCATGAGTCCCCTGTTCACAGAGTTTTCCTTTATGAAGCACTAATATCCTGTCAGCTTTCTGAACTGTTGAGAGTCGATGAGCAATGATTATGGAAGTGCGTCCTTTCGATAATTTACCAATCGCATCCTGTATTAGTCTTTCAGTTTCAGGATCAATCGCACTTGTTGCTTCATCCAATATCAGGATTCGAGGATTACGGATTAATGCCCGTGCAAAGGAAAGCAATTGCCTCTGTCCACTCGAAAAGGTTGAACCGCGTTCCATCACAGGCTCATTGTATTTTTCAGGTAATGAATCAATAAATCCCTCTGCATGAACAGTTTCTGATGCAGCTTTGATCTCTTCATCGGTGAATGAATCGCCCAGCGTTATATTATCGCGTATAGTACCCGGAAAGAGGAATACATCCTGTTGAACATAACAAAGATATTTCCTTAGTTCATCCCTGCACCATGATCTTATATCTACGCCATCTACATCAATACTGCCGTCAGTGACATCATAAAACCTGCCGATAAGGTTTGCCAGGGTACTCTTACCCGCACCGGTTGCTCCTACAAGCGCAACAGTTTCCCCCGGTTCAATCTTCAGGGATAATCCATGCAGGATCTCATCGTCCTCATTATAACCGAACCGTACATTCTTGAATTCAATCGCTCCACGTATTTCATCGCAGGCTTTTACTTTTTTCGGATCTGTTATATCAGGTTCATGATCCAGTAGATTGAACACCCTTTCCGCTGACGCCATCCCTGCCTGAAAAATATTATACTTCTCAGAAAGATCACGGATTGGTCTGAAAAAACGTTCTGCATATTGAAAAAACGCTACCAGCACACCAATTGTCACGACGTCATCAAGAACAAGAATGCCACCTTTCAGCAAAATCAGGGCTGTTGACAACGCCCCGATGATTTCGATCAAAGGAAAGAAAAGGCTGAATAATGCGACTGTACGGAGATGCGCTTTTCGTGTATCAGCGTTTACCTTTGTAAACTTCTTCTCTGAGCTTGCCTGGTTATTGAACATCTGCACGATACTCATTCCGGACAAATTTTCCTGGAGGAAAGAGTTTATTGCAGCTACCTGGATACGTACTCCGCGGAACGCATCTCTCAATTTCATTCTAAATGTGAAAGTAATTAGAACGATGAAAGGAATTACGATGAAGGATATCAGCGCCAGCCTCGGACTGACCAGCAGCATTGCCACTATGATGCCAATCAGGGTGATAAGATCTCCAAAAACTACGACTATACCGCTGGAAAATATTTCACTAAGTGTCTGTACGTCACTCGTAGCACGGGTAACCAGTCGTCCCACCGGGTTTCGATCAAAGAAACGGAGAGATTGTTTTTGAATATGGGAGAATATTTGACTGCGAAGATCGAACATTACTCGTTCGCCAACCCATCCTGTAAGGATAGTTTGAACAACTTTTAAAACAGTCAGAAACAAAGCAACAATTACAAAATAGCCGGTAATTTTTATCAGACCCGGGAAATCACTCTTCATGATATGATCGTCAATTGCGATTTTTGTCAACCAGGGTCCGATCTGCTCAAGAACAGCAATACAGAGCAATACTACAACACTGATGAAGACTTTAACACGATAAGGTCGCAGATATGTTATTAACCGCTTGACAAGACTATGATCATAGACTTTTCCAAGACTTTCTTCTTCATGTATGGAGGAGTGGTTCATTCTGTATCCTCCAGTTCCTCAACTACCAGGTGTTTATGGAAGAGTTCTGCGTAGATTCCTTCTCTTTTGACAAGTTCATCATGCCTGCCGGATTCAACGATAGAACCTTCGTCGAGAACTATTATCTTCTCAGCATCACGAACGCTTGAAATCCGGTGGGTAACAATTATTGCTGTCCTGTTCTTGAGGTATTTTTTTAGATTTGAAATGATCTTTTCTTCAGTATCCGAATCAACTGCACTGAGCGCATCATCGAGAATTATAACTGGAGGTTTGCGAATTACCGCACGCGCTATGGCTACACGCTGTTTCTGTCCACCCGAAAGTGTGATACCACGTTCACCGACTTCGGTATCCAATCCGTTTGGAAATTCATTCAAATCCTGACTCAACCGGCTGATTTCAATGGCTTTTTGTATATCTGCCATTGTGTAATTATCATTACCCAGGGTGATATTCTCCCTGATCGTTGTACTGAAAAGTATCGGGTCTTGAGGAACCACACCAAAACATTCTCGTAAATCATTTAATGACAGATCATTGATATCATAATCATCGATATATATCTGCCCCTTATCTAAATCATAAAGACGTACAAGCGCTGATATTATGGTACTCTTACCTGAACCTATCCTGCCCACAATTCCAAGAGTACAGCCGGGTGATATTTCAAAACTGACATCTTCCAATGAAGGTTTCTCTGACCTGGGATATGTCAAGGTTACATTCTTGAAACTAATTCTTCCCGAGGGGTTCTTGATTTTGGAAGGATTTGGCGACCGGTACAATTCGGGCATGCGATCAAAAATTTTCATTAACCGTTTCAGTGATGCTCCACCCTGTTGAACAAGCGCTACCACCCATCCAATTGAAACTATGGGCCAGGCTAATATCATCAGGTATGTCATAAACGCTACAAAATCACCTATTCGAAGTTTTCCTTCAATTATTAATCGTCCACCAAAAAGGATGATTCCGGCAACTGCCGCACCGAATATGAGCATTATCGTCGGGAAAAAGATGCCTTGCAGAACAGTAATTTTGAAACTTTTTTTGAAATAGCTTTTATTTTTATCTTCAAAAATAGTTTCCTGATTTTTTTCCTGACGAAATGATTGGATTACGCGAATTCCGGAAAGATTTTGTTGTATCATGGAGGAAATATCTGAGAGGGCTTCCTGTGAGGCAACAGAAGCAGTATGAATTCTTTTCCCAACAACAAAAACAATTACAGCAACTACTGGAACAATCAGGAATACATACAATGAAAGACCGGGGTTGATCAACATCATCAGGGTCAAGCCAAATGCAAGCCCGAAAAAAGTATTGACCGTGTACATAAGCGCAGGACCGATAACCATTCGCACCCGTTCTATGTCGGAGGTAAGCCGTGTCATCAAATCACCAATACGGCTACGGTCATAAAACGCCGGTTCGAGACGTAAAAGATGACGGAAAAGATCACGGCGCAGATCGAATTCCATATCCCGGCTGACACCAATTACGGTTTTCCGCATCAGGAAACGGAAAAAACCGGAAATAATTGCAATCCCCACGATTATTAATGCGCTATTCCATAAATATGTCGTGCTGATATTCTCTTCGAGCCCGTTTATAGCGTCACGCATAACCCAGGGAACAGCTACTTTAAAAGCATTGGCCAACAAGATAAATACCAAACCCGAGAATATTCTGATCTGGTACGGTTTGTAATATGGAAGTAATTGACGAAATAACTGCAAGTATTGATATCCTATTAATATAATATTTTCAAAATTTGTGTAAGTTGTAATGGTACATCATAATCACTTCTATTCGCAAAGCTGACTCGCAAGACTATGGCGAGATCAGGAGAATCGCGTATATTTAAGATTCATCAAATATTCGGGAGAATTCCAAACATGTTGAAATGGTTTTCCATATTATATGGTCTGATGTCCGGTTTTATGATTTTCGGATTGAACAGGCTTAAACGCATAACGGAAGACAGGTCTGAGAAAGATCTCCCCACGTTATCTGTTGTTATAGCTGCTCGTAACGAATCTTCAAATATTCCTGAATTAATTAAATCATTGAAAAATCAGAATTATCCCGCCGACAAAGTTTCTTTCTGGCTAATTGATGATGAATCTGAAGATGATACTTACGAGGATGCAAAAGAGGCAGTTGACGGTGATAATAGATTTCATATTTTGAAAACTGATCCTGATTCTGCTGTTCTCAGCCCGAAAAAGAGAGCCCTCGATACTGGAATTCGACTTACTGATTCAGACTGGATAGTGACTACAGATGCTGATTGTACTCCGGATGAAGGCTGGTTAAGAGCATTTGCAAAGTTTATGCAAGCTGAAATTGGAGCTGTCGTCGGTTATGCTCCTCTCACCGGCGGGCAAGGCGTCGTGGAGTGGTTGGCTGAAGGTGAATCATGGTCTGCGGCGGCATTGGCGGCATCGGGGATTGGACTGGGATTCCCATTTAATGCTATGGGAAGAAATTTTGCATTCCGGAGAAAAATATACCTGGATTTAGGCGGCTATGGCTTTGGCGGAAAAATGGCGTCCGGAGATGATGACCTTTTTCTGCAGCATATAGCATCGAAAACAAATTGGAAAGTGGCATTTGCTTTCGATCCCGATGCGATTGTACCCTCAAAAGTTCCCGATGGAAAAAATGTTTACGAAACTAAATCACGCCATATGTCTGCCGGTCCAAAATATGCACCCGGCTGGGTAGCTGTCGGATTTGTCGGGAATCTTCTTTTTATGGGATTGGCATTAGCTACAATAAGAGGAATGATCACTGGATCCGGTTTAAGAAGCATAGGAAAAGCCTGGCAGATTAAATGGTTGTTCGATAGCCTTATGTATGGCTCAGGGATCCGCGTACTTGGTGATCCATTTCGCGGCTTCAAGGCAGTACTCGCAATGTCGGTAGCGCCCTTTGCATTTTGGGCGATTTGGCCCAAAGCATTATTCGGTACTGTTACCTGGAAAGGACGCAGTTTTGCAAGGGGACAAGTGAATAAATGAAATTAGATTTAATAACATTCGTAGTGACTGGATTTATCCACCTGCAGATTTGAAAAAATAATAATATCTATGCAAAAAAATAAATTCATACCAAGAGAATTCTTCCTGCTTGGACGAAGTACGTGGGCGACATGGCTCCTAAAAGCTTTAGTTGCTGCGGGATTACTTTTCTATCTGGTCAGGGCTATCAATTTAGCGGATATTATTGATGCAATACAAAATGCTTCTCATGGATTCCTGATCGCAGCTTTTGTTTTATCACTGGTTAACATAACAGTACAATGTCTGCGTTGGAGGCTTTTCGTAAGTACTGATGTTCCTAATATCACTTTTTTCCGCTGCCTCTCTTCATTACTCGGAGGATTTGCGATAGGTTTGATTACTCCAGGCCGTATTGGTGAAATTGGAAGGATTTTTCTTCTGAAGGTTCCTTCTCGAATTCGTCTTGCCGGTTTACACGTACTGGATAAAATGTACACTTTTGGGGCTATTGCTCTTAGCGGACCCCTACTATTATTCCTTTTCCCCGGTTTCCGTTCTGTAGTTCCGGAATCTTTAACAATGGGTATTGGCATCCTGGTCGGAATATTGCCCCTTATCTATCTTTGGTTCGCAATTGATCCACGAGTGTTGAAAAGCCTGTTTTACGGTATTCAGATTGCTTTTCGGAGTAAACCGAAAATCGCAAAAGTGATAGAAGCATTTGATGGATTGACAATTTATCACACTTCCCGCGCTCTTATCCTGACATTAATTCAGCTTGGAATTATTTTGACCCAATTTTTCCTGATCACATTATCATTTCAACCTGTCCGGTGGCTGGTTGCTGCACATACTTACAGTGTTGTTCTATTTATCAAAACTGCTTTGCCGGTTTCATTAGGATCACTGGGGATCGGTGAATGGGCGGCTGTTTCACTATATCACCGTTATGGGATTGCAGATACTACCGCCTTCAGCTCCTCACTCCTGCTGTTTGGAATGAATGTTCTTCTACCGGCATTGGTCGGTTTAATAATACTGATAAATGCACGTCCACAATCGGTAAAAAAAACGGTATCAAAAGACGGGGGTGAAACAGAGTGATCCTCTTCTACTTTTTTACCTGGTGTACAGGTTTAATTTACCTTGCATTCCTTGTCATAATGTTCTCCGGCCTGAAAAAAATGCCGCGTTCTCTTATCTCTGAGGATGATGAAGCGCTCCCGACAGTAACTATTGTTGTCGCAGCGCGCGATGAAGAAACCAGGATTGGACGGTTATTGGACAGTCTTGAAGCTCAGGATTATCCTCGAAGCAAATTTAACGTTATTGTCGTGGATGACAGGAGCCGGGATAATACTACAGACCTGGTCAAAAAACGCAAAAACGGTGGTGTTCGTTTTGCTACGCTAAAGATAAGGGACGGTGAAACACCTGTTGGACGCGCCCCCAAGAAATATGCCCTTGCCCGCGGGATTGAGAAAGCGGACGGAGAAATAATCGTCACGACAGATGCTGACTGCTGGATGAGTTCACGATGGCTGCGGGCGCTGGTTTCGCCGTTTATTGATCCGGATATTCACGGTGCAACCGGAGTCAGCAGGTTTATACGACCTGAAAACGATCCGAAGCCCTGGTGGTCGGATTATGAAAGCCTTGAACACCTGTTTTATTCTGTCGCTGCAGCGGGTGCTATCGGCGCAGGACATGTGTTTAATGCACACGGAAGCAATCTCGCCGCCCGGAGAAGTGTCTATGACAGGGTCGGCGGGTATTCAAGTAACAAAAAAGTGGTATCTGGCGATGACGTATTTCTGTTGCAAGACATTGCCGAACATGGTGGAAAGGTAGTTTTCATAGACCGCCGGGAGGGTTACGTTTACAGCCAGCCAGTCGATACTATACAAGAGTGGGTTAACCAGCGTGCAAGGTGGAGTTCGAAAGGATTTTATTATCCTCCATTCCTTCGTTATCTCGTTGTAGGTACATTTGCATTTTACACTGCTATGGTTTTGTCAATCCCACTTGCGATTATGAGAAGATTCTCGCCTGCATTGCCGGTATTTCTTATTGCATCGAAACTAATGACGGAAAGTATGTTAATGCGTCTTGGTTCTCACAGGTTTGGCGAAGACTTTTCACTTATTAAGTTCCTTATTACACAGACTTTACATTCACCAGCAATTCTCTATGCAGGTATGAGGGGTCAGTTTTTTTCTTTCACCTGGAAAGGTGACCGCTACCGGGGTGCTGGAACTTATCTTGGTAATGAAAATTCCGGAGATGATAAATGAGAAAAGGTGTGCTCAGAACTCCACGTTTTCTTGAAAAATTATTCCCCTCGATTACCTGGGGAGATCCTGACCTTGTCAAGGGACCTATTTACCTGACTTTCGATGATGGACCTCATCCCGGAGTCACCGAAGCTGTGCTGGACTGCCTTGAATCCAAAGGAGTAAAAGCTACTTTTTTTGTTCTTGGGAAACGGATTCCAAATCATACGGAACTGTTGAAACGAATTCTGTCATCAGGACATCAGGTTGGTTATCATGGAATGACACACGACAGGTGGTGGTTTACATCAGGGGAAAAACGCAAATATGAGATGGATCCGGGGCAAGTGTCCGGCATCGATACTCAATGGTTATTCAAGGATTCACAGCTCCTGTTGAGACCTCCTTTTGGGCGGTTTGATCAATTTGTAATAAGCGAAGCAAAAAAGATGAAAGCACAATTGGTGCAGTTTCGATTTGTTGTTGGTGACTGGCTGCCTGGTACGGATTATTCTACGCTAAAGAAACGCCTTATTCATGGAACTCGACCTGGTGATATCATCGTCCTCCATGATGGCAGCAGGAATGGTCATCTCCTTCCTGCTTTATTAGATGAAATGATTGATTACTGGCGCGAAAACAGCTTCACAATTGGAAATCTTAACGATCTGGTAAAGACGGGGATAACATGATTCCATTGTTGCTCGGGGCAATCTCTGGTTTGATAATGATAATAATATCTCTGGGTACTTTCCGTGTCTGGCCCCGGCAGCATACCTCCCGGCCTGTCACAATTATCGTCTGCGCACGCGACGAAGAAGACCACATATTAGACTGTCTCATGTCCCTCGCCACACAGGATTACCCTGAATCGTTGTGTAAACTGGTATTGGTTAATCATCTTTCAAACGATCAAACCGGTGAAATTATGGAAGCTTTTGCCGAATCTTCGCCGGTTCAGACCAGGGTCATTCATATTAAAGAACCTGATCCTAATATCGGCGGAAAAATCCATGCCCTTACTATCGCAATGAAGCATGTTGACACAGAATATGTCCTGATGACTGACGCTGATTGTATCGTCCCGGAGAGCTGGATCAGAACCATCGTATCTCATTTCGCACAAGACGTCGTTGCAGTTGGAAGCATGGTGTCATGTGGGCCGGATGAAAATTCTGAAGGAGGATGGATCGGACGATTACAAAATGTGGATCACAGGTATTATATGGGACTTGTTGGAGGTCTGTCAGGTCTCGCCGGTTATATGTTCGACAGAAAAAGGAAACGGCAATCCGATACCGAACAACAACCAAATATTCGATTTCGTCCGGCATTCGTTTCAGGCAATAATCTTGGTTTCCGCTTATCCGCTTACAAGAAATGCGGAGGATACGAAGCGCTTGGCTCGACATTGATAGAAGATTACGATCTTCTGGCAAGAATGAGCAGGGCAACTGGCGGATACCTGGCTTTCCCCATGGAGCCAAATGCAAAAATCCTGACACACCCCCTCCCCACACTAAAAGCGCTATGGAGACAGAAACGACGCTGGGCAATGTCAACTTCCACACCCGACACACTCAGTTATATTATCTACTTGATGCTTATTTCAAGCCGGATTGTTTTACCCTGGATGCTTATCTGGCAGCCGCTTGGAACAGTTGGCGGACTGATTCTTACCGCACTTGGTTCTACCATCGTGATTCGCAGGGTCAACAGTTTGATGGGTTGGAGAGTGCGGATGCGAGATATAATAATTCACGAATTTTTCCAAATCCTGCTTATTCATACACAGCTGCTTGCGATTATTTTCCGAATCCCAGTGGTCTGGAAAGGCGTCAAGTATTCAAAACCTTAACGAGAATGAACTGCTCCATATTAAGTCGCTAAATTGCCCAAAATTGATAAAATACATCAATAAACCTTATCAGATGATCGTCGTCAATTCACATTCGATGCATCAGAACTTGCCAGCGGCATCTACTTCATCCATGCAAATGTGCCGGGAAAGATGAATGATATTTGTAAAATAGTGCTCCTCAAATAGTTGGCGTAAATCTTGCGGATTGAGTAGTTACACCCACCAAAGCACGGTTTCTCTGGAGAAAGTGTGAATCTCATTCCAAGGGAGTGTATGACATGCGCAATTCAATTTTTCTCTTCATTCTATTTTTCCCAACATTCATTTTCGCTCAAGAAGTCGATATTATCCGCACAGGCGGAATAGGTTATTACTGGGACCCTCCAAGGCAATACAGGGACATAAGTAGTATCAAGATCTGCGGAGAGTACGCTGCTGTCCGTACAGGTTCAGGTTTGAGAATCATTAATATTTCAAATCCTCTCAATCCTGTTGATGTTGGAAATATATTTCAAGATGTGATTTGGGACTTTGAAATAAATCAAAACTACCTGGTTTACCAGTCTTTGAATCATATCCGGATTGTTGACATTTCAAATCCAGATTCTTTATCTACAGTTGGTTCAATCAGATCTCATTATGAATCCGATGATATGTATATAGAAGGTAGTTTTATTTATAAATGTGGAAGAGATGGGACATTTTCAATTCATGATATATCTGATCCAACCTCTCCGCAGCAAAGAGGGAGTCTGGATGTAGATGAGACTGGTCATAATTTAAAAGTATCAGGTGAATATGCATACTACGCTACTGACACATATCGGGATTATCAATTCAGAATAATAGATATTTCTGATCCTGATAATCCTTCCGCTGAGGGTTCTTACCAGCATAATGTCGATAGATTCAGAATATCCGACTTTGAGGTTCAAGATGATTTCGCATATATATGTTTTTATAATGAAGATCAGGTGGGTTCCGTTAGAATTGTAGATATTTCTGATCCTTCAACGCCAGAATTGGTTGGCACTTTTACTAATTTAACTTCTGAAATAGACATTTATGGAGACTATATGATCTTACGCAACATTAATTATCTATCATTAGTTGACATATCAGATCCAGGTAATCCCTTCCGAAGAAGTAATTTTGATATTGGGCTAAATCTCCGAGCATCAGATACAATGATAATCCTCAACGATTATCTAATAATTGTCTGGAGTCCATATTATATGACCATTGATATATCTGACCCAATAGAACCTCATATATCCGGAACAATAAGAATGGATAATGGTACGATTCATGATGTTAAGGTATCTGGTGATTATGCCTATATACTTGATTCTAACGTCGGTTTGAGGATTGCTGATATTACTGATGTTTCGGCGCCGTTCGAAACCGGTTACCTGGAGATTCCCGGATTTGATTCAACCAATCATGATGGCGAGCATCAAAGTCTCGATGTTTCAGGTGATTATGTGTATGTGTGTTCTGACAGAGGTTTATTTGTTATTGATGCTTCAGATAGGGAGTCTCCCATAAGAACGGGATCATTAAATATACGCTCTTCCTGTGTATCAGTATCTGGAGATTACGCTTACTGCGGTAATGATATCGTTGATATATCAGATCCCTCATCACCTGGCCGGGTTAGTACTTTTGGAGTCGGTGATGGATTTTCCGCCACAGTTGATATCAGTGTAATTGATGAATATGCTTATCTATTTACCTCAAACAGGAACTATATATATAATGTCTCTGATCCACTTAATCCTGAATTAACTACTGCCGTTGATACATATCCTCCAACTACCTTCGGCGAAGCTTCCTGGAGTTACGCTTTTACGGGCACTGAAGGAAGACGAAGTACCCACATTTATGATATTTCAGATCCTGATCAAATGATTAGAATCGGTAGCTATGTAGGATACGTCGAGGGTGGAATTGGAATTAATGACAGTGTAATCGTCGTTGGGTCAACAAATGGCGGAATGAGAATAGTAAATTTTGCACATGAATCAGGACTGTGCGTGACTGGTATCAGCATGCCTGGCTTAACGCCTGAAAACGGAGAATTGGTTGATAATTACGCTTATACCGCGGATCGTTATTATTTCAGCATATATGATATATCAGAGGGGCTTCCGGTGACGGAATCGTCAAATACTCAACTACCATCAGGATTCTCAATATCTCCAGCCTACCCAAATCCATTCAACCCCAGCACGACTATTAACATTGGATTGCCACACAGCACAGAAATCAATGTGACCGCATTCAACAGCCTGGGACAAAAAGTTGCACAATTAGCCACAGGCAGATACAGCGCCGGAAACCACAATATCATCTTCAACGCAGAAGAGCTTTCCAGCGGAATCTACTTCATCCATGCAAATGTACCAGGAAAAATGAATGAGGTCAGAAAAATTGTATTGGTAAGATAATCTTTTAAGGAGATAGAAAATGAGACGCTTTTCAACATTAGTTCTTTACATGATAATTATAAGTATTCCCATATCTGCACTATCCGATACCTTGTGGACCAGGACTTTCGGAGGTGAAGGTTTTGAATCAGGTAACAGCGTTCAAATGACAACTGATGGTGGATATATCATCGGTGGGTCAACAACTTCTTTTGGTGCTGGTGAACGCGATCTATGGTTGATAAAAACAGATTCGAATGGTGATGAGGAATGGAGCCGGACTTTCGGCGGAAGAGGACATAGTTTAGCGCGAAGCATCCAGCAGACAAATGATGGAGGTTATATAATTACTGGATACACACATTCGACCGGCACCGGATACTACGATGATCTATGGTTGATAAAAACTGATTCTACAGGAAATGAAGTATGGAACCGCACTTTCGGTGGGATCAGTGACGATCGAGGAAGTAGTGTGCAACAGACGACTGATGGTGGATATATAATTACTGGATACACTGAATCTTTCGGCAATAGAGGGGGCAATGCCTGGCTGATTAAAACTGATTCAAATGGCAATGAAGAATGGAACCGGACTTTCGGTGGTTATAGATCTGATTATGGTCGCTGCGTCCAACTGACCAATGATGGTGGATATATTATTGTTGGAGGAACTTACCCTGACGGTACCTGGAACTACGACCTTTGGTTGATTAAAACAGATTCGACGGGTAATGAAGAATGGAATCAAATTTTCGAGGGTGACGAATCAGATTTAGGATACTATGTCCAACAAACTCATGATGGTGGTTATATTCTTATAGGAAAGACATATTCTTATGGTGCCGGTTCAGGTGATGTATGGCTTATTAAAACGGATTCAACCGGAGATGAAGAGTGGAACCAGACTTTTGGCGGAGAAAGCCTGGATGAAGGCTTCAGCGTCCAACAGACAGAAGATAATGGATATATACTTACAGGAATGACCTGTTCTTTCGGGGCCGGTCATTATGATGTTTGGTTAATTCGTGTTGATAACGATGGATCTTCTTTTGGGTTACTATCACCAGAAAACGAAGCAGAGATATTTTTGGAAGAGACGTATTATGTGACTTTTTGCTGGGAATCTTTCATTGATTCCAATCATGTTGACACTGTCTATTATGACCTCCATGTAAAATCAATAGGTCATGACCTTGACACTACTGTATATGCTCCAGCTTTGACTGATACCCAGTTTACCATGACAATGTTTGAAATGACCGGCATGGAAACATGGAATGGAACTATCGATTTTGAATGGGATGTAGAAGCTGTTTCTGGTGATGACACGATAAACAGCTATAGCGACTTCAGCTTCCGGGTTTCGCCCCACGATGCAGTGATGGATAATGCACTTAGCGATATTCCGACTGAATATAATATAACTGAAGTCTATCCCAACCCATTCAATTCAACAACCACAATTTCAATTGGACTACCAGCATCATCC
The DNA here is from genome assembly GCA_030765455.1 of Candidatus Electryonea clarkiae. Lineage (GTDB taxonomy): Bacteria > Electryoneota > Electryoneia > Electryoneales > Electryoneaceae > Electryonea > Electryonea clarkiae. The sequence continues at coordinate 49,738 of JAVCCM010000040.1, read as the reverse complement.
GAATTGAAACTCAGTGTTTATAACATTGCAGGTCAGGAAATAACAGTACTTGCGAATGAACGATATTCTCACGGCTACCATCAATTCACATTCAACGCCGATGAACTTTCAAGCGGCATCTACTTCATCCACGCCAGTGTGCCGGGAAAAATGAATGAGGTCAGAAAAATCGTATTGGTAAGATAATTTTTCAGGGAGAAATAAAATGCGGAACTTTATATTTGTTATTATTTGTATGGTGATTGTAGGCATTCCCATTTCGGTATTATCCGATACCTTGTGGACAAGGACTTTCGGTGGTGATGGTTACGACCTTGGTTGTGAAATTCATCAGACAACTGATGGTGGTTTTATAATTGTAGGAACTACTGAATCTTTTGGCGGCGGTGATTATGATGCCTGGTTGATTAAGATGGATGAGAACGGTGATGAAGAATGGAGCCAGACTTATGGTAGCGAGCATGGTGAAAAAGGTAATAGCGTCCAACAAACCTCTGATGGTGGATACATCATCGTGGGAAGTAGCCTTGTGGGCGATTATTATGGTGATAATGGATTGTTGCTGACTAAAACAGATTCATTAGGAAATGAAGAATGGTGCCGGACCTTTGACCCTGAAATTTGTAGATCGGGCAATGGTGTTCAACTAACTCAGCAAGGGGGATATCTTATAGGCGGAACAGTAGATGGCGAGAGAACTTGGGATAACGGTAGTTCGAATGATATGTGCCTTTTAAGAACAGATTCACATGGAGTTATACGATGGTCTTGGATTTACGGATATGCCGATGACGGAGAGTGGATCAATAGTATTCAAAAGACAGGAGATGGAGGGTTTATCATAGCAGGTGGAACTCAAGTATATAGGGAAGGATCCCATGGGCTACTGATCAAAACAAATGGACAAGGAGTGGTGCAATGGAATCGTAATATGACTGCGTGTCGCAGTGGCAAAAGTGCTCAACAGACAAGAGATAGGGGATACATATATACTGGTAGTACTTATGATAGTGATGTTGTGTTGGTTAAAGCTGATTCAACCGGGGAATTCATCTGGTCAGAGACTATAGGTGGTGAAGGTTTTCACTCTGGCAATGAAGTACATCAAATTAATGATGGTGGTTTTATTATCGTGGGAACTACATCTTCTTTTGGTGCAGGTGGTAACGATGTAGGGCTAATTAAAACAGATTCAACTGGCGAAGAAGAATGGAGTCAGGCATTTGGAGGAAATGATCGTGATCAAGGTATTAGCGTTAAACAGACAGATAATGGCGGGTATATAATTCTTGGGACGACCGAATCTTTTGGTGCAGGTGGTTACGATGTATGGCTGATTCGTATTGACGATGAGGTAAATGAAACTATAGAATCCACTTATTCCACACCAACAGATTATGTCCTGGAAGAAATATATCCCAACCCATTCAATTCAACAACCACAATTGCAATTGGACTACCATCACCATCCGATTTGAAACTCAGTGTTTATAACATAACAGGCCAGGAAATAGCAGTGCTTACAAATGAACGCTATTCATCTGGATACCATCAATTCACCTTCAACGCCGATGATCTTTCCAGTGGTATCTACTTCATCCACGCCAATGTGCCGGGTAAGATGAATGAGGTGAGGAAAATTGTATTGGTAAGATAATCATTTAAGGATAAACAAAATGCGTCGCTTAACATTCATCATTATCTGCATGACAATTGCCAGCATTCCCATTTCAGCTCAACCACCCGATACGTTGTGGGCACGGACTTTCGGGGGTGAAGATTCCGACCATGGCATTGAAGTCCATCAGACAATTGATGACGGATATATAATTGTTGGAGAAACCACCTCTTTCGGTGCCGGTGACAGCGATTTTTGGCTGATAAAAACTGATTCAACAGGAAATGAAGAATGGAACCGGACTTTCGGGGGCGAGAGGAGAGAATTGGTCAGGAGTGGTCAACAGACGGATGATGGTGGATATATAATTACTGGATCTACAATTACTTTCGGTACTGGTCTCTCTGATTTGTGGTTGATAAAAACTGATTCAACCGGTAATGAAGAATGGAACCGAACTTTAGGAGGAGAATATAACGATGCCGGGACGAGCGTTCAGCAGGTTAATGATGAGGGATATATAATTACTGGATATACGAGCTCTTTCGGTGCCGGTGGTCAGGACGTGTGGCTGATTAAAACAAATTCAACCGGTAACGAAGTATGGAACCAAACTTTCGGGGGAGAAGATAATGATATCGGGTGGAGCGTTCAACAGGTTCATGATGAGGGATATATAATTTTATGCCACTCTTCGTCTAATAATAACGGATTCATTGAAAATTGGTTGATCAAAACAGATTCTTCCGGAAATGAAGAGTGGACTCAAACTTTCGCATATAGAGAATATGGCACGTTCTACAGTCTTCAACATACCAATGATGGTGGATATATTATTTCTGGACAATATTCTATTGCTGTCAATGACACAACTTTTCAAACTGATGTAAGTTTACTAAAAACAGATTCAAGTGGAAATGTAGAGTGGAACCAGACTTTCGGGGGGAATAGATCTGAGTACGGCAGGAGTGTCCAACAAACAAATGATGGAGGGTATATAATTACAGGTACATCGGGTCGTCTTCATTTGTGGCTTATAAAGACAGATTCAACAGGAAATGAAAATTGGAACTGGATCTGCGATCGGTGGTATTTTAGTAGTGGCAGAAGTGTTCAACAGACCACCGATGGGGGATATATCATCGCTGGAACTGCGTATACTAATAGTACTTATATGCTGCTAATTCGTGTTGACAGCGAAGGGAATGAGGTATTTGAGTCAACAGCATCCAAACCGACTGAATTTATTCTGGAAGAAGTATATCCCAACCCTTTCAATTCAACGACAACTATTTCAGTTGCACTTCCAGTACCATCCGATTTGAAACTCAGTGTTTATAACATAACAGGTCAGGAAATAGCAGTTCTTACAAATGAACAATATTCACTCGGCTACCATCAATTCACATTCAACGCCGATGAACTTTCCAGCGGAATCTACTTCATCCACGCCAGTGTGCCGGGTAAGATGGATGAGGTTAGGAAGGTTGTGCTGGTTCGATAGAAATCATTGCCTTTTTCACTCTGTATCTCAAGCAGGTATTCAACTTTCCAAATCAGATAGTTTGTACTTTTTTTCTCAAAAAGGCACTCTAATTTATTGCCCGTGGCAATAACCTGCCTTATATTCCATTTTTAAGAAAGATACACCATTTATTTTGAATAAAGTTTATTAGGAATCGCTATGAGTCTGCTCGATACACTTGTCGTTACAACACTTCCACTTGTCCCGAAATCGATAGTACGCCGTTTTGCCGGTCCATATATCGCCGGTGAATCACTTAATGATGCTATTGAAGCCGTAAAAAAGCTTAATCGACAGGGAATATCCACTACTATTGACGTATTAGGGGAATCGGTGACGCAGCCCGAAAAAGCACAGCAGTATGTATCAAATTACCTCAAAGTCCTCGATGCTATCGACCAGCATGACCTTGATTCAAATATCTCCATTAAACCTACTCAATTCGGACTTGGGATCGATACCGATCTGTGCCGGGACAATTTTATCAAGCTGATGGATAAATTGCGCAAATATGACAATTTTGTCCGTATTGATATGGAAGACAGTCCTTTTACCACCCTCACTCTTGATCTTCATGAATCAATATCAGCAGAATATTCAAAAAGCGGTATCGTTATCCAGGCATATCTTCGCAGAACCATTAAAGACCTCGAAGAAAGATTAATTCCTGGGAAAGCAAATATAAGATTATGCAAGGGAATCTATATCGAACCCCATGATTTAGCCTACAAGGATACTGATGTAGTAAGGAAAAATTTCAATCTTCTCCTGGAAAAAGCGCTTAAAGCCGGGCTCTATGTGGGAATTGCCACGCATGATGAGATACTGGTCTGGGATGCTATGCGGATTATCGAAAAACTCGATCTATCCCCAGATCAATACGAGTTCCAGATGCTCCTCGGCGTAACTGAAAGCTTAAGACGGCAGATTGTACTTGAGGGTCACAAGATGCGGGTCTATGTCCCCTTCGGAAAAGACTGGTATGCCTATTCCACCCGCCGTCTGAAGGAAAATCCGAAGATTGCTGGGTATGTCTTCAAAGATATATTTAATTTAAAATAGATTGTTATTACTGAAAATATATTAATCCTGGCACAAAACGTTATCGGGCATTCCAGACAGCACGCTGTCAGGGCACACCGCCCATCCTTTTCATACTTGTATTCATTTCAGCAATATAATTTTTCTTGTTTCAACTTGATTTCCGGAACGGGCAGTCAAGAAATAAGTCCCGCTTGATTGTAGCATCATGTTACTGATATTAAACCTGTGGTTTCCTGCAAGGTAGCTACTGTTAGATAATCTTGTTATTCGCCTTCCGAGCAAGTCGTACAATTCCAGAGTCAACAACCCGGATTTCGCCAGGTTCACAGAAATAACAGAGCCAGGATTACCAGGATTGGGGTAAACATCAATGAAGGAATCCAAAGGCAGAATGGATATTCTTTCCTCATCTGTGCCGTTTTCACCAAGAGCGAATAGACCGTAACCGTAGCTCCAGGTCGAAACAATTCTATCATTATGGAAACATGCCATTTTGAACCTGCCAGGCATCGGATATTGTCCAATCAGTTCTGGTTCTTCCATTTCAGATATATCATAGACTTTGAGAATATCAATAATCGTATTCTCCCTGTCAATAGTTCTTGTAATAACTTTGTTATCTTCGTAATCGAGAATATTGCTCTCGGGAAGGATCAGTTCTCCCAACAATTCAGGCTCAGATGGATTTTCAAGTGAGTACATGTATCTGTTGCTGAAGAATAATCTATCATCGAAAATGACCGGATTGGACCTCGGTATCCCTGTCAGATCGAGATTTCCTACTGATTCGGGGCTGAAAGGATCTTCCAAATCGAAAATTTCGAGGTATGTCTCATTTGTATCGTAATGTACTATATAGAGAAAATCATCATAAACCATTGGTAAACTAAAAATGTCTCCATCAATATCAAGTATCGCAGCCAGATAAGGCGCATCCAAATCGGTAATATCCCATATCTTCAGGAAGCTATTATTGTTTAGGGAATCCGAAGTGCTTTCATAAACAACTTCATTACCATGTATAGTTAGAGATCTCCTGAGTGATGGTAGAAATCCTCTTTGCGATATTCCTGTTCTATCCTCGGGATCAATTGTGACCAATTGATATGCTGTGGTTAGCGTTTCAAAATCTCTCGATTCTCCATCATCGCTCCATTCAATCACCGCAATATCACTATTTGCGGTAACCACTCTTGCGATATTGTTGTCTTCTACTGGAGATTCAAGAAAGCCGGAAAAACTTAGTTCGGAACTATCAGAAAATGCAATTGCCGCGATTCGACTGTAATCGTGTACGTCCACAGGGGATTCTGACAGGATGAATTCGTCAAGCACCGCTCCCGGTCCCAAGGACACAATTGGGTTATAGCTGTTATGCTCATTCAGATTATCAGGATCAGAAATATCGAATATCGATAAGCCTCCTAAGGATGATACAAAAGATAACAAGTTATTATATTTATCGAAGTTCCAGCTGAAAGAAGACTCAAAATTCAGACTGTCAGAAATGACTGGATTGTTTATATCCTCAAGAGAAATTGAAATGATAACTCCTCTTGATCCTCCGTTACCCACAAAAACACTTCCATTATTTAGAAACACATCTCTAAAAACATGTCTATTAGGTATTGTTATTGTGCTTAATAATTCTGTTTGCTCAATGTCACTGATATCGAAGAAGCGAATATCATTTCCGTCAACAAAGGCAAGAGTTTCATTCTCGATAGCGATTTCATAATAATCTCCATAAAACTCGTCATCGAATTCCGGCATAACAATATATTCTGGATTCTCAGGATCACTGATATCCCAAACCCGAAATGCATACCTGGATAAATCCCTTAAATAGCATATAGTTATTAAGTAATCTCTCCAAACCTGGAACGAGCAATGAACCAAGTCTGTATCATCATCCTGCTCAACATTAATGACCGATAATTCTTCCATTTGTGATTCATCTGTAACTTCATATATCGTAAGCATAAAGCCCTGATCCAGTACTATTATTCTGTTTTCTATCCAGCGATGTGAGATATACGGATCATCATTCAACAAAAGAGTATCAGCGATACGCCAGATCATTTCAGGATTTGTCGGATAGGAAAAATCATAGTACGTGATGTAATCACCGACGGTGAAGGCACGATTATCGAGGACGTTCACCATCCATACGTACTCAATCCCGTCACCAACTTGCGCCACTACCTCAGGATCTGTTGTATAATCAGAAAGTACAAGCAATCCTGAGGTACCGGCAGCAACCAGAGCATAATCATCTGTCAGAGCAATGTCATAGAATCCTGCATAGAACTGGTGTCCATCAACCAGGTGCATCCCCAAACTGTCCTGGGCATACACTGGAGTAATCAAGGCAAGAAATGAAACAACAAGCAGCGCTCCTGTATACTTCTTTAAACCGTACATCGCAACCTCCTAAAAGCTTTTATCTATACCCCACCCTCATGGGCAGGAAATTGTTCTCAACTGTTAAAGGACGCACAAAATTAATATGTTACCTTTGGTGGCTTTGATCACTCAACCACATTGCGTGATTCAAGATCTCGCTAAAGCTAAAATAGAATAGCTGAATTAAGTTCGAAATTCAAACTAAAAACCTATCTATCATGTTTATCTCTGTAATTATTTCAACATCACGATTCGCCTTGTTTCCGACTGATCTTCAGATCGAGCTGTCAAGTAATAAGACCCGCTTGTGGGCAGCATTAAATCGTTAATATTAAATCTGTGATTTCCTGCCTGATAATTTTCATTTGCCAATCGCGCAATTCGTCTACCAAGTAAGTCATATAGTTCCAAAGTCAACAATCCTGATTGAGCCAAATTCACAGAGACAACTGAGCCAGGATTCGCCGGATTGGGGTAAACATCAAGGAAAGAATTGAGAGGAAGTACTGATATTTTATTTTGCCCGACAGAATTTTCGCCGAAAGCAAAGACACCATATCCCAGGCCCCAGGAGGCGAGAATCCGATCACCATCAAGATGTCCCAAACTAGGCCAGCCTTGAACCGGGTAACAGGCAATCAGTTCAGGATTTTCTATATCCGAAATATCATAAACCTGGTAATATTTCAGCGCAGCTTCACGTCCTGGATCATAACCCAGAAGGAGCTTGTTATCGTGATAATCCAGGATGTCGTAATTGTAATGGTAAAAATGTGTCGAATTTAAAGGCATCGGATCTTCAGGATCTGCAAGGGAATAAATGATATAGGAACTGGAACCTTTGAAGAATATCAGATCTTCGATAATAATTGACTCTCGCAAATACCACGGATCAAGAGTCATGTCGACAAGTATTTCCGGAGCGAAAGGATTATCCAGTGAATAAATCGCCAGGGATCTGTCCATCGCCTCATAATCAATGAGAAGATATAAATAATCTTCATATACCATCGGTCTTGCGATAATATCGCCGTCAATGTTGAGAACATTGGTCATTACCGGCGCGTCAAGGTCGGTAATATCCCAGATTTTCAGGTACGGATGTCTATGGCTTGTATCCTGACCGGCTTCGTAAATTGCCTCGTCACTGTAAATGGCAAGCCAGTCGTCAAGTGCCGGAAGCTCACCGCGAAAGACAATGTCCAGGTTGTCATTCGGGTCGATTGTCGCCAGTTGAAACTGATAGTCCAGCGTTTCAAAACCACCGTCGTCGTTATTCCAGTCAGACCACTGAAACACAAGGATATCATCTTTGTAAGGATTAATACCATAATGGTCGAATCCTTCTCTTTCTGGATTAAAAGAACCTATATTCTCAAGCTCATTCCTGCCGGAAAAGTCGAAACGCATGTACTCCCGTTCGTAAAATCCATACGACATAATTAATAGATCGCCAAGGTTCCTTAAGCCATACCAGCGTTCAAAAGGTTCAAATCTGCATATTTCTCCAAAATTATCCGGATCGGTAATGTCGCAGCTTTGCAACCCGAAGAAATCTGCGAAAACCAGGGTAGAAGTTGTAACATCAAAGCCACATTCTCCACCACATCCTCTTACCAGCGTTTCGCTGATTTCAGGATTATTTAAGTCTTCAAGCGATATCGATTTGATATGACGATTATAATTCGTGAAAACAAAAACACGATCATCCAGGAAATTCATTTCGTTATGAGAAGAACCGAAACCACTAATGGTAATTCTGCTAAACAGCTCTGGGGATTCAAGGGATTCGATATTAAAGAAGTAAATTGTTTCATAAGTACCCAAAACCATCAATTCACCGTTGACGTTTATTTCAAACGGATCGATGCTATCCATCTCTTCCATTACTGTAGATACAATCTGTTCCGGATTTTCCGGATCGGTCAAATTCCAGACTCGGAATGTTGGGTGATAGTACTCGATGTCGCATACCGCAATCAGGTAATTATCCTTTATTTGACATGATAAGCGATAACCGAATTGATTATCGTCTCTTTTTGAGATACTCGAAAGTTCCTCGGATTGTGATTCATCGTTTATCTCGCGAATAATAATCTCGTACATACCATCATTCACGATCAGGTTATCCTTCCAGACAGACCATTCATTGTACAATTCAGTATTATTGTCGATTTGCCAGATAATTTCCGGATCAGTGGGATTGGAAATATCGTAGTAGGTGAGATAGGAGCCGGTTGTCAAAGCACGGTCACCCTGTATTTTTACAGTCGAGACGATTTCAATCCGCTCGCCGACCTGAGCAACAATTTCCGGTTCTCCGGCTGGATCGTAAACAACCAGCAATCCCGACGATCCTGCCGCAATCAGGGCGTAATCGCCTGCGAGCGCAACGTCGTAAAAATTGTCAATCGACTGGAGTCCATCGAGTAGGGACGTTCCCAAACTATCCTGGGCATACACCTGCGCAATCAACGCAAGAAATGCTACAACAAGCAGTGCTCTTCGATACTTCTTTAAACCGTACATCGCAACCTCCGAAAACTTTTATCTATACCCCACCTTCATTGGCAGGAAATTGTTCTCATCTGTTAAAGGATGCATAGAATTAGTATGATACTCTTGCGGGCTTTGCTCACTTAGCGACTTTGCGTGAAATAAGTTCTCGCTAACGATAATCAAAATAGCCAGATTAAATTAGAAATTTAGACAAAACCCTGCCCTACAAAAATCGTTATATTTATTTTAATAATAACATCTTATTAGATGCTGAGAAACTCCCACTGTTTAACTCACAAAAATAAACTCCTGAAGCCAGATCGTCCATTACGAGAGGGACTGAATATGCACCGCTCGCAAGTGTCCCTAACTGTCGATTGAGTACTTCACGTCCAGCTATGTTATAAACCCTTAAAGCAGTATCCCCGGCTGACGCGATACTGAAACTAACATTGGTGACACCGTTGAACGGGTTCGGGTAATTCGGATGAAGTGCATAAGATAGCGGTACTGTCTCATTGCTGCTGACCGATGAATAATTCTCATCCACATATAAATCTGCTACAAGATCGACACGGTGGCGATTCACTACTCTATTGTCATTACTGAAGACAACATACCAGGCTCCATCCTCCGGAAGTGTGAAATCGACATTTCCACCATTTTCGTTTACATCAAACTCAGTATAGGCTTCGAATTCATCTCCATCGAAGTATAGTTCATAGTTCTCTTCATCGCATACGAAGACATCCACTGATGCACCATCACCAATTTCAGAGACAAAATTGGAATTACTGAAAATAATTCCGGTTGTGACTTCATTACCAAATTCATAAGAAAGATCAAGATGGAAATTCTCGGACGGTTCCTGTGGTAATTCAGCTTCTTCAAATGTCAGTGTAGGAACAGATTCTTCATAATTATATGTCCATTCGTATTCAACTTCTGTATCACTGTCCTCAACAACGAGTACTCCTGCATTCTGGTTGTTCGGATGACGACCCAGTGGACCTGAAATTGCGAGATAAATGTTCCGTCCGCCACCAATAGAAAATTCGACATTTCCATCGGAATCCGTATATCCGCATGTAGCGAACTGCATTCCTCCATACAGGTAATCACTTATCATCTTAACCTTGACGCCATCAACCGGGTTATCCTCAGCATCGAGAATTTGCACCGCAAGATTTGTTGTCTCGGTGTGATACCTTTGCGTAACAGTCCAGACAGTACCGTCTGACACCCAGTTGAACACTGCCGGAAAATGTTTACCCCAGCCCTGGTATGCCAGGGGATTATTGACATAACCATTAACAGGCTCCCATTGCTGCCATTCGGTTCCGGTGAAAAACTCGTTCCAGACATGGTCTTCCGAAAAAGAACAAGTTCCCAATGCCGGAATAAGTGCAGCTCTTGCGGCGGCGGCGGTTATATCCTGATGTTCGCCGCAACGTCCCAGGTGTAGTCCATAGATCCGGACAGGCTGTATTGGACGTTCCTGTCCTGATCCAAATTCCATGATATCCTGGATCCAGCGTGTGACTAATCCGACTGCTCCATTTTCTTCAGTATTGTTATTGTTCATATTACCATACATTATCCCGCAGTCTTCCAGCATATCCCGCAAAGAAGTATAATCTTCATCCGCTTCATTCAGGAAGTAATCCCGCCAGAATTTTCCTTCAGGTGGATCAGTAGCCTGCCCTGTGGCAGGATTGATATATCGAGGAGCTTCATCGGAAATCCTTGGATGAACAACGTACATGTAGTATATGTCCCGGTCGATTTCGATAGAAGTAGTATCACCCTCAGGAGTTACGACTGAGTATTCTGCCGTTGACCAGTAATCACCATCCTCAACTGTACCGTAATCATTGATTTGTACGTAATCGAGATATTCATCAGAAGCGTAAACATCTTCAGCATTATCAGCTATCAAGCCCAAGTCCCAAGCCATATCTCCGGTTATTATAAGCTGAGGGGAAAGATGAGCCACGGTATATGCTACTTCATCGACATAAGGTTCTTCGGCGTTGAGTATTACATCAGCAGCTTCTTCCTGGAGAAAATCCCAAAAACCATATTCAATTAGATTATCGATAAGATCGTTACGCATCCATTCAGGAGCACGTTCGATAGCTTCCCAGCAATTGTCACTCAAAATACTGTCAGCGCGTAATTCTTCAATGCTCCCCGCCTGGAGATCGAGTCGAAGTGCATAATGTCCCTCTGCAGGAACACTGACAGAGGATGAGACCGACTCCAATAAAATCCAGCCGTCCAGGTTGAAAGGTTCATAAGAAGGATAAGTATCCGCAGGGAGAGCATTTGACCGGCTTAGTAATTTACTCCCCGGTGTAATTATTTTTGCCAGGTCAACTTCAGCAACAGTGTATAATTTATGTATCTCTTCACCGGTAATACCGGTTGTTTCGCGGGACTCATTCCCGGTTACAACTGAAAAACCGGCGATAAACAGAAGAATTAAAACAACATTGACAAACCGTAACATACTTCCTCCCTGACAATTAAGAGAATATAAAGCACTGCGCTCCTTTGAAATAATGTACAAAGATAATCGGGGTGTTGTACATAGGGAATGAATGTGTTGAATGGTTGTCAAATATCTTGTGCATCCCTGTATCCTGTGAATATCTCCCTCGATTGGATTCGCCGGAACGCATTATAGTATATACTGGTTATCGAAATATTGTCCCATGTATTCAATACGGTATCTATTGATAAACCGGGACATCGAGCTGTCCTGGGCACCCAAAATGAGATATTATTTTCAAGTGTAGCAATAAAGCCGGCATACAAAAATAATGGCGATGACAAAATCGTCACCGCCAAAAAAATGAAAACCAGATGTTCAAATTCTATTGAGCTTCTTACTTCATAATTATCATCTTCTTGATATCATTCAAAGGTCCCGCCTCAAAACGGAGGAAGTACATTCCACTTGCCATGTCAGCGCCATTGAAAGTCAGTGAGTGAAAACCTGCGGTCATTGGTCGATTGGCAAGTTCGGCTACTTCCTGTCCAAGGATATTGAATACCCTTGCATTTACCATCACGTTTTCCTTCAGGGAGAATCTGATGGAAGTAGTCGGATTGAATGGATTTGGATAGACATCACCAAGATTCCACTCAAGGGGTTGAACTGTCAACTCATCAATGTCAACCTCATCCTCTGTGTCCATTGTGATTACGACTACTTCGTTATCCTCGGTGCAGGCATTATGCTCATAATAAACCCAGCAGGAATATTGCAATCCTCTCGGTAAACCGGTCGAGCGTATCCTGACACTTATATCAGTAGAATCGCCTGGATCGAGGGAGCCGCCTGGATTCAACAATTCCGCCCAGGCAGTGTAGTCACTGATTTCCCATACTTTCAGGCTATCGTGTGCGCCATTATCAAGTACACTGACGAGTGTCCAGTAATTGGGATCCCATAGATAGGTTATATCCGCCCCGGTCGGAACCATGTTTCCTTCGGGATCATCGAATGTTGCTACTACCTGACTCTCCCCCGTTTCCGCATCCATCCGCACAATTCTTGTTTCTTCAACCCCAGTAGCACGACAGAAAAAATACAGCTTGAAACCGTTTGGATCTTCAGCATACCAACCGGCGCCGCGAGGACTGAAATCCTGAACCACTTGCATGAAAGCATCACCGTTTCGATTTATAGCGTAAACGTCACTCGTAATATCTCCCATCCAGAAGAGGTCATGTATATCATCATAAACCAAGTACTTCGCCTGTAAGATTGGAGCCGTGATTGTATCACTAACCGCAGCTTCCTCAGATTCAAAGTCAATATCCATCTGGTAAAGAATTCCATTGTCAACACCGTAAAAATATTGACCGTCAGATGTCATGGCGAAAATACCCTGGGCAGTGCGATCGTCCTCTGGAACAGGTTGATCAATAGTAGATGCTAATACGCCAAGACTATCATAGATATAGAAGAAGTTTGGACCAACAGGGTCAAAATTGTTTGATCCGCTCACAATGAAATGATTCTTGAAAAACACAACTCCCCTGTTACGGCTTTCTTCTTCAGTCAACTCAAAAGTAAGCAGTTCATCCCATCGATCATCAAGTTCGTTTTCGCCATTATTATCGCCGTGCCTGTTATTCAGCGCGTCTTCCGAAAATTCGATACTGGATGAAAAATCAAGAGGTCCATTTCCGTAATTAGCAACTGTCATGGTTACAATATGCTGAGTATCTGCCGGAACAAATTCAATAATCTCCTCAGGATCAAGGCTGAACAGTGGATAAATCATCTCATAATCAGCCTCTGCCACTTCATTCGGCATAACTTCTATGTTTTCACGCAGTCCCGGATTGAAACACTCTGCTACTAATTCAATCCCGAATACACCCTCAAGCAAGCCGTCAAACCTGTAGTACCCCTCATCATCGGTGTATGTGCTGAGAAAACCGTTGGTCATTTGCACCAAGATATCGGGCAAAGGATCTCCGCTCTCAAGGTCAGTTACAGTACCCTCGATTGAACCGGATGGAACACTGTAATCTGTAGTAAACAAAATCGCTCTTTCGTCTTCAATACCTGCTGAACCGGGATATTCTTCACCATAGAAACTGAATAAAATTCCGTCACTTTGAGTTCCATTTTCAATCCCGACTGTATAACCCGGAACATTGTATTGTGTAGTAGTAGTGATAGTTATATTGCCGTCGTACTGGAACAATATTTCAGCATCTCCAGTACGTGTAGGTCTTTCGTTCTGAGTGTAGAAAATCACCTCAAATGTACCCTCACCACCGCTTGAACCCCGTATCTTGTACCACTCGACTATAAATCTGCCATTCGGTTGATCGTAGTAATAGCAAATCCTGCAGTTACCGCCGGTACGAAGCTCGTCCCAGTAAGGCGCTACCATGTTATCGGGACCGAGTGCAGATGGTATAGTCCAGTTCCTGGCAAGAGAAACGTCTCTCTGGTTCCCGAAAGCCACCATTCCATTCCCCATAACAGTAAGTTCATCGAACTCGTTGCCGTAGTATTGGATGTCAAATGGAAGGTCTATCCTGATTGCTTCGTCATCATTCTCTGAAGTATCATTGATATTCAAAACTGTACCGTTATAATCGTTATTCTGGGCGTAGGGATTAATTTCTACCCATTCGAATTCCGGAGCATGGTCTTCGAAATCGGTGTCACTGTCTTCGAATGCATAATAACCGTACCTGTCAGGTCCGCAGGGATCACCCTCACTTTTTGAACCGAGTACAATTGAAAAGCAAGTAGTATCTACATAACCTTCTTCGGTTTCTATCACCACGTAAGCCCGTGCGACATGTCCAGGAATCGTTGCCTCATGTGCAGCAATAGTGAAAGATGTTCCGTTATATTCACCTACGTTCATCGCATCGTACTCAGCATCTCCCTCGACAATATCCATGTAGGGATCCAAGGTTCTCAGCAATGCCGTTGAAGAACCAACGTTAATAGTTCCAACGTTCATCAGTTCGACAATTATATCATCTTCTTCTCCAGGATCAATCTGGTTTGCACCATTTATATTATACATGGCAAATAGCGGAGCATTAACAGAAACCTGTAGAGTTCCAGTATAATCATCAGCTTCAGTTGAGAATTCAACATCAAAGTTCAGGTTCCAGTTTTTCTGTGCTTCGATATCAATATTTACCAGGATTACTCCTTGTCCCTCGCTCGATGCACCTGCTTCAAGGTTTCCGTAGTCTATATCACCATCTATGTCCAATACCCAGGGTTCATTGCTATCAAGCGTAACTGAAACATCAGTTTCATCATCATTCCCAAAATTTTTGGCGGTAATTTCGAGTCCGATAGTCTCCCCGGCATCTGCCTTTCCATTGTCGTTGCCTATTGTTCCACGGGTGCCGTCATCAATAATTGTAACGTCAGCGTAGCTTACCCTTGCATCCGGTGAAACAACGCTGATTTCGGTTTGATCAGGCGCAAAGTGTTGTTTACTGACTGTCAGGATAGCATCTCCGGTATAGGCGAATGGTACATGAAGTGTCAACTCGCCATCTTGGTCCGTTTTTCCTTTGACAACTATATCTTCGTTATCATCAACCTTGTACAATGTCACCCAGGCATCCGGTAGTGGATCACGGTCTGCTTCAACGGTAATCGAGTAAGAATTTTCTCCCAGTTCAATGCGGTTTGCAGCGGTTACATCCAGTTCCAGCGGTGTCCCGGTCCAAACCCAAACAGTCGGATCACCCATCAGGTTATACCAATCAAGAAACTGATTCAATCGACCGTCATTGTTCCCGGCGAAATTGTTCCAGCCATTTACCTTGCCGCCTAAAATTATATCCCCCAACGCCAAAACTCGTAATTGGAGTATTGCCCAGAGAGATCCTCCACCGATACAGTTATTAAATTCGACGCTTGTGCCGGATGTAGCCATTCCTATCGCTCCAATTGCCCCGCGTGCTGAATTAGGAGTTCCTGCCCTCATATACCCTTCATTATTTCCATTCCCGGATACCCAGTTGCCAGTCCCGCAGGTGATATCTATTACGAACGGAGTCATATTAGTATTGGTTAAGTTTATAGATGAATTGTATGGGATTCCCGTACCGAGGTATCCACGGTCAAAATAAAGGCTGAGTCCACTATTAATGGCTGTAATACTTCGACTCCTAACATTTCCAATACCGTACGGCGATGAATAAGCTGAATCTACTCTCGTATAGCCAATGTTGAGCATACATCTTCGTGCATATCTCATCAGCATTACTTTAGAAACTCCCGCACCGGTATTGGATCTGGCTACCATACCTCTTCGATACCAGGCTGTATTGTCAAAATCTATATCTCTTTCATAGGTTAAAACCTTGTTTACATAGGTATTTAACATATTGGCGCTGGTTACGGATATCCGCCCCACACCTACATCCGACAGTTGATCATTACCGGCAAGCAGGCTGTATGGATGATCACCATATTGAGTTGCCGCAGGGACTGATATTCCACCTGAAGCATCTCCAATGAACACTACATAATCAAACTTGGGAGAAGATGTTGTAAAACGTTCTGTCAACGCGCTTCTTATCCCATTGGCGTTAAAATTGTCAACATCATCATCTGTGAGAAATTCTAAATCCCATCCCCTTTGTCTTTTCCACTCAATCCAGGGTGCCAATGCTTCCCATATTACATCATTGTTCTCCATTACAACCACTACGTTGCCGTGGTAAACTTCATATTCGTCCAGTTCATTTTCATCCCAGTCAAGCATCAACCTGTACCAGGGTAAAAATGCTTCACTAATTGCAGTCGGAACGGTTGGAATAGTATTACGGTCATCAACCCCTTCGAAACGAACATTTACCTGGATATTGTTATAAACCCTGACTTCCCGCAACGCTGTATTTACTTGAACCGGGTATGTTATAAGGTTGGAAACACGGAAATCATGAAATACGGCGGGTTCACCTGCGGCAGCAAGCATCCCAGGATACCATGAATTTTCATCAAGATCAGAATTGACCTCATCAAAGAACCCGGCATCTCCATATAGTGCAGTATATTCTTCCTCGGTGAAGGTTTCGTATTCGGAATCGAGGGTTTCTACAATCACGCCGCTGCGAGGCGGTATCCGAAACATTCTCCCGACAACCGGCACAGAAGGATAGCCTTCAACTATAAGAGCGCCCCCCGATACAAATTCAGCGGTCTCTATTGCTGCGCCATCATCTTTGAATGAAGACCATGCCGGCTCTTTAATCTCAAGCGACAGCTCCATTCCATTTTCAGTAATAACGCGGTCAAGAACTTTAACCGGTAAAATATCATCTGCCGATCTCTGTTGGGTTGCACCAAAGACAAGACCAATAACAGCAAAAAATAGTACCGCAACAAGACTAACTTTCTTCATGGAATCCTCCAGCCGATTATGTTCTCAAAAGGGAATTTTCAAAATAGAATCAATTGATTTGCATGTTAGCCAACATCATGCCAGCCATGAGTATTATTGTTCAGAATCCTGTCAGATTATATTTTTTAAAAAATAATTCATATACAGAACATTAACGCATCACACTAAACTATTGTGATTTAATAACCATCACACCATCTGCTTCAATATTATTCTATTGTTAATTAATTTAGCCACAAATATACTTCCATATCAAAATAAAAAATAAGTTTTACACAAAAAGAGATGACTGATAAACGCGTGAAAATGACGCATATTCTACATGCTATGGCGCAGTATCTGCATATTTGATTTATGAATGAGGGGTGCAGGGAAATACCAACTTACTCGCGCTGGAATATAAAACTATATAAAAAAAAATAAGTTCTGAACAATACTTATATAACGCTTGGATAGTGTAGAGTCTCATCTTTCTATTAAGCAAATCATCCCATAAAATCAAGGAAGCTGGTCTATGAAACGTTTGACTTCATTGTCTCCCGGATCCAATTCCATACATCTCTGCCAATTCTGTTTTGCTTCAGCATAACGTCCTAATGCGAACAGTATCGAACCCTTCCTTTTATATCCGAGTGCGATACTGGGAACAAGGCGAAGTGCCTGGTCACATGCGTTCAATGCTGCATTGTAATTTTTCCTGAGATATTCTTTTTGAGCAGTATCAAGCCAGCGCATAGCTTCGTTAATATTCAGCAACGCCTTATTATCGCTCTCTAAATTCGATATTATTTCCTCGAGGGCTTTTACTGTAGCAGTGTCTTCAACTTCCACATGGATGTATTGCGGCTCCTTAACCCTGATCGTATCCGTCTCAATAATGACCTTCGGCTCCATATCCGGTTTTGACAGGATTGTGGATTCGAGAATACTTTGCTGCTTGTCGAAATATACATCGATTCCAAACTGATGGTGTCCCGCTGTTGAAACCACTCCACCAATTGGATACCTGAATGTGTAACCGACACGAACTTTTAAGAATTTAACCTCTTTCATTCTTTCACGTTGACCCGCTGGAGAGACACGGTAATAACCCCGTTCATATTGACGTGAATGCACATTCAAGCCGAATCCTGTTGTGATTTCATCCCTGTTTACTCCACCACGTAAATGCATAAATTGTTCAAGTATCGGAACTTCGACGCCGATTCTTGGATTGATATCTGTACTTCCTACAGCCCTATCCCGAAATTCAATATCCGCAAAAAGTGCAGCTTTGTTGAATGAGTAAACCAAGCCAAGCTGAGTCTCGCTCGGAAGAATATCTTCAACTTCTTTATCAAGCGCTTGGTTCGGTCTGTTTGCATTCCTGACAGCTAATCCAAGCATCAATCGAGGGTTGATACGCAACTGTGATCCTAAATCGATCGCAACTGTTCGTTTGTTGTATCCATAATCTCGAAAGAACGGATCGACGGCAGTGTATTTTGTTTCCTGGTAATACCTTCCTAATACGTTAAACCCCAGTCCAAAGGCGAAATGAAAATCGTTCAGTTTGAAAGCGCTTGAATAAGCCAATAGAGTTCTTTCTTCTTCGTACAACGCACCTGCAAAACGATCATATCCCAACCCTATACTTCCCCAAGTACCAATAGACAAATAACCACCGAGAGCGCCACGAGATAACCTATCGCCTTCCAAACCCCAGAACATCCGACCGTACTGTGTTTCAAAAGCTGCTCCAGTTCCCCAGGCATGAGATGCCGGATTATAAAAGAAACCCATGGGATCACCTGCGCTCGCCGTTCCTGCTCCTCCCAGTGCTGTTAATCTCTTCCCCGGCGCATCGACAAATGCCGCTTGAGTCGGATTCATAAAAACAATGAATAATAACAACAATAGACACAAATGGAAAAGAAAATTGAAATTGTTAAATCTAAAATTCATGGGCGTAAGCATCACATCACGCCATAAAGAAAGAGTAGAACAATAATTTAGTATGACGGACAGGGACGTCCGCTCTCCCGTTTCTATTATTCTTTTAGAAATTCTTTTATGTATTATAGATTGATTCATAATTGTATTTGTTATATCGTCAATTTCTTCTATCTTGCTACTGCAATAGTTCCCTGTCGAATTTTACCTTCCGCTTCCAATTGGAATATATAGAGCCCTCCCGGAACTGGTTCTCCGTTTTGGTCAAGACCATCCCACTCAGCTGGTTTACCTCTTATCGTGTCAACTTTACGTCCACGCATATCAAAAATTGACACCTCCGTGGAAGCACCACCGGGATGCCAGATCATTGTAACATCCCATACTCCGTCTCCGTTTGGAGTTATCGTAGTCGGAACCGCTTCAAGATCATTTTCAGGTGCCTCGATCCTGAAATACAATCTCTGGACACGCATTACGTTAGGCGGTCCGGCAGAATCTGAGGCTGCAATTTTAATTTCTACAAGCTGACCGGGGAATAGCCCAACATCTGCGAGCGGAAGGTTCAACCGGTATCCCAATCGTATCGAATCAGCTATAACAAAATTATCATAATTTCTTGACATTATTTTTAAGAAAAGAGAAGACATTCTGACGCCTACTCCATTATCAATCAGGTCTATATGTAGCGAGTCCGTCTCCGGAGAAATATCTTCGAGAAGCAGCGAATCTTTGGCACTTGATGCTCCACGAACTTCAATTGAATCATTGCCTATTCGGAATAGATTGATATAAGGAGGTTGTCTATCCGGAATAATGTTGACAGTATAGTTTTTGTCAGCGAAGTTCCTTCCTGCCGAAAGATCTTCTATATGAATGGAAATATCTAAAGTATCCCAAATTGTCCAACCCTCCTCCGGTGGTCTATACCACACCCGCCAACCCTCCGGCGCTGCTTTTTTAATCACCTCTTCTGATCGGTCTATTCCATCCACAATGAACAAAATCGAAGCAGTATCTATTCCAGCCATTTGATCGAGGGCATAAAACTCTATGAACCTGTTGGAAGTTATTGAGGAATCAGGCGTTGGATCGAGATTTGTTATAACCGGTGCAACATCGTCTCTCTGTACAAAAAAGGTAAAAGTTTGAGGTTCGGCTCGTCCGTTAGGAGGATCGGCAATATCACTTGCTATGACTGCAATGGTCACAGTGTCACTGTAAAAAAATGGCATCACCGGTGTGACATCATAATGATAACCCAAATCGATTGCTGAATCTTTTACAACGGCCGTCCAAAGTGGTTCATCAATGAATTCGATCCGGGTATAGCCCGGATCCACCCCAGCGCCATCGTCAAGCAGATCAAAAGAAAATCCGGCATTGACAGGCCATCCGGTTGTAGAATCCCCTGGAGTAATATTTGCTAGGAATGGAGGTTCACGATCATCACTAAGAGTGATAAAAGAATATTCTTCCTGCATTATATTGGGAACTACCGCTTCATCATGCGCCCATACTGTCACGTTGACAGTATCGGAATGTGAGAATAACCCTGGAGGATTATACCGGATTGCATACCCTCTGTCCACTTCCTCGGAGAAGATTGATGTTTTCGGAATAAATTCATCCCTGATAAAAAGGAAAATCGAATCGAGTTCCACACCCACGCCATTGTCAAGCACCTGCAATGTTATATCAGCCCCTCGTGATACCCTGGATTGATCAGGATAAGGACTTAGATTTGCTAAATATGGTGGATCCTCATCAGGTTGAGTTATAAGATTGTAAACAAGAACGGCCTCATTCGGAGGCTGCTCCCTGTCTGAAACTCCAAATCGAACAATCAGGGTATCTTCGTACTCAAAATAAGTCAAGGGCACATAAATGAACCTGTATCCTGCCCCGGGACTTACCGGATCTGTTCTGGCTTCAATTCTATCAGTCTGATTGACACCGTTAATTACGAGGAATGCGCTTGTGGGATTAACTCCTGTAAAATCATCGACTACTTCCCAAATTAATGAATCTGATATAGGAACTCCTTCGGCTCCCTGGGGTGGATCTATCAAAAGAAATAGGGGATCATCTTCATCGCGCAGTGTCTCAAATGTATATGTGGTGTCCAGTTCATGTCTTGCAACAGTTTTATCTCTTACATTCAGGTGCACTTCTACCACTTCATCATAAATGGTCTGTTGAATACTGTAAGTAATTTGTTTATGCAGATGGCTTGTACTGAGCCATTCCATCTCTCGATGATAGATATAATTGCCGTTAATTTCCAATACGAGGGTGGTGGAATCGATTCCTGCTGCGTTATCGAGGATGTCTATTATGATTGAGGTATTTCTCGCGGCGCCAATACTGTCCGGAGCTGGAACTGCTGATATTAATTGAGGAGGAGCTTCATCTTCTACAACATCATAAGTCCAGGTTGTATCACTCATAATATTTGGTGGATTATTTCTGTCCCTGGAAATTGCGATCAAGTTAAGTTCCTCGGGAAGATAAAAATTATCACCAGGCGTATGTGTAACGACAGCTCCACTGCTTGTCGGTAAAAATTCCAGATCTGCCGGTAATGTCTGATCAGCTTGTCTTCTGTACAGAAATGTATTTGAAGTGTCGATACCGGTACCCGTATCTAGAAGCCTGAACAAAATCTGCGTTCCGATATCTATAGTAGAACCCGGTTCAGGATAGATAAAATTGATTTGTGGAGGCGTTGTATCCCTTGCTGTGATAAAGAAATACTCGAAGGAAGGCATTATATTTGGAGAAGGTTCAGTTCTATCAGCAGCCTCAATAATAACTGTGATTGATTCTTCCGATGGAAAATCACCCTGTGGGTCAACTATTACCCGTAAATTATGGATCGTTCCGGTCAGTATCAATTCCGGATCGTCAGCAGTATATGTTTCAGATTCTATAGTAACACGGATAGAATCCTGATCCACGCCGCTTCCAACGTCAATAAGTGAGAAGGAAACATGTGAGTTTACAGGTACATCTACAGCAAAAGGTGATGGCGAAAAACCGGTTGGATTAGGCGCGCGGTCATCTCTTCCTGTCACGAATTGAAATGAATAAAAGGGAGAATGGTTTCCGGCATCATCTGCAATATGCAAACGGATATTTATAGGCACGTCGATTTCAAAAGTATCTTCCGGCACTACAGACAGACGGTAGAGACCATTGTCTGACTCATAACTTAAACCAATGTGATCAAAGTCATAATCAATATTATTGATTTGCATCCGGATAGATTCTATATCGATCCCCTCCTCATCATCCTTTGCGTAAAATCTGATCGTATCCTGACTTGATACTCCCCTTTGACCGGGGAATGGATGGAATCCATAAGCATATGGTAAACCGCCCCTCATTGCGTATGCGGCGCCTTGATAATCGCTTTCAACCGGGGCGCATCCCATAATATCAAAGATATCATCCATATCGAGGTCAGCAAGCGCAATTGAAAATCCCAGTTCATCACCAGCCCCAGCGCCGAACATCACCCTGACATCGGAACGCAATGTATCCAGATCAATAATTCCGGTTAAATTGGGATTTCCTGTGATAGCATATATTGCACCGGCATTATCCCGGCTCATGAACTGTTTCCCGTTTGCCCCGATCAACATCAATCCACTGATTCCCATAACAGAAACACCAAGAGAATCTCCTGATTCATTACCGACAAGCTTCAGACGATAATTATTCGATTGATTAAGTCCCACCCAGGGGCTGCCAGGATTCATCTCAGACCATGTCACCTGGTAAACGGCTCCCCTGCGGGCGTCACTCACTAATGCAGATGGAGCACCGATCAGAAGGCTTCTGCTTCCAGCCTCATGGAAAGAGCAAAGACTTCTTCCGATTTTATCCAGTGGGCTGGCTCCACCAATCTGCCGGTATCCCTGCAAAAGATGAACAGTGTTTGGATCCAGGTCAATGGTATCGGTTAAGCTTTCATTATTGATGAAAACATGAACTGCCCCGGCTCCGGACCGCCCCGAATAAGTTCTTCCAGGCGACGACATTATCAAGTCGCCCATGTTGTCGGAATTCAGATTGTTACCAAGAAGTTCACCACCAAACGAAATAGCGACACTAACTGCAGTACCTAACCGTTCACCCTGTTCTCCACCAAAAACTGTAACTTCAGAAGGAATATCCGCAAGCTCAATAGTATCAAACCAATTTGCTGCTCTTCCCCTGATCACATCCACTCTTCCGGCTGAATCCCGACCATAAGGATCTGCGCCGGGCGAGCCAACAACTATGTCCTGTATCTGGTTCTCGCCACTCAGGATTGTAGTTCCTATTGCCTCGCCACAACCATCCCCATCATCAGCCCCGATAATGCGTACATCGGGAGCATTCATTTGACCGGGAGGAGTTGATGTTCCAAAGATTACCCAAACTTCTCCTCTTCCATCACCAGCTCGCGGTGCTCCTATTATCAAGTCTTCCCGGCTGTCGCCATTTATATCCCCCATGACAAGGCGTATTCCAAGCTGGATGTTATCACTTCCCCTGATTATCAGGTCTGCTTCAATTGACAGATCATTATATCTAACACTGTCAACCGGGTCGAATTCTCCGAAGAACAGATAGACATCACCGGAATTATTTCTTGCGCCAGGAGCAGAGACAGCTAAATCCCAGGTGCCATCGCCATCAAAGTCACCGGTAGTCACAGCCATGCCAAGTCGATCCGTTTGACTGCCCCACCATGAAATATTACCATGCCAGGGCGCCAAATCAATTTCACCTTGCGCAAAGACGATATTACATAGCAGCAAATTACTTAAGAGAATATTACAGATAGGAAGAAAACGCCTCATTCAGAGATATCCCCTGCTGAAGTTACAGGCTGTTTTGGTTGTGTATTCCTGTCAAAGTTACTGGAGGGTTTAACAATTTTCAGTTCGACTCTTCTATTTTTCTGACGATTTTCAGGGGTGTCATTGGGGGCAACCGGATTATATTCGCCGTAGCCCATCGCCTGGAGGCGATACGGCGGGAAAGATTCCACCTCTATCAGGTATTGCACAACCGACACAGCCCTAACAGCGGATAGTTCCCAGTTGGATTTGAAACGCCAGTTATAAATTGGAATATTATCAGTATAACCTTCAACACGTATCTGTGCATCCGGACTATCAGCAATTTGATTCTTTATTTCCTCGACTGCTTCATGAAGAACTTTGTACGCCACTGGTTTCAGGTTTGCCTTCCCGAGATCGAACAATACCTTTGAAGGTAAATATATTATGACTTCCCCGGTATCACCCTGCGTTTTTTCAATGCCCTGTTCCTCAGGTTTCATCTCCTCGCCAATAGAAGGATTTATTTGTTGCTCTTGATAACGCTCAAGTGCTTCAGAAAGAAGCGGTAATTGCCCGGTGATGGAGAACGTATAAAAAAGGACAAAAAAGACCAATAAAAGTGTCATCAGGTCGCCGTATATAGTCAACCATTGATCACCCTCACCGGTTTCAGCGTGACTTGCCTGGTGCGTTCTTCGAAAACGAACAGGCAGCTTAGCCTTTTTACTTTTTTCTGCCATTATTATCTCTTCGTCTGATAGTAGGAAAGCAGTCGCTCCTGCGCTACGGAGGAGTTGGTACCTTCTGCAATATAAACAAGTGTTTCAATAATTAGTTCGCGAAGCATAATTTCATCATAATTCCAAGCTCTGATCTTAGCTGCTACCGGTCTGAATATCATAGCGCTGAATAGGACGCCATAAAAAGTAGTGATTAACGCTACAGCCATTGCACCAGGTATAGCCATGGGATCGGAAACCGATGAAAGCATTATAATTAGACCAATTAATGTCCCAAGAAGACCAAACAAAGGAGTATATGTTCCCATCACATTAAACAACCGCTCAGACATACGATACTTGGCTGCAATAGTATCCGACTCAGCTTTGAGGATTTGTGCAGCTACATCCGGCTCAAAGCCATCTTCAAGTAATTCCATGGCTTTACGTAAAAACGCCATACGATCACTGTCTTCTTCGGGTATCTCGATATTGCCCACTCCCTCAATCCTGACATGCTTGATCAATTCTACCATAATAGGAATGAGATCGTCCGTATGTGATGTCTTACCTATAAAAACCACGGGAAAAGCGCGAACGGCTGTAACAAGCTGGTCATAGTTAAAAGAAAGCATGGTGGCGCCAAGGGTGCCGCCAAATACGATTAACAATGACGATGGGCTAATAAAATCACTAATATTTCCTTTTGAATATATTGCGACGAAAACCAGACCAAAACCGAATAATAATCCGAATATTGACGTTATCTTCACTTAAAACCTCAATGTTAATTCTCGTGGAAATGCTTTAACATATCCATAAATTTTCTTTTTGCCATCCGCACCTCATCATGCGGCACTTCGGACATCATGTCAGCCTCTTCTTTCACCATCGTTGCTGCACGTTGAGAGAGTGCGGTATAGAATGCATCTTGTACTTCCTCTGAAGCTACTTTGACCAGTGTAGCGACAGAAGCCCGGGGCATACCCATAACAACTTTTTTGAGAGTCATCGGTTCGATGGATGGAATATCACTGATAAAGAATATTTTTTCGCGCACTCCGTGCGCTAATTGTTCATTCGTAGCAGCAAGATCGACGAAAATAGCTTTACCTTCCTGTTCAGCTACATTGTTGATTAGTTCTGCTATACGTTCCGATAGATCATCTACTGCCGGCATTCCAGTAATTATTTTTGACACTCTCTGTTTTAGCTCTTCGAGAATTTGCTGCAATTCACCTGGTTCGGCAGAATTAATAATATCCCATTTAGAAAGCACCGTTCTCCGAACAGCGGAATCGAGACTGCCCAATATAGCCGATGCCGATCCTGGTTTAGCAATTTGTAGCACAAAAGCGATAAATTCGGGCTCTGCATCATGAAGCATCGACTGGAGTGCCGGTGGATTAAGTTCACGCACTTGTGACAGGGTAGCGGATACTCCACTGCGATCATCACGTCCACGAATCATACGGATTGGTAATTCGCCTCCCGGCAACGACAATGTCATATCCATGTTTTCACCTCCAAACAACGGTTGCGGAAAATCGTTGTCACCTTCATTATTTGTTGCAGAATGTGATGCACTTGCTCCTCCCGAAACGGTCTGTATGGCAGTCCCTATAGCTTCAGCCATTGCCTGACCGCTTAATGGTCCACCTATTGTCGAGTCCGATTGCGGCATAACCTCTGCCTGCTTGATCCTTGGGGTACCAGACATCATCACAAAAAAGAATGCCACCAGTATAGCAAGTGCCGCAAGGCTGCCTGCAGCAATGGCAATCCCTCTCCAGCTATACAAAAACTGAACAAGCGTCAAGGGAGGATTAACAAAAGGTACCGGTTCAACGATTATCTGGTCACCGCGAGAATAATTAAGGTTTATCCAGAGAGGGATCAATTCATTTATTCTATTTATATCTTCTTCCAGAAGGTTTTCCGATACAAAAACCCTGATACTTATTCCCTGGATTTCTTTATAATTCCATCCGGAACCATCAAGTTCTCTAACATTTTCACTAATTGAAACAGGTAGTCCGGGAAGGCTCTGGCGTTGACTGTAAGTGAATCCCTCCAATTCAACCGGAAGTTTGGTCAACTTTAAATCAACCATTACCACTATCGGACCGACTAGCGGCTGTAACATATTCTCAATCCGTTCAGATACAAGTTTTTCAAGTTCTAACTCACCTGCGATCTGTGCCGGGGGTCCTTCTACATTTTCAGAGTTATTATCCTGATCAGATTGGGCATGTACACTCACTGAGAAGAAAAATAGGCTTACCAATAATAATGTTTTTCCAGGTCTGAATAGAATTCCTGGATTAATAAGCGCTGATAACACTTTCCCTCCTTTTAAAGTCACCGGTTATCCGGCTGAACTGATAAGTATTGCATAGAAATAATAACGATTTGGATTTGTAACAAAATGGTCATTTTAGTCCGCTAAAGAGTAAGTTCATTACTTTAAATATTTTATTATGAATCCCTGTCCAGAATAGTGAACAATTAATTGCTTTTACTTCTCAAAGACAATAGATGATGTCAGTTTGGTTAGAGCTATCTAATATTTTTATCGGTCAAAGGCACAATTTTATCCAACCATAAATCTTTTGCATGTTCTTGCAGCTGCATCAGAGTACCCTCATTTTTGATCACATATTTTGCCCGTTTTGCTTTTTCATCTTGCGGCAATTGCATATTGTTTCGGTTCTTCATCTCATCAATCGAAAGATTCAATCGATTTGCCGCTCTTTGAAGTGCAGTTTCAATATCGCATACTACTGTAATTACAAGATCATACCGAGAAGCGTCATTCCACTCATAGATGAGTGCCGCATCAATTACTGCAATTTTGCCGGCTGCATGAGCTATTGAAATCCTATGCTCAAGTTTTTCCCTGATGCAGGGCCAGATTTTCTTGTCAAGATCCTCACGCGCGGAGGAATCACGAAAAACTATTCGACCCAGCTCTGAGCGATCTAAAACTCCTTTTGAGAAGATGGAACTTCCAAATCTCTTGCGCAACCATTCCCTGAATTCTGACGATTGCTCTACTACCTCACGTCCTAACAGGTCTCCCTCGATGACCGGTGCGCCGAACTCCTTGAATACCCCGGATACAGTAGATTTTCCGCTGCCAATATTGCCGGTAACGCCTATTGTCATTCCAGGCTTCGAGATAATCGTATCCTCTATCTAATATTACTTATTTGAATACTTCAAGCTGCATATTGCCATAAAAACAGAATTATCTGTCATTTAAACAACAATCCGGAAGCAAATATCTCCCGGACGCTCAGGATATCTCCCCAGCCAGGACTAATAATATTAATATCAGTAATCATGGCAATAAAGGCTATCCCTAAATAATTATTCTGTATTATTGATCATTCAATTTACAGAAAAGCAATCTCAAACTCGTTATTACAATAACCCTTTCCCTACGAAACAACGCTTCAGATCGATTCCTGTTGACTGGATCAAATACGGAGTATCTATAATTCTATGGTTCTTATCTTATTTCTGTAAACCTAATGATCTGTCTTAAAACAAAATGGCTGTATTATTTTCAGGTCGTGGTATTTTAACTGGATTCTCTTCCGAGTTTAATAATCGCTTCTTCCATTATAAGATTAACTTCCAGATCATCTGGATTTGTTTCGTTCAATTTCTTGCATACATTCACCGCAAGCTCATATTTTCCTTGATCTAACAACAATTGTGCGTATGTCTTTGTTACAGGTTTGGATGCCTCGCCATCACCTTGTTTTGCCGGTACATCTTGCCTGGATTTTGTCACAGCTTTTTGATCAATATTATCAGTTTCTTCATTTGGACTACCATCAAACCATTTTTTCAAATTGAATTCCTGACCTTTGATCTCGGCGGAAGAACTGCTTAATCCTCCAACCGCCATTCTATTTTTTGATTCTTCTTTCTTTATTGGAGCAGGTCGTTCCATTGAGACTGCTACTCCTTTCTTATCTTTCAGCTCATCTGGGGCTTTGGCACGATCTTCACCAGGTTGTGATTTCTGCAGAGCTTTTTCAGGAATTTTATCTACCTTTTCAACTTTTGCCGCTTCATTTGTTATTTTGGCGGAATCTTCAGGCTCAGTATTATTGTCTTCAACAGATTTCAACTCACCAACTGGCTTTTGAATATGCTCAATATCCGGTTTTTCAACTAATTGTGGAGGACCGTTCTCTATTATCTTTTTCAGCTCCCATATATCTATAACTTTTGCCACCTCGCTGGGATTAACCCCTGCTGAAATTAGAGACTGTTTCAATCCGATAGTTTCGCTTTCTTCTGTGCCGTTGCCTCCATCAGGTTTTCCTTCATCATTTTTATTATCAATCAAAGGTGATTCATTTGAGAGATTTTCTACCGGTTTGTCTTTTTCTTCAGCATTGATAATTTTTTCCAATGCCTCGTCAGCACCAATTGCATTATATTCATTCGTCAACAACCGGTTGATTTCCTCGATTGATCTTGACAGGGATACATCAATTTCAGGTTTTGTCTCGGTCTGAGCAATATCCTGATCTCCTAGTTCTGATATTTGCGAATCTAATTGTCCTGCGGCTGAACCGCTTTCAGTAACTTCATTTATTGCAACTTGTTGTTTTTTTGCGTCTCCAAAAAGAAGGGAGATTTCATCTTGCGAAATTGGTCCTGTTTCATCTGATACTTCAGCCTTACCGTCACCAGTTTCATCTATCGGCTTCACATCTTCAGCTTTTACAGAATCCAACAAAATATCTATCTCTTCCTTTGATATCTGAGATAAATCTTCCTCAATACCTACTCCAGCAGGTTCTGATTCTGCCGATTCTTCAGGATTTTCCTCTGTTACGGATTCTAACAATGCCGCAATTTCTTCCTGGGAAAAGGGGGTGGTATCATCCTGATCAGGGTCCTGTTCCGATTCCAGATTATTCAATTCAACGTTTATATCAGTCTTTACAGGTTCGAAGAGTGCAGATATTTCATCTTCTAATGTTTGTTCAGCTTCAGGATCGGCAGGTTCAGACAGAGTATTCATCTCTTCAACCTCCGTTGATGAATCCTGACTTTCTGAAACAAATAGAGCATCAATTTTATCTGAATCATCATCTACTGATTCAGATTCTTCAGCCATAATCTTTTCATTGTCAATGAGGGTGTCAGTATCTACGTCAATAATTGGGACTTCTACGTCAATAATTGGGACTTCTACGTCCAATATCTGTTCATTTATTATATTGTCATCAACATCTTCAGTTTTTAACTCTTGTGTTTTGTGTTGTTCAGGCAGCTGATCTTCAACTCTTTCAGGCACTGGAGCATCTTCAGCTTCTGATTTGCTAAGCGCACTGCTATCTGATATACCCAGATACTCATTCAGTTCTTCTTGTGTCATGAGCGCGGGTGAGGATGTCTGTTTTGTCTCTTTTGCGTCTTCAGGTTGTTCAAGGATTGTATCAGTTTCTTCAGAAGGGTGTGAAGAAAGTAACGCATCGACTTGTGACGCCAACTCTTCAGTGTCAGTTTCCTCGTACGTCTCTTCTTCAGCATCACCAGGTTGTTCAATAACGTCTGATTGTTCAACTAATAATTCACCGACCTGAGTTTCGACACCAATCGGCTCATCCTGAGTAGAAGGAGCTTCACTTGCCTCTTCATCTTGTCCCATCTGAGTCAGTAGATCTCTCAAACCTGCTAATGCATTATACTTAACTTTTTCCGGTTCCTTGGGTTCGACTATTTCCGGTTCTTCGGGTTCAACTTCTTCAACCGGTTCCGGTTCTTCCGGTTGATCAGATTCTTCCTGAATTTTATCAAGCGGTTCATTATCAAAAACTTCATCAAAGATAATTTCATTCTCATCAGATTCTGACTTAATCAAATCGTCAAAAACGCTGTCGGTTTCAGGTTCCAGCACCTCCTGATCTTTATTCTTTGTTTCAAGAACTTCGGCTTCCGGATCAATTATGATTAGTTCTTCATCAATCGGAGGCAATATCTCCTCAGACTCTCCCTCTTCGGCAGGGGCATTGATAAGGTCAAATTCTGTCTCAGAAATATCTTTTAATTCAGGGCTTTCAATCAGATTAAACTCAGTCTCAGAAATTTCAGTTAATACAGATGATGTATCCCTCGGCAGCTCCTCCGGAAGTTCTTTTGGTAATTCCCTTGGAAGCTTTTTCGGCAGTTCTTTTGGTTTTTCTTTTTTTCGAGTTTTTTGGTAGGTTAGATCAACCTCAAATGGCTTATTCTCTATAATCTGTCTGACACTACTCAAATCAATTTTGGGAATGGCATCCCTGGGTATATCATAGCGGTCTTCAGCGATTCCTAATTCACTGGCAATTTTTTTAGCAAATGCCCCATTTGATAAAAAATCTCCCACATGCCAATCATCTGACCACTCAACGATTTCCGGGTGATTTTCACGCAATTTCGCTAAAAGTTGGTAACGTAATTTCCGTGTATTTTCATTATTCTCCGGATCCAACCTGAACAGATGGAACATTTCATTCTGCAAAGCCTCTTTGTCACCGGTCAACGTAAGTTCCGAAATATATCCGGCAACAGCACGATGATTCAACGGTTCTTTCTTCAGAGCTTTTCGCCACGCTTTAAGAGCATCATCTTTCATGTGCATGGCGGAAAGAGTTTCCGCCAGAAGAATACGCCCTGTAGTATAATCAGGATACTTTTTTACACCCAGTTCAAGACGTTTTTTCGCGGCCTTGAATTGACCCATCTCTCTTTCTATCGAAGCAATTCGAGCGAAAAGAAAGGGTTGATTTTTTTCGAGCTTTTTGTATTTCTTAAGTTGCGCTTTCAGTTTAGTTTTTTCAGCCATGACTACTCCGAGCAACTGTTAAAATCGACATTGAATAATGGTCTGAATACGGAATTTATCAATACTTTCTCACTCTGCGATATCTTGAATTACATCATTTCCAGTGGCAAGCCTGAAACTTGCCACCGCAAGCGTATGATCTATTAATGACCGTAATGCATTGACTTTATTTCTCTTCAATGATAGTTGCGCTTCTATCCACTCACGCGCATTGACCTGTCCGTTCTCAAACCTGTCTCTTGTAATATCGTATGAAAGTTCTGCTAACTCGAGTGATTTCAAGTTCGTTTTATATCGTAACTTAGTTTCTTCAACATTTCTTACAGCTTCACGAACCTCAAGAATTATATCTTTACGTTTTTCCTCTTTGTCAAATGTGCTCCGTCGCAGGGATATCTCAGATTGCTGTACAGCCGCCGAACGCCTGCCAGCGCTCCATATCGGTATAGCTAAAGATATTCCCAACCCTCTATTAATATTAAAATCATTAAATTTATTTGAGAAGCTTTCCTCCCAAACCTCTTCCCGATTGTCAAGATTATAAAATGCAGAAAGAGTGCCGCGAGGATTGTATCTCCTTTTAATATCTAAAAGCTCAAATTCCGCCAACCTCACTCCTGCGGTGGATTGACGAAGATCTACCCTGTTATTAAATGCTATTTCTATTGATTCATCGAGATCAATATCAATTTCCCGATAACCTGGTTCGCCTGTAACTTTAATTAGCAGATCAAGGTCAAGCCCAAGCAGTTTTCGGAATTGATCAAGTTGAGTTTCTATATTCGCTTGATCCCTTGTCAAGCTTGCTTCTTTTTGCAATACTTCAACTTCAAGTTGAAGGGCTTCCGACTGAGGAATCAATCCGGCTTCAAACTTTCTTCTTGTAAGTTGAGCAGTTTCCCGGCTTGCCTCCAGATCTTCAGTAGATATTAAAAGTTCCCTTTCAAGAGTTAACAAGGTATAATAAGAACTTAGGATACGAAATGCCAGTCGATTCCGTGACCATGTTCCCCCCCATTTCGCCTGGTCAAGTGATATCTTTGCCTGTTCTTCAGCAAGTTTATATTGATTGCCATTAAGTAGATCCTGAGATAACAATACCTGATAAGCCTGGCTCACTTCGTTTTCATCATATTGTAAACCAGCAATATCACGTCTGATAAGCCGTTGATATAAAGTTGAGTAAACCTGAACGTTACCCCCGGTCGGCAAAGGTTGCGTTATACCTAAGTTTCCCAGCCATTTGCTCTCTTCAAACCGGTACCAGATCCGGTCATAGTTTCCACTTGAATCATTATATATTAAATCTTCTTCATGTATCTCCTGTATGGATGGTGTTTGAAGGGAAAGATCAACTCGGGGCAGAAACCATTCAGACCGGGCTTTTCGCCAATTCAAATATGCTGATTGCTCGCTCCATTGTGCACGTAATTCATCAGGAGCCTGTTTGCCAGCTATTTGTAATGCGGTCATAAGATCAATATAGAGGGTGTCTTTTTGAGAAGAAAATGCTGTGGGTGATACAGAAAGAATCAGTATTATGATAATTAAAGCATTGACACATTTGAGCCATTGCAAGTTATTTTGACAGTATCTTTTCATTCATCTACCTGAATCTGTGCATCCATGTGGTTCAACAATTTTCTGTATTATAAACAAAGAGATACTATGGGGCTCCATTTTATTCAAATCACTCATATCGTAATGCATTAATTACATCCATTTCGGCGGCTCGTTTAGCGGGCCACCATCCAAAAAGTATTCCAACAGCAGCAGAAACACCAAAAGCAAGTGCGATTGCACCGAATCCAACAAGAGTAGTCCATCCCGCGTATTGAGTTATTATCCACGCCATCAGTGTTCCAATGATGACACCGATAATTCCTCCTATTATACTAAGCAAAGTTGCTTCCAGGAGAAATTGAAAGACAATATGGCGCCTTGATGCCCCTACCGCTCTGCGAACCCCAATTTCCCTCGTTCTTTCAAGAACATTTGCGAGCATAATGTTCATAATCCCTATTCCTCCAACGAGTAGAGATATTGATGCTATTGCTCCCATAACAATATTGAAAATTCGTTGTGTTTTCTGGCTTTGTTTCAATAATTCGATAGGGACGACCACTTCCACATCAACTGCATCCTTGTGTCTTCTGAGCAACATCCTCCCTGCGGTTGAAGCAATAGCACGAACCATTTTTTCTTTTTCTACCTGGATAACAATTTCCTGCAAAGGACTTTCACCGATTGCCAATGGTATTCGAGCCTGCATGGTTTCAAGAGGAATATATACGTCTTTGTCACTCTCACGAACTTCTATACCCTTAATACCACCTCCCCCCGGTGGTTGGATGACGCCAATAACGGTAAACCAGTTCTTCCCTGCTTTTATTCGTTTACCGACTGCTGATTCCAGTGGAAATATTTCTCTTTTCAGCATTGCTGATAAAACCGCTACAGATTTTTTCTCCCTGTTATCAGAGGATCTCAGAAATCTGCCCTCTACCAGTTTTAATTCCTGTAAATATTCATACTCAGGTTCTGTTCCGAGAAGGGTTGCTTTTATTTCAACCGGCATCCTGATCGAAGTTTCTTCCCGCCTGATTGGTACAATATGATGCACTTCGCTTATAACATCTCGAAGAGCGGTAACATCTGCATAATGTAATCGTTTTGGGTTGCGATTCAGGGTTTTCTCAATCTCTTCTTCATCAAGTTCTAACGATTTAACAATAATATTATTGACTCCTAAGAGGCGGATCGCATCCAACAGCTCTTTTTTGGCTCCAGCGCCAATAGACTGCATACTTACCACAGCCGCCACCCCGAATATAATCCCCAACATTGTGAGAAGGCTGCGCAGTTTCTGCGACAGTAGCGAATCAAGGCCTATTTTCAGGTTTTCATCAAGAGTCATATTCAGGTTTCAGTTTAAATTAGATGAAACTGTTCAGATAGATCAACCCACCATGTCATTCCTGCGAAGGCAGGAATCCAGTAACTATTTGATATTACTACACAATAGATTCCTGCCTTCGCAGGAATGACACCAAACGATACATTTTAAGAATATCAAAATCAACGTGTAATCTCTATTGTACCAAAATCATTGTCGAAGTCTTATTTCCGGTACTCTTGTTATTCCCATTATTATTTGATGATGCTGATCCATCTCCTCCCCATGATTCAGCATCAAAAGGCTTTGTTGGATCTATCAGGCAAACTATTTGTCCTTCTTCAAGACCTTCCTCAACTACTACAAAATTATTGTTACGAATTCCAAGTTTTACAACCCAGGGCTTATAGCCAGCCATCGCTTCACGATATACAATTTTCTTGTCTCCATCACTGAAAACAGCATCAATCGGAACTGATAATACATCTGGAACCGATTCGATGATGATTTCTGAAGAAACTGTCATTCCGGGTTTCAGGATTGGGTCATTTTCGTTAATATGAATTACTACGTCGAATACTTTTACTTCCCCGATAGATTCGTCCTCAATCCTGGCAAGGTTGGATACTTCAACTACGGTACCCGCAAATTCCCTATCCGGGAAAGCATCCAGGATTATTATGGCATTCTGATCTGCTTTTACGCTGGCTACGTCCACTTCATTTACCGAAGTCTCAACTTCCATTAGCGACAAATCGGGCAGTTCGATTAATGCTTGTCCTCGCCAGGGGGTATCGCCAATTTTAATTTCAGCAAAATCGCCGCCTTTCCAGATTTTTTTATATACCACAAGGCCTGGCTGAGGAGCGAAAATGGTCAAACGATTAAAATCGCGCCGTGCTTTTTCCAGGTTTGATTCAGCTTGTTTGATTTGCAGGTTTAATGTACGCAAATCAGCATTATCCATCGTATTCTGCTGCTTTATCTTGGCGGTCGCCTGTTCGAGATTTATCTTGGACTGTAACAATGAAAGTTCCTGCTCTTGCCTTTTAACTTCAGCCTCAAATTTCATCTGCTCAAGCCTTAATTCCGCAATTTCATAGCTCGCTTTGGAAGATTTCAATGAGGCTTCCAGTTGTGCCATTGTCGATGCCATTGATGCTTTGCTTTTCTCAAAACTTGCCATCGTTATTTCTAATTTCGATTGTGCTTCATCAATACTTTTCTGCCATTCGGTTCCGTCGAAAACAATCAGCGAGTCACCTTCCTCCACTTCTTCCCCTTTGGGTGCAAGATAAATAATCTGTAGAGATCCACGAACCGGCGGAGATGTGATTACAACAGAGTTTATCGCGCGAAGCTCACCGGTTTCTGTGAGCGAAACTACAAATTGATCACGTTGGACTTCGTAGGTGGGCAGGTCTGAACTCCCTCCTTTCCTGAAGGAAGCAAATATGATGATAGCAATAAGAGCAATTGCACCGGTGATGAATAGACGACCCCTGTTACTTTTCCAAGGCTTTTTATAATTCATGATGTGCGGCTTTTCAGTGTCTTTAAAGTCAAGTACGTTTTTTCTATATGACACGTGGTAATCCACGATGTTTCAGAATATGCAATTATACAAATAATATTATTGTATAGAAACTGTAAATTCTTATCTATCAAATATCTTTTTTTTGAACATTTGCATCTTTGCATGATAAATAAAAGGTATATATTCAACAGAAAGTATTTCTCGCAAAGCCGCAAAGATGCTAATAATAATGAAGCTAATATTATGATTAGAAAGAACTTATTAGTTATTTCTTCGGTCCACCTCTACTGCTTGGTTTTCCAAGAATTGCTTCCGTTTGAATAACCTCGCCATCTCTCTTGTATTCGATAGCAACCTTATCACCGGGTTTATATGAATCGAGTGCAAAAACAAAATCATAGATATTGTCGATAATGATTTTTTCCATCTTTACCAAGATATCACCACCCTGCAATCCGGCATTATCCGCTGACGAACCGGGACGGACTCCCTGGATCCTGACCCCACGAATAGAATCCTGTTGTGCAAAATCGGGAATTGTCCCGAGAGATGGTCTCTTCCCGCTCCCTTCCGATTGTTTTCTTTCCGGTGGAGCTTTCTGTTGCCAAACAAGTTCAGTTTTTTCGTCGGAAATTTCTTTAATCAAATTGAGACAATAAGTGAATACCAGTCCAAGACCTTTACCATTTATCATGTCAGTATCATCTCGAGGACTGTGATAATCAAAATGTGGCGAAGTAAACAGATGTAATACTGGAATCCCAAGAGGATAGAAGGACATCTGATCCGATGGTCCATAACCATCACCCGCAAGCGTTAAATCAATCGCATAAACAGGCGGAAAAGCATCAATGGGAATTGTCGGTACTGCTTTATTAGCAACCTCTCTCAATCCAATGGCGCTGTTAACTCCAAGTCCGGTAAGCTTATTGTCCTGCATCCTCCCTATCATATCGAGATTCAGCATGAAGATGACATTATCCAAAGGTTCAGGTGGATTATTTACAAAGTGTGACGATCCTACTAGTCCAACTTCCTCACCGGTAAAAGCCACAAACCAAAGCGTCGGACCGGGGGTACCATTATCAGCAAAGCGTTTCGCAAGCTCAAGCATCACAGCCACACCGCTGGCGTTATCATCTGCTCCGTTATGCACCTCCTTCGATCCCGGTTCAGTCGAACCCTCCTGCCCATATCCGAGATGATCATAATGAGCGCCTATAACAATAACGCGTTCATCACCCTCGATTTTCGCCCCAACATTCATTACCGGAACTTTACTTCGATTTACATCAACAGTAAGTGTAACCGGTTCTTTTCCCACAGGCATACTGCGAGGCATCTCATTAATATCTATGGAACGTTGAGCGTTGGATAAATTCAGATCAGGAAGAATCCGCTTAATTCCCCGGTTGGTTACGAACATCGCGGGGATACCTACATTAATATAAGGTTCTTTCTTTCTCAATTCGGGAAGTTCATTCATGTTATCAGGATCGGTAACCGGTCCTTTTACAATAATAATACCTGCGGCGCCGTGAACTTTGGCGTTTATTGCCTTGTTACGGAGGACAGCGTATTGAGTCACCATCTTTCCTTCAAACCTGCTTTCGGGATTATCTGAGGCAGGTTCACCCTCCATTACGATTACGATTTTTCCTTCTGCGTCAATCTTTTCATAATCGTCATAATTATATTCAGTTGCAGTTATTCCATATCCAACAAAAACCACAGGAGACGTAATTTTTCCAATCCCGGTAAAACCAAGTGGTTGGATTTCTTCACCGACTTTGAGCGTGTCATTTCCAGATGCGAGATAATTCAGTTTAAGAATTTCAATACCCCAGTTCATCTCAAACCTTTGCACATATTCATCTCCAAATAATGGAGTTAATCCTGAGGTTCGGAAATTCATTCCTATATAATTTGCAGATTGTATCAATCCAAATGTTCCAATTCCTCTACCATCCCTAGTATCGTTTGCCAAGAAAGCAATATGTTTTAATAAATCGGCTTCTAAACGAATACTGTAGGAAGCTTTAGGCCATATCCTAATCTCTTTTAACAAATAGGTTTCACCTGCTGAAATCATAATATCATGAATTATCTTTTGTCGGAAATCCAAGGTAGTTATACTAATTGAGTATATACCGGGTGAAATGTTGTTGATTAGAAAATTGCCCTGCAAATCAGTTGCTGCTCCCACTTTTGTACCCTGTAGAATAACATTTGCCCCAATTACTGAAAAACCTGTTTCAGCATCAACTAAGGTTCCCTGGATTGTACCATATTGCGCAATTATTTCAGAAGAAAAAATGAATATGAATAAAAATCCAATAAACCATCTAATCACTAATCGTCCAAACATTTCAAATTCCTGTTTATGCAATTATTAATAATCTCGAAATTGTGGAACTATCAAACTCCACTTACCGTAATGTAATCAAACGGACACAATAAAACACTATATTACTGACTCAATGACTTTTTCGCGAAATTTAAGGCTTGCTACCGGGTACTGAAAAATATAATATTTCGGTTTATTTTATGAATTGATGGAGCATTGATTGTGAACCACACTGAAAAGTTGACTTCCGGGGATATGCCGGACCTTCGAATACACCATTATGTCGCTGCTGGAGTGTTGTTATCAGCGCTTGTATTATATTTCAGTACAGTTGCACCGACAACATCATTCTGGGACTGCGGTGAATTTATTGCATGTTCGTTTTCTATGGGTGTTCCCCACCCACCGGGAGCGCCTTTTTTCCTCCTGATCGGAAGAGTCTTTTCCATGCTTCCCTTTCATCCGGATGTAGGATTCCGGGTAAATGCCATTTCTGCATTGGTAAGCGCATTGTCGGTTCTATTTGCATACCTGATTGTCGTACGCCTGATCAGGAGATGGAGAGGTCCTGAGCACAAAGTTGCTGACAAAGTATTAGTGTACGGATCGTCAGCTATCGGGGCATTAGCATTTGCAGCATCTCACAGTCAGT
The DNA here is from genome assembly GCA_030765455.1 of Candidatus Electryonea clarkiae. Taxonomy (GTDB): domain Bacteria; phylum Electryoneota; class Electryoneia; order Electryoneales; family Electryoneaceae; genus Electryonea; species Electryonea clarkiae. The sequence continues at coordinate 10,953 of JAVCCM010000040.1, read as the reverse complement.
GGTTTAATGCTGTCGAAGCGGAGGTATATGCTATCAGCATGTTGTTCACCGCACTCGTTGTCTGGCTGGCGGTGAAATGGATGGATAACTCCGAAAAAAAATCTTCACTGAAATATTTACTGCTGATTGCATATATAGTTGGACTTTCCACCGGTGTTCATTTATTGAACATACTGGCGTTATGTCCAATAGTCTTATTGATTTACTTCCAGAAATATGAATTTACCTGGAAAGGTTTCTGGGTAGCTTTCGGTGCATCATTTCTCGCAATCCTGATTGTGTATCCCGGAATCGTCGCGGGTATCCCGAATCTGATCGAAAAAGGGATGTTCGCCCTTGTATTTGCTGTATTGGTATGCCTGGGCATATTTATCTGGGCAGTATATAATCGTCATAATGTGATAGCGCTGCTATTCTCAAGCGTTCTCCTTGTAATGGTAGGATATTCTACTTATACCGTAATTTACATCAGGTCAAACCAGAAACCGGAAATAAACGAAAACCAACCTGATACAGTTGAGAACCTGATAAGTTACCTCAATCGTGAACAGTACGGATCATCCGGTCCAATAGAAATGCAGAATCTAAGCGTCTCTATTGGTGAGCGAGTCCAACGCAATGGCGGGAAATTCATCCGTCTCACTCCAAACAAGGTAATCCGGTTCAATATTTTTGAACGCAAAGCTCCGGTGTGGGAATACCAGATCAAGAAAATGTATCTGCGCTATCTATCGTGGCAATTCTTCATAGGTGAAAGAGGGCAACCGTTCATATTTCCATTTGTTTTCGCTGCAATTGGATTATACTGGCATTTCCGGCGTGACCATAAAAGGGCATTCGGTATCTTTATGCTGTTCGTAATGACAGGTTTCGCTATCCTTGCTTATCTCAATCAGGATGATCCCCAACCCCGCGAGAGGGATTACGCTTATGTAGGCAGCTATTTCGCTGTTGCTCTCTGGATCGGGATGGGAGTAGTAGCTCTCTTCGAAACCGTAGAAGATTACCTAAAGAATAAAGGCGAGAAAGTACGAAAATTGTTCGCCTATGGTATGGTTGGGCTATGCGGCGCTCTGATTCCATTGAACATGATCATTCAAGGCTATCATTCCCATGATCGTAAGGGGAATTTCGTTGCCTGGGATTATTCACATAATATGCTGGAAACCTGTGAACCCAACTCTATCATCTTCACAAATGGCGACAATGACACTTTCCCGCTATGGTATCTCCAGGTGGTTGAAGGAATAAGAAGAGACGTTCGTGTTGTCAATCTTAGTCTATTGAATACCGACTGGTATATCAAACAACTCCGAGATATGGAGCCTAAGGTACCAATTTCATTATCAGACCAATTCATCGACGAAAAGCTCTGCGGACGTACTGACCAGGCTTTGTTGATGCGGTATTGGCCTCCCGGTAAACAGGAATGGTCAATTTCAACTCCTGATAGCCGGCAAATGACATGGAAAGTTCCGGCGACTATGTTCATTAATACAGGGCAGCCAGGAGAAAAACGCGGGACTAATAATTTCCTTCGTGTCCAGGATATAATGATCCTCCATATACTTGAGGAGGCTAAATGGGAAAGACCGGTTTATTTCGCGGTAACAGTTTCATCTTCGAACCTGATTGGTTTAAAACCATTCATGCTGATGGACGGACTTGCATTCAGTGTGCATCCCAAAAAACAGCGCCGTGAAATCAATGAAAAACTGATGCGGAAACACTTATTTGAAACTTACAGGGATAACTATAGAAATCTTGATAACCCTGATGTATTCCTTTATCCAAATGTTTTAAAACTGCTCCAGAACTACAGAAGCGGCTTCCTCCAGCTTGTTTACAATTACTATTCAAAAGCAAGAACGCCTGCACAAAAAGCGCCAAGCGGCGTACCAGAAGAGGAATGGAAGGAAAGATTTGAGGAACTCTCTGCTTATGAAAAGGCGCAGTACACATTGCTCCTGATGGATGAAGTTATACCGGAAGAAGTTATTCCGCTAACCAACCGCGAGATTCTCCTCCAGATGGGACGAATCTATTCGGAAGTAGGAAGACCGGCTGAGGCAGTCAAACGATTTGAAAGATCCTTGAGCCTACCCGGAACTACTATGAATGACAAATTACAGGCAGCGTACTACATTTTTGAATACAGCGAAGACAAAGAGCTTGGGAAACAATTGATGGAAGAAACCCTCGGTGAGAATCCGACGGTTGATCAACTCTTGAACATTGCGGCAATTTATGACCAATCGAAGATGGAAGACGAGCTTAGTGAAATCCTGGACAGGATCAGCGCCATGCCGGGGTTGACCAATCAACAGCAAATCAATCTCGCAACTTATTATTTTGAACAGAAAAAATATGAAGAAGCCAAAAGTATCTATAAAGCGCTTGCCGCTACCAATCCAAATGACGGAGCGGCTAAGGGTGGTTTGCTGCAAGTTTATACTGCACTCAATGATACTCCTAACGCGGTGGCTTTGCTTAAAGATTGGGTGATGCAAAACCCAAGGGACAAAAAAGCAGCAGATCAACTTAAAGATTGGACGAAGTAGTTTAATCATAAGTGTAGCGGACGATGCTGATTAAAATAAAACATGATGGATAAACCAGTAGATCCCTTTCGTTGAAAGGGATCTGAACAAATAAACGGAAGAAAACTCGTACTGTCAAACTGAAATCCCTTTTAACAAAAGGGATCTACTCCCCGACAACTGTTTGATAGTACAATTACCTTATTTAGATCCCCTTAACTACAGGAGATAACGACAACTGTGCTTGTTTCGGTAATAATACCTCATTTACGTGGAACTGAGACTTTACTGAACGTGCTCGAAGACCTTGAGCATGAAATTGAAGTAACCGGGGACGTTGAAGTCATCCTGATTGATAATGCTTCAACTGACGGTTCTGTCGCAACCGCGAAAGAAAGGTTTTCTTGGGTAACGGTAGTTTCTCTACCGGTTAACCAGGGTTACGCGGGCGGCTGCAACGAAGGGATAAAAGAATCAAGCGGCAAATGGGTTTGGTTGATAAATGATGATATCAGGATTGATCCGGGGGCATTATCCAGGGCTCTTTCCATAGCAGAATCAGCTCCGGATATAGCTGCGGTTCAACCCAAAATACTTTCACTGACCAAGCCGGGATATTTCGATTATGCAGGTGGAGCCGGTGGATTGATCGATTCTTTTGGCTATTCTTTCGCGCTTGGTAGAATCGGGGGTGAACTCGAGCGTGATCTGGGACAATATGATGAGAGCAGGGAAATTTTCTGGGCATCAGGTACAGCCTGCCTATGGCGGCGCGAGACGCTTAATGAGATAGGTCTTCTTGATGACAGTTTTTTTGCTCACATGGAAGAAATCGATCTGGCATGGCGAGCATGGAATGCCGGCTGGAGGATCATGTCTGCTCCAGAATCTGTCGTCAAACATTTAGGCGGTGGCACTCTCAGTTATCATGCCTGGAAGAAAATGTATCTTAATCATCGGAATAACTTGATTACTATTCTCAAAAACAGTGATAATAAAAAACTATTCTGGTTGCTGCCGGCACGTTTTATTCTTGACCATTTAATTGCTTTTGCTGAAGTTGCTTCGGGAAAGTTTAAGCGTTTGTCGGCAGTGTCGTTTGCCTGGACCGTTTTTACCGCCAAGCTGCCAGTCTGGCTGAAGCACCGGAAAATATTAAAGACTATAGTGACGCACAAAAATAAAAATATTGCGATACCGGTATATAAAGGTTGTATATTGTTTGCGTATGCTCGAGGTATTCGGAGCACTTCAACTATTGCGAAACGACAATAGTAGCATTATTTTTCAGAATTATAGTTTGAAACAGGGAGCGGCGGTCCATTTATGGAAACGCCGATTTAAGTAAACGGATGAAGCAGGAGGACATCCATGTTGCGACGATATGGGCTACTTGCAGGGATGATCTTAACGGTTATGCTGCTGGTTCAAGATGCCACAGCTCAAAAAGCATCAGTCTTTACAAGAAAAAGAGAAATTCAGAAGCATACCTACGGAATTCAGCTTACCGGCGGTGGTTCCATGTACTTCATGAATGATGTGAATGATTACACCATGTGGGCTAGCGGACAGGATGCAAATGATGAAGACGCTGCCTTTGGAATTGAGGGTGGCTTTGCGATTCTTTACCGTTCGACAGAGAACTTTCGATTAGTCATTGGATTCAATGCTTTAGGGCAGGATCGAAGCTACATTGAATGGAATGTCGAAAATAATCCTATTTCCCAGGAGATTGAGCAGACTATCAGTGGGAATGAGATTTACGTTCAGGGAAATTACGCTTTAGAATTCTTTGATTTTCTTGATCTGCATTTTTTAGCTGGTCCGGCAGTTTACAGTGGATACCTTGATTATTCTGCATCCACCGGGCAGAGTTTTGCAAATGCAAAAGGGCGTGCGCTTGGTGTCAGACTTGGATTAGGCGCTCAATTGATGCTTGGCGAAAACTTCGGATTGAATTTTGACCTTGGTTACAGATATGCAAAAATCAGTGAAGTAACCTGGGAAGACAGGAACGGCACACCGCAGGTTGTATATTTTGGTGGAAGCAACCGAAGGCTTGAAGTTGAGTTATCCGGCGCATTCGTTGAGATCGGGGCTCGAATTTATTTTGAACCTGTCACTGACTGGGTAAGATTCTAATTGAAGAAATTGTCTTCGTAATTCAGTTTGAAGACAGTTTTTCAAATTATTAATTATGATGATACTCTCTCTTTTTAGAAAGAGTATTATTATTTGTTTGTACGGTCAAAATGTTCAAAAAACTTGAGTATTGCCAATTAAGTAATAGAGATATTTTGCATAGCCCCCAAATCGGGGGCTTTTTTGTTAAACAAACGATTCTCGAATAATTGGATTATCGACATTTGAAAGTAATAGCAATGCGATCAACCGGTTTTCACAAATCCATTCAAATATTGATTCTTTTGTCTTCCTTAATAATCATTGGTTGTGGAGGTTTCAAACCTGGTGCAGTCGAGGGAGATAAAAGCGTTGCTGTTATTACCGAAGGCTCTCATGCGGAAATAATCAGGACACTACTAACAAAAACTCTGGAACGAGAAATATTAACACCCCAACCTGAGAAACATTTCGAACTTTTCTTTGGCGGGGACGATAGTCTCTCTTCATATTCTCTTTGGAGCAATGTCATCTTAGCCGGGGCTCTTGATTCCGACGATAAAGTTTCAGCGCGATTAGGAGATATGCTCAAGGGCGAATCGCTTGAAGGGGTAAGCCAGGAACTCTATTTTATATTCCGCAAGCAGAACTTGTGGGCACGTGGACAAACAGTGATATTTTTGGTTGCTGCAACAAGAGCTGACCTTGCGCTGTGGATTGAAAACAACGGAGATGAACTTTATAAAATTCTTTCCGATGACCGTAATGAGAGAATGAAGAAGACTTTATTTGCTCATAAAGAACAAAAAAAGCTTGCAGATTCACTTCGGACTGCGCACGGTTGGTCTTTTCGTATTCAACATGATTACCAATTAGTTACATCTCAGAGATCACCGAACATTATTCGATTGAGAAGAAGATTGCCTGATCGTTATCTGACTGTAGCCTGGCGTATCGGTGATCCAAAGGAAGTATGCATTGATAGTTTAATTGCCTGGCGCAATTCAATTGGGAAAAAATTTGCCGACCCTTCGAAGATTAACAAAAACTATATTAAGGTAACTGAATCGAGTATTTCGGATGTCCCAGCAGTGCGAGTTGAGGGACTATGGGAGACAATAGGAAATCTGGGAGGAGGACCTTTTGTTTCTTACATTTTCCACTCAGGCGGCACATTATACTTCATAGAGGGTGCAGTCTTCGCACCTGACCGTGAGAAGGAACTATTCGTACGTCAACTGGATATAATTCTTAATACGTTTGAACTACCGCCAGAGTAATAATTTGATTGACTTGTTACTGTTTCATTTATCTAAATTTTCAGATAATATTTGATTTCAACATATACAAATGAGGACAGAGTGAAAAAAATTGCAATAGTTATGGGAAGTGAAAGCGACCGTCCAGTGGTTGAGCGAGCTATACCCTATCTTGATTACTTTGAAATTGGTTATGAATTGCGGATTCTCAGTGCACACAGAACTGCCGACGCCGTAGTCGAATTCGCTTCAAGCCTTGAAGAACAGGGATATTTTGCAGTTATTGCTGCAGCGGGAATGGCGAATCACCTTGCCGGAACATTTGCGGCAAGAACAGCTCTCCCGGTAATCGGCTTACCTCTTCAAGGTGGCTTTATGGATGGATTCGATGCCCTCCTTTCAACGGTGCAGATGCCCGGCGGCGTTCCTGTCGCAACTATGTCAATTGGAAAAGCGGGTGCAGTCAACGCTGCTGTATTTGCAGCAAGGATAGCTGCATTATCAGATGAAAAAGTCAAAGCTAAACTTATCAAGTTCGCAAAAGCAGGATATAAAATACCCGGATGAAATCTGTTCTGATCACTGGATGTCATGGACTTACAGGTCAAAAACTTGTCGAACTTTTTAGCGGATATTCGCATAATATTTATGGCATTGACCTGCATCAGGAGAGCATTTTCCAGGGTATGGCGGGGTATCAATATCATCAATTTGATCTTACGAACAGATCTAAACTTCTTGATCTTATTGAAGAGCTATCCCCGGATGTAATAATTAATACCGCGGCTATGACACAAGTTGATGCGTGCGAAATAGAAAAAGAAAGATGTTGGAAGATAAATGTCGATGTGGTTCGATATCTTGTTGAATCTGCCCGAAGATTCAATATGAAACTTATTCATATATCTTCAGATTACGTTTTTGATGGAACAGCCGGACCTTATAATGAACTTGATAGACCTAACCCGATATCTTACTATGGCAAGAGTAAACTCGCTTCAGAGAACCTGATTTTCGGTGGCGGGATAGATTCGGCGGTTCTGCGTACTATGGTATTATTCGGGCATGGACGTAACCTGAAACCAAGTTTTGTATCATGGATCGTCACTAAGTTGAGAGAAGGAGTCACAATAAAAATAGTGACTGATCAAATTGGAAATGTAACACTTGTGGATGATCTTGCTGATTCGATTCATAAAATTGTGACCATGAACATATCGGGATTATTTCATGTCGCTGGAAGAGAGATAATCAGTCGTTACGATTTCGCTGTAAATATAGCAGAAGCTTATAATCTGAACAAAGAATATATTAACCCAACGATTACACGTCTATTAGGTCAGGTCGCTCCACGACCATTACAGAGTGGATTGATCGTGGATAAGGCGCAGAGAGAACTGATGTTAAATTTCTGTGACGTGGATGAAGCACTTCGGAAATACCGGAAACAGGAAGCATCTTTTAACTGAAAAGGTATGGAAAAAATGGAAACTCTCAAGAATATTCTTGCAGTTATGCCGACATATAATGAACGAGAAAATGTCAAAAAAATCATTCCTGAAATACTTGAAACTGATCAGAGGGTTTCGATACTTGTTGTAGATGACGGATCACCGGATGGTACCGGTAATATTGTTAATGAAATCAAATCATCAGAACCCCGTGTTCACTTGCTTGAAAGAGAAAAAAAGCTTGGCTTGGGAACTGCTTACGTTGCAGGTTTCAAATATGCCCTTGAGCACGATTTTGATGCAGTAATAGAGATTGATGCAGATTTAAGCCATAATCCGAAAGATATACCGCGATTAATAAAACGGGCTGAGGATGGCGCACATTTTGTAATCGGTAGCAGATATGTTTCAGGAGTGAACGTGGTGAACTGGCCTCTGCGAAGACTCTTGTTATCTTATTTTGCATCATTCTACGCGCGAAAAGTGACCGGTATGCCATTTCGTGACCTTACAGCAGGTTTTGCACTGATCAGGAGGGAAGTTCTCGAAGCTATCAACCTTGACAATATCAGGTCGAACGGTTACGCTTTCCAGATAGAGGTTAAATACTTTGCATGGAAATGTGGATTCAGGCTTATTGAATGCCCCATTGTATTCACAGAACGGGTTCGAGGCGATTCTAAAATGAATAAGCGTATTGTAATTGAAGCAATCACCATGGTTTGGAAACTTAGATTTGGAATGCATTCAGGATTGAAAAGGTGATTGATCTTTCAATTATCATAGTCTCGTACAACGTTAAACATTTTCTCCAGCGTACTCTTGAATCGGTTTTTTGTGCACAGGGCGAGCTTAAACTGGAAGTTTTTGTAGTTGATAATGCTTCTGAAGATGGTTCAGTGGAGATGGTACGCTCTCTATTCCCTGAAGTGAATGTCATAGATACCGGTGCCAACCTTGGGTTCGCAAAAGCAAATAATATCGCCCTGAAGCAGGCTGCCGGAAAATTTCTGATGCTGTTGAACCCGGATTGTATTCTCCAGGAAGATACCCTGAAAGTGCTGCTTGATTTTCTGAAAGAGCATCAGGAAGCCGGTGCGGTTGGACCAAAAATGCTGAATCGTGACGGTACTTTTCAAATTACGAGTAAAAGGGGGATTCCGACAATCTGGGCATCATTCTGTAAGCTCAGTGGAATCAGCAGCGTTTTTCCGAATTCCCGTTTTTTCAACCGTTATGAACTTGGGCATCTTGATCCTGACGAAATCAATCAGATTGAAATTTTAACCGGCGCTGCGATTATGATCAGGCGTGAGGTCTATGAACAGGTCGGAGGGCTTGACGAAGATTATTTCATGTACGGCGAAGATATTGACTGGTGTTATGAAATTATTAAAGCCGGATGGAAGATTTACTACGTACCGGCAACGAAAATAGTTCATTATAAAGGTGAGTCCACTCGTGGGAATCATTTTGATCGTGAGAAGCATTTTTACAATGCAATGCGTCTATTCAACAGGAAGCATTCACATATTGGTATATTCTCAAGAATAATTATAGAATTTGGGATATTCATTGGTGAAATGGCGGCAAGATTGAAAAAGAACTCAAATATCTGGCTACCCGGTATAATGGATTTTGCATTTACATTTGCAATTCTCGCCCTGTCTTTTTATACCCGATTTGCATTTTTCCCCTCCGTATGGGGACCACCGCCAATGGAGATGACAAACGGGATGTGGATCGTAAGTACGCTTTATGGGCTAAGTACTGCTGTTACACTTGCCTTAACAGGTGTTTATAACCTGAAGTACTTCAGCATCCGTTCTGTTCTTATCTCAATTATTATCAGTTATGTCCTTGTCTCCACCATTGCATATTTTGTAACATCTATACAGTTTTCAAGAATTGTAATCATAGCAAGCCTTTTTCTTGTCATGGCTGTTCTTCCGGGATGGAGGTACGTTCTCTTGATGATGAGTGGGGAAAAACGCCGCCGAAGAGTCATTATCGTCGGTACAGATAATCTTGGAAAATCTATTGTCAAACGTTCCTTAAATGGACAGCTTCCGGATTTAGAAGTTGTTGGATGGGCAGTTTACGATTCTTCAGAACTTGGCTCAACTATCATGAATCTACCTGTTCTCGGCATGGCAACCGAATTGGCAGAGTTCGCAAAGTTTTATAATATCGATGAAGCGCTCTTTTCATCAGGCGCGGCAAAATATGAAGATATTTTCCGTATCTCTTCCGAGAATCCTGTCAAAGGTCTTCTTATCCAGATTATTCCGCAAGGTTTTGATCAGGATGATGAAATGCCTCTGCTGGAATTGGACCTTGGTGGAAGTCTTTGGAGAAACCTTGTGCATACACGCCGCCCTCAAATTGTAGTGAGAAAAAGATGAATAAATTTGTTTTTGATTTCGAAAAACCAATTGTTGAATTGGAGAACAAGATACAGGAAATGCATGAACTTGCCGCTGATGGCAAGGTTGATATTTCCACTGAGATCGATCAATTGGAAGAAAAAGCTGAGAAACTGCGTGACGAGGTCTATTCAAACCTTAATCGCTGGCAAAGAGTACAGATCGCTCGTCACCCCCGGCGTCCTTATACATTGGACTATATAGAAAGAATTACAGATTCGTTTCAGGAACTGCATGGAGATCGACTTTATAGAGATGATCGAGCAATTGTTGCCGGTCTTGCTACGATAGACTCCGTACCACTGGCGATAATTGGACATCAAAAAGGAAGAGGAACCAAATTAAACATTTTTCGAAATTTCGGAATGCCTCACCCGGAAGGTTATAGAAAAGCATTAAGGGTAATGAAGCTTGCTGAAAAATTTGGGTTGCCGATTGTAACACTGATCGATACTCCCGGCGCCTGGCCCGGACTTGGCGCTGAAGAAAGAGGTCAGGCGGAAGCAATTGCACGGAACCTGTTTGAGATGAGTACCCTCAGGGTCCCAATTATTTCTGTTGTGATTGGTGAAGGTGGTTCCGGGGGAGCGCTTGCTTTAGGCGTGACAGATCGGATCATCATGCTCGAATATTCTGTTTATTCTGTTATAACTCCCGAGGGCTGCGCCTCCATCCTGTATCGCGACGCCAACCTGGCGAACAAAGCTGCGGAAGCACTGCGTATTACCCCTACAGACCTGCAGGAGCTTGAAATAATTGACGAGATTATTGACGAACCGGTTGGCGGTGCACATCATGATTGGGATTTTGTAGCATCAAACGTGAAAAAGAGTATAATCTGTAAACTTGAAGAATTGAAAAAAATCGATATCGATGAATTGATAGAAGAAAGAATAGATAAATACGGAAATATTGGATTCTTTGATGAAGATTGAAATTAGAGATAAATACTCAAGTAACTTATTGGATTTATTGAAAGTATTGCTTCGTCAAAAAACATGAATCCTGGAAATACTTGGTCTATCGGAGAATCGAGTAGGGTGAGGCGGAGTGATCTACTTCGCCTCATCCCTCTCACAGAACCGTACGTACGGTTCACGTATACGGCTCCTGTTTACTTTCCCTTGATACTTCAGACAGAACACCCTGTTTTCAC
>JAVCCM010000152.1 GCA_030765455.1 Candidatus Electryonea clarkiae | reverse complement strand
ATCAAGCTGGGAAAAAGAAAAAAATCAAACCAATTCAAAAATTGACTGGCAGTTTACAACAGAGGACGCAAGAATAAAACTACGAAAGCTGTATCCATCAATTGAGATACGATAGAGTACTAGAGGTTTTTGCGCGGAAGGGATCTTTCATTGGACTTGAGATTCCAATCCAAACCGGAGATGGAAATGTAACCTGGATATCTTCCAATGGTGTTCCTATTCTTGACGTAGACGGCAAGCTGCTGGGATGTCAAGGGTCAGACACCGACATCACTGAGCGTAAGCTGGCAGAGGAGGCTTTATCTGAGAGCGAAGAGAAATATCACATGCTCGTTGAAAATGCTCCGTCAGTGTTGTGGAAAACTAACGAGAATGGCATTTCATCATTAATAAGCTCAAATATAAAGGAAGTTTATGGCTATACTCCTGAAGAAATTTATAAAGAAGACCATATTGGATGGTTTGCAGGAATACACCAAGATGATTTAACTAAAGTGAAAGAGAACTTTCAGGCTTTATTTGACCAGGGAAAGAAATTCGAGGTTGAATACAGAATCAAAAGAAAAGACGGTAAGTGGATTTGGGCTCATGATGTAGCAAAATTTGTTTCTGAAGAAAATGGTGAAAGATATGCTTATGGTGTATTCACAGACATCACCGAACGGAAGCGGGCGGAGGAACAATTACGTAAAGAACGTGACTTTTCAAAGAGTCTGATAGATACTGCACAAACAATAATCCTGGCGCTTGATCCTAGAGGAAGAATAGTCAGCTTCAATCCTTACATGGAGAATATATCGGGATATCGGTTAGAAGAAGTACAAGGCAAGGATTGGTTTGAAAGCTTTTTACCGGGGAGAGATCATGATAGGATCAGAGATATATTTAAGAAATCTGTAAATAATATCCAAACTCACGGCAATGTCAATTCAATCATCACAAAGGACGGTCGCGAGCTCGAGATCGAATGGTATGATAAAACTTTAGTAAGTGTTGAAGGTGATACAATTGGCGTGTTAGCCACTGGACAGGACATCACCGAACGCAAGCTGGTGGAAGAGGCGTTGTGGGCGAATGAAGAGAAATATCGTGGCTTATTCGACGAATCGGTCGCGGCGGTTTATGTATTTGATACTGAAAAGAACTTCCTCGATACGAATCAGTCTGGACTCGATTTGTTGGGTTATCCACGAGATGAACTATTGAAGCTAAGCATTCCGGATGTTGATGCTGATACGGAAGTGGTGTTACCTGCCCATCAAAAGTTACTTGGTGGTGACAGACTGGTTGACTATGAACATAAACTTATACGTAAGGATGGTACGATTATCACCGTCCTGAACAATTCGAAATCGCTCACCGATTCAGATGGCAATGTAGTAGGTATGCAGAGCACCCTAATAGACATAACAAAGCGCAAACTCGCTGAAGAAGAAGCCGAAAAATCCCGCAAGCAGCTTCGTGAACTTACATCCCACCTGCAAGACGTCCGCGAGAATGAGCGCACAATCTTAGCCCGCGAGATCCATGATGAATTGGGTCAGGTATTAACTGCACTCAGCATGGATCTGAGTTGGATATTTGACCAGTTGCCCGAAGAACAGAAGTCAATCAAAGATAAAACGAAATCGATGGAAGAACTGGTTGATTCTACTGTACAAATAGTTAAGAGAATTTCCTCCGAATTAAGACCGGGATTGCTGGATGATATTGGATTGTCAGCAGCAATGGAGTGGCAGTTAGAGGAGTTTAAAAAGCGAACCGGGATTCCATTTAAGTTAAGATTAACGCATGAAGAGGCTGAAATTGATAACCAGTTATCCACCGTGATATTTCGGATATTTCAGGAGTCACTTACTAACATCATGCGTCATGCAAATGCAACTCAGGTAAAGGTCGATCTATCAGTTGAGGATGAGAGTATTTTACTTAAGGTTGATGATAATGGTAAAGGGATCACCTCTCAGCAAATCACTGATCCAAAATCGTTTGGCCTATTGGGAATCAGGGAAAGGGTAGATAGTTTTAATGGTCAGATGAAGATCAACGGTATCCCCGATAATGGCACTACACTCACAGTTGACATTCCGTTAATTCAGGTAGGATTATAATGATTAACGTGCTAATTGTAGATGACCATGAAATTGTTCGAAAAGGACTGATACAGGTTCTGGCAAGTGACAGGGGTATTGCAGTTACCGGTGAAGCTGATGATGGTAATGATGCACTGGAAAAGATACGCAACTACGACTACGATGTGGTAATATTGGATATTTCATTGCCGGGACGAAGTGGACTTGATATTCTGAGGCAGATAAAACAAGAGAAACCTGATTTACCCGTTCTGATTCTAAGCATATATTCTGAGGCGCAATACGCTTTGAGTGCTATAAAAGCAGGCGCTTATGGATATTTAACAAAAGACGTTGCAAAATATGAACTTATTGAAGCTATTCGATCCCTGGCTTCCGGGAGAAAGTATATTACCAAAAGCTTGGCAGCGAGATTAGCCAATGCTTTCGATATGGATAATAAAGGACTGCCTCATGAATTGCTCTCCGACCGGGAATTCCAGGTAATGTTAATGATTGCTACTGGAAAATCTAATAGGGATTCAGCCGGTGAACTCTTCTTGAGTCAAAACACCATCAGCACGTATAGACAACGAATTTTAGAAAAGATGAATATGAGTTCAAATGCCGATCTGATCCATTATGCAATAAAACATAAACTTATCGACTGACTTCTAAACAATTCACCTCCTGCAATCCAGCCAGAATCCTCTCTTAGATAGAATTATTCCCTTGATCCTGTCTGTATGTGGTCGAATCGACCACACGATGTAGATATTCTACTACAAAATTTGTATAAAAACTACTATACCGCCACACCCCCTACCCTTCTACCTTGTGACGAAAAGATAATCCTCAATATAAGGAGATTAACAATGATAAAAGTTGTAATCGTAGATGATTCGATACTTATTCTTGACCGCTTGAAGGTGATGCTGGCGGAAATCCCCTCTGTTGAAGTCATTGGAGAGGCTGGTGATAAAGATGAGGCGGTAAAATTAATCCTTGAATGTAAACCCGATGTCGCGATACTGGACATCCGGATGCCCGGTGGAAGCGGTATCGAGGTGCTGAAGATCATTAAGGATAAAAGTCCGGAAATTATGGTAATGATGCTTACAAATTACCCTTATCAACAGTATCGAGATAAATGCAAGCAGGAAGGTTGTGAATACTTCTTTGATAAAGCAACTGAAATGAGGATGCTTGAAGATGTGCTTCGGAACATGGCTAAAGGCAATGTAGATAATTAACGAGTCTGCTACAATCAAATTGAGTAATCAAAATGACTGATATAGATAAGACAAAAAAACAATTAGTCGATGAGTTGACTGCATTGCGTGCACGGATCGTTGAGCTTGAAACTACGGATGTTATGCACAAACAAGCTGAAGCTGAATTGGCTAAAGCCAAAGAAGAATATAGAGACTTGTATGAAAACTCACCGGATTTTCAAGTCTCTGTAGATCCTGCGACGGCAAAGATTATCAAGTGTAACAAAACTCTTGCTGAAGCAACCGGATATGCAAAGGAAGAAATTATTGGACGTCCAATATTTGAGATGTACCATCCAGAATCGCTCGAAGGAGCTAAGGAGGCATTTCAATCATTTGTAACAACGGGCGAAGTGAATGATGCTGAGTTGACGCTTGCTAAGAAAAATGGTGATAAAATCGAAGTTAGTCTAAATGTTTCCTCAGTAAAGGATGATGAAGGAAATGTATTACACAGTCGCTCATCCTGGAGGGACATCACCGAACGCAAACAAGCTGAAGAAGCGCTCCACAAAACCACCACATTCCTCAATAGCATTATAGATCAAAGCCCTTTCTCTATATGGATATCAGACAGTGCAGGAACGATGATCAGACAAAATCAAGCTTGCAGGGATCTTCTAAATATTACTGACGAGGATGTAGTCGGCAAGTACAATCTCTTTCAGGATAACATAACCGAAGAGCAAGGTTTTATGACTTTAGTAAGGAGTGTGTTT
>JAVCCM010000070.1 GCA_030765455.1 Candidatus Electryonea clarkiae | reverse complement strand
GGGTATGTTTTGCTACAGTATTACTGCCAAGAACAGAAAAACATGGTTTATGCAAAATAACCAAGAAGATTTAATAAGTCTGAAAGCGCATATTTGCCTGAAAAATACTTTTTCAGGAGACCCTAAATAAATTAACAAGAATTAGTTTTCGAAACAGATTGACAAATGCAATAAAATCCAGTTGGATGAACCATTTGCGGCATAGGCTGGACTCAATGAGTATTGGATTCTTACTTTCAAATCTATACTTTCAAAGTTATTCCGTTAACGAGTATTTTCCCAATTTGGACATTTTATAATGGACATTTATGCCGTACCCATACTGATTTCGGGCATTCTTTGTGCCTTGCTTTCGGCCATTACCTGGTTTCTTCGAGGACGCGAGAACATCAACCGTGTATTTTCTTTCTTTACTATGGCATTGGCATTTGACAGTTTTAGTAATTTTATGTGGTTCCAGTTTGGAAGTATAGAACATATTAATACCTGGATGCGGACTATCTTTCCAATAGGGATTCTGGTTCCAATAGGATTAATATTATTCTTCTTTGCCTTCACCGGGTATGACAAAAGACTGGATGACAAGGTTTTGGGAATTAAAACCAAGCATTTTCTTATCTTCGCACTACTGGTATTCTTTGTAGCCATGGTGCTGTCCATATTTACCCAATGGATGATTAAAATACCTGAAACTCCAAAAGATATTTGGGACACGGAAATGGGTCCCTACGGAATGGTAGTCATGCCTCTTTTTGCCGGCATCTTTTTCTATATGCTGGCTATGGTTTTCAAAAGCTACCGTATGTCGGACAATAAACCACAAAAACGTTTCATTCTCATGCTTGCCATTGGCGCAGCAATGTGGGTTGTGATTGGTTATTCAGGAATAGTTTTTGTCTCAGTTTCAGGCGTGGTGACACAGTCCTTCAATTATATCGGAATCGCGCTGATGGCAGTAATCTTTTTTGTCGCGATTGTTAACTACCAGTCAGATAAAGTACACGAGTTAAATATCAACCTCGAACGCAAAGTCGAGGAACGAACTCATCACCTAAAAGAGACTCAATCACAACTGATTCAAAGTGAAAAAATGGCTGCACTTGGTCACCTGGTGGCAGGTGTAGCTCACGAAATGAATACTCCTGTGGGCGCAGTTTACAGTACCCAGAACACCCTGGCATTAGCCACAGAAAAGCTCATTCGGACACTCGAAGATGAACACAAGATAAAAATCAATGAATCAAAAAAAGTCTCTCACATCTTGAAAGTTATCTCCGACGTGAGTGATGTTATTCGAACCAGCAGCGAACGTATAACCAGCATTGTAAAGAGGTTAAAGACATTTGCCCAATTGGACGAAGCTGATCTCCAAACTGTAGATTTCAATGAATGTATTGAAAACACACTAACCTTGTTCCAATTCCATTTAAAACCCGGGATAAAAATCCGAAAAGAATTTGATGATTTACCTGCGATTACCTGTTACCCGTCAAAAATCAATCAAATGTGTTTCCAGTTACTTCAAAATGCCAATACAGCTATTGAAACAACTGGAGAAATAGTGCTCCGAACAGAGATTCAGGGTGATGAAATTAATTTCAGTGTCTCTGATGACGGACGTGGGATTCCATCAGAAGATTTTAAAAAGATTTTTGATCCCGGCTACACCGCCTGGAATCTAAATGTAGGAACAGGCCTGGGTTTAGCAATATGTTACCAGGTGTCCCAATACCATAAAGGACATATTAACGTCGAATCAGAAATTGAGAATGGAAGTAAATTCACATTCTCATTCCCATTTAAACACCTGGTGTAGCGAGATTATTTTTATGGAAGGCTGAAACCACTTGGACTCAATTGTTTATTATCCCCGCTCCTCAGTACCCCAGATTCCGCAATATACCGCTTAACACCTTCATCCGCTCACTCACCAATTCATCATCTTTACCCATCGCTTGCTTGAACAGCTCGATGTCCACATCAAGCATGGGATTGTCCGTGCATACCTCCACAGTCATAGCATCACCCTGCAACGGCACCCGCTCAATCAGCGTGTTGTTCTCATCGTATAACTTCTCATGGCGATACGCTTCTTCCGAAATATACTGACGTGCGCGACACACCAGGATAGCCAAATCCAAAACCCGGTGAAATGGAAGCTCCTCCGACTGGCGTGACCATTTTCCGCCGGTATGCCGCCATACCTTCGCGGAGATATCCACCTTTCCACGGTCGTTCCACTGTGCGAGCCCGAGGGACAAGCCCTGGGCGTCAGAATTATATGCATAACGTCCGTCAACATCGCCGTAGTTCTCTACGACGATAACGGGCTTGTGTTTCAATGTAGTGGGAATTTTCATGAATAGCGCTCCAAATTCAAGTTTATAATTTATAAATTTACTAAAAAATAAACTGGAGATGATGGTATGTCAAGATTTGTCTGATATTAGCTCGCATCGCTCAATCCCCTCGGTTACGAGCAGTAGGAATGTTTCCGAACATGCCCCGCCAAACTTGTACCCCTGTCTGTTTATTAAACAAGGGTTATCTTAAATAATTATAATACTTAGAATAGACCATGTTTGACAAGCAAACATGGCCACCCGTCCTAATTCCAAATATTACTGGAAGTTGAAAATGATAGGGAACAGCAAAACCACGAACCACGCCCAGGCCGCGTACACTGGGATGTAGGACGTCTGCCAGCGCTCTACTGGAGTGAAGGCTGAGCGCTTCATCAGAAATCGTCCGTATAGCACAGCCGACCATCCGAGATTAACAAGAAGAATGAGGTTCTCGCCCAACGCCGCCACTTTGTTTGGACTGAAACCGAATTCTGAGATGCGATCCGTAATAGCCCACAGGGCAAGCATATCAACCACGAGAGCGCTTACCACGAGCAGAAACTGCAGCACATCGAATACACCGGGAGGAGTGTGAGGATCGCGAACCGAGATCGAGTAGAGAAGTAGGCCCAGGACAAGGACAAGCAGAAGGTCAAAGCCGATGAGCGCTTCCCGCTCGATGTTAATGCTGCTGCCTGTCAAGATTATAGTCCCCAGGAAGGCGAGCAGCAGAACCGTGAAGAGAGGTGTAAACAGACGGGTGAGCACGGGCGCCAAATTTTCGATTATGCTCTGCTTGGCTTCCACCAACCAGGAACTGATTAGGACCGCACCCACAACGCCGCACGGCAGTACCCAGGATTCTGCGAATTCTTCTGCGTTCAACCCGATAGAGTTAAAGATGAACATCATGGACATCACCAGGACCCCACCGCCGAGAGCGATCAGGGTGTAGTAGATGAAGCACTCACCTGAAAATCGCACGTAGTTCATTCGCTGATCGTGGTTCCGCCAATGTCCATTCGTGTATGCAAAGCCGACGGTGAGCCACAATGCGATAGGAATATGTATGGCTGCAAGCATCACGGTGTGACCTTCTCCCCCGGCGGGTAAAAGGTTCATTACCAAGGCAGCTATTACGAAAGGAACGGCAAGCCACATACGATTCACCTTGCCGAGACCACGCTTCCAAGCGAAGTATCCCGCAAGGAAGGGTAATACAAAAAAACTGAAGTTGCGGATGTAGAAGTTGAGGCTGTCATCGGGTTCCTCAAGGTTATACCCAAAAAGCTCTGGAACCTTGATCGAAATACCAGCGGCGATCGCTAACCCAACCGCTACTATGGCATTACGTTTCGCATCTGATGCGGCTTCATCCCCACCGGGAGAGACAACGAGTTGCTTCCAAAGCCTTTCCGAGTACTCACGTGCGAACTCTTTGGAAAGTGAGTCGAGATCTCCCAGGCGTTTTACAGCAACAAAAAACGCCTCGTCGTCATCAAGGCCCACCTCCCCCAGGGTTTTGACTTGACTGCGAAGGTGGTCTTCAAGCTCCTCTGCATCAACGGATTGGATTGCCCTGTGCTGATCAAGGTAGGCGCGCCATTCATTGATACGTTCCTCCAATTTCTGCGTCATTTCCAACGTGCTCATCTCCTTCCCTTGGATTTGTCAGTTGCCCTGCAAGACCAAATTGATTGAAGTGCACCAGATGCCACGCAAAGCCGAGTCAACCACTTGCCATTGACGCTGTTGGTGGGCGAGTTCTTCCCGACCCTGATCGGTCAGGCGATAGTACTTCCGTCGCCTTCCCGTCTCCGATTTCCCCCAGGTCGCTTCAACGTATCCGTTTCGCTCAAGGCGGTGGAGCAGCGGGTAGAGCATTCCGTCCATCCACTGGATCTCACCACCTGAAAGTTCACCCACTCTCTTGTTGATGGCGTAACCGTAGCTAGAACCCTCACTGAGGATAGCCATCACGAGCGGTGTGGCAGAGGCAGCAACGAGATCTTTACCGATGTCCATGAACGTTCCTCTCAGTTAAAAGGGATATTAAAGTATATTGAATGTTATACATTGAAGAAATATACATTGTTCTTCTATGTATAGTCAAGGAATGATTAAGGATTCAAGCTTTCGGGGTACGCCTATAACCGTTCATCTCAGCTTCGGTTCGAATTCGGATGCGAGCTGCCGGTTGATCATGGCTGGCTGAGGCAAATATAATAGTTCTCGAAAACAATGCATCATGTTGTCATTCCCGCGAAGGCGGGAATCCATGTTTATTAGAAGCTTATAAAATCACATTGGCGACAATATCTTCAAGAACCACTATAACCAGCCAGGTATTCACCATTCAAAATTCAAATTAGAACCTGAACCCGAAATAAATATTTGGATCGAACAAGGTGTAATTTGTATAATCCTCTTCAATCGCATCAAATCCTGCCGGTCGGTTGGTGGTTACTGGCCAATAGTTAAAGGTAATTACAGGTTCCACGAACCAGCGGCGATTAAAGAATTCAAATCGCCAGCCAACCCGGGCATGAAGATATAACTGGAAACCATTCTGGATATTTTCATCAGCCTGATCACGGTATTCCATAAAATATGGATCTACCTGGTAAACCGAATAAAGATTTTTCCAGTGGAATCTCTGGTAACCCACTCCTATGCCGGTAGCCCTGGTATTACCCGGATATTTACTATTTGAATCTCCATTAGTACCTAATGGTTCGTAATAGCGTCAGGCTTTGGCATCGATAATTAAGGCGTCTTTCTGTGTCAACCGGTGCCCATAGGTTATTTGATAAGCGTAAACCGGATCTTCAGGTATGAAATTACCCAGGAGAAAAAGAGAACTTCCAACATAATGTTTCAGATCCTTTTCGTTCTCCCCACTCGCCTGGCAAAATGCGAACGAACAGAACAGGGCAAATAACAATACTGATAACAATAATTTTTTTCGCACCATCCCCTCCCTCAATTTTTTGTAGCAGTTACATGAAAATTGAAAATAACCCGGTTAGCATTCAACTTCCAACACCCGTCCCCCAAAGCCTTTCTTTCTTCCGAAGTTTTCTTGTCCTCTGAAATTTAACGCAGGAGGAAACGAAGGAAGAGGCAACAGTGAATTCAAAACCAACACTTGTCAACAAAAACCTTGGTGAAGATGGATTCAAAATTCAACATTTAAAATTCAACATTCAACATCTATAAGAGGGATGCTGGTATCTTCAGGTTCCCGAACTCCAGTTTGGGAACCACATTGTGTCAAAAACTCTGTTTTGTCTTAGAATAGCTGCAAATCGAATTACCGGAACATTGGTGGTACAGTTCTGCCAGAAACAATATATTGAATGATCACTTCGCTCTTGAAGTGGACTGCTCTTTGAGTTGACTCGAAACAGGAGTTTCTTAGGCAAAAACGTTCCCAAACTGGAGTTTGGGAACGATAAACTAATGCACTAAAATTTATTGATATCTTCCCCAGGAGTTGACTTAAAATCTGGATCTCCATCGGTTGATGGTGCCGGAACAATTTCATAGTATGGAATATCATGTTTAAGTAGCAACCTCTTCTGGTTGAGAAATGCGATTGAGTTTTCAACGGTCGCAACCTGCGTGAGAGACAGAACACCAAGAAGCCCACCACCGTACTTGGAACTTTCCTCCTCTGCTTTTGCCAAATCCTGTCGAAGGCTTTTAAGGTCATCATTAAGTGTTTGGAGTAAAACATCTTTATCTTTTGGAGGGGTATATTCCTTGCCATCTATTGAGTATGAGAGAGGAATATATCGGCGAAATCCATTTTTCTTTTGTTCAAGCATTGATTTTGTTGTTTTCAAGGTTTGTAGGCGGACGTTTGCTAAAATAGCGAGTAAACCTCCTGAGTATTCCTGAACTGTTTCCTGTGCATCTTTTATTTCTGTCTCGACTGTTTTCAAGTCACCATCAATCTCTTCCGTAGATGGAACGTTAGAACAACCGTATAACATAAAGACTGAAAGCAAAATTATGGTCACATTTTTTGACATGATAATTTCCTCAAAATTCATCAAGTGCCTTTTTATCTTGGGCTTTCTTCTCTATTTCTTTAAAGTTTATGCTACAGTATTCAACGATACAAGATAAGTCGTAGTTTTCGCCCATAAGCATATTGCTTATTTCTGTATCATTTGTTTTCCAATTAGAAAAATATACTAGATGGCCAATGCTTATTGCTGTACCCCAATCTGAATAATCATCTTTGTATAAATCATTCTTCCAAATGGAGTCATCTTGAACAGGATTTCCATATTTTTTTATTAATATTGCTTTGAAGTCTTCATAGTCAGTTATGAAGTCATTCTTGTTCGAATGAGAATCAGCAAGTACGTATCTTGCTCTTGTGAGTTGGTTATCAATAAAAAAATATACAACAAAAACGTCCTTTCCAATGACGGATGTCTTATAAGCTAAATATCTTTCATTCTCTTCTGCAGTTTCCAACGGTTCTGATGCCTTTACCTCATCTTCTGTCATTCCCCATTTTGTTTTCCTGAAAGTAAAGTCGCCAGCAGAGCATATTCCCCAAAACATAAGCATGAATAATCCGGTGATGGCAATCTTGATCACCATTTTCATTATCTTTCCTCCCTTGTTTCTATACCTAACATTGATTAAACTGTTTTTCTGATTCCCATACTCTAATTTGGGAATCTCCTTGTGCAAAAACTCTGTTTTATCTTTCTTGTAGCTATAGCAGGTAACCCGGATTCGAGAATGCGGGCAACTCTAGCTTTAAGAAATAGAAAAAGACTTAGGGCAGGACCCTGGCAACCATATTTAGAAGAATAATCACGATTTGACTTTCAAAAAAGAAAGACGAAATGAAACTAATCCAGCCAAAAATGACCAGGGCGGTATTTCTGAAAATACCGAGTGTATGCACGCTTTTCTTCATAGGCAATACCTCCTTTCTCTTTCGATAAATTTGGTGATTGCCAGAGTTACCCTGCACCACACTATTTGGTCGTGCCCCAAGTCCTCCTACTCAAATTTTCCTATTCTATTAGGAACATTGAATCAGCAGGTAGCCCGGATTTTTGAATCCGGGCTACTCTTGCTAATCATTCTTCATAACTATATTCTCTTTCACCAAGCATACCGAATAAAGAGAATTTTACGCCAAAGCGTTTAAATAAACAGAAAAATTCAACTAAACCCATCTGAAATGACACTTTCTTGACATCGACTGGTCCATGGCTAGAATCAATCATTGCTTTTACACTTTCGGAATCTCTAGGAGCAGCGATAATTAGATCTACGAATATAGTATCTTCATGTTTGCCAAGATTTTCTCCAACATACATAGAAATACCTAATAAAAATTCCTCATCCCTTTTATAATTATTGGTATCGAGCCATTTTTCCATTACGCCAAAATCCGCGCTATCGGCTGCAGAAGTGCCTCTCCAATCATTATATTGTACTGAAGCCTTAAATTTTTCAATAATCATTCCAATCTCCTCAAGACAGAAAATTATTTCGGTGACAAGGTACAAATTAATAGCAATGTAGCCAGGAAGCACCGTATTCCAGGGAAGTTATTCTGGTATGTTCCATATTTCCCCGAAAATGGTGTTTCCATGCATGAAACTACACAAAAAAATTCGCTAAATCTACACGTAATATACTTAAAATCAAAT
Source organism: Candidatus Electryonea clarkiae (assembly GCA_030765455.1). Taxonomy (GTDB): domain Bacteria; phylum Electryoneota; class Electryoneia; order Electryoneales; family Electryoneaceae; genus Electryonea; species Electryonea clarkiae. Next base: position 44,639 of record JAVCCM010000070.1, on the reverse strand, counting down.
ATTTTACTTTTCGATAATTTGCATTATTAGCTTAGTTGCATATATTATATATAATTAGCCAAAATTCAGGATTTATGAACTGGGTGAAAAGGATGGCTCTGAGAGCACTCTCCTTCGAATTAGGAATTAGGAATTAGAAATTTGGAATTAGAATCATCAATTTTCTAAATAATAAACGAATAGCATATCGCGGTTACGGAGAGTTATGCTTGCGCTAATGTTGTAATCAGGTTTTCACAGCCACCGTTCTCAATATAATCCGAATGGTCCTGGATTGTATTGAAGTGTTGACCGGATAGTTTGCTGCACAGCATTTCGGATTGTGTGGCGTCTTTGAAGGTTTTCAACAAAACTTCAGATTCTGGATTGAGATACCCGGATTTTCCCGGATTGTTTCTGCACCAGCAAGTGTAGCCCGGAATCACCGTATTCCGGGGAGGGAATACCTATATAGCAATCTGAAATATGATAACAGATTATACTATTTCAGACTACATACCTTTGTCTTACTCTTTCCTTCCTGCGACTCAATTATCACCTTCTCCCGGAATACGGCGCTTCTGAGCTACATTTACTATTCCACCGATTAATGTCTATATTTGAAAAGAGAATTCTGATAAATATTGAATATTGAATTTGTATCAATCGTTGTTGACAGAACTTGAAAACAAAAACAATAGGATTTCAAATGAGTCAAAAACCTTCAGCAAACGATTTACCAACCGAAAATAAATCAACAGGTAATTCACCTGACAGACGATTTCTCCGAACGTACCTGGTTTTAATCCTGTTCATCACTTTGGGCCTGTTTCTGTATATGACCAGGATGTTTGCTCTTCCGGTTGTATTGGCGGCTATATTTGCCGGTCTTTTTTACCCGTTATATTCTTGGTTTACTATTCGTTTTAAAGGAAGAAAAGCTGCCGCCTCAGGTGTCACATGCTTGATACTAATAGCCGGGATATTAATTCCGTTGACCCTGATCGGGAACATGGTTGCCCAGGAAGCTATAAGTTTTTATAATGATTCCGAAAAGTTAGTAACAAATTTTATAGAAGGCAGCAATGGTGGGTTACGGGAGAAGATTGAAAAGGTTATACCCAAAAAATACATCGACTCTGCAAAGATTGACTGGAAAAAAGCCCTTACAAATGTGGCCAGGACAACCGGCAAAGTGATTGCCGATGTTATTGGCGATACTTCGAAATCTGCTTTTCAAGCCCTGATGAATCTTTTTATCATCCTCTTTACCATGTTCTATCTCTTCCAGGATGGACCGGCGTTACTTAAACGTTTTAAATACCTTTCTCCCCTTGACGATATCCATGAAGAACGGATCATCGACCGTTTTTTATCCGTATCACGTGCTACGATTAAAGGAACATTACTGCTTGGGTTGATCCAGGGTACCATGGGTGGAATAGTGCTGCTTGCTTTCGGTGTAAAATCAGCGCTTCTTTGGACAGTTGTCATGGTTATCGCCTCGATAGTTCCAATGCTGGGTCCATCTATAGTTTTGATTCCCGTGGGGATTGTATTTTTGGTTAGTGGTGATATCTGGCAGGGGATTTTAATCATACTCATTCAATTGGTGATTATCAGTAATGTTGACAACCTGCTCAGACCACGGTTGGTTGGTAAAGATGCGCAAATGCACGACCTGATGATTTTTTTTTCAACCATTGGCGGAATAGCTGTTTTTGGGATAGCAGGATTTATAATCGGACCTGTCCTGGCGGCATTACTCTTGACTATCCTTGATATCTACGGATTGGAGTTTAAAGGATTCCTGCAAACGGGTTCCGATGCAAAAGAGTCAACCTGATCTGGTTCAGCAATAGTAGAAAGTTGCAGAACGAGCCTGAGAAATCCGGGTGGTCAGCACCCGGGTCAATGCACCTATGGCGCTTGCAACAACAGGAACCGGTAGGTCTTATTTTTCTTGAATTCAGCGGAATCCAGCAGTTCGATTTGGCGCTTGCCTTCTTCAATCTTCTTACGGAACATCCAGAGGACAAAACGGCTTATTCGTGGACTTTTTCTGCGGACTTTCTCAGTCGCGATATCAACAGAAAGCAACGCTCGATCGACGACGTCTTTCGCGATATCAAGCGTTTTCGTGACACTGTCGGTGATATCCTCGTTCGACACGACTGTAAACTCTGTTTGTTCAACCAGGTCCATAAAGCGGTCATACTTGTGGCCACTTTTGCTGAGCATTCCCGTTGCATTCTCCAGTACAAAATAGTCGCATATCATAAGGTAGCCATTCGGTTTCAGGCACTGCCTGGCGTTTTCGAACAGCTTTTCCATGTTCACATATTGAGCGGATTCGCTCATCAACAGGCAATCATAAGTGTTGGCGGCTGTGAACCTTTCAAACGAATAGTGATGAAAGGGGACATCCAGGTTTTCGGTGAACACTTCCTTCTGGTGCTGATCGGGGGACAATCCTTCGACATCATATCCTTTATCAAGTAACTTCCGGGTCATTATCCCCGTACCACTCCCCACATCGAGAATTCGCTGGACACCTTTCGGGATCTTTTCGACAAGGTAATCTTCATAGCGAACCTGTGCTTCTTTCAGATTCTCTAAGGTAAGTTCATCTTCCGGCATCCAAATACCGTAGTGCAATCGTTCCAATCCCAGCACTTCATGGCAGAAGCGTAGCGTCCGGTCATTACTTTGGCTCACAAAACTCTCCTTAGTATCAGCTGATTATGTGCAACAGTCAGGACAATAGCAGAGTGATCCAGTGGCTCTACACCATCGCAGTGTCCATTCTATCCGCACAAGTTACCACGCTTACTATCCTCTGGCAACTGCATCACCAGAAATGACTTGAATCCCGATCAGTCGGCTGACTGATAACAGTTACCCGCTCATCTATGCCAATTAAATCGTACGGAGATTCTTAATTCGATGTTGCGTTTACTTTTCTTGAGCCCTAACCAAGCCGAAGCGCTTTCACTATCCACCACAGCCCGAATCCGTAGAAGAAGTGGTTCATCAGACTCGATGTGAACAGTCTCAATTCAGGTGGTCCCTTTAAACCGAATAATCCGAATCCCAATCCCGGAAACACAAGGAACCAGGGAAAGATGCAAGTAGCCATTCCGTAACCGAACGCGACGAGAAACAAACCCGGTGAGACACCCAGCAAGTCGGCACCTACGACATAGAATACTGCAAGTGCGATTCCGATTATATAGTGACCAACCAGAGCAGCCCTTTTTTCCCCAGCTTGTTCCGGAGAGTCTGCGATGTTCGCGTGAACGAATTGGCTCTGGGCGATACCGAGATACCATCGTCCAACCCATTGCCCCTTGGCGCCCACTGTTAGTCCGACCTTTTGAGAAACGATCGCAAACACGTCCATCGTCATCGTGGCAGCAACACCTACGAACACTCCAAACAATATCAATTTTATCATCTCACCAGCCATATTGAACCACCAATTGTTACTTTTTCTTCGAAGGTATATCTGGTTTTATATTCACACAATACATCATCATTGTTCTCATCGAAGGCAAAATTTCATTGGAGTCGTGGTAACAGCCATCAACCGACCAGCAATGGACGTAGGTACTTTCGAGCCCAACTTTATTTCAACTGTTTCTCACTATTCAGTGCTTCTGGCCGGGATTCGAAGCGTTTGGTATGGATCAGTTTTCAATCATTTGAGCGTTTGGTAAATTTCAATAAACCATTCTGGTGTTCATAGATCCTACGTTCGAGATTGATTGTCTGACCAACATATAAATTATCGTTTGATTTGTTGTAATAGAATACTTGGTAAACATGCTCCCCCCCCCCCTAAACGACAAAAGCACAGCCATATTGACTGTGCTTTTTGCTCCCCGAATAATCGCATATATAACCGACTCTATTAGGTCTTCCTAACCGCTACAACCAGCATCAATCCAAGATAATACATAGAGTATTGATCAATGTTAGGCGGAACAAATAATACTGATTTATGAATATCTCTCTATATGATTTATTTAAAGTTTAGATTGGATTCAAATAAGACCAACCACAGCCATGGATGCCTATAGATTCTGTAAGATGATATTTATTTCAGAAAACTATTGACATTTACTAAAGTAAAACATATCTTGACGTTATAGTTAGACGATTTGGTCAAACGTAATAGTATATTATCGCTTCCTCGCTATTTTCATTTTGATAAGCTGAGTCTAAGTTTGCCATAAATGATATTGAGAAGGTTTATTCTGTTTCTTAGCCAGACTGATTCTTGATTTTCTCTGATCTTACTGGTGGATCAGAGTTCAAGAACAAAATTAGATAATTGAATGGAGTAAAATGAGTAGTAAAGAGAAAACAATCTTAGCCGCAATAGAAATTTTTTCCCAAAAAGGTAAACACGGCGCTCGAATGGAAGAGATTGCTAAAGAAGCTGGCGTTAATAAATCGATGGTTTACTATTATCATTCCAGCAAGGAAAACCTCTATAGGGAAGTCCTGAAAAAGATATTCTATAAAATCTTTTTGTATTCGTTCAGTGAACTTGAAAGGATTCAATCTGAGGAGATGATTTATACTGAGAGAATTGAAGTGATTATTCGAGTGTTTTCCAAAATTTACTCAGAAAATCCTAATTACACAAGAATTATCATTAACGCGCTGGCTAATGAGCCAGAGGATGTAAAATATATAATCAGATTTCTCAAAGCTGAAAATGATTTTATTCGCCCGGAAAAGCTCTTAGATCTCATTGAACAAGCAACTTCAAGCAAAGCACTTCGGAAAATCGATGCTAAGCAAACAATGATTAGCATTATTGGCGTATCTATGATCTATTTCATAGGAAAGCCCATCATGGAAATCATGCTTGGACTTGATTTGGAAGATGAGGATGTTTTTCTAAAAGAGCGGCAAGATAGTCTGGTAGATTTAGTACTCAATGGCATAGTTAATCGACCAGAGTAAAATTACAAGGATAGTAAGATGTCTTAAAAAAGAAATTAACAAGATTATTGTCGCATAACCAGACTATTTCGCTAGATAAGCACTATTCTGATTTTACCTTGTTACCGAAGGACTCGCTACCTAGAATATTGAAAGCAAGGCAAAAAACAAAACACTCTCCAACTTAATAGAGAAATGGAGGAATACTTGAACGAAAAGATAACAAAATACGTACTCAACTATCCCAAAACAGTAATAATCTGTTCCCTTATCATTACTTTTTTGTTTGGATTGGGGATTCCCAAAATACGTATGGAAGAAGATATCAAGGAAATGCTGCCGAAAGATTTGCCTGCTAGGCTGGCGCTCAATGAAGTGGAAGATATTTTTGGCGGTTCTGATGTTTTTCTCGTTGCTGTCAATAACGAGGAAGAGACTATTTTTAATCGTGGGACATTGGCAAAAATCCTTGAGATAACTGATTCGTTAGATGTCATACCCGGCATCTTACGGGTTTCAAGTCTTGCTACCGTCAACCAGATTAAAAGTGTAGAGTGGGGTATGGAAGTTACACCGTTCCTGGAAGAAGTACCAGAAACTGAAGAAGGTGTTAGAATACTTAAAAAAACATTCTATGATGATTCTCTCTACGTTGGTTCAATGGTTTCAAATAATGGAAAATATGCTGCCATTATTGCAGTAGTGGATAAAGATGCGAAAATGAAAGCTATTTACGAAGAAGTCCTACAATTGACCGACAGATTAGAAGGACCTGAGAATATATATTTAGCGGGAACACCGGTTGTATCAGCAATATCGGGTCAGAGTATGAAGGCTGACATGAGGCAACTGATTCCTTTTGTCCTACTTGTCGCGATAACTATTCTGTATGCAAGCTTTCGAACATTGTCCGGTGTTTTTCTACCCCTGCTGGCAACTTTAATGGGTGTTGTTTCCATGGTCGGTGTTATGGGGCATTTTGATATACCATTCATGATTGTTAACAATGTGATGCCGGTAGTGCTCGTAGCGGTGGGAATCGCTTACGGAATTCATGTGATGTCAGCCTATTATGATGAGCTCATACTTTCCCCGAACAAAAAGGATGCGCTAACTATAGCAATCCGGAATGTGGGCACACCGGTTATTATGGCGGGATTGACCACTATTGCTGGATTCCTATCACTGACGACATCCCCATTGCCTGTGTATCTGAGTTTTGGAATTGTACTGGCTTTTGGAGTGTTTATGGCAATGCTATTCACTCTAACAGTGATTCCGGCAATTTTAGTGTTGATGCCGGTTCGCCAAAAGAAGATGAGATCAACCAAACCGGCTCGATTAACTCGGCTACTGACCAGCTTTGGTGAGATGGTCCTGCGTCTTCGTTATGCCGTTATTGCCGTTAGCACAATCATCATCATTATTTTTGCTTTTGGCATACCGCTGGTCAACCTGGAAATGAACTCAATTAAATTCTTCTCTGAATCCAGCGACATACGGCAAGCTGACATAAAGGTTAACCAAAATCTCGGCGGTTCCATTAACATGAATTTGCTTGTTAATGCCGATATTGAAAATGCGGAAGTTTTAGCCGTAATTGACAGCTTGCAACAGCTCCTAGAACAATTTCCAGAGACAGGTTCCACCATTTCGTTGGCAACTATTATAAAGAGAATAAACCGGGTCTTGCATGACGATAATCCGGAATTTGAAAGGATTCCTGAAACCAAAGAAGCTGTAGCTCAGGCAATGTTACTTTATAATATGTCAGGCAGTCCGGAGGATTACGAAGCCTTAGTTGACAACAGCTTCGAGAATGCTCTGGTCGGGGCTATGATGAAGTCTGAAAGTACGACCCGTATTGCAGAAATTGCCGATGAAATGGAGCGTTATTACAACGCGAATTTCAAGAATGACGATTTTGAGGTCAAATTTACCGGCTTTGCATTATTTATCAAAGAACTATTGGGAATGGTAGTTGAGTCTGTAGTCAGATCTTTGATTGCTGCCATATTTATCGTTTTTCTGCTTGCCTGGATAACCTATCGGTCCTGGAAAATAGGGATTCTGGCAATCATACCAATCGCAGTTACGGTCATCATCAATTTTGGTTTGATGGGATATGCAGGAATTGATTTGAGTATTCCGACAGCAATGGTTTCCATCATTATTATCGGGATCGGGGTTGACTTTGCCTTCCATTTTCTTTCCAGGTTTAAGATTGAGATGGCAAGAAGCGATTCCTTATCCCCGATTGTCCGTACGATTCGTACTGTTGGACGACCTATTTTCTTCAACGCCGCTGCCACTGGCTTGGGATTCTCAGTCCTAATGTATTCCAGTATCATTCCACTTCGTTTTATGGGATTTCTAATTTCCGTAACAATGGTGGTTTGTGCCATCGGGGCATTAACCATATTAGCAACGGCATTAACATTTATCAAAACAAAATAAGGGAGTTTGACATGAAAAAGATAATTAAACTATTGGGTATAACAGTATTCGTGTTTGTTCTGACCGTCAACTTAGTCTCAGCTCAAGAAAAAGTGACAACGGCTTCTGAGATTATGGAGGGGTGGGATAACCGAATCTTTCCCATTGATAATACCGGCAATATGACCATGAATCTGATCGATAAAAAAGGCAAGATTAGAACAAGGCTCTTAAAAACCTTCCGCATGAGCGATGACAAACAAATCATGTGGTTTCTGGAACCGGCTGATGTGAAGGGTAGCAGTTTTTTGCGGCTATCCTACGATGATCGGGATGACGATATGTGGGTCTATTTGCCGGCTTTCGGCAAAGTGCGGCGGATTGCTTCCCACGCCAAAAAAGGTAGCTTCATGGGTACCGATTTCTCTTTCGAAGATATGGGTGACCGCAAGCTAATGGATTACACGTATCAATTACTAAAGGAAGAAGAGATTAACAGACAATCTTGCTGGGTGGTCGAAAGCATACCTAATAAGGGGATTGCTACCGATTATTCCAAAATTGTTTCCTGGATACGTAAGGATTGTTATTACGATGTCAGGGAAGAATTTTACGATGAGAGGGGAAATCTTAAGAAAATAAAAACAGTTGAATTCAAAAAATTAAAAAAGTACTGGATACCGGTAATGATGGTCATGGAAAACCTTAAATCAAAACACAAAACAGAAATGATTTTCGATAAATTGGAGGTTGATACTGGTCTGGATGAAAAAGTATTTAAAAGCAATTACATGACCAGAATTCACTAATTGTAATAAGGAGTTACTTAATGAGACGATTATTTTTGGGTGCCATAATATCGATCATGACATTCATGTCTTTTTCCGATGTAAGCTCCCAAAGCTACGAACTACGCGGTAGCCTGAGGGAGTTCGTAAAAGTATTCAGCCAATCACCCAATGAGGTGGATCTTTCTGAAACCAGGTTTAAGTTGGAATTTCTTTCAGCACATGGTGAAAATAGCGCATTCAAAGCAAAAAGTTACTACATCTATGATGGATTGAATAAGAAAGGAACCTGGGATTTTCAAGAAGCTTATATAGATTACTATAGCAGCTATCTGGATGTTCGTGTTGGCAGACAAGTTATTGCTTGGGGTAAAGCAGATGAGATCAATCCAACAGACATTTTAAATCCCCAAAATCTTTCAAATATGACTGAAAACAAAAGTATTCGGAAAATTGGACTACTCTCAACTAAAACCGAGTTAAAACTCTATGATTTTATATTAGAAGGAATTTGGAAACCAGAGTTTGACAATATGAAACTTCCGCCTATGGATTCACGTTGGGCATTTTTTACTATTCCGGGTCTTGAAGAGTTACCGGAACCTGAATACCCGCAGAACAGAATACAGGATACCGAGTGGGCTTTTAAGCTATCCCGCACTGTGTCACTTTTTGATTTGTCAGTCAGCTATTTTGATGGTTGGGATAATATGGTAACACCTGTTATGACTTTTAATCCTACATCTCAACAAATAGAAATGGACAGATTGAAGTTTTTTCGCACCAAAATGATCGGAGCTGATTTTGCAGGAAGTATTGCTTCATTCGGGATTTGGGGAGAAGCAGCTTATTTTAATACCGATGAGAACGATCCCTTAGTCAAAAATCCGTATTTGCAGTATGTTCTTGGCACGGATTATACCTTCGGCTATAACATCACATTAAATGTTCAGTACTTCCAGGAAATGAATGAAACGGAGGCTGACAAAGAAATCACCAGCAAATTAGGAGTCGGCATGCCTCTTCAGCAGGCAGCCTCATTCCGGGTGAATAGAGATTTTGGGTATGGTGAAGCTCACAGCATCGAATTGTTCGGATACTACGATATAAAAGAAAGTGGACTTTTGCTCCAACCCAAACTTATCCTCTCTCCCGAAGATGCGTTTGATGTTGAAACGGGCGTAATTGTATTCGCTGCTGAAGAAGAATCCCTTTTTGGACGATTTGAAGAGAACAATCAGGTTTATATAAAATGCACTTATAGCTTTTAAGTAATTATGGGGTTGAGCATACGTTTTTGCATCTTAAACAAAAGATGGTGAGTTTTCGGCAACTATCATCGCGCTGAGTGTGGCAATCGATGACAGTAGATGCTGCAAGCTCGCTTTTGAAAGAGGCGTTGGGTGAAGTTTATTGGCGTCCCCTGCGTTTATTATAAAATATCGACCTAAGCTTGACACTGATGATGAGGAATGTCAACTAGTGGAGGAATCAGTTCCGATCAGTGGAAGCGAAAATATCAAATTAAAGTTATATACCGCCAACATATTCAGGATAAGAGATATCCAATATTTGTAAGCAACTGGTAGATTGGCCAAGTGAACTCATGGACACTATCGCTACATCTCAACTAATCAGTTTCCTGCTTCTCTTCTCGCTAGGAGTTGTAGCTCTGCTTTCAAGACGAACAGAACACCTCTATAAGGTATATGCAATTTTTTGCTTTCTGATAATGGTCGGCGCGGGGCTTGGATATGTGGTTACTACTGGACTTGCTGATCGAATAGGCCGAATTATTATTGAGACAACCGGCGTTAGAGTGAATGTTTCTATAGTGATGGTCAGGTTGTTGTTCATTTTGGGTGTTTATTCAATATTTTATGCGATATACTTTGTTTTAACGCTTATTGACAGACCAGTACATATGAGTATTTTAGGGAAAGATCTGATCTTTCAGTATGACAATGAGCGTTCCAGGATTGTGTTTCTTAGCTTGGTTATGAATGAACAATTCTATTTTGCATTGTCAGCCGCGTTTTCACTTATTTATTCCATTCTTTTTCTCCACGATTCTAACGACACTTATATAACTAACATAGGTGATTACTCAAATTCCATAATACAATACAGTTCATATAGTCATTTGTATAGTATTTTCTTTATTATTGGTGTTTCTATAATTATATACATGCTATTTTATGGTTATCGAATTAATAATGATAGAATTTATCGCAACTTTATTCGTTTAAATATCATTTCATTTTTCATTCTCTATTCTTCGGTATTAACCTTAGGCGTTATTCTGCCACTTTTTGGTATTCCAACTAAATTATACTCAACATCCCTTTTCCCCCTTTCGGTAATACTATTTTATGTAGCAATATTGCGGTATCAGTTCGAGCGTGCTGACGAATTAAACGCAAATCTTGAACGAAAGATTGAAGAGCGAACTTCTGAGCTGAAAGATGCATATACTTTGATGGTTCAATCAGAAAAAATGGCTTCACTTGGGCAATTTATTGCCGGTATCGCACATGAAATTAATAATCCGATAGCAGCGGTTCTTGCCAGTTCCCAAAACATAATCATCTGTAATGACAGAATTCAAGCTTCCCTTAAGAATAGTGAAAATGTAGTTACTACGAACACCGAGGTTCAAACTATCCAGAAGATTCTTAATAATAGCGTTAGTGTGGTAGGTGAAGGTGCTCAACGCATTGCAAATACTGTATCGAAGCTAAAGAATTTCATCAAACTTGATGAGGCTAACATACAAAATGTTGATGTACATCAAGGACTAGAGGAAGCAGTGAAGTTGCTTGAGTTTGAATATCGGGATCGTTTAGAAATAGTGAGGGAATTTGGATTATTGCCGAATTTAATATGTAATCCACGGCAATTGAACCAGGTGTGGTTGAATCTTTTAATCAACGCCTTTGAGGCTCAATCGGAAGGCGATGGAATAATTAGTATCACGACATCTTGCAACGAAAGCGCTATATCCGTTACAATTACTGATCAAGGTGATGGCATTCCAGATAAATTCGCTGATAAAATTTTTGACCCCGGATTCACAACAAAGAACAAAGGAACAGGTACAGGATTGGGGTTAGCGATATGTTATCGAATCATTCAACGCCATAACGGTAGAATTGAGGTTCAAACTGAAGAAGGTAATGGAGCATCATTTACTGTTTACCTACCCTTGGATGACTCAAAACCATTGAAAGGAAGGATCAGCGAAAATCAATAATGTACTTGTCCGATGACCCCAGACAACAAACTCAGGCAGCCTCATTCCGATTGAACAGAGTTTTTGGGTATGGTGAGGCTCACAGCATCGAATTGTTCGGATTTTACGATATAAAAGATAGTGGTCTTTTGCTCCAACCCAAACTGATCCTCTCACCAGAAGATGCGTTTGAAATTGAGATGGGCGTAATATTATACGAAGGTGAAGAAGAATCTCTTTTCGGACGACAAGAAGCGAATGATCAGGTTTATTTAAAGTGCACATATAGCTTCTAAGTATTTTGAGTTTGAAAACCATCCCGAATAATCGGAATGGCTTTTTGCTCCTCGGCAGGGACTTGAACCCCGAACCTAGCGGTTAACAGCCGCTCGCTCTACCAATTGAGCTACCGAGGAATATTTTCAGAAAATTGATTCCTGTTTCAAGGCATGAAAGCTAAACTTTCGTTGTACTTTATGCAAGAGATGGATTTATCATTTTCTCTCGTTACGCCTGCTATTACCTGTTACGCATAGTATTAGTTTTAATCAGCTTTAATCCTGAAATAAATTCACTTGCATGATCATCTAAAGACAATTCCACCAGCGATATATTTTGCATCTATCCCCATTGATCTCAGCATTATTGCTGCTTCATAACTCCTTGGTCCTCTTGCACAAATGAAGACAACTTCTTTCCCTGACAATTCTTTCGCTTTTCGGCGCAACTCACTGTAGGGAATATCGAGCCATTTTCCTTTTATTGCGGGTCTCTCCCATTCACTTGATTCATCCGGAGCCAGAAGATTGATAACAGTCCAGTCAGCTTCGCCTCCATCGGATAATGCATCTGGTGGTAATTGAAGATTATTCCCGGTTTCGATCATTGCGCCCATGTGATGCAAGGGATCCATTGCCGTCGCAAAAGGTGGCGCGTATGCATGTTCGAGTTTCAATAATGCTGCAGGATCGCCATCAGCCATGGTCATTATTTGCGCGAAAGAATCAGCCCGCCGTACTACATCTCCCGGACCAATCACTTGAATACCAACCAGTCTCCCATTTTCTTCGCGGACAATTTTAATATGTAAGTCAGAGCTTTCCGGGTAATAATGCGCCCTGTCGGTAAAACTGCCCCAATATTCTTCGCAATCAAGATTTTTCTTTTTCATCTGTTGTACTGATTTTCCACAAACAGCAACATTTTTATCAAAGACCTTAACTACTGAGCTGCCGTTGAGTAGTGGTAATTCATCTTTTTTCCCGGCGATGTTATTTGCAACGACTCTTCCCATTCTATTTGCAATTGATCCCAGCGGAAGAAGATATGAACTGCTTCCATGGGGCAATTCAGTACAATCACCGGCAGCAAATATATATTTATCAGAAGTTTGACCTGTTGAGTCAATCCTGATCCCACCGTTCGCTCCAATATCTAATCCTGCTGATTGTGCCAATTCCGCTCTCGGGCTGACACCGACTGCTATCAGGACTCTATCAATTTCGAAGTGGTCTCCGGCTAACAGGCGAACAATTAAACCGTTTTCGTTAAGATTGATCTCACTTGCTTCAGAATTACACCGGACATCCACACCTTGCTCAACCAAGTGACGATTCACAACTTTTGCCATTTCGGTATCGAGCATTACCGGCAGAACTTGTTCCTCTTTTTCAATCAGGATTACTTCAACTCCCCACAATGCTCCAAATGATTCACATAGTTCAAGCCCAATATATCCCGCCCCGATGATCGCGACTTTTCCTATTTTACCGGTTTCAAGGTCACGTCTGAGAGCAATTGCTTCCGCAGGCTTAGTGAAATAGCCTACACCATCCAGCTCAGTGCCGGGGATGTCGAGTTTGAAAGGTGATGCACCGGTCGCTATTACCAGGAAATCGTAACTGAAGTTTCGTAGTTCACCAGTTTTAAGTTCTATTGACTCAACAAGTTTCTTCTCGCGATTGATGCGAATAGCTTCATGCCCAGTCAGGACATCTATACCTTTCGCTTCCTTGAAGAACTCCGCATTCTTGACTTCACCCCATGCGGTTTTTATAAGATCTTCGAATGAATCAACATCTCCCGACAAATAATATGGCAGTCCGCAGGCGGCATATGATATGATATCGCCTTTTTCAAGTACTGTTATTTCCGTCTCAGGAGAGATACGCCTCAATCTTGCAGCAGTTTTCAATCCTGCTGCATCACCACCGATGATCACAACTTTCATCACTATTCAAATTCCATGTTGTATAGTAATACTTGAAAAGAATGTATGTTTGGACGACTTGGGAAGTCTTATTATCAATACATATACTTATAATAATAAACAGTTACGTTGAATAAACCAATTTGTTAGCATCAACGGCTCTATTTTGCCTGCTATAAGTAGTCAAGAGAAATATTATTCGTGTTTATTATCTTTCTTGGATTTGTCCGAATTTGCCACACGTTTCCTGTAGGGTCGATTACGGGGGCGTGATTTTGTGCTGCCTGTGCTGGAAGTTGAAGAATCTTTCTTACTGTCTGCCTGTTTCGGTGTTGAATCAGATTTCGAAACTTTAGAATCTTCAGCATCTATTTTTGCCAGGACATCATCGACTTTCTTAAGCCTGGAAGAAACCTCACCTTTATCCTTGTCATCAGGAACACTCTTGGTGTCAACGGTTTTAGAATCTCGGCGTGGTGGTTTCCGTTTATATCGAGGTGAACGATTTCGGACTGCAGGAGAAAGTTTTTTGCCTGATATAATGGTCTGAATCTCATCCCCATCCAATATTTCGCGTTCCAGAAGTGCAAGTGCTATAAGATGTAATTGATCGAGATGATCTCTAAGTGTAGCTTCAGCCGTGCTCTGCGCTTTCAGTACAAATCGCTTCACTTCACGATCAATTTCAATTGCTGTGGCTTCCGAAAAATCACGTTTTGTGGCAAAATCACGACCGAGGAATACTTCGCCGTCCTGCCCGCCTAATGCGAGAGGTCCGATTTTATCACTCATCCCCCAATCACATACCATTTTCCTGGCGATCGCTGTGGCTTGTTTGATATCATTAGCCGCACCATTGGTATAATCGTCGAAAACAACCCTCTCAGCGGCTCGCCCACCCAAAAGATGAACAAGTTTCTCTTCTATATAATCCTTGGACCACGAATGTTTCTCATCGATCGGCAGGAAATGCGTAACTCCTAACGCTCTGCCACGTGGTATTATTGTTACCTTGTGAACCGGATCAGCTTTGGGAGTATATTGTGCAACGAGGGCATGCCCGGCTTCATGGTATGCTGTCAGTTTTTTCTCTTCATCAGTAATCACCATACTGCGCCGTTCCGTACCCATCATCACTTTGTCTTTAGCATCCTCGAAGTCACGCATTGATACATTGTCGGCGTCATTGCGAGCCGCTAAAAGAGCTGCTTCATTTACGAGATTTGCTATATCAGCACCGGAAAGACCAGGAGTGCCTTTTGCCATTACTTCAATATCAACGTTTTCATTGAGAGGAACTTTGCGGGTATGTACTTTGAAGATTCCGATTCTCCCCCGAACATCCGGTCTATCTACTACAATTTGTCTGTCAAACCTGCCGGGTCTTAATAATGCCGGGTCAAGTACATCAGGACGGTTTGTGGCTGCAACCAGGATAACGCCCTCGTTGGTATCAAAACCATCCATCTCAACTAAGAGCTGATTGAGGGTTTGCTCTCGTTCATCATGTCCTCCCCCCATTCCGGCTCCACGTTGACGACCTACGGCATCGATTTCATCAATAAATATGATACAGGGAGCATGCTTCTTGCCTTGTTCAAAAAGATCGCGAACGCGGCTTGCACCCACACCAACAAACATCTCAACAAAATCAGCACCACTCATTGAGAAAAACGGTACTTGAGCTTCCCCGGCAATTGCTCTTCCGAGAAGAGTTTTACCCGTGCCTGGCGGTCCGATCAAAATGGCGCCACGTGGAATTCGTCCGCCAAGTCTCTGGAATTTCTTGGGATCCCTAAGGAAATGGATAATCTCCTGTACTTCTTCTTTAGCTTCTTCAGCTCCGGCGATATCTTCAAAAGTCACATTCGGTTTATTATCAATCAATAATTTGGCCCTACTCTTGCCAAAACTGAAAATGCCGCGAGTACCCCCACCCTGCATTCTCCGCATGATAAATAGCCAGAATGCAATGATAATTATCCAGGGAAGGATCGATGATAGAACATAACCGAGCCAGTTGGTAGATTTCTCCTGAAATTCAAGCTGTATCCCTTTATCTTCCCACTCCCTGATTTGATCATCGTTAATGCGTAGAAATACTGTTCTAAACTTCCCCCCAACGATATCGCCGGGATCACGAAGAGTGCCGGTAAACTCATTACCAACTACTACAGCAGAAACTATGGCGTCTGCATTAAGGAGCTCTTTGTACTTGGTATATTTAACAGTTTCAATTTTTTCGTTTTGAGGGCTGAAATAGGTCAGCAGGACAATAACAAGTATGATAAGCAAAGTCCAAAATGAAAGAGTACGGGCGGCTTTTTTCCATTCAAAGCGATCATCCGGTCCTTTTTCATTCTTGGGTCTTTGGTTTCCCTGATTTTTAGGCGTTTGATTTGCCATGAAATATATTTACTCCTTATGCTCCGAAGAGATATTATCCGGCGTAGTATATGTTAATCGCCAGATGGAATTACTATTTTTTCGTACTCTGCATCCGTGGGCAATACGATGTCCCGGAATATACTGGATAGTTTGGTTCGATTCAGCAATCCAGAGTACATTTATGGATCGAGAATCCGTACCTTTAATAACCCGGGCGACCTTACGAAATTTTCCCGGTTGTCCTAAGGGTTCAAAACGGTCACCTTCCCGCCAGGGCCGGACATGGAAACTATCGCCCGTCACTCCGGCATCAACATATTCCACGCTTCCGGGGTAAGGACTGATCCCGGAAAATTCTCCCCGATGGCTCTTCTCGGCTACAAGCTTTGTACCATCAGCAAGAACGACGCTTCCGGGCATATCCCAAACCACAGCATCTTCCTGGGTTATGCCGTTAAAAACCAAACCGGAAGTGGTCAGACGAACCGAAACACCTCCCGGTAATTCTGTTGATTCACCAGGATTACCGTGAACTATTCCCAAGAGCCTGCGAATAGTTGACCGGGGTAAATAACCGGAGTCACTCTCCTTGTTCTTAACAAGTTCCCAGCACAATATTAAAGTTCTAACTCGTAACTCTTGAAGATACAAAAGCAAAGCCTCCGTATCAAGAAGAAGCCATCTGTGCTTCCTCCTTATGAGCGCTTTCTCCAAAGCCTCCACTTCTATTTCTCTCAGGATAGCCTGGGAAGATTCGAGACGTTCAGCACTGTTAGCCAGATTCTTCCATGCACCTTTTCCAAATTTTTGGACTATTTCCGGTTTCAACTTATGGCGGATCAGGTTTCGAGTGAAACGGAGATCTTGATTGGAAGGATCTTCAATATAGGGTACGGCTATGCTCTCCAAAAATTCTATCAAATCATTATGAGTATAATGAATTACCGGTCTCCAAATATTTCCGTGCCTCTCCCTTGGACCGGATAATCCTGCCATCCCTGCACCCCTGAAAAGAAAAAGGAGCACATTCTCAGAGCGGTCATCAAGAGTATGCGCGGTCAGTATCAGCGAACAATCCGTACTTTCACACATTTTATTCAATGATTGGTAACGAAGCCGTCGTGCCACGGCTTCAAAACCACTTATTTTCACTGACTCTTCATCAATATTCACTCTATTAGCCAGGAATTTTAATCCTAAAGAAAAAGCGGCAGATCGTACATGTTTCTCAGCCTGATCAGCATGATCACCAGTACCATGATGCACATATCCGACCACAATCCGCTCTCGATCCTCCTCAGGAGGTAAGATAAGGTGAAGCATTGCCATAGAATCAGCGCCTCCACTTACAGCAATGAGGGCGCGACCTTCACGTCCGAGACGCTTGCTTAAATCAGGCCACAGTTTGCCGGTATAATATTTATTC
Organism: Candidatus Electryonea clarkiae; assembly: GCA_030765455.1. Lineage (GTDB taxonomy): Bacteria > Electryoneota > Electryoneia > Electryoneales > Electryoneaceae > Electryonea > Electryonea clarkiae. The sequence continues at coordinate 27,225 of JAVCCM010000070.1, read as the reverse complement.
CGTTTCTTTATAATTACAGTATCTCCCAAAAGTCGCAATGGAACTGAAGGAACAGTCGCCCCTGCCCGCCAATCGACTCAGTCTATTACAAACAAAGTATGATCTGCAAGTAATCCAATCAAGTCAGCTATAACTTCTGAAAGACGAATAGCCGGTATTTTGCTGGTATGAGGGGATGAGTGTACTGCAAATGAAGAAAAGCCGACTGCACAATGAGAAGAAAAGGTAATGGATAACCCGCCCTGGTGAGTAATGGGATGCGAGGTCCCAATCGCTTTGCCGCTAATCGCAATGACCGCATAACCCCGGCAGTAAGATCGTATGAATGTAATGGTTTAAGCCCGGCTTTTATCGCTGCTTTTTTATAATCTGAACATGTAAACAGCACTGGCGCGGCAAGAGCACGACGAAATCCGGAATGAACCCAGTGATTTTCATAACCTTCATCCATAACGATATCAGCAACTGCCAGCCTTGCTCCAGGTCTTAAAATCCTTGATGCTTCACTGACAAAGGCTGCCTTGTCCGGATAATGAAAAGCACTTTCTATTGAAAACACTCCGTCAACAGAACGGTCTCCCAAAGGAATTTGTTCAGAGTTACTCTGAATAAATTGAGTCGATCTCTTATTTCCGTTCTGTACAATCTGATTATGGTGTGTAATTTGTTCAATTAACAGATCAATTCCGATTACTTCTGCATCATATTTCTCAGCCGTCAACCTCGCCGGTCCCCCCTGTCCACAGCCTATATCAACCAGTAGTGAGCCGGGTTGAATTTGCAAAGATTTAGTTACGAGAAGCACCATTCCCCGCTGAGCATCCGCAAATTGACCTTTGAAGCCGGGTTCCGCCCAGCCCAGGTTATACAGACCGTTACCCTCAGCGACGTCATCGAATAACAGCCGCTGATCGCGGTAGTAATCTTTAACTTTTGAATAACCTGACATTGCACCTTAATAATAAAACTTGTAAAACAAAAAACTGAATTCTATGTGAATATCAAATGAAAAGACACATGAATTATAAACCCGGCGACAAATCACCGGGTTCCTTATCTTATCTCAACAACATTTATCTTAGACAACATATACTTTCATTCATCCTCATCCTGTGGATTTTCATCTGTAGAATCGCCGGTCTGGAGATCAATTCCTAAATCATCAAGCGATATTATTTTTCTTACCCGCCCTGAATATGCAGGCGATTCTTCAACAATCCCCAACTCTCTCCATTTTCGCCACCAGGTCACTATTGTCCTCTGTGTAACCTTTTTGCTGATCATTCTCTCGATATCCCGGGAGGATCGGATACCGTCCGACAGTTCATACACCCGGCGTTCAAGACTCTTGGTAAGGTTATCAATGATCAATTCACGTGCTAATCGATGAGCAAGGAAATGTACCAGGCGTGAGGTTTTACGCTGATTATCAAGTATCTCTCTAAGAATATTTTCCACTATACTATTCACAATTCCTCCCTGGAACAAGATGAAATCTTAACGTATGAGAAGAGTCCAGTAAAGTCAAGCAGGTGATCAGATTCAGGGAATTTTAAAGGCATGAGAGAGTGCCCTTTACTGTACGGGGATTATTAAGCAAAGTAAGTCGAAATATATTTCGACACTCTAATATCTGCTATTGTTCGATGGAATATACCTTCAAAACTTCATCTCCATAATGATTGATAACTTTTATTGCAATCTTTCCTGATTCGGGTGGATCAACAGGACGGCTTACTGTCTGGTACAATGCTGACCAGGCTTCCATATCTATCTCAGCTTTCAACGCACGTTTCAATTTGCTGTATGGATCACCTGCACCTGTGAAATAGGCGTGACGAACAAAGAAACTCTCCCCGTTATAATCCGTATCTATGAACCAGCAGGCTATATCATCGGTTGAAGAGTTGCGGATTTCGCCGGTTGTGGGGTCGTAAATATCGAGACCGTGGATTTCTACTTCTATCTTGCCATCTTCTATGTGGCGAATTTCGATATCCGGTTCACCGAAAATCATAAACAGGTTTCCGGCGCCGGTTTTTTTCAGTAATTCATCGCCCATGGAAAGATCGGGATTCATCCTGGGAGTGAGGATTGTCAGTTTCCCGTATTGTCGTGCCTCTTCGCTGATTATTGCTTCGAAGGCGAATCCACAAACAAGCAGAGTATCGAATCCGATCCCTTTCACCGCTTCCTTTGCTGCATCTTTGATCAAATCCGGACCGACTGTGCCATATTCGGGACCAATACATACTGCAACACGCTTAACCTTGCCGTCTTTCTCAGTGTATTCTCCTTCGGCATGGATGTATTCACCTGCGTAAGGATCAAGACGGTCGAAAACCAACCGCTCATTCTTGATGGTGTTCTGGACACCCGCTTTTTTCAGGTTTTCAAGAATTGACATTCCAAACGTATCAGGTCCGAGTGTACGTATGCTCACTCCTTCCAATCCTGCCGCTTTTCCCTCCTTCATATCTGTTTTTTCTTCGATTGACAGCCTGCGATGAGGCGAGAGGCTCTCGACTGTGAAAGGTCCTGTTACCCTGATTCGTTTATTGTCTTCATAGGGCTGATCGTAGCGAATCTCGGTGTTGGCATGACGGGCGATGGAATCGTCCATCTCTTTCTGACGCTTACGTCGCAAATCCCACCAATCCTTATGGAGTTTTATTATCTCATCAGACCACGATTTCTCAAGTTCTCTAGGCATTTCCCACTCGTCCCAGGATTTATCAGCCAAATCGTTAAGATTTTTCCTCAGTGTTTCAAGTGAACTGAAGTATTTAGAGTATATTTTTTCTATATCTTCATTTTCTTTTATATTTTTAGGGAGAATATGAGACGCTCTTTTATAGATGAATCCTTTTCGCAGGTCGTGAACAGTTTTCCTTTGTACCAAGTCTAAACCTAATATTGTTGCTTCTTTCAAAATTCCTTCTGGAGAATCAACTAGATAGTAATAGGGATACTTTGCAGTCATAATTCTCGTTCGAGCCAACGCCATTGCGACTCTACTGGTATCAATTGTAATCCATCTTCGACCAAATTGTTCTGCAGAATAGATTGTTGTTCCACTACCACATGTAGGATCAAGAACTAGATCGCCAGGATCAGTAGTCATTAAAATACACCGATTGACAACTTTTGTATTTGTTTGAACAGCGTATATTTTTTCCCTCACAGTTTGAAATGTACCCATTACGGTATCGTCCCAAACATTTATAAGACTTGTTATCGGTGTATCCTCCGGGTAACGCTTATAGCAATCTTTTCCAAATACAACAGCAATTCGATCTGATTTTTTCATTCTTTGAAGCTCTTCAGGATTAGCTGTTTTTATCTCAGCATCTTTAAAAAGTCTTCCAACCGAATCACGAAAAGGAAAATTCTTCTCAATTTCTTCTTTTGTTCTTTCTCTATATAGTTTTCTTATTTTTACGTCCTTAACGGATTTAGAATACCATATTAAATAGTCATATAGCCTTGGAATCGTCATTGTATTTTGACTTACTGCAGTCTTAAATATTATTGTTGCTACGTAATTCTCTGCACCGAACACTTCGTCCATTATGCATCTAGCTAAATGTAAATTATCTTCACCCATTTGCAGAAATAGTGAGCCACTTTCTGTCAATAATTCTCTTGCAACTAAAAGTCTATCTTTTAGATATATTAGATACGAATGGATACCCAAGTTCCAAGTATCTCTATATGCTCTAATCTGCTCTGGTTGTCGAGTTAAATCTTTCGTACTTGTATCCACTAACTTTTTGTTGCGAGTCGAGACCTGCCAATTTGAGCCGAATTTAATTCCGTATGGAGGGTCCATGTATATCATCTGGACTTTAGCTTTTAGCCCTTCTCTTTCAGCGAGTGACGTCATGACAAGCTGGGAATCCCCTAAAATCATACGGTTTGTCCACTGCTGTTCATGGCTATAGAATTCGACTTTTTTCTGGAAATCATCGTCAAGACCGTTAAAGTCGGAGAAAAGTTCGACCTGCGGCTCAGGTTTGTCTTTTTTCGCCCAAGCGTGGAGATCATCGATTATCGCCTGCGGGTGGATCTTCTCCTGTATATAGATGGGGACATTTGGTACTTCGAGGGGATGGGAGTCCTGTTCGTCTTTACCTTTCCAGACAAGCTGTGGGTCGAGGGAGGTATCGCGGGGATAGAGTATCTTCTCCTCTTTCTTCTGCTCTTTGGTCATAAAGTCTTTCAGTTCTTCGGTAGGTATGTTTACCCGTTTTTCATTATGCTTGAAACTCTCGACCTTTTTCGCCATCTCTTCTACTCCATCGCAGTTTATTTGACAGGATTAACAGGATTTACATGATTCTGTTACTTTGCGCCTTTGCGGCTTTGCGCGAAACAGAAAGAAAAATCTCGCGCAAAGACACTAAGGCGCTAAGTTTGAGGTGGTCACAGATTGTGATCACCTCCTGATGTTTATTCATCAAGAGCGATTACTTCTACCTGTCTTTTATTCTGACGTGCGTCCTCCACAATTTTCTCCAGTTTTTCAGCGATTTTGTCCTCAATCAACGCCTCTCCGCATTGCTCACAAACAGAGGCTGGAACGTCACGAATCACTACAACTCCATGTCCCAAATCTACCGAGAATAGAGTCGTCCCTGCTGTACGATGTCCGCCGCACAACGGACAAATTTTATTTCTATTTTCTTTCATCATCTATTTCCTTGTCTTAAAATCTTCTTCGAATCTCCTGCTGTCAGGTATATAAACTGTAATAATATATATCAACTTATCTATTTCATCAAATGAAGCCACTACATGCAAAGGTTTCTCCTCTACTGATTTGAAAAACAGGGCGCTTGGAAATGGACGATCTTCCGGATAATGTTCGATAACTTCTCCGTTTTTTATGACATCCATTATTTCCAAACGATGTATGTTTCTTTCCAGCATTCGCTGAAGTGCATGTTTTTGCCAGGATACTCGTTTTTCTTTTATTGCCTCAAACCATGGATCGCTGAACCATTTTATCTCTTTCATATAGCCTTTTCCTGTTCAGAAATTAATGTTGAAACTGTGCTTTTCAAATCATAAGGATCTTTTACTTCGACAAATGCCCATCTCCCGAAACTTCCGCTGTTATTTACTGACGGAATCCACATGTTTCTTGCAGTTGCTACTTTTGCTGCTTTACTTTGCAAGTCCCTGCCGCTGACTTCGAGTATCAGGTTCAAGGGATCATCATTTCCGTCATTGATACGGATAATAAAATCAGGGCGGTACTGTTTCTCCCTGCCTTTGATCGTGTAAGGAATGGAGAATCCCATACCCTCATTCTTGACATAGCTGATCACTCCCGGCATGGATTCGATAGCCTCTGCTGCAGCCTGTTCCCATGATTCAGTGTCGGCAACAACATAATTCAGATGACACATGTCTTCGCTTGTCTTATACACGTTCTTGGCAGTTTGAAAATTGACAAAGCGTGTTGAACCTGTCGGATTATACGTATGAAGAATTGGCAGCAGATGTTTTTCGCCTTCAGAGGATTTCACGATTGCTTGGTAAACTTTTTCAGCGGCATCATAGCCTTTTTCACGGACAAGCAGAAGACCAAGGTATGTATCATCTTTGCGTATTACATATCTCGGCTGCAGCCACTCCTTCACAATTTCAACAAGTTGTGGGAAAAGCCACGGGCGTTGATTTATTTCCCCATTTTCTTCCTCATTGTAATACTTGCTCAGGATATCTCGTGCAATATGAAAAGCTACCTCTTGTTTCCTGACCTTTATCAGGTCATCAAGCTGATGAACTTTTTCATCACCTATAATCGAAGAAACAGTTGTACGTGTCGCAAAATCTTCGGGCGATAGCACAATTGAGGATTCTTCAGTGAATTGCGCATTTAACTTCTCTGTAGGCCATGAGTACCTGTAGCCCATAACCCTTGGAAAAGTAATTTCACACTCAATCCTCTCATCCAGTGCCTGGACATGATAGATTGAGACCGGTGTCGGAGGTCCACTCGTTCCAGAGACACGTGCGAAATTGAAGGGTACCCCATATACTTCGGCGAATTCAGGCTCATAACTCTCAATAGTGACGGTTTTTCCATTAACTTCGATCTCATGGCTTCGTGTATCGTAACTTCTCCTCCGTAATCCACGTCCAACTACCTGCTCGCAGATCAATTGAGTTCCAAATTTTCGGATTCCAAGAATATGAGTAACAGTGCTGGCATCCCAGCCCTCGGTCAGCATCGAAACCGATACCACACACCTGATCTGCTCTCCCAGCTTGCCTGGTTTGCCGACAGTATTCATCACCTCACGCATCAACTCATCATCATTGACAGGTTTTCCTCGCCGCTCAGGAAACCGGGCAAAGAGTTCTTCTTTGAATGTAGCAATCTCCCTTGCTGCAATCTTTTTAAATTGCTTAGACATTTCGCCCGATTCTAGTTCCTCGCTGTCAACGAGAATACTGAAAGGTCTTTGCCGCCATCCCTTGTCTTCTTCATTACTGAATAATTTTAAGGCACCGGGAACCACTACCGTATCTTCGTTTCCAGGTAAAAGTTTTTCCCAACCTGAAACGTAATCATATACCAATTTGGAGACATTCGTGTTATTACATACAATTATAAACACAGGTGGGGTTAGCTCTCCTTCACCCTTGTTGTTTTCAACAGCTTCTTCCCACTGCTTGAAGTATTTCATGTAATCACTGTAAAGTGCATGCAAAGCACCTTCGAGCCTCATCGGGAGTTTTGGTTCTCCACCGCTTGCATCTTCTTTTTTCCGCCCATGCTTTGGAAGTTCATCTTTAATATGTATCCAGAGTTGACGGTACATCGGCATGTCACCATCAGCTGTATTATCAGCAATCGGCAGTCTTGGAACCTTTACGATGCCGCACTCAACAGCATCGACAAGAGAGAAGTCGGAGACAACCCATGGGAACAATCGTCCTTCCCCATACCCGGAACCCTGAAGAAAAAACGGCGTGGCGGAAAGGTCATAAACGGCTTTAATTCCAATCTTTTTTCGCACAGCAATAAGCCCGTTTATCCAGCGAGCTGCACGTTCTCGGGAAAGTTTTGCTTCCTTTTTATCATCACCCTTTAGTTTTAACACGTCGGATTTTGGGAGGTAACAATGGTGCGCTTCATCATTGATTACAATAATATCTCTTTTATTTCCAAATCCTCTGCAAACACGTCTCACCATCTCCTGGGGTGTTTCGGTGAATGCTCCGGTGTCTTTGCCCTTTGTCAGGATAGCTTTAGTTAATTTCCCAGCTTTGACCTTCTCCTTAAGTTGAAATGAATGATAGTTTGTGATAATAATTTTCAGTTGCTCAAGTTGAGGAAGCAAATCTTCAGGTACTAAATCCCATGTCTTGTAATAACATTCTACATCATTCGGATAGAGTACTCTAAGCCTGTCTTTGATTGTTATTCCCGGTGTGATTACGAGAAATGAATCGGAGAATCGCTTATCCTGCTTGTAAGTGACTTTGTTCAATGTCTGCCATGCAATCAGCATCGCCATTACCATTGTCTTTCCACTGCCTGTGGCCATCTTCAAGGCTATACGGAATGGTAGTCCTGGATTATACTCTTTATTGGCATCACGAATTTGTTGAATCAGGTGAGGTCGAAATTTAGGTGCTGCTTCCGTCAGATAAATCGCTGTTTCAACAGCTTCGAGTTGGCAGTAGAAAAGGCGATTTCTGCGATTTTGTCGTTCTGGATCCTTCCAGTGATCAAGTAATCGCCGGGTTACTCGTGTTGGATTTGGATCTGAGTAATCCTGACGCCGCCATTGCCTAATGTACGCGCGAAGCTCGTTGACAAATGGATTCTCCTGTTCTGTTTCCATTATTGAATCATCAAATCCGAGTTGTTCCTGGATAGTCAATTTTCCGTGTTTCTTCACCCCTGGAACACCTGGAAGTCGGTAGGTACTGTTTCGTCGTCCTGTCAGGATATCATCAGTGATGCCACTCTCGTCAAATCGAAAATGGCGGGCGGGTTCTTCGAATGGAGAATTAATAATCGGATTTTCAATCGTTTTGGTTTTCATTTATCTTCCATAGTGGTTTGTAAAATGAAAAATAAAACAAATTTGAAGCCATCTATTCCAAAAGGTGGTCATTATACACCATCGGAATAATATGTATACTGCAATATGCATCGACGATTAGAAAATACTTAATTTAAATACGAAAACACCTATTTTCCTAACTGAAAATCGCATCCTTTACTTTCCGGAAAAAGCTTTTGTTCTTCAGTTCAGGTGGATTAAGTTGATCGGAATCAAGTAGTTTCTCAAATATTTTTTTCTCATCATCGTTGATTTTGCCAGGTATCCAAACTGTCACCCGAACTAACTGATCACCCCTCCCCGATGCGTTCAGATGCCTGATACCTTTTCCGCGAAGACGAAGAATTTTACCTGATTGAATCCCTGCCGGGATATCGAGCATAATTTTTCCGTCTAATGTGGGAATTTCTGATTGGGCTCCAAGAATTGCCTGGGGAATTGAAATACTCTCGTCTAAAAGGATATCATCACCATGTCGTTCAAAATAATCATGTTCTTTTTCTGTAATTACCACTATTAGATCACCGGATTGAGCGTCTTTCTTACCGGCATGTCCCTCACCACGAAGATTAATATAGTTGCCATCTTGAACTCCGGCGGGGATTTCGATATTTACCGGTGATTCGCCTCTCGTCCGTCCTTCGCCGTGGCATGTACTGCATGGATGATCTACTCTGACACCTGCTCCCTGGCAGGTTGGGCAAGTGGTAATAGTCGCCATCTGTCCAATAAACGTCCTGGTTACCTGGCGGACCTCTCCCCTGCCATTACATGCTCTGCATGTAGATGTTTGCGTTCCTGGTTCAGCTCCGCTGCCATTACAGCTTGTACATTCGTTATTTCTTAGAACACGTAACTTCTTTTCAACCCCTTCAGCAATTTCTTCGAGAGTCAGCGGTAATTTTATCTGGAGATCCCCCCCACGGGATCTGTCTCTCCTGCCGCCGCTGCCGGTTCCCATTCCGCCGAATATATCACCGAAGCCAAAGCCGCCCATAAAATCCTTGAACAGATCAAAAGGATCGAAATCGGCTGACTGATAACCTCCGGCGCCACCCAGTCCCGCCTTGCCAAAGCGGTCGTACTTTGATCGTTTATCTGGATTGGAAAGTACATTATACGCCTCGCCAACCTCCTTGAACTTTTCCTCAGCGTTGGCGTCTTCCTTGTTACGGTCAGGATGATATTTCATTGCAAGCTTGCGATAAGCCTTCTTGATAGTATCGGCATCAGCATTACGTTGCACACCAAGTATTTCATAAAAATCATTATTAGCCACTTATAATTCTCCAGTTCCTTCGTCAGGCGTCTTTGAAATAATTACTTTGCTGGGTCTGATTAGTTTTCCTTTTAGAGTAAAACCGTTCTGATGTACGCCAATTACAGTTCCCGGTTCGACATCTGTGGAGGGTTGTTCCAGTAAAGCTTCATGATAATCCGGATCAAAAGGTTGTCCCTCTGCTTCAATTTTTTCAAGTCCTCTCTGGATTAGAACGCCGTAAAGTTTTTGACGTATCATTTTCGCTCCCTCAACAAGAGATTTGGTATTATTCCCACTTTCCGCGTTTGCCAGCATCAAATCGATATCATCAAGTACCGGCAACAAATCTCTGATTAAATACTCAGAGGCTGTCGAAATAATACGCTCTAATTCGGTTGCATGTCTTTTCTTATAATTATCAAACTCGGCAGCCTGGCGGAGCATTCTTTCGTTGAGCTTATCTTTTTCATCTATCAGCAATGCAATTTTATATTCTGTTGAAGAAAGCTCCACCACATCTTTTTCATCAGTAGAAGTATCGTTAGTTGGATCTTCATTATTCCCTGAAACTGAGTTTTTCGGATCAGGTGTGTTTTTGGGGGACGGATTTTTCTTTTTCACCGTCGTTGTCTTCGCATTTTTCTTTGCCATAGTCTTTTTCTTCTCACTTATTTCATCAAACCATAGAATTCTGTTTTTTATTCCACCATTCTTTTTTGAATCGCAAATGCTGTGAAGTTCAACAGCGCCGCCAGCCTTGAATAAGGCATACGCGTAGGTCCTAATATTCCAAGCCTGCCTTCAATATCTCCTATGGAATATCGCGCGGCTACTACACTGCATCCTTCCATATTGTCAATATCAAGCTCACTGCCTATGCCGATTCTCACTCCCCCGGAAGATTTATGATCCGCTTCTTCAAGTACCTTAGAAACCTTTACCGGATCCTCGATGACTTCAAAGAGTACCCGCATACGTTCAGTGTCTGCAAATTCAGGTTGCACCATCACATGTTGCGTTTCACCGATATGTAGAATGTCCATATTATCTTCGAGGAACAGACTATCGGCAGCATCGAACAGCCTGCTTACAATATGCCTCTTCTTTGCTGAAGTTCCCTGCAAAAGATTGCTGATATTGGTTTTTACTTCAGAGAGTTTATATCCGCTTAACCGTAAATTCAATAATGTATTGAGTTCACCAAGTTCATCTTCCCTGATCTCATGATCGACATTGATCAGAATGCTCTTGATAAATCCACCATGCAGCGTCAGGACAATCAGTATTTTGCTCGAAGCTATTCGAATAAGATCAATTTTGAGAACTGTCCCTGACATTATATTCGGCGTAAGAACTACAGAAAACAACATACTGATACGTGAAACTGCAACGCATGTTCTTTTTAATATTTCCCCTATTCCGCCGGATATGGATTCATTCAAACAATCTATAATTTCTCTCTTATGAATTCCCGGAACTTCCTTCTCCTCCATAAGACTATCAACATAATAAGCATAACCGAAATCTGTGGGCATTCTTCCCGCTGATTTATGCTCACGCAATAATAGACCCATATCCTCCAATTCCGACATTACATTCCTGATAGTCGCCGATGAAACACCAAGCGAAAGTTTTCGCATAAGCCGGGTCGAACTTACGGCTTTAGCTGAGTGGGTATATTCCTCTATCAGTGTCCCAAAAACAGCTTTTTGACGCTGGCTCAGCATTGGATATGTATAGAAAAATGTCATCTCAACCAAAATTTAACGATAAATACATGGTGTTGTCTTCAATTTTAATTGCGTTGATTGTTCTAATTGTAGGGGCAGGATTTATCCGCCCGTTCTACAGCATTCAATTATATTTACACAGAAATCATTATCTTCTCAAACCTACGGGCGGATAAATCCTGCCCCTACAAACGTTGCTATATTTGAGCCTGATAGTCAAGCAACAGGTTTGTGCTCCAATCCCCTCGGTGCGGCAAAAGTGGCAGTGACGGCTCCTAAAACTATCGTCAAAACAATGACAATTAATGCAACTGATATTTGCGGAGGGGGAATGAAATCAGTGTCCTTCGCTAATATTGCCTGGATAATCTCCAGGATAACTGCACCTGCCATACCACCGAAGAAACCCGCTAAGGCTCCGGTTATGGTGAATGGAAGTGTAATCTGAAAATAGCTGCCTCCAACAAGTGTGACAGCACGAACCCAGGGTTGAACAGCCTTACTCGCGACTCTCACGGCCTGGATAGTCAAAACCAGGGCGACAATCATTACAGCCAAAGCAATTATCATCAGGCGATCACGAACTTTTGTTATCAGTCCTTCCAGTTTTGCGAGTAGATCCCCCTCATAAACCACTTCATCCACTCCGTCAAACTTTGCGATATCTTGAGCTTCAAGTGAAAGTTTTTTTCGTGATACCTGTTGCGGATCATATCCAATTTTTATCGAAACAGGAAGAGGATTTTCACCGAGCAGATTAAAAAGTTCTTCACCGAACTGATCTGCAAACTGCCTGGCAGCCTGATCCCTGGAGATTATTACCGTACTGATCACACCTTTTCGATTTGCAATCTGTTCATGAATATCTTCTGCATTATCATCCCTTCCGGGGAGAAGATATACCTCGAGTTCAAACATAGACAGAAGTTGAAGTCTTGCATTTTCGAGAGCTTGATTCGATGCCCATACAGCGCAAAACAATCCAGCCAGTATCGAGAATGACAGCATCGTCATTAAACCGGCAACACCTGACCGGGTAAAAATACCAAGCCCTTCTCGTAACCCGAAAAGCCACTTTCTCATGGCACCAGCCTCCCACTTTCAAGGCGGACAACTCTTACCGGCTGTCCTTCAAAAAGCTCAAGCCGATGTGTAGCAATGAGAAGCGTTGTTCCCCGCGCATGAATCCGACCCAGTAAGTTCACGATGCTCTTTGCATTGTCACTGTCAAGGTGTCCTAAGGGTTCATCGGCTATCAACACAAATGGATCGGCAACCAGTGCCCTTGCAATCGCAAGACGACGCCGTTCACCATAACTTAAGGTCGCGGGAAGTACCTCAAGATGAGCGTATAATCCAACCTGGTTAAGAACGCGTAGCGCTTTGGTGCGTGTCCTCTTCTTCGACCATCCCAGCACTTCTCCGACGACAGCAATATTTCGAAATACCGACCGGTCGAACATTAAGGATAAATCCTGATCTACAATACCCAACATACGGCGCAATTGAGGTACTTTATTTCTTCGAAGAGATGAAAATCTATAATCCCCTACAATAATTTCACCTTCATCCGGCTTTTCAGCGGCATAAATATGACGGAGCAGCGTACTCTTTCCTGCTCCGGCAGATCCCACAATCGCTACCCATTCACCTTTTTTCACTTTGAGGGATATGTTTTCAATGCCACGCTCCCTGGCAAATATTTTGCTGATATTTATTAATTCTATCATAATGGTTTTGCTATAAATTGAACCCTGTCGTCCGACTCACTTCCCCTATGAAAGGTAAACCCACCATATACCGCCATCAGTTGGAAGCCATTGTTTTTTATTAACTCTTTGATTTTCTGAATTGACCAGATTCTTTGAATATGATGTTCGAAGTACATATTGTTATCTTCTTCAGGATAAATTTCAAACAAGTTATTCTGAATTCGAGATTTGCGGTCATAATACGCTCTTCTGAACAGAAGTGCATCCTCTATAGAATCGACAGCCTCGTAGCCGTTAAAATGACTGAGACTATTCTGTTCAGTACTACAGTCGAATATCAATAAACCCTTCTTTGAAATAATCTGAAGCACCGATGAAAGAAACTTACCGACATCTATTTCATTGATAAGATAATTGATTGAATCATAAATACATACTACAAGATCCTGATTTTTTACAGGTGCCGGATGACGCAAATCACCAGTGAAATATTCAGGTTTCCGGTTACCTGTGTATTGTCTGTTAATCGCCTGATCAACCATAGACTCAACAGAATCAACACCTGTGACGTTGTATCCTGATTCTGCAAGGTAATAAGCAAGCCTGCCGGTGCCGCAAGCCAGGTCTGTAACTGTTTCAAATTCTCTGATATTCCTCGATGCAGCGTCAATCAAATAATCTGCCCAATTCTTATAGTTTACGTGCGACATAACTTCATCATAATAATCTGCCAGGCGACTATATGGTGGAACTGTTTTTTTATGACGCGATTGGGGTCTTTTCAATTTATTATATAATGGCATTTATCTTAAAAAGGTTATTGGCATTTGATGTAGTTTGTTCCGCTACTTCATCCAGGCTGATGTTCCTTCCGGTGGCGTGAGCAGCCGCAATGTACGGAATATATGCTGGTTCATTAACTTTTCCCCGCCTTGGTACCGGAGCCATGAAAGGGCTGTCAGTCTCCAACAATAGACGGTCAAGCGGCACAGTCCTGGCGACCTTTCCGCGATCTGATTTATTATATGTCAGGTTCCCGGTAAATGAAATATAGAATCCTCGTTTAAGTACTTCATGAACCATCTCTTTGCCACCTGCAAAACAATGAAAAACTCCACCGGGAGCCTGGTTACCATCATAATTTTCCTCCTCAAGAATTTTGAGAAGCTTTTGGGAAGCATTTCTATCATGGAGTACAATCGGTTTTTCAAGACTTAGAGCAAGCTGAAGCTGCAGACGAAGCCATTTCTCCTGTACAGCAGGCTCAGTGTGCTCGCGATAGAAATCCAATCCGATTTCGCCGATTGCCACACATTTGGGATCTCTGCATAATTCCTCTATTTCCTTTATATCAGTATCCTTTGCAAGAGCTGCATCATTCGGATGAATTCCAGCACAAAAACACACTCCCTTGAAACGATAGGCATTTTCACGAGCCTCTATCGAATTAGATAAATCCGTTCCGATATCTATAATGACGGAAACACCCGCTTCTTCTGCTTTGGCGACTACCTCTTCTATTCGACCATGAAAAGTTTTCCATGTCAAATGAGCATGAGTATCAATGAATTTTAAAGACATACAAATTTCCCTGCTATTATTGTCTTATCAGTTATATGATGCTAATATAATACTTTTAACATAGTCGATAATATGTCATTTTGAACTAAATAATGCAATCCCGACTTCTTACAGTGAATACAATGATTTCTTTAATTGAAATTTTTCACCTGTCCAGTATAATAGACGACTTATTTGTTATAATTACAGATGTTCTGCACACTTATCGCTGGGGATTTATTAAGAAAAGTCATATTCTCTCCTTTTGCGCAAAACTTCAATATCTTGTAGTTGCTCCGTCCTCTAAGAGCCATGATTGAAACTAATCGGCGGGTTAAGTGGTCTTATAAACATAATGTGGATTTTATCATGACAGATAATTATCAAATTCAAGAATCTGATCCGGACTCAATGCGTATCCTTGAGGGTGGAGGCATCCCATTCGAGATCGCCGGACCTAACGAAACTAATTATATTCTTGTACGTTATGAATCAACTAATCCAACGCAACTCAGGAATCTTGGATTTAAACTGGGACGAGGAGTTGGTGATGCAAAATACATACTCTATTTGGGTGGTCGATTTTGCGGAGTAGTGATATAGAATTTCATTATCAGGTAATGCTCTTAACATAGTTAATTTACTAATACACTTTTTCTCGGGATAGTACTCTAATGAAATCCCGAACCAACCCAATCAGGGTACCACTGAACCACACCGCTCGAGTCCCTTCCCTCGAGCGGTTGTTTTTTAATCTCACCGTATAACATCTATCTCTTTCCATTATATTTCTGTAATAAATCACAAGACTCCCTTACCGGTTATGTTTTCTTGTCAAACAGTAATTATATTCGTATCGAACCATAACAGGGCACAACTTAATAAAATGTACAATTATATTCGCATGATGCGTCCACGTCAGTGGACAAAAAACAGTCTTGTATTTGCGGCAATAATCTTCTCCAGGCATTACACAGATGCTTCTGATTGGATAAGTACGGTTATCGTTTTTGCAGGATTTTGCTTGACAGCAAGCGCTATATATATCATTAATGATATTTTCGATGCGGAGCTTGACCGTTTACATCCCGACAAGTTAAACCGACCGGTAGCAGCCGGCAAAGTTAAAGTAATACATGCACTTATTTTCGCAATTATCCTCCTTGCAGGTGGATTGACAATCGGACTCATCATAAACAAATATGTATTTATTATTTTGTCCGGATATGCTGCTTTAATGATATTTTACAGTCTTGGTCTGAAACATTTATTGCTTCTGGACGTTTTTATTATTGGATTCGGAATGATCTCACGTGCTGCTATCGGAGCAGTCGCAATTGATGTATCTTTCTCAAATTGGCTGCTGGTATGTACCTTTTTTATATCTCTGATGCTGGCATTGACAAAAAGACGGCAGGAACTTGCCCGTGTCGGAGAAAATCCTGAGAAGTTGAGACGAAGCCTGAGAAATGCTCCACCTCTTCAGGTCTGGGACAGGTGGATTATGATGATGGCAGGAATAACAATTCTCGCATATACTCTTTATACCATGGATGCAGCTACTGTACAGAAAATAGGATCTCAACGGTTGCTTTTAACAATGCCTTTTGTGGTATTTGCAATTTTTCGCTACCAGATTGCGGCTTATTCGGACAATTTTGGCGAAGATCCTACTGAAACTCTACTTGCGGACAAATGGATACTCGCAGCTATCGCGGGTTGGCTGATTGTTGTATTCCTTGTTATCAGCAAAGTTATCTAACTATTTATTAAATTATTACGACACAATATGCCAAACGAAACACCTAAAATAGTCTTACAGAACGAGAAACTATCAGGATGGAGTAACTTTCCTGATTCCCGATCCAGGGTACTCCGCCCAACTGACATCTCAGAAATCAATATCCCTCATTTGCGATCTATTAAGAACGCGATTATTGCAAGAGGAAGCGGCAGAAGCTACGGAGATGCTTCACTGAATTCCGGCAGAATCACAGTATCGTCTGACAGGCTGGACAGTGTGACTGAGTTTGATGATAAAAAGGGTATTCTCACCTGCGAAACCGGGATGACGATAGAGGACACGCTTAAAATGATCGTGCCTCGAGGATGGTTTTTACCGGTTGTTCCGGGAACTCAATACCCTACTCTTGGCGGCTGCTTCGCATGTGATGTTCACGGAAAAAATCATCATGTATCAGGCACTTTTTCTTTGCATACGAGATGGATAGAGCTCTTGACTGCCACAGGCGAAACCGTTCGATGCAGCCAACGTAAAAACAAAGATATATTTCAGGCTACAGCCGGCGGACTGGGATTAACCGGGATAATCACAAAAATCAGTATCAATCTTATTCCAGTACAATCTGCCAATATTTATGAAAAACTATTGCCCTCATCGAATTTGGAAAAATCTATGAATCTTCTTTCAAAATATGATGAGGAGTGGCTTTATTCTGTTGCATGGCTTGATTGCATCAACGACAGGAACGCCCTTGGCAAAGGTATTGTTTATCTTGGAAAACATGCTGATCAAGAAATGATATCGCCTGACCAATCAATTAATTCCGGTTTATCCGGCTGGAAATCAAAACAGTTTACAATCCCCTTCACCCCTCCAGTCTCTCTGGTGAGCAAAATCAACATCGGATTATATAATAGATGGAGATATTTCAATGGAAATCTACAATCAAAAGACCATACTTATCATTATTCCGGTTTCTTTTTCCCGCTGGATCGCTTAAGAAAATGGAACCGTTTATATGGAAAAAGTGGTTTTATCCAATACCAGTTCATGGTTCCATTCGATAGCGGCTATAAAGTAATTTCCCGAATCCTGGGTATGGCTCATGCGAGAGGAAATCCACCATTATTGGCAGTTTTGAAACGATTCGGAAAAGGAGCCGGTTTATTATCTTTTCCCATGCCCGGATGGACTCTCGCCATAGACCTTCCTCTCCGTGCCGGAGTACTCAGTATGCTTGATGAGATGGACAGGATCGTTCTTGATCATGGAGGTCGTGTTTACCTTGCTAAAGATGCTCGACTAAGCTCCATAATGTTCAGGAAAATGTACCCGGAATATCACAAATGGCTGGAGATTAAAAGAAAAATAGATCCTGAAAATATTTTTACGTCTGATTTATCAAGACGTTTAAGAATCGACGAGGAGGAATAACTGTGCAGAATTGGCTTATTATTGGCGCGACATCAGGAATTGCCAGCCAGGTTATCCGGTTGCTTGCCCATAAAAAAAAGCGCCTTATTCTCTCCGGAAGAGATATGGCACAGATCGAGAAAATTGCAAAAGATACGGAAATCCGATATAACACCGAAGTAAAAACGAAACTATTTAATGCTCTTGATTTCGACAGCCACTCAGACTTTATTCATGAAATCGAAGAATCATTTGGAAAAATCTATGGCGTGATCTGGGCGGTAGGCGTATTGGGACAGCAAGATAAATTGGAAAACGATTTCAAAGCCGCAAAACTCGATCATGATATAAATTATACTGCGGCAATGTCTTTTCTTGGTGAAATCGCAAATTATATGGAACGTCGAAAAACGGGTCACATTGTCGTTTTAGGCAGTGTTGCGGGAGACAGGGGAAAAGCATCGAATTATATCTATGGAGCTGCAAAGGCAGCTTTAAATACATTTCTTCAAGGATTAAGACAGAGACTCGCTCCAGCAGGTGTAAAGGTTCTCACAGTAAAACCAGGTCCGGTCAGGACTCGAATGACGGACGGACTGGAGAAACTTCCTTTACTTGCAAACCCTCAAGACGTAGCGAAAGACATAGTACGTGCAATTGAACGTGGCAGTGAGGTATTATATACTCCCTTGATTTGGCGTTTGATTATGATTCTCATACGTCATGTTCCTGAGAAAATCTATAAGAAAATATCTTTATAATACCTTACATATCACCGTAAGAGTACAGTTTGATGTCATTCCTGCGAAGGCAGGAATCCATTGTGTTAATAATATCAAATAGTTACTGGATTCCTGCCTTCGCAGGAATGACATGGTGGATTAGTCTAACTATACAAGTACATTTCACCATTAACCATTTCACAACGTGTTACTATTATGAAGTTTTCCATCATAGGATACGGAGCTGTCGGTCGTCCATTTGCCCTCGGACTTATCAAGTCAGGCGCTATATGCGCAGGCATCGGATTGAGAGCGGACGATCCGGATAGAGATCAAGCTGAAATCGATAACCTGCCGATCTCCCAAATAGAAGATGTCCCACTCGATATCGACCTGCTCGTTATTGCTGTTCCCGATAATTCTGTTAAGAACATTTCTGATTCGATTGCAGAAAATCATAAATCAAGAAAGCATATAAACACTCGAATTACTAATGAACAAAATCCCCCTGTCGCACTCCATTTTGCCGGTAGGTTCGGCTTATCCCCGTTGGAACAGCTTAGCGAATCCGGATTCAAATGTTTAGCTTGGCATCCGATACAAACCTTTGTAAAAAATGTCGATCCGGGACGATTCAGGGGAATCTATGCCGGTATTACCGCTGATGAAAATGCCTGGGAAATGGCCGTGGATATTGCCGAAAGACTTGGAACAATCCCATTACGTGTTTCTGAGAAGGATCGCAACAGGTATCATAATGCCTGTGTTCTTGTTTCCAACTATCTTCCCCTGTTAATGGATCTGGCGGCATCACGCCTTGACGGAATTTTGGATTCACGTGAAGATGCAGTAAAAGCGCTCCTGCCTCTCGTTCAGGGGATGGTGGAAAATCTTGGAGCCGGGCTGCCAGAAAACGCAATGACGGGGCCGGTAGCACGAAATGAACTGGAAGCGGTACATGCGCATCTCCTCGATTGGAACGATCCGTCAGGTCGTCTGGTGTATCTTGTATTGACACGTTCACTTGTTGACCTGGCTGAAAGATATGGCAGGTTGACAAAAGACCAGGCAATCAAATGGCAAAAAGAATTGGACAGAATTGAAACGGAAAATCATGGATGACAAGAAAGTTTTATGGGCGGATGATGAAATAGCGATGCTTCAACCGCATATTATCTTCCTCGGTGAGCGGGGATTTGCAGTTGAGGGTGTAACATCGGGCGAGGATGCGGTTCGCATGGTTGCAAGGGAGCAATTTGACGCCGTGCTCCTGGATGAACAGATGGCAGGTCTCGATGGCATCGCTACATTGTCAAGAATAAAGAAAATCCGTCCTGAACTGCCGGTAATAATGATCACGAAAAGCGAAGAAGAATCCTTAATGGATGAAGCTATTGGCGGGCGAATCAACGATTATCTCACCAAACCTGTCAATCCAAGCCAGATTCTGAGCGCATTGAAAAAATTATTATATGGAAAAGATATAAGTACTCAACGCATCAGCCGGGATTATATAGCTGAAGTAAACCAGATCAACTATGAATTAAACGAACATCTTGATTGGGATGAATGGATAGACCTGCAGGAACGATTGACAAAATGGGCGATTGAAATCAAGGAAATTCATGATCCAGGACTCGAAGAACTTCTTCAAGAACAACAGAACAGCGCCAATTCATTATTTTCGAAATACATAGAGAATAACTATCATAAATGGGTCAATGGAGAGCGTAATCAACGACCGGCGATGAGTCATGACATTGTCAATGAATGGGTTCGCCCCAGGATTCTTAGAGGAGAACCGGTTCTTTTTATTGTCCTTGATTGTCTTCGCATGGATCATTGGATGGCTGTACAACCGATACTACGCGATGAATTCGATATCGAAACTGAACATTATATTTCGGTACTTCCAACTGCCACTCCTTACTCAAGAAACAGTATTTTCAGTGGTTTATGGCCCCACGAGTACCCGGTTAAACATCCTGATCTCTGGAAAAAACTCAAAGCAGATGATTCAGCAAGTTATAATCGCTTTGAACGTCAATTGCTTGATCGCCAACTGCAATCATTGAACGCATTTCCAAGTCCGGAACCCAAGTATGCAAAGATTCTCGATCCTGATGAGGCTCAACGTGTACTTCGAAAAGTATCAGATTATTTTGATATTCCACTGGTCAGTATGGTATTCAATTTCGTAGATATAGTCGCCCATCATCGCAGTACAGAAGAAGTAATCCAGACATTGATTCCGGATGAGGCTGCGTATAGAAGCATTGTTAGAAGCTGGTTCGAGCATTCTCCGCTGATTGAACTATTGAGACAATTCGGAAAACGCGGCGTTACGATTATCCTGACCTCCGATCATGGTTCTATACGGGTCAGAAAACCAACAAGAGTCATGGGAGATCGCGAAGCCTCAACAAACCTACGTTATAAACTTGGTAGAAATCTCCGTGTTGAAGAGAAACATGCCATTCGGATAAAAAATCCCGTTGGCTGGGGTATCCCGACTTCGGGTCTTAATACAGACGTATTACTTGCAAGGGACGATTACTATTTTGTATATCCCAATGAATTTAATAAATATGCGGATAAATATCGGGACTCGTTCCTGCATGGAGGAGTTTCGCTCGAAGAAGTAGTTTTGCCCGTTGCAATAATCCGTTCACGAAAGTAAATCCATCTCATTGAAATAGATTTTAGAACAACATAAAATCAGCAGTGCAAACCAGTGCATTGATTCCTCTGATAACCGGATACCGATATGCTTAGAAAATATCAGTCTTTTCGGGAACTTCATTAGTATTTGTATTTCTTGCAGTCCGGGATATAGCTCCATTAGCAGTAATGCTTTCAGTCTCAAATGGTTCCTATTATTATCAATTCTTGCAGCATCATTCTACATTATCGCATCAATCGTATGGGTAACGCTTCCCGATAATTGAGAGTACGTTTGCTATGATAAATTGAGCGGAGACCAGAAGTATAGAGTTCAACCTTCAGGTTGTTTTTTTGCACACTTAAGCGTGAACTCTGAACCTGACTCAAGACTGAAATATATTTTACGCTTTTACTTAATTCGCAGATTCGGATCTAAACGAAAGTATCTCAACTTCTGAGCCCTTGACTCGCATATCCTCAGCAAGCGTTTCGAGGTGCTGGGAAACTTCACTTGTAAACCAATCCTCACCACACTGGCTGCAAATTTGAGCTGGTACCTCACGTACGATTAAAACTCCAGTTTCCAAATCTGTAAAGAAAGTGGTTGTACCGGAAGTTATTTTACCCCCACAAAGAGGACACTTTGCAGTCTCAGGAAATTCTTAGCTCCGCATATCAGTTACTCCTTCGAGTTCTGAGATAATCTTTCAACCACAGAGAACACAAAGTAAGCACGAAAGCCACAAAGGCACTTATCGTGTCCTTAGCGAATTCTTCGTGTTATTTGTGAATTCTTAGCGTACTTTGTGGATTTCCTTTTATTCGCTACAGTTCAAAAACCCAGACTACTTCACTATATCTATTCACTACTTTTAATCTCGCTAATACCTAATTCATCCAATTGCCTCTGATCAATCTTTCCGGGCGATCCTTCAAACAAAGCTACTGCCGCCGTAGTTTTCGGGAAGGCTATAACGTCTCTTATGGAACTTAAACCTGCCACCAGCATAACCAACCTGTCAAAACCGAATGCAATGCCGCCATGAGGTGGAGCGCCGTATTGCAAAGCATCCAGTAGGAAACTGAACCGCTCTTTTGCAACTTTCTCATCCATTCCAATCAATTCAAACACTTTTTCCTGCATTTGCCTGTCATGATTCCTGATACTGCCTCCGGCAACTTCCTCGCCATTCCAGACCAGGTCATAAGCCTGGCTGCGAATCCTTAACGGATCTTTTTTAATCCATTCATCCCAGGAATCCGGTTCAGGAGCTGTAAACGGGTGATGAAGCGCTTCCCAGCGATCTTCTTCTTCATTTCTTGCCACAAGAGGGAAATCCGTTACCCAAAGTAGTTCATGCATATTTTCAGGAATCCAATCCTCGGATTTCGCTAATTTAAGCCGCAGCATCCCCATCACCTCGTAACGTCGCATTGTTTTATCGGCAGCTACCAGGCAAAGATCATCGGAACCCAGTTCTATTTTGACTGCAAGTTCATCCAGCACTTTATGGGGGATGAATTTACCCAAGGGACCACTCCAAACGCCTTCATTACTTTTTCTCAATGGCATTAATCCGCCAAGCCCGCGTTCTTTAACGAAATCTTCCAGGATTGATATTTCTTTTCTCGAGGCTTTTGATTTACCCGGAACTTTGAGGGCTACAGCACCGCCGCCTTTTTTCACAACATTATCAATTACTCCGAAACCATGACCGTTTAATTCATCAGTCAAATCAATCAATTCATTACTGAAACGAGTGTCAGGTTTATCAGTGCCAAAACGCTTGATCGCTTCGTCATAACTGATCCTCGGGATACTGACGGGGAAAGGTTTTTCCATCACATTTTCAAAAATGGCTCTAACAATTCCCTCGGTCACATTCAGGATGTCTTCCTGGTGCACAAACGACATTTCAATATCGATCTGTGTAAATTCCGGCTGCCGGTTTGCACGAAGATCCTCATCCCGAAAACAGCGGACAATCTGAAAATATTTATCATAACCGGATATCATAAGTATCTGCTTATAAGTCTGCGGAGACTGTGGAAGTGCATACCATTTTCCACGATGGATACGACTGGGAACGATAAAATCTCGAGCGCCTTCGGGGGTACTCTGGGTAAGAAAAGGTGTTTCGATTTCCATGAAATCTTTTGCCGAGAGATGTTTCCTGACTTCCTGTAATAGTACATGCCGCATTTTAAGGTTTTTTTGCATTTTATCACGGCGTAAATCCAGGAAACGATGCCTCAGTCTGTGTTCTTCCGATGGTTCAAATTCGTCTTCCGGAAGCAGAGGCGGCGTTTCACAGGATGCCAGCACTTCAATTTCAGTGCCTTTCACTTCGATTTCGCCGGTATTCATTTCAGCATTGATCATATCATCCGGTCGATTTCTCACTATGCCGGATAACCTTACAACCCATTCCGACCTCAATCTTTTTGCTTCATTTGCAAGTTCCATATTATCAGCCGGATCGAATACAACCTGTGTTTTACCGTAACGATCTCTTAAGTCAATAAATACCAAACCACCAAGATCGCGGACTCTTGCAACCCAACCCGCAAGTGTCACAGTTTTACTTACATCATCCGAACGAAGTTCACCACATGTATGACTTCTATACACTTTCTACTCCCAAGTTCAATATTAGTCCATTTTCAAATACTAAATAATTTTGCAAGATGCGACATCATATCTTGATAGGCAACAGACCTATTGTCTCCAATCTCTTGAATTGTTCAACAACAAAAGAATCAGATAGAATATCATTCAATTTCTAACTCAAAAAAAACCCAGACCAATCGGGTCCGGGTTTGAATCAATCTATTTATACTATCGAGAAGACTATATGAAACTTAGTGAGAAGTTAGTTGACACGTCTCCTGCTGCAGTGCCAAACTTCCACCTCTGTAGCCTTTTCTTGACACACATTTCGACCTTTTTGCCTAACGACGGGTTAGTCCACTGCGAATTCTTCATCCTGATCTTTTGAACCGAACCGTCGGTCTTTATTGTGTACATAACTGTTAATTTACCTTTTAAATTCGGATCCTTTTTCTTCTGGGTATTATAGCAGTTTTTAAGTTTGCTTTGTTCACGTTGCACTACGCCGAGAATATCACTCCCGCTCCTGCTTGCTGTAGCTGAACCGCCGGCGCCTTTTACCTCGGGTACATCATCAATCTCAACAGAGGAAGCTTGAAGGATAACCTGCAGGTCTTTCAAAGAGAGCTGTGTAATGTCAATTCCACCACCGCCTTCTGTGATTGCACCACCGCCACGTAACCTTTCGATAGCAGCGACATCTGCTGAAGTAGTAGCCATTCCAAGAAGTTTTCCGGCATCCACACCGGCGAAACCACCACTAAGTCCTTTACCGACACGTTTTCCTCTTGCTCCTCCACGTCCGGCTCTCATAGCTCCAGCGGCAGCAAAAATTCCCGCAGAACGTGCAGCCTCCCTGGCTGATCGCATCTGTGCCTGACGTCTTGCGCGATTTGCAGAACGATCAGCAGCTTTCTCGGCAGATGTTTTCTCAACCACTTCTTCTATTTCGACAGTTTTTGCACCAGTTTCCGCGACTTCTTTTACAACTTTCTCTCTAACAATTTTCTGCGGTTTCACATCATATATAGCCCGCATATATTTCTCCAAATCTTCCGACGACATTTCACGAGTTGGAAGAGATTGAAGATAACCGATAAGAGAAAACCAGAATACAAAATTACTCCAGAAGGAGATCAAATAAATTTTATCTATTCTGTCAGAAAGATGAACGTTCAGCTCTTTTGGAAATCCTGCGAGCTGTTGTGCCATAGTTGCCTCCTAAGCACTCGGTTTTTGTATTTTGATTATAACAAAATCATATTTCTGAATCCCCGCCTCAGATCCAGTCTGCGTTACCTTAAGAATCCAGGAATACGGGATATCATCAGCGGCTTGAATAGTCATTTGATCTGTCACTTTTTTACCTAACACCTGGTCTCGTTCCTGTTGTTGCATGATATAGTCTTCAAGACTTGGAATTGAAGGACTGGAATCATCTTTAAATTCTTCAACAGGAGCAATCATAGGTTTGACTTCAGCATCAACGTCAGCAAAGCAACCATCTTGCGAAATAACAATCGCCAGATTCCTTTCCGGTGCCTTTTCTACTGTAGATTGAGGCAGATTCTTAAATGCCGGCTGAAGCAGAGCACCCGTGGATGAATATGACTTCAATAGGAAGAGAAGGATAATGGTCATCATATCCATCATAGACGTCATACTTCCCGGTGACTCTGACTTTCTCCTACGCTTACGTTTAGAAGGAGCAAACGCCATAATAATTCTCCAACGTCATCGAAATAATTTTTACCAACCTGAACTATACATACGAATTACTGAATCATACCCATTATCGGGCTTGGGTAAAGTGGCCTTATCTCACCAGATTTATCTACATATTCACGAGATTCATCCAGCACACTTACCAATACCTGCCATGGGATATCACCTTTACCTGCTATTTTCAAACTCGCAGCATCCGAAAATTTGTAAGTTGCTACGATAATTGGCAGACCGGATTTTTCATCAATTCCTGTCTGCTCTTCACCAAGCGCAGGTCCAATGATATCTGTCCTTATTCGAACAAACTCTTTATGAAGAGCCTCGAAATCATATGCTCCATCAGGTAGATTTGCAATTTCGATAAAATTCTCTCCAGAAGTCTGACCGAACAACGATACCTGTAATGCTTCTTCAGTAATGTTTAATGTCAGGTTTAGCTTTACATCCTGCTGCTGATTCTGGTTGTCACTTCCCCCACCATCACCTTCGCCGCTTGGTTCTTCGATAGCGGGAGGCGCATATTCTAACAGAGCTATTTTTACGAACTCTGCCATTGAAATTAGTAGAGGGATCAACACAACCATTAGGTTCATAATAGGTGTAACATCCGGGTCGATGTTCGCTGGCGCTTTGTTCCTTTTATCTGATGGTTTATACGCCACTTATCAACGACCTCCGGTTAACAGGTGAACCAGCTTCACCGAATGCTCATCTATATCCTCAATAATCGCATTGATCTTAACATTAATGAAAGCATAACCCATGATTGCAGGTATCGCTACTATCAATCCGGCGAGTGTAGTCAACATAGCAACCGAAATACCTTTTGCAAGTTCATCGCCACTACCACCACCACCTGCAGATGCCGCCTCAAACGACAGAATCAGACCGAAAATCGTTCCCATCAGACCAAGCAAGGTAGAAACATTACCGATCATAGCCAGGATAGGCATATTCTTTCCCAACTCCGGCATAACTTCAAGTGTGGTCTCATCAAGAGCATTTTGAACAGCTCGAAAGTCAATCAATTCGCGTCTTTCTGCCTCTATTAATGCAGACATAATAACACGTGGTAAAGCTCTCTTACCTGCAGACTTGCAAAGATTAATTGCCTTCTTAAAGTCACCGGCTTGAACCATTTTCCTGATTTCTGCCATGAATCGATCTGCATTGACATTGGCAATGACGAAAATCGATGCGAACCGCTCAATAATGATACCTAACATCCATACAAGCATGAATAACAGTAAATACATGAAAATAAATGCACCACCGGCATCGGGCTTAAAAGAATCGAACAGGTTTCCGAATACGACCATTCTTACCTTCTCCTATGTTGTTCTGAAATGTTACTTATAATTAAATGCCAAATTACTGCGATTTGCGAACTCAATATATAGCTAGTGACGCTCTTTCGCAATAAGCGATTTAAAATCACTCATCTTTTTCGGTCTGACTTCCTCTTGAGCCGGAGCAATAAGATCCGACATCAATGCGAAGGCAGATTCAGTGTAATCTTTCCCAACCGAATCGATAGCGGCTGGAATAAACTCCGGTCTTGTTCTGGAGGGAGAAATAATAGATTGAGGCTCCTGAACTTCGCCTTTAATCGTTATTTCTTGAAGAGTAATTCCAGGCAATTGTGCATAAACGACTGAACCTGCTGCCAGGAAAAGCAGGAAGACCATTGAAACGATTAATATTTGATTTCTTGAGTACATTAGAAGTTTCTCCTTTGGAAATGTATTTATTTATTAAAATTTATTCAAGTATTATATGCCTGTACATCTCCATTGATTCCAATTTCCCTGCTTGCTTATGGATTATTCCTCTTCCTCTTCCTCTTCCTCAATCTCCTCATCTTCGTCTTCATACTCATCTACTTCTTCATCATAGTATTCATCGTCTTCATATTCTTCAGTTTCTTCTTCATACTCTTCTTCACTATCAATGTCCTCTTCTTCATACTCATCTACTTCTTCATCATAGTATT